>NZ_JBHUEP010000012.1:96762-315549 GCF_042680925.1 Ottowia beijingensis
ACCGTGCAGGAATCGACCGTCCGGGGGTTCACTTCAGGTAGGCCTCAGCCACCGCCACCCAGTACGCCGCACCGACCGGCAGGTTCTTCTGGTCGAACACGTACATCGGGTGGTGCACGTTGGGCGTGTCGCCGTTGCCGACGAAGCAGTACACGCCCGGCACCTTCTGGGCGTAGAAGGCGAAGTCCTCGCTGCCCATGAAGGTGGGGCCAGGCGTGACGACGTTGTCGTCGCCCAGCACCTGCCGCGCGATGTCGATGCATTTGTCGGTGTTGGCCTCGTCGTTGATCAGGATGGCGCCCGGCTGGCCCTCGCGGATCTCGAACTTGACGTTGTACGCCTCGGCCGTGGCCTTGGTGATGGAGCGGATCTTGTCCAGCACCATCTGGCGCGTCTCGGGCTTGCGGGTGCGGGTGCTCATGCGCAGGATGGCGTTCTGCGGGATCACGTTGCCCGCGTTGCCCGCCAGGAACGCCCCGACGCTGACGACGGCGGCGTCCATCGGCGCCACGTTGCGCGAGACGATGGTCTGCAGCGACATCACCAGCGCCGCGCCGGCCACCAGCGGGTCGATGCTCTTTTCGGGCATGGAGCCGTGGCTGCCGACGCCGGTGAGTTCGATCTCCCAGTTGTCCACCGCGGCCATGATCGGGCCGCCGGTGAAGTGCAGCTTGCCCACCGGCAGGCCGGGCATGTTGTGCATGCCGAAGATCACGTCCATCGGAAACTTCTCGAACAGGCCGTCGGCGATCATGGCGGGCGCGCCGGCCATCACCTCCTCGGCGGGCTGGAAGATCACGTTCAGCGTGCCGTTGAAGTTCTTCGTCTTCGCCAGGTATTCGGCCGCGCCCAGCAGCATGGCGCTGTGCGCATCGTGCCCGCACATGTGCGACTTGCCTTCGATCTTGCTCTTGTACGGCAGGTCGGAACCCTCCTGCACCGGCAGGGCATCGGTGTCGGCGCGCAGCCCGATGCGGGCCTTGCCGTCGCCCACCTTGAGCTGGCCGACGACGCCCGTCTTGCCGATGCCCTCGGTCACTTCGTACCCCCATTCGCGCAGCTTGCCGGCGATGTAGGTGGCAGCGGTCTGCTCCTCGAAGGCCACGCCCGGGTTCTGATGCAGGTAGTGGAAGTGGCTTTCGATCTTGCCCTTGTCAGCGTTCACTTTTTCAAGGATGGCGGTCATTGGTCTATCTCCTGGAATCGATGTTTATGGAATGGGCTCGCGCCATGGCGGCGCGAGCCGGTCAGGCCATCAGGCCTTCTTGCCTTTCGGGATGGTGAGCATGATCGAGATCATGGCGAACACCACCATCAGCAGGTTGAAGCCGAGGGCGATGATGGCGGCCTCGCGGATGGCCACGTTGTCCTGGCGGCCGACGAAGGTGATCACGCCTTCCAGCCAGTGGATGCTGTCGTTGTTGGCGCGCAGGGCCGTGAAGATGGCCGCCGAGATGGCCACGCCGAAGGCGCCACCGAGCGAAGAAGCCATCTTGTAGATGCCCGAGCCCGAGCCGGCCTGTGCGGCGGGCAGGTTGGACAGCGCGGCGTCGGTCGAAGGCGTGGCGTAGAAGGCCAGGCCAATGCCGAACAGGATGTAGGCGATCACGGCCAGAACCTTGTAGTCGCCCAGCATGAGGTTGGTGGGCATCAGCAGGATGATCGACAGGCCCGTGATCAGGCAACCCCACATCATGGGTTTGCGCGAGCCGAAGCGCTGCAGCAACTTTTCACCCACGCGTATGAAGGCGATGATGGCGATGGCGTAGCCCAGCGTCAGCATGCCGGCCTGTTGCGCGTTCATGTTGCCACCCAGCTGCACCAGCTGCAGCGACACGATCAGCATGCCGGCCACGCCGTTGAGCATGAAGTTGGAGATGGTGGCGCCGGTGAAGATCTTGTTGTCGAACAGCTTGAAGTCGATGAACGGCTTGCCGGCCTTGCCTTCGGCCATGAAGAACAGCACGCCAGCCACCACGGTCAAGGCAGCAGCCGTCAGGATGAAGGGGCTCGTCCAGCCGAGCTTGTTGCCTTGCGTGATCACGATCTGCAGGCCCACCATGCCGACCATGAAGGTCACGATGCCGGCCAAGTCAAGCGTGGCGTTGCCGTCGCTGTCGACCTTGCTCTCGGGCGTGCCGCGGATCATCAGCATGCCCAGCACGGACACCGCCGCACAGGCAAAGAAGATCGAGCGCCAGCCGAAGTTCTGCGTCATCAGGCCGCCGAACAGCGCGCACAGGCCCGAGCCGCCCCACGAGCCGATCGACCACATCGACACCGCACGCTGGCGTTCGGCGCCGTCCCAATAGGTCTTCACCAAGGCCAGGCTGGCGGGCATGATGCAGGCCGCCGACACGCCCTGGATGGCGCGGCCGAGCATCAGGAACGGGGTGGACATGGCGCCCGTGGGCGTCAGGGCGATCATCAGCGCACCCACGATGCTGAGGATGAAACCCAGGTTCATGATGCGCACGCGCCCGATGCGGTCGGCCAGGCCGCCCATCACCACGATGAACATCCCCGAGAACAGGGACGTGATGGCCACGGCGATGTTCATCAGGTTGGCCTCGATGCCGAGGTCCTTCTGCATGTCGGGCGCGATGTTGAGCGTGGTCTGGGCAAACAGCCAGAACGCGATCACGCCCATGATCATGCCGAACAGCAGCTTGTCGTTGCCCTTGAAGGCGACGGCCTGGCTATTGCCGGCGGAAGCGGCGACGGTACTCATGTGTGAATCTCCTCGATTCGGTTTCAGACAAGGGGCGAGAAGCGGCAGGACGCCGCAGGGGCACAGGGCAAACAAGGCAGTCGAGCGCCGGGGACGCTGGCTGCGGTTCGGTCGGTGGCTGATGGCATCTGAAGGGCTCCCCTCTTGACAAGTTGAACTATTCAACAGTTGAAATGTTACGACCATCAGTTGCAATCTTCAACTTTCAGCCGCTGCTTCTTTGACGTGCATCAAACCGAGTGTGGCCGGCAAAAATGACAGCTGTTGCGGCCCGGCGACGATGGTCGGCAGCCGGCGCACTGCCCACCCACCGCCTGCAGGCCGGGCGCGAACGCACCACAATACGGGCATGACCAAAGCACTGAAAGACATCGCCTTCTCCATGCTCGACCTGGTGCCGGTGCGCGAGGGCCACAGCGTGGCCGACGCGCTGGCCGTGTCGCTGCAGACCGCGCAGCACGCCGAGCGCCTGGGCTTCACCCGTTACTGGCTGGCCGAGCACCACAACATGGCGGGCATCGCCAGTTCGGCCACCGCCGTGCTGGTGGGCCACATTGCCGGCGGCACGCAGCGCATCCGCGTCGGCTCGGGCGGGGTGATGCTGCCCAACCACCCGCCGCTGACGGTGGCCGAGAGCTTCGGTACCCTGGCCGAGCTGTACCCCGGCCGCATCGACCTGGGCCTGGGTCGCGCCCCCGGCACCGACCCGATGACCATGCGCGCGCTGCGCCGCGACCGCGTGGAGACGGTGGACGACTTCCCGCGCGACGTGGCCGAGCTGCAGCACCTGCTGGGCGAGCCCAGGGCGGGCCAGAAGCTGATCGCCAACCCCGGCGCCGGCACGCAGGTGCCCATCTGGCTGCTGGGCTCCAGCCTGTTCAGCGCCCAGCTGGCGGCCGAGCGCGGCCTGCCCTACGCCTTCGCCTCGCATTTCGCGCCGGCCATGCTGCTGCAGGCGATCGAGGTGTACCGGCGCGGCTTCAAGCCCTCGGCCCAGTGCGAAAAGCCTTACGTGATGATCGGCGTGCCGCTGGTGGCCGCGCCCAGCGACGCGGAAGCCACCTACCTGGCCAGCAGCATCTTCCAGCGCGTGCTGGGCATCCTGCGTGGCGCGCGCGGGCTGCTGCAGCCGCCGCAGGAGGGCTTCTTCGAGCGCCTGAGCGCGCAGGAGAAGGCCGGCATCGCCGACTTCCTGGCCTGCGCCGTCATCGGCTCGCCAGACACCGTGCGCCAGGGCCTGCAGGCGCTGGCCGCCGAGACCGGCTGCGACGAGATGATCTTCACCTGCGACCTCTACGACCCGGCGCTGCGCCTGCGCTCGCTCGACATCGCCGCCCAGGTGCGCCAGGGCGGCGTGACGGCCAGCACCACGGGCGCATGAAGCAGGCCGGCCCGCGCGCGGCCCTGTGCGCAGTGCTGCTCGCGTCCACCTGGCTGGCCGAAGGTTGCGCCGTGGCCAGCGCCACCGCCGGTGCCGCCATCTCGGTCACCGGCGCGGTGGTGTCCACCGGCGTCAGCCTGACGGGCAAGGCGATCGGTGCGGGCATCGATGCCATGTCGTCGAAGCCGGACGAGGCCGACGGCAGCGGCATCGTCATCCGCGAACGCATGGCACCGGCGCCCGAGGCGGCGCCACGCTGCACCCCCATCACGGGCGATGCCGCCCCTGCCGAGGGGATGGTGCACTGCCGCTGACCACGGATCACTACACTTTATATAGCTGCTTGCGCTTACTGGATAAGCGCCAGAGGCCAAAAACACCTGAAACCCATCACATGCCCACCCTGCCCCACAGCCCCGCCGCCGAGCGCAACCAGGGCCCCATCCTGGCCGTGCTGCGCGGCCTGCTGGGCGCCGAAGGCCGGGCGCTGGAGATTGCCAGCGGCACCGGCCAGCACGTCGCGCATTTCGCCGCCGCCCTGCCCGGCTGGCACTGGCAACCGACCGACGTGGACGACGCAGGCTTCGGCACCATCCGTGGCTGGGCCTTGCAGACCGGCGCCACCAACGTCGCCCGGCCGCGGCGGCTGGATGTGCTGGACGCCCCCTGGCCGTCCGACGGCGAGCCGTTTGCCGAGCCGTTCGACCTGGTCTACGCCGCCAACCTGCTGCACATCAGCCCCTGGCCTTGCTGCGCCGGGTTGATGGCCGGCGCCGCCCGTCACCTCGCGCCCGAGGGGCACCTGGTGGTGTACGGCCCCTTCATCGAGCACGGCGTGCCCACCGCCCCCAGCAACCTGGCCTTCGACGCCGACTTGCGCCGCCGCCGCCCCGCCTGGGGCTTGCGCCAGCTGGACGAGGTGCAGCGCACGGCGCAGGCGGCGGGGCTGCAGCTCACCCAGCGCCACGCCCTGCCGGCCAACAACCTGCTGCTGGTGTTCGGGCGCCATCGCTAAAATCCGCGCCATCGGGTGGCACGGCCACTCCTGAATCAATAGCTGCTCGCGCCCACCACCTATGGACCATCCTGGCAATCTCTTCGTCGTCGCTGCGCCCAGCGGATCGGGCAAATCCACCCTGGTCAATGCGCTGCTGGAGGTCGACGCCGGCGTGGCGCCCTCCATCTCGCACACCACGCGCGCGCCGCGCGGGCAAGAGAAGGACGGCCGCGAGTACTTCTTCATCAGCAACGAGGCGTTCGACGCCAAGATCGCCGCCGGCGACTTCCTCGAATGGGCGCTGGTGCACGGCAACCGCTACGGCACCTCGCGCCAGGCCATCGAGGCGCGCATCGCCGCCGGCGGCGACGTGGTGCTGGAGATCGACTGGCAGGGCGCGCTGCAGATCCAGAAGCTGTTTCCCGACGCCATCCTGGTGTTCGTGCTGCCGCCCAGCTGGGAAGAACTGCGCTCGCGCCTGACCCGCCGCGGCGAGGACGCGCCCGACGTGATCGAACTGCGGCTGGCCAATGCCCGCGAAGAGCTGGCGCAGGCCCAGCACTTCGACTTCGTTATAATCAATGAGGTATTTGAACGTGCGCTTTTCGACCTGAAAACCATTGTTCACGCGCAGCGCCTGCGCTACATCGCCCAGAAAAGCGCCCGCGCCGACACCTTCCAAGCCCTCGGCATCGCCTGACACCTCCCGGAGAGACCGCCCCCATGGCCCGCATCACTGTCGAAGACTGCCTCGAGCAGATCCCCAACCGTTTCCAGCTGGTGCTGGCCGCCACCTACCGCGCCCGCATGCTGAGCCAGGGCCACACGCCCAAGATCGAAACGCGCAACAAACCCGGCGTGACCGCGCTGCGCGAGATCGCCGCCGGCAAGGTGGGCCTGGAAATGCTCAAGAAAGTGCCCTGAAAGTTACCGAGCACCGCTCAACGGCTGCCAGCGCCTGTCGCTTCCAGCCCAGCAAAGGCGCCCCGCGGGGCGCCTTTCTCGTTGCAGCTGCACAAATTGGTGACAGCCCGGTTAAATTAGGGGCCATGGGATCCGTCATGCCGCCGATCATCGAGCAGCCCATGGCCGCCGCCAACGCCGCCGCTGCCAGCTTTGCCGCACTCGAGGCCAAGCTCGATTACCTGGATCCGGCCGACGTCGAACTGGTGCGCCGCGCCTACCGCTTTGCCGACCAGGCGCATCTGGGCCAGTTGCGCCACAGCGGCGAGCCCTACATCACCCACCCCATCGCCGTGGCGGCGCAATGCACCGAATGGAAGCTGGACGCCCACGCCCTGATGGCCGCGCTGCTGCACGACGCGATGGAAGACTGCGGCGTGACCAAGGCCGACCTGGTGGAGGAGTTCGGCGCCCCGGTGGCCGAGCTGGTCGATGGCCTCACCAAGCTCGACAAATTGCAGTTCAGCACGCGCGAGGAAGGCCAGGCCGAATCCTTCCGCAAGATGCTGCTGGCCATGGCGCGCGACGTGCGCGTGATCCTGGTCAAGCTGGCCGACCGCCTGCACAACATGCGCACCATAGGCGACATGCCGCGCAGCAAATGGGGCCGCATCAGCACCGAAACCATCGAGATCTACGCCCCCATCGCCCACCGCCTGGGCCTGAACCAGGCCTACCGCGAGCTGCAGGACCTGGCCTTCCGCCACCTCAAGCCGTGGCGCTACGTGGTGCTGGCCAAGGCCGTGCACAAGGCGCGCCAGCGCCGGCGCGACCTGATCCAGAAGGTGCAGGCCGAGGTGCTGGCCGCGCTGACCGATGCCGGCCTGACGGCGCACATCATCGGCCGCGAGAAGACGCTCTACTCCATCTACCGCAAGATGGACGACAAGCACCTGTCGTTCGCGCAGGTGAACGATTTGTACGGCGTGCGCGTGGTGCTGCTCAACACCATCAGCTGCTACACCGCGCTGGGCCTGCTGCACCAGCTGTACAAGCCGGTGCCGGGCCGCTTCAAGGACTACATCGCCATCCCCAAGGTCAACGGCTACCAGTCGCTGCACACCACGCTGGTGGGGCCGGCCAGCATCAACATCGAGTTCCAGATCCGCACCGACGCCATGGACCTGGTGGCCGAGGCCGGCGTGGCCGCGCACTGGCTGTACAAGGCCGGCAAGACCGAGGGCGGCGACGAGCTGGGCACCAAGTGGCTGCAGTCGCTGCTCGACATCCAGAACGAGACGCGCGACGCCACCGAGTTCTGGGAGCACATCAAGGTCGATCTCGTGCCCGACGCGGTCTACATGTTCACGCCCAAGGGCCAGATCATGGCGCTGCCGCAGGGCGCCACGGTGGTCGATTTCGCCTACGCCATCCACAGCAACATCGGTGACCACGCCGTGGCCGCCAAGGTCAATGGCGAGCAGGTGCCGCTGCGCACCGAGCTGCACAACGGCGACGTGATCGAGATCATCACCGCGCCCGTCTCCACCCCCAACCCGGCGTGGCTGGGCTTCGTGCGCACAGGCCGCGCTCGCTCGCGCATCCGCAGTCACCTGAAGGGGCTGGCGCAGAACGAGTCGCGCGAACTGGGCGAGAAGCTGCTGGCGCAGGCGCTGCGCGCCGAAGGCGTGGGCCAGCCGCCCGGCCAGGAGGAAACCGACAAGCCGCTGTGGGACAAGCTGCTGCGCTTCACCGGCAACCGCACGCGCGAGGAAATGATGACCGACATCGGCCTGGGCAAGCGCAGCGCCAACATGGTGGCCAAGCGCCTGGTCACCATGCTGGCGGCCAGCGGCGTGCGGCCCGACGCGCTGATGCTGACCCACGCGCGCTACACGGCGCACGAGAACCTGTCGCAAGGCGCCGTGATCCTGGACGGCGCGCCCAACACCACGGTGAAGTACGCCACCTGCTGCCGCCCCATCCCCGGCGACGGCGTGCTGGGCTACCTGGGCCGCGGCGAAGGCCTGGTGGTGCACACCGACGACTGCGCCGTGGCGCGCCGCCTGCAGAACAAGGACGCCGAGCGCTTCATCACCGTGGCCTGGGCCGACGAGCCGGTGCGCAACTTCGAGGTCGGCGTGGTCGTCACCGTGGTCAACGGCAAGGGCGTGCTGGCCCGCGTGGCCGCCGCCATGGCCGCGGCCGAGGCCGACATCGTGCACATGGGCATGACCGACGAAGCCGCGCAGGACGCGCTGGACCTGCGCTTCGTCATCACCGTGCGCGACCGCGAGCACCTCGACACCGTGCTGCGCCACCTGCGGCGCACGCAGTCGGTGCTGCGCGCGGCGCGCATCATGCCGGCGGCGGGTTGATTCCGCACATACTCCCCAACTACCTGGCCGCTAGCGCCCGTGTGACGGGCGCAACAAGCCTATACTCCCCATGAGATGTTCGGCGGAGAGAATTCCCACGCAGCCTGCAGCCTGCGTCGCTACGCCGGCCCGGCCGGCGCCGGGTACGCCACCGCCAGCACCTCGATCTCCTTCACGCCCGCGGGCGTCGGCAGTTGCAGCACGTCGCCCACGCGCGCGCGCAGCAGGGTGCGGGCGATGGGGCTGATCCAACTCACCTCGCCCTGGCTGTTGTCCACCTCGTCGATGCCCTTGATGGTGACGCTGCGCTCGGCGCTGTCGTCATCGGCATAGGTCACGCGCGCGCCGAAGAACACCTGCTCGCCGCCATGGTGCACGCTCGGGTCGGTCACCTCGGCCACCTCCAGCCGCTTGGTCAGAAAGCGGATGCGGCGGTCGATCTCGCGCAGGCGCTTCTTGCCGTACAGGTAGTCGCCGTTCTCGCTGCGGTCGCCGTTCTTGGCCGCCCAGTGCACGGTCTCCACCACCTTCGGCCGCTCGTCGTCGATCAGCGTCAGCAATTCGCCGCGCAGGCGCGCATAGCCCTGCGGCGTGATGTAGTTCTTGCCGCCCACAGGCAGCGGCGGCAGTGCGATGTCGTCATCATCGTCGCCGCCATCGGTCTCGCGGGTGAAGGCCTTGCTCACGGATCGAGCCCTTCCTGCCTCAAGCCATGGTCACGATGGCTTGCCCTGGGTGTAGAAGCTGCCCACGAAGGGCGTGCTGGGCAGCGTCAGGCGGGCGCCGCCTCTGCCGTGCGCACGCCCATCGGCTGGCTGGCGCGGGGGCTTTTGCAGCAGGCGTTCGATCGCGGCCACGCTGGTGTTCTTGGGCGCGGCCGTCTCGACGGCGCCGAAGGTCTCGGTCCACAGGCCATGCAGTTCGTCCCAGGTCAGGTCGGGCATGCCCGAAACCTTCTGGCGGTTCAGCCAGTGGCGCCAGCACGGCGTGTGGTAGCTCGCGTCCTGCATGCAAATCGATTCGCCGTCGTAGTTCGGCCATTCGGGGAGGGTGATGTTTCCTTTGATTTCGTGACTCATGCCCCCACATATAGGGGCACTTGTCCCGATTTCAAACCGGGCGGCTTTTGTGTGGCTGCCAGACGCTGCCGCCGCGTGGCGCCACCGCCGGCGCGCAGCGTAAGATGCCGCGAAAAATCCACGCCGGTGGGCCGGCCACATCAGCGCCGGCCCCGCCCGGCCGGGCCGTGACATGAGCAGAGCCGTACCGCCAGAACCCACCCCCGCCGCACAAGCCCCCAGCGCCGGCGCCGCCCACACGCCGATGATGGCGCAGTATCTGCGCCTGAAGGCCGACTTCCCTGACACCCTGCTGTTCTACCGCATGGGTGACTTCTACGAGATGTTCTACGCCGACGCCGAACGAGCCGCGGCGCTGCTCGACATCACGCTCACCACGCGCGGCCAGTCGGCCGGGCAACCGATTCCGATGGCGGGCGTGCCCTTCCATTCGGTCGAAGGCTATCTGGCGCGCCTGATCAAGCTGGGCGAATCGGTGGCCATCTGCGAGCAGGTGGGCGACGTGGCCACCAGCAAAGGCCCGGTGGAGCGCAAGGTGGTGCGCGTGGTCACGCCCGGCACGCTGACAGACAGCGAACTGCTGAGCGACAAGAGCGAATCCATCCTGCTGGCCTTGCACGCGGGGCCACGCAACCGCTGCGGCCTGGCCTGGCTGGCGGTAACGCAGGGCCAGGTGCACCTGGCCGAATGCGCGGCCGACGAACTGCCCGGCTGGCTGGAGCGCGTGGCGCCCAGCGAGCTGCTGCTGCCCCAGGACGCCACGCCCGCCTTCGAGCAGCGCCTGAAGGACGTGCGCCCCGCCGCGGGCCGCGCACCCGCCCTCACCCACCGGCCCGAATTCCAGTTCGACGCCGCCCTGGGCCGCCGCAAGCTGCTGGCGCAGTTGCAGACCGCCAGCCTGGCCGCCTGGAACGCCGAAGACCTGCCCCACGCCCACGCCGCCGCCGCCGCGCTGCTCACGTATGCCGAGCACACGCAGGGCCGCGCGCTGACGCACGTGCGCGGCGTGATGGTCGAGCGGCCGGGTGAGCTAATCGACCTGCCCGCCACCACGCGCCGCAACCTGGAACTGGTACAGACGCTGCGCGGCGAGGACGCACCCACCGTGTTCTCGCTGCTCGACACCTGCATGACCGGCATGGGCAGCCGCCTGCTGAAAAGCTGGCTGCTGGCGCCCGCGCGCGACCGGGCCCAGGCCAGCGCGCGCCTGCAGGCCATCGGCGCGCTGCGCGACGGCTTGTGGCAGAAGCTGCGCGCGCAGCTCAAGGGCACCAGCGACGTGGAGCGCATCAGCGCCCGCCTGGCCTTGAACCAGGTGCGCCCGCGCGAGTTGGTGGCGTTGCGCCACGCACTACAAAAACATGAGCTTCTGGCGCTGGTGGGACGGGCGCCAGAGCCACTTTTGGCTCAAATCTCCGCCGACCTGGCACCGCCCGCCGAAGCGCTCGATCTGCTGCGCACCGCGCTGCTCGACGAACCCGCGGCGCTGATCCGCGACGGTGGCGTGATCGCGCCGGGGCTGGACGCCGAACTGGACGAACTGCGCGCCATCTCGGAAAACTGCGACGCCTTCCTGATCGACCTGGAAGCGCGCGAGCGCCAGCGCACCGGCATCCATAACCTGCGCGTGCAGTTCAACAAGGTGCACGGCTTCTACATCGAGGTCACGCAAGGCCAGGCCTCGAAAGTGCCCGACGACTACCGCCGCCGCCAGACGCTGAAGAACGCCGAGCGCTTCATCACGCCCGAACTCAAGGCCTTCGAGGACAAGGCCCTGAGCGCGCAGGAGCGCGCCCTGGCGCGCGAGAAATGGCTGTACGAGCACCTGCTGGCCGAACTGCAGCCGCACGTGCCGCAGCTCACCCGCTTTGCCCGCGCCATCGCGGCGCTGGATGCGCTGAGCGCGCTGGCCGAGCGCTCGCTCACGCTGAACTGGTGCGCGCCGCAATTCGTGCGCGAACCCTGCATCGAGATCCGCGCCGGCCGCCACCCGGTGGTCGAAGCGCGCCTGGCCGAGACCAGCGGCACGCCCTTCATCGCCAACGATACGGTGCTCGGCCCCAAGACCCGCATGCAGGTCATCACCGGCCCCAACATGGGTGGCAAGAGCACCTACATGCGGCAGGTGGCGCTGATCGTGCTGCTGGCGTCGATGGGCTCGTACGTGCCGGCGCAGAGCTGCCGCCTCGGCCCCATCGACGCCATCCACACCCGCATCGGCGCCGCCGACGACCTGGCCAACGCGCAGTCCACCTTCATGCTCGAGATGACCGAGGCGGCGCAGATCCTGCACACGGCCACGCGCGAATCGCTGGTGCTGATGGACGAGATCGGCCGCGGCACCAGCACCTTCGACGGCCTGGCGCTGGCCAGCGGCATCGCGGCGCAGCTGCACGACAGGCTGCAGTGCTTCACGCTGTTCGCCACGCACTATTTCGAGCTGACCGAGTTTCCGGGCACGCACCACGCGGCCGTCAACGTGCACGTGGCCGCCGCCGAAAGCGGTCACGACATCGTGTTCCTGCACGAGCTGCAGCCCGGCCCGGCCAGCCGCAGCTACGGCATCCAGGTGGCGCGACTGGCCGGCGTGCCGGCGCCGGTGGTCAACCATGCGCGGCATGTGCTGAGCGCGCTGGAGCAAGGCGCCAGCGCCAGCCAGGCACAGGTCGATCTGTTCGCGCCGCCGCCCGCCGCCGCGCCGGCCGAGCCCAGCGCCGTAGAATCCGCCCTCGCCCGCATCGACCCCGATGCCCTGAGCCCGCGCGACGCCCTGGACGCGCTTTACCAGCTCAAATCGCTTGCAGCCAAGGCCTGACGGGCGCAAGCAGCTACATACTCCATAGCAAAATGACCTACTGCTGCGCCATCAAAGTCAACGCAGGCATGGTGTTCCTGTCGGATTCGCGCACCAATGCGGGTGTCGACGCCATCAGCACCTTCCGCAAGATGCTGATCTACGAACGCGCCGGCGACCGCTTCATGGTGATGCTGTCGGCCGGCAACCTGTCGATCTCGCAGTCGGTGCGCGAGATCCTGCAGACCGAATCCGTGCGAGACCCGGAGAGCGGCGACCCGATCACGATCTGGAACGCCCGCAGCATGTTCGACGCCGCCCAGGTGCTGGGCGCGGCGGTGCGCCACATCAACCAGCGCGACGGCGCGGCGCTGCGGCAGGCGGGGCTCGAATTCAACGTGTCGCTGATCCTGGGCGGGCAGATCGCGGGTGAAGGCATGCGCCTGTTCCTGGTGTATTCGGCCGGCAACTTCATCGAGGCCACCACCGAGACGCCGTTCTTCCAGATCGGCGAATCGAAATACGGCAAGCCCGTGCTCGACCGCGTGGTCGAGCCCGAGATGCCGCTGGACGAAGCCACCAAGTGCGCGCTGGTGTCGATGGATTCGACCATGATGTCCAACCTGTCGGTCGGCCTGCCGCTCGACCTGGTGGTGTACGAAGCGGGTGCGCTGGCCAGCGACCGCGTGGTCTGCATCGACCAGGAGAACCCCTACTTCGAGATGCTGCACAAGAGCTGGGGCCAGCGCCTGCGCCAGGTGTTCGACAGCATCGAGGACCCGCAATGGAACGGCGAAGCGACCGACGTGCCGCTCAAGGTGTGCTCGACGCGCCACCCGCCGCTGAAGAAGATCACCCAGGCCGACGAGCGGCTGATCTGAATTTCAAGCCAAATCGGGCCGCAGCGCGCGCCGGTAAAGCGCTGCCAGCAACAGTATTGATAGCAAGGTGAGCAGCGGCCCGGCCCAGGCCAGGGCCTCGATCCAGGGCTGTGCCAGGCGCACATCGGGGTAGCGCGCCAGGCCCGTGGCCAGCGCCAGCGTGTTGTTCAGGCTGTGCAGCAGGATCGGCGCGCTGATCGAGCCCGTAAGCTCGTACGCCAGCACCAGCACCAGGCCCACGCCCACCAGTTGCCACAGTTGCTGGGCCTGCCCCTCGCCGCCGTGCGCCCAGGCAAACAGCCCGGCCGACACCGCCGCGCCCACGGCCACGCCCCAGCCCAGCGGCCCATGCCGCGCCAGGCCATCGCGCAGGCTGCGGTAGATGAGGCCGCGGAACAGCAGCTCCTCGCCCAGCGGTGCCAGGGCCACGATGCACAGCACCAGCGCCAGGTCGAACACCGTGTCGTGCCCCAGGCCGAAGCTGCGCATCACGGTGGCCGAGGCCTGCGCGGCGGCGGGGTCGACGGCCTCGATGGCCTCGACCACGGCGAAGGTGACCACCGCGAGCACCGCCACCACCACCGCCGTGCGCCACGGCCGCGCCGGCACCCAGCCCCAGTCTGCCGCCAGGGCGCGCCGGCCGATGGCCCACGGCACCGCCAGCGCCACCGCGATGAACATCAGGAACTGCGCCACCTGCCCCCACACGCCCACCCAGCCCAGCAGCACCAGCGCGAACAGCAGCCCCAGCGACAGCGCCACGCCCACCACCGCATACCACCAGCGCCAGTGGCCCACGGGCAGCGCGCTCCAGCGCGGTTGCGGGCGCGGGGGTGCGAAGGGCGGGCGACGTGGCATGGCGGGGTGGAAAGAAAGACGGCATTGAAACATGGCCGCAGCCAGCGCCCCGGCCGATGCGGTGTAATCCAGGGTTCGACCTTTCGCCTTGCAGTGTCTCGTTCATGTCCGCCATCGTCTTCTCTCACGGCAACAGCTTTCCGGCCAGCACCTACCGCGTCATGCTCGACAGCCTGCGCGCGCGCGGCTACCAGGTCAGCGCCATCGAGAAATACGGCCACGACCCCGCCTATCCCGTCACCGACAGCTGGCCGCACCTGGTGCGCCAGCTGGCCGACTTCGCCGCCCAGCGCCAGCAGGAAGCGGGCGGCCAGCCGCTGTGGCTGGTGGGCCATTCGCTGGGCGGCATCCTGAGCCTGATGTGCGCGGCGCGCCACCCCACGCTGGCGCGCGGCGTGCTGATGCTGGATTCGCCCCTCATCGCCGGCTGGCGCGCCGGCGCCATGGGCGTGGTCAAGCGCACGGCGCTGATGAAGCGCCTCTCGCCCAGCCTGGTCAGCCGCCGCCGGCGCGACCAGTGGGAAAGCCGCGAGGCCGTGTTCGAGCACTTCCGCGGCAAGAAGATGTTTGCCGCCTGGCACGAACAGGTGCTGCACGATTACGTCGACCACGGCACCTTCGACGCCGATGGCACCTGGCGCCTGGCCTTCGACCGCGAGGTCGAATCCGCCATCTACGACACGCTGCCGCACCAGATCGGCGCGCTCCTGCGCGAACACCCGCTGCAATGCCCGGTGGCCTTCGTCGGCGGCCTGGCCTCGGTCGAGATGAAGCAGGCGGGCGGACTGGATTCGATCGCCGAGCTCACGCAAGGCCGCGTGATGATGCTGGACGGCTCGCACCTGTTCCCCATGGAAAAGCCGCTGGCCACCGCCGCCGCCGTGGAAGCCAGCCTGCGCGGGCTGGACGATTCGGCGCGTGGCGTGTGAATGTCACGCTCTGGCGGCGCGAGGGCACCGCCGGCGGGGCCGTTGCGCGGCCCGCCACCCTGGAATCGGCTGTGATGATTTCGTATGACTTCCGGCGTGCCGTTTGGCACCCGCACCAGGGATTGCTGCATGGCTGAATGGAGTGTGTTGTTCATGGGGCCGGTGGGCGCGGGCAAGACCACCGCCATCCACACGCTGTCCGACATCGAGGTGGTGCATACCGAGGCACGCGCCACCGACGCCACGCGCCATCTCAAGGCCACCACCACGGTGTCGATGGACGTCGGCGTGCTGCACCTGCCAGGCAACGACAAGCTGCGCCTGTACGGCGCGCCGGGCCAGGACCGCTTCGACTTCATGTGGGACATCCTGCTGGAGCAGGCCAAGGCGGCCATCGTGCTCGTCAACCACGCCGCGCCCCACCCCGAGCGCGACCTGGCCCTGTACATGCGCAACATCGCCGAGCGCCTGGGCCAGCGGCCGCTGCCGCTGGTGGTGGGCGTGACGCATGCCGACCGCCAGCCAGACCGGCCCCTCAGCATCTACGACGACTGCCTGATCCCCCCGCCCCACGTGCCCGCCCACAGCCGCGTACCGCTGCTGCAGCTGGATGCGCGCGACCGGGCGCAGGTGCGCGCGCTGCTGATGGCGGCGGTCGGCCTGCTGGAACAGAGCCGCACGGCGACCGCCTGACTCAGCCGCCCGCCGGTGGAACGCCGGCACCCTGAACCCCCCGCACCCTGAACGCCAGGCTGATGCGCGGCCCCAGCGGCGCGCTGCATTTGGGAATGCCGTGGTCGTGCGTGCGCTGCGCCGCGTGGCTCATCACCAGCACGCTGCCCGGCGCCAGCCGCACCCGCTGCGCACTGCCCCCGCGCTTGGGCTTGATCAGCATGTCGCGCGCCGCGCCCAGCGACAGGATGGCGATGGGCTGGCCTGGCGCCAGGTCGTGGATGCGGTCGTTGTGCATGGCCACGCTGTCGCGCCCGTCGCGGTACAGGTTGAGCCCGGCGCGCGTGTAAGGCGCCGGCGCCACGGCCTGCACGGCGGCCAGCGCGGCGTCGATGCAGGCGGGGCGCTCGGGGTCGTTCAGGGCCACGCTGGCCATCAGGCGCGGCACATCGACGATGCGGTCGTACATCGGCCGCCGCTCGCTGCGCCAGGGCACCAGCGGCAGCAATGCGGCAAACCAGCCGGCCACCACCTCTTCGGGCACGCAGGCCGGGTGGTAGCGGATGCCGCCTTCGGCGTCGTGCACCAGTTGCACAGCCTCGTCGGCGAACAGAGAATACTGTGATTGCATCCAGTGATGCTAGCGCTGCGCGCTGAGGTGCGCAAGCTTGTTGACGACTTGATGCCGGCGATGGAGCAGGTCAGAGGGAACGCGCCGCATCGCGGCCCAGGCCGCTCCTGCGAAAGCGGCTCCACCACATACTCCCAATGCATCATGCCTCTGCCGCTGATGTGATGGGCGCTGAAATCATATACTCCCCCATTAATGCCACTGTCTTTCGATGCAACCCTGACCCGTCGGGAGCGGGCTTGCCCGCGATGGGAAGCGCGTCGACGACACCCGCGCTGCCCGCGCGCCCAAGCCGCCCTACCCCGCCGAGCGCAAAACCATCAGCTCGCCGAACGGCAGCGCCTCGGCCGGCCAGCCCGCCGCGCTGCCCGGCACCCGCACGCCGCGCGACAGCAGCAGCGCCGCACGCATCACGCCGGCGTGGGTAACCCACAGCGCATCGGCCCCGCTGGCACGCCAGTCGTCCCACGCCGCGCCGACGCGCTCCATCAGTGCCCGCACCGTCTCGGCGCCCGCCGCCGGTGGCGTGTCGGCAAACCCGGCCAGCCAGCGGTCGAATTCGGCGCGCGGAATGTCGGCCCAGCGGCGGCCCTCCCAACTGCCGAAGTCCATCTCGCGCAGCCGGGCATCGGTTTGCAGCACCAGATCGGGCCGCAGCCCTTGCAGAGCCAGCGCGAGGCGCTCACAACGCTGTAGCGGCGAGGTCAGCACGGTGAGCCCTCGCGGCAGCCGCGCCGCCAGGGCCTCGGCCGCTGCGCGCGTCTCGATGTCGTCGGCCCGCAAGTCGGTGGCGCCGTAGCACAGCCCACTTTCGGCCAGCACCGGCGCATGGCGCGCAAGCCAGAGCGTGGCCTGGCGCATCACGGCCATGCCAGCGCGAAGCCCAGGTACAGCGCCAGTTCACACACCTGCTGCGTGGCCCCCAGCGTGTCGCCGGTGAAGCCCTGCAGGCGCCGCCGCAGCAGCCGCAGCATGAACGCCAGCGCCGCCGCCCACAGCAGCAGCGACGCTATCAGACCAAGAGCACCCTGCGCTTGCCAGATGAGCGCCAGCGCCGGAATCGACCACAAACACCCGATGCCGAAGCCGCGCCCCGTCACCGCCTCGGCGATGGGCTTGGCCTTGGCGTGGGCGGCGTCGCTCACGTAGGGCAGCGAACGCATCACCACCAGCGGCGCCAGCCGCGACAGCGCATGGGCGGCCAGCAGCGCCGCCGCCGCCGGCCAGGCGCCGCGCTGGGCGATCAGCGCCAGCAGCGCCACCTTCAGCACCAGGGCCAGCAGCAGCGCCACGGTGCCGTAGCTGCCGATGCGCGAGTCCTTCATGATCTCCAGCGCCCGCTCGCGCGTCAGCCCGCCGCCCAGGCCGTCGGCGGTGTCGGCCAGGCCGTCCTCATGGAAGGCGCCGGTGATCCACACCGTGGCGATGGTCGCCAGCACGGCCGCCACCAGCGCGCCCAGCGGCCCCGCCGGCAGCCAGGCCAGCGCGCCCGCCATCACCAGCGCCGCCACGCCGCCCACCACCCAGCCCACGCCCGGAAAGTGAGCGCTGCTGGCGTGCAACATGGCCGGGCTGTAGCCCACCCACGCGGCCAGCCGCCCGGTGACCGGAATGCGGGTGAAAAACTGCAGGGCGAGCAGGAAGTGACGCAGTGCGGTCATGGGCTGGACAGCTCGGACACGGCGCGTTTCAGCGCCCTGCCGCTTCCTGATCGATCGCCTGCTGCACCGCGCGGTAGAAGGCCTCGCGCGCGGCCATGGCGGTGGCGTCGAGCGCGCCACCGGCCCAGTTGGCGTTGGCGACGATCACCAGTTGCCGCTTCGGATCGATGAAGATGCCCTGCCCGAAGATGCCGCGCGCGCTGAAGCTGCCGTCGTCATACGTCCACCATTGGTAGCCATAGCCGCGCCCGGGCACGCCGATGTCGGCCTGCTTGTACGTGGCCTGTTCGAGCCAGCCCTCGGGCACGATCGAGTGAAGGCCCCCACGCTCCGCGGCGGCGCCTGCTGTGCGGCCCCCCAAGGGAGCCGCACCCGGCCCTGGGAGCGACCCGGCGGCTGGCTCGCCGCTCACCCGCGCGCCTTCCAGGATGAACTGGCCAAAGCGCGCGTAGTCGCGCGGCGCCGCCTGAATGCAGCAGCCGCTGATCTCGCGGCCGGTCTTGCTCAGCAGCCAGGTGGCGGGCGCGGCCATGCCGGCGGGTTGCCAGATCTTTTCCTGCAGGTATTGCGCCAGCGGCTTGCCCGTGGCCTGGCTGACCAGGATGCCGATCAGATTGGTCTCGCCGGTGCTGTAGTTCCAGCGCGTGCCGGGCGGCGCGGCGCGTGGCAGGCGGCGCAGGTAGCTCAGCAGCGCGTCGGCGCCGGGTTCGGGCTGGTGGTTGTTGAAGCGGGCTACGTCGGAGTGGGGGTCGCCGTAGTCCTCGTTCCACTGCACGCCCGAGGTCATGCTGAGCAGCTGGGCCACGCTCACGTCGTCGTAGGCCGAGCCCTTCAGCTCCGGCACGTAGGCACTGACCTTGTCGTCCATGCTTTTGATGGCGCCATCGCGCAGCGCCGCGCCGACCAGGGTGGAAGTAAACGACTTGGCGACCGAGAAGCTGGTCCAGCGGCCGTCGCCGTCGAAGCCCAGGCCGTAGCGCTCCAGCCGCAGCTGGCCGACCTGCACGATCAGCAGCGCCGCGCTGCGCTGGCCGGCCATGTAGGCGTCAACGTCCAGCGGCAGCTTCAGCGGCGGGCCGGGCGGCAAGGGCCGCGGGCTGGCGCCGGGCACGATGGTGTGCCACTTGGCCAGCAGCGGGATGCGGTCCAGCGCGCGGAAGGCCGCATCGCGCTGCGGCACGCTCCAGAACAGCAGGTCGCGGTTGGTGGGCACGGTGGCGAGCAGGCCGCGCGTTTCCTTGTCCAGGCTGAACCACACGCCCGCGGTGGCGAGGATCACCACCAGCAGCAGGCCGAGGCCGATTCGTTTCAGCGTTCTTTTCATCAGGCTCATTCCATGCCCGGGGCGGGCGCGTGCATGGTAGCCGCGCTCAGGCCTTGTCCGACACACCGGCCGACTCGAAGCTGGCCATTTCGTTCAGGATCGCGCACGCGCTCACCAGCAGCGGCCAGGCCAGTGCCGCGCCGCTGCCCTCGCCCACGCGCAGACCCATGTCGATCAGCGGCTCGGCCCCCAGCAATTGCAGCAGGCGCGCGTGGCCGCGCTCGTCGCTGCGGTGCGCGAACACGCAGCGCTGCAGCACGTGCGGCGCGATCTTCGATGCCACCAGCACGGCGGCACTGGCGATGAAGCCATCGACCACCACCACGCGCCGCTCGCTCGCGGCCTGCAACACGCTGCCCACCATGGTGGCGATCTCGAAGCCGCCCAGCGCGGCCAGCACGGCCAGCGGCGCGGTGGCGCCCGCGTTGGCGGCCAGCGCCTCGCGCAGCACCGCGGTCTTGCGCGCGATGCCGGCCGCGTCGAGCCCCGTGCCGGCGCCCGTCACCTCGGCCACGTCGATGCCGCCCAGCCGCGCCGTCAGCAGCGCCGCGGGGCTGGTGTTGCCGATGCCCATCTCGCCCAGCAGCAGCGCATTGCCGGGCAGCCCCTTCACCAGTTCGATGCCGTTGGCCAGGGCCTGCCCGCATTGCGCGGCGCTCATCGCCGGGCCGACGGAGCAATCCGCCGTGCCGGGCGCAATCTTGGCGGTGTGCAGGCCCGGCGCGGCGTCGAAGTCGCGCCGCACGCCGCAATCGACCACCGTCTGCGCGATGCCGTGCTGGCGCGCCAGCACGCTCACCGCCGCGCCGCCGGCCACAAAGTTGCCCACCATCTGCCCCGTCACGTCGCTCGGGTAGGCCGACACGCCGCGCGCCGCGATGCCGTGGTCGGCGGCGAACACCACCAGCTGTGGCTTGTCGAGGCGCGGCTCGGTCGTGCCCAGGATCGCGCCCAGCCGCTCGGCCAGGGCCGCCAGCCGGCCCAGGGCGCCGTGGGGCACGGTCTTGCGGTCGATCTTGTGGCGCAGGGCGGCGGCGAGCGCGGGGTCGTGCAGGTCGGGCACAGGGGGGAGATTCAGGGACATCGCTTCTTTGGGAATGACAGGAAATTTCAGGGCGCGATCAGCGCGTCGAGCACGCCGGGGGCGCAGGCCTGCGCCAGCGTATCGACCAGGCGGTCGAACACGTCATCGAGCGACGGCGCCCGCGCACCGAACAGCGCGCGCAGCACCGCCGCGTCCTCGAACAGGCCGTGCAGGTAGCAGCCCATCACGTTGCCGGCGGCGTTCTGCCAGGCCAGGCCGGGGATGACTTCGCGCGCCACGTCGCCCTTGGCCGCCATGGCCGGGTGCTGGGCGGTCTGGCCGCTGTGGATTTCGTAGCCGCTCACGGGCACGCCCGACAGCGCCCCCCAAGCGCCCGCCAGTTCACCAAAGCGCGTCGTGGTCCGACGCACGGTTTTCTGCGGCTCGAAGCTGGTGACCAGCGGCAGCAGGCCCAGGCCGGGGGCGTTGCCCTGGCTTTCAACGCCGTGCACGTCGATCAACGCCTCGCCCAGCATCTGCAGGCCGCCGCAGACGCCCAGCACGCGCCCGCCTGTCGCGGCGTGGGCGGCGATGGCGGCATCCAGCCCTTGCGCGCGCAGCCAGGCCAGATCGGCCGCGGTGGCCTTGCTGCCGGGCAGCACGATGGTGTCGGCGCCGTGCAGCGCGGCGGGCGTGCGCGCCCAGCTCAGCGTGACGCCGGGCACGTTCTTCAGCGGCTGGAATTCGTCTAGGTTGCTGATGCGGGGGGTGGCGACGATGGCGATGTGGGTGATGGGCGGGGCACCCTCACCCCGGCCCTCTCCCGCCAGCGGGAGAGGGAGGAAATCCACGGAGCCAGGCACGCGCGCCGGGCTGGCTCCCTCGCCCCTTTGGGGAGAGGGCTGGGGTGAGGGGCCGGCGGCGCCGATGGCTGGCGCGGTCTGCCCCCACCCCAACCCTCCCCCAGCGGGGGAGGGGGCGCCCTCACCCCCGCCCTCTCCCGCCAGCGGGAGAGGGAGCAAGTCCATGTCGCCGCCCAAACGCGCGGGGCCCACTCCCTCGCCCCTTTGGGGTGAGGGGCCAGCGGCGCCCATGGGTGGCGCTGCCGGCCCCCAGCCCAACCCTCCCCCACTGGGGGAGGGAGCATGCCAGGCCCGGTCATCGAACACGCCATCTTCCTCCGGCAAACCGTGCCCGAAACGCATCGGCACCACGGCGACGGTGGGCACGCCGGTCAACTCCTCCAACTGCTCGGGCGCCGGTGCCAGCAGCGCCGCGTCACCCCTGAACTTGTTCAGCACGAAGCCGGCGATGCGCGCGCGATCATCCTCGGGCAGCAGCGCCCAGGTGCCGTACAGGTGCGCGAAGGCGCCGCCGCGGTCGATGTCAGTCACGAGCAGGCAGCGCGCGTTGGCATGCCGCGCCACGCGCAGGTTCACCACGTCGCTGGCCATCAGGTTGATCTCGGCCGGCGAGCCGGCGCCTTCGATCACCACCACATCGTTTTCGGCGATCAGCGCATCCAGCGCGGCGGCGATGTGCGGCCACACGCGCTCGCTGCGGCCGCGCCAGGGCAGGTCGGTCAGCTCGCAGTTCACCTGCCCCATCAGCACCACCTGGCTGCGCGTGTCGGCCTCGGGCTTGAGCAGCAGCGGGTTCATGCGCACGTCGGGCTCGGCGCGCGCAGCCAGGGCCTGGAAGTACTGGGCTGAGCCGATCTCGCCCAGAGGGGCGCCGGCGCCCTCGGCACGCGCAGCTGGCCCCCACCCCAACCCTCCCCCAACGGGGGAGGGAGCGCCCTCACCCATACTTTCTCCCGCAGGCGGGAGAGGGAGCAAGTCCATGTCGCCGCCCAAACGCGCGGGGCCCACTCCCTCGCCCCTTTGGGGAGAGGGCTGGGGTGAGGGGCCAGCGGCGCCCGTAGGTGGCGCTGCCAGCCCCCACCCTCCCCCAGCGGACGAGGGAGCCACGCCCCCCGCCACCACGCGCGCGTTGTTGCTCATGTTCTGCGCCTTGAACGGCGCTACCTTCAGGCCCTGGTTGGCGTAGTGGCGGCACAGCGCGGTGGCGATCCAGCTCTTGCCCGCGCCACTGCTCGTGCCCAGCACCATGATGCAGCGGGCGGTCATGCCATGTCCTTTCGAGTCACATCGTCCAACGCAGCCATCAACGCATCCTGCACCGCCGGCGCCACCACCGCCATGCGCACCCTGCCGGGCAGGCCGAAGCTGGCGCAGTCGCGCAGCTTGATGCCTTGCGCGCGCAGCGCAGTCAACAGCGGATTCAAGCCAAATCGACCTTCAACGCCCGCTCCATCTGCGCCAGCAGCTACCAAAAAGTTAGCAGCACTGGCCGCCACCCGCCAGCCGGCGGCTTGCAGCAAGTCGATCTGGCGCGCCTTCCAGCCGCGCAGCGTGGCGCGGCAGTCCTGCAGCCAGTCGTGCGCATCCACCGTGGCCCAGGCTTGCAGCAGCGCCACGCCGTGCGCGCCCACGGGCCACGAAGGCGCCAGCGCGTGCAGGCGCGCCAGCAAGGCCGCGTCGGCACCCCGCGGCGCAATCGCGTAGGCCGCGCGCACGCCCGTCAGGCCCAGCGCCTTGTTGGGGGTGACGAGGCGCCACACGCGGTCCTGCGCCGCCGCGTCCAGCGCCAGCGCACCGGCCAGGCGCAGCGGCTCGTAGGCCTGGTCGAGCACCAGCGCCTGCCCCCGCCGCAGCGCCGCCACCTGATCGGCCAGGCCCGCGTGCGGCTGGCCCAGCGGGCTGGACGGGTCGCACGCCCACAGCAGCGCGGCATCGGTGGGATGGTCCACCCGCGCCAGCCCCGCCGCCTGCGCCGCGCGGGCGTAGTCGCCATAGGCGTGCGCGGGCAGCCAGACACGCGCGCCCGGCGCCTGCAGGGCGACGGCCACGCTGATGCGCTGGATGAACTCGCTGCCGCTGGCCGCCAGCACGATGCGCGCCGGCGCCACGCCGTGCCAGGCCGCCAGCTGCACGGTGAGCGCGGTGTAGGCCGGGTCGGGGTAGTGCCGCGCATCGGCCACCCGCAGCGCCTGCACGGCGGGTGCGTAGGGGCCGCAGGCATTGGCGTTGGTCGACAAGTCGTGCGCCGGCACGCCCAGTGCGTCGGGGCCGCCGTGCGTGGGCGGGCTCATCACTTCGTTATTCATAGCTGCCTGCGCTTGACTGGCGGGCGCTGGAGCCCGAAAACGCTTGAAAACCGTCGTAGGAGCGGCGGCAGCCGTGAATCAGCGCACCCATGCATAACGGCACCTTTTCGCGGCTGCCGCCGCTCCTACGGCACCCCGCCATCGCCCGCCACACGTTCAAACCAACACCCCCAGCAACGCCCCGCACGCCAGCAGCGTGGCCACGCCCACCGTGCGCGATCCGATGGCGCAGGCGCGCAGCGTGTCGGCAGGCTCGGGCGTGCGGCCTTCGGGGTTCAACGTGTAGATGCCCGGCTTGCGCAGCTGCACGCGCAGGGCCAGCGCCATGGCCGCCATGGGCCAGCCGCCGTTGGGCGATGGCGTGCGCGCCGCCTCCACCCACAGGCGGCCCGGGCCGGCGGTGTGGCCGGCCGGCAGCGCGATCAGCGCCGCGGTGATGCGCGCCGGCACCCAGGCCAGCACGTCGTCCGCACGCGCCGCCCACTTGCCGGCCCATTGCCAGTCGCGCCCGCCGCGCACGCCGGGGTAGCCCCACATGGCATCGGCCGTGTTGGCAAAGCGAAACAGCACCGCCCCCGGCAGCCCCAGCAGCACGAACCAGAACAGCGGCGCCACCACCGAATCGTTCAGGTTCTCGGCCAGGCTCTCGATGGCGCTCTCGCGCACCTGGTGCGCCGACAGCGCGCTCACGTCGCGACTCACCAGCCGCGCCAGTTGCGCGCGGCCCGCGTCCAGCGATTCGCCCAGCGCGCGCTCCACCGCCAGCACCTCGTCGTGCAGCATGGCCCAGGCCAGCAACGGCTTCAAGAACAGCCCCAGCGCCAGCGCCGCCAGCCAGGCCGGCTGCGTCAGCACCCAGCCCTGAAACAGCCAGGCCACGGCAAAAAACGCCGCCGCCGCCGCGCACCACGACAGCGCCGCGAACCAGAACACGCGCGCATCCGACAGCACGCGCGCCTCACCCACGCGCGGCGCCAGCCGCTCGCCCGCCCAGGCCAGCCAGCGCCCCATCCATGCCACCGGGTGCCAGCGCAAGGGCGGCTCGCCCAGCAGGCGGTCGATGGCGATGGCCAGCGCCGGAGCGCTGGCCAGCAGCACGGCCCAGGGTTCGCCGGCAACGGACCACCATGCAATCACGGCGCGCCCTCCCCGCCGGCCAGAGCCCGCAGGGTCACATTCGGGTCGTTCGGATTCACGACTGCAGGCGCTCCTCGATCAGCGGCAGCGCCAGCGCGCGCTCGTGCGGGCTGCCGGCGCGCACGGCATCGAACAGCGCCAGCAGCTCGTACAGCGCCGGGTTGCGCCGCGCCGCCTCGGGCACGCTCGGGTACAGCGGGTGCAGCGTCATGCCACGGCGCGTGCCGTGCGGGTCGGGCCAGACGGGCGGCGGCTCGCTGGCGGGCGCCACGATCAGACCCTCCAGCGGCGCCGCGGCATAGCCCGTGGGCAGGCCGCGCGTCAGCTCGCCGCGCAGCGGTGCAAAGCAGTAGCGCGCCCCGTGCTGCACAAACAGGCGCAGCGCCTCGCGCACCACGCGCGGGCCGCCCTCCGGGTCGATGTAGGCCAGCCCGGCCGCCACCGCGCGCTGCACGGCGCCGTGCGTTTCCGACGCCGTCAGGCCCAGCTCGGCCGCCAGCGCTGCATAGGACGGCGCCGGCCCATCCTGCAGCACCAGGCGCAGCAGCACCAGCAGATCCTGCGGGCGCAGCATGGGTTGGGGGTTGGATTTGCCAGCGGCCATGGGCGACGTTCATTCGCTATTTGCGAATAGCGAATATAGCCGCCAGCGCCTGGCGACGCAAGCCGCCCCATCCTGTCACACCCTTGTTCGGCAAGCGCGTCAGAATGGCCTGGCACCAGGCAACCCGCCGGGGGCACCATCCAAGGAGAACGCGACATGGACATCACCACCCAAACCCTGCTGGCCGCCGACCTGGCCGACCGCTGGATCGACGCCATCCTGGGCGAACAGCCCGACGTGCTGCTGCAGGCCGACACCGACGAACCCCTGACCCCCGAAGACATGGCGCGCAACCTGGCGCAGTTCCGCGCCACGCTGATCGAGGAGCTGAGCGAGCAGCCCATCGCCTTCGCCATGGACGACGATGACGATGACGACGAGGATGACGACGGCGAGGACGACGCGCCGCGCTGACGCCGAGCCGCGCCCGCGCGCGGCCGCCAGCCCTGCGCTGTTCCATCCTTGAAAATTGGGGAGTATGCGCCTTCAGCGCCTGTCTGGCGGGCGCTGGCGGATATCTATATAGGGAGTATGTGGCCAGTTCCAGCTGCGCGGCGCACCGCATCCAAACGGAGCGCGTGCCAACCCGGCAGCGCCTGCCGCATGGGCACGCATCGCCCCGACGCGTAGGCGCTCACCGCTTCTTGCGTCGCCGCCGCGCGGCGGCGGCGGGCAGCAGGCTGGTCATGCGCTGGTACAGCGTGAACAGAAAGGCCACGCGCTCGGCGTCGCCTTGATTTCGTTCCAGGACAGGGTCCAGTCGGCGAACTTCTGCTGGTCGGCGGGTATGTTCAGGTCCAGGCCCTTGGTCTGCGCATACCGGGCCAGCATGGGCATCACGTTGTAGCCCTCCCCGCTCTGGTCGTTGAGTGCTGCGGCGGCGGACTCCGACAGGCCGGCGTGCTGCAGGAATCGCGTCGAGACGCCGCCATCGTTGCCGGGCTCGTGCTTGTTGGCCTCCTTGACGGAGTTCCAGATACCCAGGCCAACCACCGACACCACGACCAGGCCGATGCCGATCGGCCCGGCGATGCTGCCGGCGCCCAGCGCTGCCATCACGCCACCGGTGGCGCCGACGCCGCGCCGCGCCGCGCTTGCACAGCTGCCAGCGTTCCCATTGGGAAGCCTACCTATGGGCTTGTCATCGCTTTGTCATGCAAGCGAGGGCTGGGCACATACTCCCAATATAGAGCAGCTGTAGCACCCGACTGACGCGCGCTAACCAGGCATACTCCCCGTCATTCGTCGCCCATGTTCATGGCGTGGCGCCCTCAGCCGGCCGGCAGCAGCGCGTCCATCCCCGGCACGCCCGCCCTGCCCTTGACGCCCAGGCGCTGGAACAGCGCGCGGTCGCCCGCCACCTCGGGGTTGCCGGTGATGAGCAGCTTTTCGCCATAGAAGATGCTGTTGGCGCCGGCCAGAAAGCACAGCGCCTGCACCGCCTCGCCCAGCTGCTGGCGGCCGGCCGACAGGCGCACGCGCGACTTCGGCATGGTGATGCGCGCGGCGGCGATCATGCGCACGAACTCGAACGGGTCCAGGTCGGGCTGTTCGGCCAGCGGCGTGCCTTCGACCTTGACCAAGTGGTTGATGGGCACGCTGTCGGGCACCTCGGGCAGGTTGGCCAGTTGCGCGATCAGCGCGGCGCGCTGGCGGCGCGATTCGCCCATGCCGACGATGCCGCCCGAGCACACCTTGACGCCCGCGCCGCGCACGCGGTCGAGCGTGTCGAGCCGGTCCTGGTAGTCGCGCGTGCTGATGATCTCGCCGTAGAAGTCGGGCGCGCAGTCGAGGTTGTGGTTGTAGTAGTCGAGGCCGGCGGCCTTGAGCTTTTCCGCCTGCCCGTCGGCCAGCATGCCGAGGGTGACGCAGGCTTCCAGACCCACATCCTTGACGGTGCGCACCAGTTCGGCCACGGCGTCGATGTCGCGGTCTTTGGGCGCGCGCCAGGCGGCGCCCATGCAGAAGCGCGTGGCACCCGCGGCCCTGGCGGCTTCGGCGGCCTGCTTCACGGCGCCGCTTTCCATCAGCTTCTCGGCCTTCACGCCGGTGTCGTAATGCACCGACTGCGGGCAGTAGCCGCAGTCCTCGGGGCAACCGCCGGTTTTCACGCTGAGCAGCGTGGCCAGCTCGACCTCGTTCGGATCGTGGTGCGCGCGGTGCACTTTCTGGGCCTGCCACAGCAGGTCGGTGAAGGGCAGGTTCAGCAGCGCCTCGATCTGCTCGACGCTCCAGCGTTCGGTGCCGGCGGTCGCTGCGGGCGCGGCGCGCTTGTGGAGGGTGATGGGTTGCGGCGGGGTCGTGGCGGTGAGGGGCATCGGTGTCCTTTCGAAGTCAACAACTACTGAATGCATGACGCCGCGCGTGCTGCAGGGCGCGCTGTCACGGTTTATCGCGGGGCATCGGTTTTACTCCCTCGCCCCTTTGGGGAGAGGGCTGGGGTGAGGCGCCGGCGGC
Organism: Ottowia beijingensis; assembly: GCF_042680925.1. NCBI lineage: Bacteria > Pseudomonadati > Pseudomonadota > Betaproteobacteria > Burkholderiales > Comamonadaceae > Ottowia > Ottowia beijingensis. Next base: position 124,373 of record NZ_JBHUEP010000012.1, read on the forward strand.
GCCACCCGCCCCAACCGTCCCCATCAGAAAACCAGACCCTCACCCCCCGCCCTCTCCCGCTGGCGGGAGAGGGAGCAAGTCGGTCTCGCCACGCTCCAGGCCCAGCAACCACTGCTTGCGCGGCAGACCGCCGCCGTAGCCGGTGAGCTGGCCGCTGCTGCCGATGACGCGGTGGCACGGCACGATGATGGAGACCTTGTTCTGCCCGTTGGCGGCCGCCACGGCGCGCACGGCGGTCGGCCGGCCGATGGTGGCGGCCTGCTCGGCGTAGCTGCGCGTCTGGCCGTAGGGGATATTCAGCAACGCCTGCCACACGCTCTGCTGGAACGGCGTGCCGACCAGGTCGAGCGGCACGTCGAAATCCTTGAGTTCACCCCTGAAGTAGGCATCGATCTGCTGGCCCAGCGCACGCGTGCGCGCATCCTCGCCCACCTGCGCCAGCGCGCCCGCATGGCGCTCCACATCGCGCCATTCGCGGCTCAGCCCCTTGGTGTCGCAGCTGAACTCCAGCAGGGCGAGGCCCTGCGGCGTGAACAGCGCCACCATGTCGCCCAGCGGCGTGGGGTAATGGTGTTCGATCAGGTTCATGCGGCAGCGATCCAGTTGTCCAGCAGCAAGGCCGGCACGCGGGCGAATTCGCGCTGGTTGTGGGTGACCAGGGTCAGGCCCTCGCTGCGTGCGTGGGCTGCGATGTGCAGATCGTTTTCGCTGATGGGCTGGCCCGCACGCTCCAACGCGGTGCGAATCTGGCCGTAGTGCATGGCGGCCTTGGGGCCATAGGCCAGCACCTCCAGCCGCGACGCGAAGCTTTCGACCACGCGCAGGTTGTGCTCCACGCGGGCGCTTTTTTCGGCGCCGTGGTACAGCTCGGCCAGCGTGATGCTGCTGATGCACAGGCCATCGGCATGGCGGTTGAAATGCGCCAGCGCCTCGGGCGGGCGGCGCTTGATGACGTAGATGACGATATTCGTGTCGAGCATGTGGCGCAGCATGGTTACCCTAGAAACTGCAGTTGGATGCGCCCGAGCGTGCCGTGATGGGCGTGCCAGGCAAGACGCGAGGACGCGGCAGGCTCGTGCCTGCAAGGACGAGCAACGCGGCATGGCGCGGCCAGTGTGGCGCGATCGGGTGCATAGCGCGCTCGCCCAATGGGTGAACGTGATCGAAGCCAAGGAAGTCAGCGCTCATGCGGGTTGCCCAAGGATGTCTAGCGGTCAACTGCCGTTTCTAGGGTTAAAGCTCCTCGCGCTGGGCGGGGCGCTGCTCGACACGCTCGTTCATGAAGTCGTCGTCCGCCGGTGCTTCGTGCAGGAAGAAGCTGTCCCAGACCCGGTCGGCGGGCGCCAGAATGCGCTCGGCGCCCAGGGCTCGCACACGCAGCTTTTTCACGTCGTCGCCAAAGCGCATCTCAGCCGGCAGGCGCACGGCTTGCGAACGGTTGTTCATGAAAATGGTGGCTTGCGCGGTCATCAGATTCCCCTGTCGTGCACGTAGATGCCAAGTGTATATGCCAGTAACAGGGATGTCGAACCGGACTGGAATCCGGCCTCAATCCTCGATGCCGCGCTGGGCCGGAACGCCGGCCTTGAAGGCGTGCTTGACCATGGTCATCTCGGTCACGGTATCCGCGATGTCGATGATCTCCTGCGGGCAACGCCGGCCCGTCAGGCACACGTGCACGTCCTTGGGGCGCTGCTGCAGGGTCTGCAGCACATCGTCCAGCGGCAGCCAGCCGTAGATCAGCGGGTAGGTGATCTCGTCGAGCACCACCAGGAAATGCTCGCCGTCCAGGATCGCCGCCTTGGCCCGCTGCCAGCCGTCGCGCGCCAGTTGCGCCGAATGGTCGAGATCCTTGCTCTTCCAGCTGAAGCCGTCGCCCAGCCCTTCGATGGGCAAACCAATCTGCTCGAACATGCGGTGCTCGCCAAAGCGCGCCGTGGGCACTTTCATGAACTGGAAAATCTTCACCTGCCTGCCGTGCACGTGCTGGCGGCCGAAGGCGCGCAGTGCCAGGCCGAAGGCGGCCGTGCTCTTGCCCTTGCCGTCGCCGGTGTTCACGATGACGAGGCCGCGGCGCTCGCCCTCGGGGCGGTCGTAGCGCTTTTCGGTGGGCGGGGTTTCAGTCTGCATGTTCGTGCTCCGGTTGTGGCAGGCGTGGCAGCGCCACCCAGCGGTCTTTCACCTGATAGACGCCGATGCGCCAGTCGAAAGCGGCCTGCAGCGCGCGGTGCGTGCTGGGGCTGGCGCAAGGGCCATGATGCGCGATGCCACCGTCCTTGACGATCAGCAGCTCATCGGCCTGCAGCGCCATGCCCAGCTCGTGCAGCACGCTGACCACGGTGCCGCCGGCGGCCACCTGCGCGCGCACCACGGCCAGCCAGTCGGCCTGGTGCGGCGGGTCGAGGTGGGCCAGCGGCTCGTCCATCAGCAGCAGCGGCGCCTGCACCGCCAGCGCGCGCGCCAGCAGCACGCGCTGACGCTCGCCGCCCGACAACTCGCCCAGGCGGCGCGTCTGCAGGTGCGCGACCTGCATCGCCGCGAGCGCCTGCCGCACGGCCGCGTGGTCGGCGTCGCTGGCGGGCGCCAGCCAGGCGCGGTGCGGCAGGCGCCCGAGCATGACCACGTCGTAGGCCGACAAGTCGTCGCTGCCGCCTTCGGCCTGGCCCAGCCAGGCCAGCTGGCGGGCGCGTTCGCGTGCGGGCCAGTCGGCCAGCGGCCGGCCGTGCAACTGCACCGTGCCATCGGTCGGCAGCAGGCCGGCCAGCACGCGCAGCAGGGTCGATTTGCCGGCGCCGTTGGGGCCGACGATGGCGGTCCAGCGGCCGGCGGCTATCCGCACGTCGATCCCATGCAGGATGAGGGCCTTGCCGATGCGGGTGGCCGTGGACCGTGCGCTGACTGCGATCGAATCCGTCATCGCGATCTCTGGTGCATCAGCCACAGCAGGTACATGCCGCCCAGCACCGCCGTCAACACGCCCACCGGCAGCTCCTGCGGCGCGATGACCACGCGCGCGGCCACGTCGGCGGCCATCAGCAGCAGGCCGCCGGCCAGCGCGCTCAGCAGCACCAGCGGCCCGTGCGTACTGGGCGCCATGGCGCGCACCAGGTGCGGCGCCACCAGGCCGACGAAGCCGATCAGCCCGGTCTGCGCCACCGCCGTGCCGGTGCCCAGCGCCAGCACGCCGATCAGCAGCGCGCGCATCGGCGCCAGCGGCAGGCCCAGGCTGTGCGCGGTGGATTCGCCCAGGCTCAGGCCGTCGAGCACGCGCGCCAGCGCCCAGGCGGTGAGCATCAGCGGCGCCAGCACGGCGGCCATCAGGCCCACCGCGCTCCAGCCCACGAAGCCGGTCACGCCCAGGGTGAAGCCCTGCATGGCCTGCAGGATGTCGGGCTCGGCCAGTTGCACCAGGTCGCGCACCGCGCCCAGTACGTAGCCCACCACCACGCCGGCCAGCAGCAAGCGCAGCGTCTGCTGCACGCCCTGCGCCAGCACCAGCGCCAGCAGCACGCCACCCAGCGCGCCGACGAAGGCGGCGCCGGTCAGACCCAGGCGGGCCAACCAGGGCGAGGCCATCTGCGCCAGCGCTGCGCCGTGGGCGCCCCCCGCGGCCATCACGGCGAACGCGATCGCCACCGCCAGCGCCGCGCCCGAGGCGCTGCCCAGCAGAAACGGATCGGCCAGCGGGTTGCGGAACAGCCCCTGCGCCACCGCCCCGGCCAGCCCCAGCAGCGCGCCGGCCAGCCAGGCACCCAGCGTGCGCGGCAGGCGGATGTCCCACACGATCTGCCAGGCCACGGCGTCGTGGCGCGCACGCAGCACGCTGTCGAAACCCGTGCTGCCCACACTGGCGCCCAGCGCCAGGCCGAAAACCGCCAGCGCCAGCAGCGCGAGCGCCAGCCATGCGGTGCGCGCCATGCCGGCGCGCGGCGCAGAAGAAGACAGCGCGGCGTCGGTCATGGATGCTGGGCTTTTGCGCGGCTGGCCATTGGGCATGGAATCGGGCGTTGGGCCTTTGCTGTCAAGCGCGTGCAGCTATAATTTTTGATTCTCGGGGTGGCAAGGGGCGCCACCCTCACCCCGGCCCTCTCCCGCTGGCGGGAGAGGGAGAGAGGGAGCGTCAAGCGCCGCGGTATGGCACTCTCACCCCTCTGGGGAGAGGGTTGGGGTGAGGGGCGGCGGCGCCGGCAGGTGGCGTGGCCGGCCCCCACCCTCCCCCCATGGCAGCAAAACTGTCCCATCAAGCCCCGGCCATTGCCCAGCAAGCGCAAGCTGCTCATTTTTTTGCAGCCACCGATTTCGCCGCGCAATCGGCCATCAGGCGCGCCGCCTCGGGCATGCGCGGTCCGGGGCGCACCAGGATGTTGCGGTGCTCGGCGTCGAACACGCACACGCGCCCGTCGCGCAGCGCCTTCAGGCTGGCCCAGCCGGGGCGGCGCGGCATGTCGGCGGCACTCTGGCTGCTGCTCATGATGAGGTCGGGCGCGGCGCGCACCACCAGCTCGGGGTTGATGCGCGGAAACGGCCCTTGCTCCGGCCCGATGATGTTGCCCAGGCCCAGCTCGGTCAGCAGTTCGCCGATGAAGCTGCCGTGCCCGGCCGCGTGCGGCGACGGGCTGACCTCGAAGTACACGCGCTGCCCGCGCGCGGCGGCCGGCACCGACTGCGCCGCAGCGGCCACGCCGGCGTCGATCTGGCGCATCAGCGCGTCGGCGCCGGGCACTTGCAGCACCTTGCCCAGGCGAGCGACGACGCGGCCCACGTCGGCGCGTGTCTTGGGCTCCAGCGCCACCACCTTCAGCCCCAGCGCGCGCAGGCGCACCCCGGCGCGCGAGGAGTTGGCCATCAGCACCACATCGGGCCGCAGCGCCACGATGGCCTCGACGCTCGGATCCAGCCCGCCGCCCACCTGCGGCAGCTTCTGCACGCTGGCGGGCCAGTTGGAATAGCGGTCCACGCCGACCAGGCGGTCGCAGGCATCGAGCGCGCACACGGTTTCGGTCAGCGAGGGCAGCAGGCTGACGATGCGCCGCGGCGGCGCGTCGAAGCGCGTGGTCTGGCCGGCGTCGTCCTGGATGTCGTAGGCGTGCGCGGCCAGGGCGAGCGGCCACAGCAGCAGGGCCAGCAGCCAGCGGGCGGGCCGGCGTGCCTCCTTCCCCCCCTGGGGAAAGGCAGGGATGGGGGCCGCGCCGTGGGGCGTGGTCGATGGATTCGCCCCCACCCCGGCCCTCCCCCAGCGGGGGCGGGAGAAAAAACCGGCGCGGCGGAAGATGGGTGGTGCTTTCATGGCTGTCCTTTCAGCGTCAGCGGCAGCCCGGCCGCCATCAGCGTCACGCGCTCGCACGCCGCCGCCACCTGCTGGTTGAGCGTGCCCAGCGCATCGACGAAGGCGCGCACCTCGCGCCCGAGCGGGATGACGCCCAGGCCGATCTCGTTGCCGACCAGCACGATGGGGCCGGGGCAGGCCCTGATTGCTTCGATAAAAAGAGCTGTTTGCGCCCGCCAGTCGGGCGCTGGCGGCCGATTCGGTCCAGAATCCTCCAGCGGCATCAGCTGTTGCGTCAGCCACAGCGTGAGGCAATCGACGATGTGCAGTGTGTCAGCGCCGCCGGCCTGGGCGATGGCGGTGGGCAGGTCGTGCCGCGCCTCCAGCGTGCGCAGGCCCGGCACGCGCGCGGCGCGCTCGCGCTGGTGGCGAGCAATGCGCGCGCGCATCTCGTCGTCGTGCGCTTCGGCGGTGGCGATCAGCACCGCGCGGTGATCAGGCGACCGCGCCAGCCAAGCGGCGGCCAGGTTTTCGGCCCGGCGCGATTTGCCGCTCTTCTGGCCGCCCAGGATGAGCTCGCTGCACGCCACCGTCAGGGCTTCAGCCATGCGCGTCCATCCATTGCGTGACGATGCGGTGCAGTTGTTCGACGCCATCGGTCAGCGCCGCCGGTCCGGGCTGCAGGATGTCGGCGGACTTGATCTCGAACAGCTGGCCGTGCCGCACGGCGGGCACGTCCTGCCAGCCGGGGCGCGCGGCGACCTTCTCGGGGCGAAACTTCTTGCCGCACCACGAGCCGACGATGATGTCGGGCGCTCGCCGCACGATCTCCAGCGGGTTGGCAATGATGCGGTCCTTGCCCAGCGGCTGGGCCGCGAGTTCAGGAAACACGTCCTCGCCGCCGGCGATGCCGATCAGCTCCGACACCCAGCGGATGCCGCTGATGGGCGGCTCGTCCCACTCCTCGAAGTAGATGCGCGGGCGGCGCTTGCCAAGGGCGAATTGGGCCTGAACCGCTTTCTGAATAAGCGCCAGACGCTCCTCAAATTGAAGCAGGAGCGCCTGCCCGCGTTCGGCGGCGCCAACCAGCGCCGCCAGCTGCGCCAGCATGTCGGCGATCTGCGCCACGCTGCGCTGGTTGAACACCATCACCGGCAGGCCGGCACGGATCAGCGCGGCGGCGATGTCGGCCTGCATATCGGAAAAGCCCAGCACCAGGTCGGGTTCGAGCGCGAGGATCTTGTCGAGCTTGGCGCTGGTGAAGGCGCTCACCTTCGGCTTCTCGTCGCGCGCGCGGCGCGGCCGCACGGTGTAGCCACTGATGCCGGCGATGCGGCGCTCCTCGCCCAGCAGGTAGAGCCACTCGGTCGTTTCCTCGGTCAGGCAGACGATGCGCTGCGGGCCGCCCGCCATCCCCAACAGGCCTGCATTCATGGCTGATCGCCCTTGCTGCATGCCGACCCGGCGCCGATGCCGCTTGAAAAAAGCCGCACCGCCGCGCGCGGGCTGGAGGCCAGCCAGGCGTGGAAATAGCTGCCGCGCACGGCGCCGCGCGGGCCGCCCACGTACACGGCTTCGCCCTCGCGCCGCGCGCTGCCGGGCGCGGGCGTGGTGCGGCCCACGGGCGCCAGAGGCGTGTCGCACACCGAATAGTGAAAGCTGTGGCCGCGCAGCGGCGGCGCGTCGGCCGCAGCCGCCCAGGCCTGCATGCCCAGGCCGGCCAGCTTTTTCTGCATGGTCGTGCGACCCGGCAGCAGGCCCCACATTGCGTGCGCGGCACCGTCCGCCGTGACCAGCTCTTCGAACAGCGCCATCATGCCGCCGCATTCGGCCCAGATCGGCTTGCCGTCGGCGGCGTGCCTGTGCAGGGCGCTCCGCAAATCAGAGCGCGCGGCCAGCGCGGCGGCGTGCAGCTCGGGGTAGCCGCCGGGCAGCCACAGCGCGTCGCATTCGGGCAACGCATCGCCCGCCAGCGGCGAGAAGAACACCACGCGCGCGCCCAGCGCCTGCAGCGTGGCCACGTTGGCAGGGTAGATGAAGGCAAAAGCCGCATCGCGCGCCACGGCTACGGTGCGGCCGGCGAGCAGCGGCGGCACGGCGTCGGCATCGCCGGCGGCGGGCGCGGCAAACGCCACGGCCCAGCGCGCGCGCCAGTCGTCCAGCGTCAGCGCGCCCAGCGGCGTGGCGGCCAGCAGGTCGGCGGCGGCGTCCAGCCGCGCCAGCGCGGCATCCTGGCCCAGTTCGTGCGCGGCCACCAGGCCCAGGTGCCGCTCGGGCAGCTGCATGGCGGCGCTGCGCGGCAGGTGGCCGAGCCAGCCCTCGGGCGGATCGACCGCACCCTGCAACAGCGCCGCGTGCCCGGCGCTGGCCACGCCGTTTGCCAGCACGCCGGCCCAGGGCAGGCGCCCGTTGCTATCCTTTTTGTAGTGGCGCAGGCCATGCACGACGGCGCCCAGCGTCTGCGCCATGGCGCCGGCCTGCACCACGGCCAGCACCGGCAGGCCGAAGCGGCGCGCCAGGTCGGCCGCGCTGGGCGTGCCGTCGTGCAGGCCCATCACGCCTTCGACCAACAGCACATCAGCCTCGCCAGCCGCGGCGTGCAGGCGCGCGCGGATGTCGGCCTCGCCGGTCATCCACAGGTCGACGTTGTGCACCGGCGCGCCGCTGGCAAGCTGGTGCCAGAACGGGTCCAGAAAGTCCGGCCCGCACTTGAACACCCGCACGCGCCAGCCGCGCCGCGCCAGCATGCGCGCCAGCGCGGCTGTGACGGTGGTCTTGCCCTGGCCGGAGGCCGGAGCGGTGATCAAGAGAGCGGGGCAATCGGCCATGGTGCGCGGCTAAAGAACACAACTTGACGATGGGGCATGGTGTGCCGAAGGGGCACGCCAGCCCCGTGGGCACGCGTTTACCTGGGCGTCCATTTCAGGCCGACGTAGAAGGTGCGGCCCGCCGTGTCGTAACCCCGGGCCGTCTGATAGTCCTTGTCGGTCAGGTTGTCGATGCGCGCCAGCAGCGTCCATTCGCGCGCGATGGTGGTGCTGGCATACAGGTTGACCAGGCCATAGCCGCCCAGGCGGTTGGTGTTGGCGGCGTTGTCCCAGCGGTGGCTGACGCCTTGCAGCTCGGCGCCCAGGGTCCAGTTCAGTGCGCCAGTGGTCACGCGCGTGTCGGCATTGAGTTTCAGGGTGCGCTGGGCGCGGCGCGCCAGCAGCTTGTCGGTCAGGTCGTTGCGCGGATCCTGGTAGTCGAACGAACCCGACAGGTTGACGCCGCCCAGCTTGTGCGCGCCCGACACCGTCACGCCCTGCAGCACGGCGCGGCCGGTGTTTTCGTAGCAGCCGAAGCTGTCGCTGCACGGTCCGGGCGCGCCGAAGTTGATGAGGTTGGTGATGCGGTTGCGGTAGACGGTGACGCCGAAGGCGCTGCCGGCCTGCGCCCAGTGCAGGCCCAGCTCGACGTTGCGGCTTTTCTCCGGCTCCAGGCCGGGCTGGCCGTACTGGGAAAAGCGCTGGTACAGCGTCGGCACGCGGAAGGCCGTGCCGACCGCCCCGGTCACGCGCCATCCGGGCGCGAAGGCGTAGCCGTAGGCCAGCCCGCCGGTGGTCTGGCCGCCGAATTCGCTGTCGCGGTCGTGGCGCAGGTTGGCCTGCAGCGTGTGCGCGCCGCTGCTGTAGCCATAGCCCAGGGCCACGGCGTTCTGGTGGCGGCCCTGGTCGATGGGGCCGTTGACCAGGTGATCCTCGCGCCGCTCCAGGGCGGCGGTGACCAGGTGGCCACCCTGGCGCCACTCGTTGTGCAGCAGGTAATTGCGCAGCGTGGTCTTGGTCAGGTAGGGCGAGGGCACAGTTTCGTAGCGCTGGCGCGATTCGCTGACCGACAGCCGGGTGCTGTAGTTGCGCGTCCACTGCGCCGACCAGGTGCCGCCCAGCGTGTACAGGCGATTCAGCGCATGGTCGTCGTTGCCCGGCGCGAAGCCGTCGTACTGCGCGTCCATATCGCTGGCGGTGCCGCTCAGGTCGACGCGGTGCGCGTCGTTGACCTTCCAGCCCAGCCGGCCGCTGGCGGCGCTCTGGCGGTAGCCGTCGCGGTCGGGGTTGCCGTCGGACTTGATGTTGAAGCCGCGGCTCACGGCGCGCTCGACGCCGAGCGAATAGTCGATGGCGCCGCTGGCGCCCGAGAAACCTGCCTCCAGCTTGCCGGTGCGGCGATTGCCCACACCCACGCCGACGTAGGGCGTGAACGGCCCTTCGCCCTTGCGGGTGAAAATCTGGATCACGCCGGCAATGGCGTCGGAGCCGTACACCGCCGCCGCCGGGCCGCGCACAATTTCGATGCGCTCGATCTGGCCGAGCGAAATCGCTTCCCACGGCGCGCCGCCACTGCCCGATTGCGTATCGACCCGCACGCCATCGATGTAGACGGCGGTGAAGCGGTTTTCGGCACCGCGCATGAACACGCTGGTGGCGGTGCCGGGGCCGCCGTTGCGCGACAGCTCCAGCCCCGGCTGGCGCTGCAGCAGATCGGAGACGCTGACCGCGCCGCTCTGTTCGATCTGCTCGCGGTCGATCAGGGTGACGTCGGCCAGCACGTCGGTCAGCGGCTGAGCCACGCGCGTGGCGGTGACCACCGTCTCGGGCAGGCTGGGGCCGCTGGCCTGAGCCACCGTGGTGGATTCGGATGGCGTCTGGGCATGGGCAGGCCAGGCTGCGGCGAACGCGCAGGACAAAGCCAGCGGCAGCACGCCAGGCCGGAACGGAAGCAAGGTATTTTTCATGACGGAAGCACGGATGAGCGCCCCTGCCGGCTTCCCCGCCAGCGTATGGGGCAAACATGGCCCGCACCGCCCTCCTCGGGCACTGCGCGGTCCTCCTCGTTGGCCGGTATCCGGGCTGGCGGTGGTTGCTCCGTGTCGCCTCGCCTTCCCGGCATCGTGTGTGATGAACCAGTGGCGGTGTGAGGCTGGAGCCGGCGCCTGAGCTGCGTCAGGGCGCCGTCCGCTTACCGTTGCGGGGGCAGCGCAGGTTAGGCACCGGTCGGAGGTGACCGGCAAGCCCTCCTGCTTCCCGTTGAACTGCGGCCGTGAGAGTCACGGCGCGCGAGCACCAACGCCGGTGATTGTAAGCGCCGCCCTGCAGGCGCCGCCTACAATCCCCGGCTATCCCGACCCGAGTGCGCCCCGATGACGAACCCACCCCTGATCGAACAGATTGCCGAGCGCGTGGAACGCCTGCTCGTGCGCCACGAGGAACTGCGCCGCACCAACGAGTTGCTGACGCAGCAGGTGCAGGCGCTGACGCACGAGCGCGACAACCTCAAGTCGCGCCTCATGGCGGCGCGTGCGCGGGTCGATTCGCTGATCGACCGCCTGCCTGCCGCCGCCGCTGCAGTGGCCGCCGCGCCGGCCAGCGACGACAAGGAGGGCGCCGCATGAAGCAGCTCGAAGTCAAGATCATGGGCCAGGGCTACCTGCTAGGCTGCCCCGAGGGCGGCGAGGAGCGCCTGCAGCAGGCCGTGCAACGCGTCGACGCCGCCATGTGCAAGATCCGCGACGCCGGCAAGATCAAGGCGCGCGACCGCATCGCCGTGCTGGCGGCGCTGAACATGGCCTTCGAGCTGACCGAGCCGCAGCGCACTGCGGCCCCCGCCGACGACGCCGCGGCAGCTGCATCCGGTGATGCACCCGCGCTGAGCGTGGCCGAGCAAGCCACCCTGGGCGCCCTGCTCGGCCGGCTGGACGAGGCGCTGAGTGACGACGGGCGTCTGCTGTAAGCGGCCTGTTTCGATCCGCCCCTCCTTCTGAAGCCGACCAAGAAGTACGACTTCGCCGCAGGCGGAGGAGTGCTCGCGGCAGCCGCTGCGCTGGCTTTGCCAGGCCGCTGGCTGCGTCCCCCCGCGCAGCAGGGGGGAAGGCGCGCCAGCGCCTCAGGGGGGTAAAATCCATCCTGTCTGTGAATGCACGCCGGGCTTTATATTTCCTTGAACCAATGCTCATATGAGCCCGGGCTTGGAACATCGCCTGGTCGGCGTGAACGTCTCGCGTCAGATGATCCCAGGATCAGGTTGACCTCGCCCACCTGAACCCCTGCGTTCAGGATGACGGTCCGGTGGCATTCGCAGACACCTAATTCGGCGTTCCCCCCTGAGGCGCTGGCGCGCCTTCCCCCCTGTCGAGCGGGGGGACGACGCCAGTGGCCGGTGCAAGCCCGGCCACGGCGCCACTTGCATGGCCTGCTCCGCGGCCATTTGATTTCTTGGGGTTCTGGGCGTCGCCGTCTTTTTGATCAGCCACCGTGTGTTGTTGAGCGCTGCTTTCTTTTTTGCCTGTCGCTCGCTTTTCTCCTCCTTCCCCGCTCTCCATGCCCATCGAACCTATTCTTGTCGTCCAGCTCGCCGTGCTCGGCCTTGTCACTGGCTTTCTGGCCGGGCTGCTGGGCATCGGGGGCGGGATGATCATGGTGCCGTTCATCTCGGCCATTCTCAGCGGGCGCGGTGTGGAGCCGGGGCTGGCGGTGAAGATGGCGATTGCGACGTCGATGGCGACGATCATCTTCACCTCGGTCAGCAGCGTGCGCGCGCACCACCAGAAGGGGGCGGTGCGCTGGGACATCGTCAAGCGCCTGGCGCCGGGCATCGTGCTGGGGGCCATGGTGGCCAGCCTGGGCGTGTTCGCGCTGCTCAAGGGCGCGGCGCTGTATTTCGTGTTCGCGGCCTTCGTGGCGTTCTCGGGCTCGCAGATGTTCCTCGACAAGAAGCCGGCGCCCACGCGCCAGTTGCCGGGCACACCAGGGCTGCTGGGCGCGGGCGGGGTGATCGGTTTTCTGTCCGGCCTGGTGGGTGCGGGCGGCGGCTTCGTCAGCGTGCCGTTCATGACCTCGTGCAACGTGGCCATTCACAACGCGGTGGCCACCAGCGCGGCGCTGGGCTTCCCGATTGCGCTGGCCAACGTGGTGGGCTACGTCATCGCCGGGCAGCGGCTGGAGGGGCTGCCGCCCTACGCCTTCGGCTACCTGTGGCTGCCGGCGCTGGTGGTCATCGCCAGCTGCAGCGTGCTGATGGCGCCGCTGGGCGCCAAGGCGGCGCATGCGCTGCCGGTGAAGAAGCTCAAGCGCGTGTTCGCGCTGGTGCTGTTCGTGCTGGCGGGCTACATGCTGATGAAGGGGCTGGGTGCCACGGCGGGCTGATGCAGCGGCGTGCGGCCGTTGCAGGGTGCCATGATTTTGATAGCTGGTTGCGCCCGTCAATAAACGATTTCAGTCACAAATATGCCTGAAATCGCCGATTAGCGAGCGCGAGCAGCTATCATTTTCTTCGTTCTGCATCAAGGCACGACGCACCACGGCGCCTGGTCGTGCACCAGGCCCATGTACAGGCCCCAGGCCGAGACGGCCATCAGCGCCAGGCCGGCGATGCGCATGCTCCAGGCGCCGCGCCCGTTGCTGCCCAGCCGCAGCAGCAGCCACGGCCCGGCCCACAGCGACACGCCCGAGCCGATGGCGAACACCGCCATCACCGCCGCGCCACCGGCCACGCTGCCGGCCAGTGCCGCCACCATCAGCGCCGAATACAGCAGCCCGCAGGGCAGCAGCGCCCAGGCCACGCCCAGGCCCAGCGGCGCGGCCAGGCCCATCGACTGCGTGGCCGAACGCACCTTGGTCCAGATGCGGCGCGCGCCCGTTTCCAGCCACACGGGCTGCTGCGCCAGCACCACCAGTGCCAGGCCCATCAGCACGGCGGCCACGTGCACCATGGTCCACACCGGGCGCAGCGCGGCCGATTGCACGGTGAGCCAGCCCAGCCCCTGCATGGTGGCCGCTGCCAGCCCGCCCAGGGCGCCGTAGCCGATCACGCGGCCCAGCTGGAACGTGCCGATGGCCCGCGTGCTGTGCGGCGCCGCCGCCTGCCCGATGCCGGCGCAGGCCGCGCCGCACATGGCAATGCAGTGCGGGCCACCGGCCAGCCCCATCAGCAGCGCGGTGACCAGAAGAGAAGTTTGCATGGCCCAAGTCTAAGGGCGCCGGCCACCGCAGGGCGTTGCGCAAAGTCATGCGCAGACGCCTTCACGGGCCGGGCGGGGACGATCAGAGGATCTTGGAGAAGCGCGCCCGCGTGCGGTCGGCCTGCAGGTACTTGTCGAACACCATGGCCACGCCGCGCACGAAGAACCAGCCCATGGGCGTGACCTTGATGCCGGTGTCGCTCAACTCCACCAGGCCCTGGTCCTGCATGCCGCGCAGGGTTTCCAGCTCGCTGGCGAAGTAGCTCCTGAAGTCGATCAGGTGCGCCAGCTCGGCCGATTCGAACATCACCTCGCCCTGGCACATCAGCGCCATGATCACGCAGCGCCGCAGCAAATCGTCGCGCGACACGGCCAGCCCGCGCGCCACGGGCAGATGGCCGTGGTCCAGCAGGTCCTGGTATTCCTCCAGCGACTTGGCGTTCTGGCTGTAGGTGGCGCCCACCTTGCCAATGGCCGACACGCCCAGGCCGATCAGGTCGCAATCGGGCTGCGTGCTGTAGCCCTGGAAGTTGCGGTGCAGCCGGCCCTGGCGCTTGGCCACGGCCAGGGCGTCGTTGGGCAGCGCGAAGTGGTCCATGCCGATGTAGTCGTAGCCCGCGGCCTCGAACGCCGCCAGCGAGCGCGCCAGCATCGCCACCTTGTTGGGTGCACCCGGCAGGTCGATGGCGATGATGCGCCGCTGCGGCTTGAAGCGCTCGGGCAGGTGCGCGTAGGCGTACAGCGCGATGCGGTCGGGCCGCAGCTCGGCCACCTGGGCCAGCGTGCGGTCGAAGGATTCGGGCGTCTGCTTGGGCAGGCCGTAGATCAGGTCGACGTTGATCGACTCGAAGCCGATCTCGCGCGCCGCGGCGACCAGGGCAAACACCTGCTCGGCCGGCTGGATGCGGTGCACCGCCTTCTGCACGATGGGGTCGAAATCCTGCACGCCGAACGACAGGCGGTTGAAGCCGAGCTGTGCCAGGTGGCGCAGCCGCTCGGGCGTGACGGTGCGCGGGTCGACCTCGATCGAATACTCGCCGCCCGGCACCAGGCTGAAGTTGCGGCGCAGCATGGCCATCAGCTCGCTGAGTTCGTCGTCGCTGAAGAAGGTGGGCGTGCCGCCGCCCAGGTGCAGCTGGCTGACGGCCTGGCCGGCGCCGATGCGCGCCACGTGCAGGTCCACCTCGCGGCTCAGGTAGCGCAGGTAGGGCGCGCTGCGGTCGTGGTGCTTGGTGATGATCTTGTTGCAGGCGCAGTAGTAGCACAGCGATTCGCAGAACGGAATGTGCACGTACAGCGACAGCGGCAGCGCCATGGCGGCCGGGCCGGCGCGGCGCTGCTCCAGCGCCTGGATGTAATCGGCCTCGCCGAACGCCTCGACGAAGCGGTCCGCCGTCGGGTACGAGGTGTAGCGCGGCCCGGGCACGTCGAATTTGGTGAGCAGTTCGGTGGTGATGGCTTGCATCGGACTTCCTTTGACTAGCAAAGCCAACTGTCGCCGGGAGCGCGACCCGTTTCCTTGACGACGATCAATTTAACCGAGCTGAATCGTCGGGATTTGTGCTGGATCAAGGCCGCGGCCGCCTGGCGCCACCCTCGCCTAAAATGCCTGTGCCGTTGCCATCCGTCACCCCCGATTCCTTCGCCTTACATGACACCCCAGACCATCCGCGTAGCCTGTTCCAACTGCAATCTGCGCGAGCTGTGCATGCCGATGGGCCTGTCGGAGTCGGACATCGGGCGTCTGGACGACCTGGTGGCCACGCGCCGCAAGATCAAGCGCGGCGCGGCGCTGTTCTCCAACGGCGACCGCTTCAACGCGCTGTACGCCATCCGCACCGGCTTCTTCAAGACCTGTGTGGCCACGGCCGACGGGCGCGACCAGGTGACGGGCTTTCAGATGGCGGGCGAGATCATCGGCCTGGACGGCATCGTGGCCGACCGCCACAGCTGCGACGCCGTGGCGCTGGAAGACGCCGAGGTGTGCGTGATGCCCTACGACCGCATCGAGGAGCTGTCGCGCGAAGTGCCGGCGCTGCAAAGCCACGTGCACAAGATCATGAGCCGCGAGATCGTGCGCGAGCACGGCGTGATGCTGCTGCTGGGCAGCATGCGCGCCGAGGAGCGCCTGGCCGCCTTTCTGCTGAACCTGGTGCAGCGGCTGCATGCGCGCGGCTTCTCGCAGAGCGAGCTGGTGCTGCGCATGACGCGCGAGGAAATCGGCAGCTACCTGGGCCTGAAGCTGGAGACGGTGAGCCGCACCTTCTCGAAGTTCGCCGAGGAAGGCATCGTCGAGGTCAAGCAGCGCCACGTGCGCATCCTGGACACCGAGGCACTGCGCGCCATCGTCAACGCGCCGGCCTGCGCCTGAGGGGTTGTTGCCCTGAAGCTGGCAGCGCCCGGTCGCTTTCATATTGATAGCTGCTTGCGCCTGCTATACCTTGATTTCAGAATGATTTCATACTGAAATCTTTGTATATCAAGAGCAAGCAGCTATCAAAACTATTGCAAGGTGTTCTTGAAGCCGGCCGGAATCGGCAGCGGCATGACGGCGATGCCTTCGTCCAGGAGTTCCTCGGTCTGCGCCGGCGTGGCCTGGCCGCGGATGCCGCGCTCTTTCGATTCGCCGTAGTGCATCTTGCGCGCCTCTTCGGCAAAGCGCTCGCCCACGTCCTCGGTGCTGGCCATCACGCGCCGCACCATGTGCATCCAGGCGGCCTGCAGTGCGGCCGGCGGCATGGCGGCCACGGGGGCGGCATCGCTGGCGCTGCGCCCTGCTCCGGCGTGCGCCTCGGCTGCAGCGGGCGCGCTGCCGGCGCCGCTCAGGTTCAGGCGCGGCGCGCTGGGCAGCTTGGCCACCGCCCGGTCGCCACACAGCGGGCATTCGACCAACTGGCGCGCCAGCTGGCTCTGAAAATCGTCCTCGGACGAGAACCAACCCTCGAACGCATGGCCCTGGGTGCATTGCAGATCGAGCACCTTCATCGGTCCACCCTCACACGGCGCCCGCGGCCTGCCAATCCAACGGCCAGGCCCCGCTCTGCACATTCTGCAGCCACAGCGCGCCGATCAGCGTCTTGGCGTCGGTGATCTGCCCGGCGCGGCACCAGTCGTACAACTGCGTGGCCGAGGCGGTGAACACGTCCAGGAACTCGCCCTCGTCCAGGCGCCGTTCGCCCGGCTGCAGCCCGCGGGCGAACCAGATCTCGATGAACTCGGTGGAATACGACACCACCGGGTGCAGCACGCCGGCACGCGCCCATTCGCGGGCGGTGTAGCCGGTTTCCTCGCGCAGCTCGCGCTGGGCACAGGCCAAGGTGTCTTCGCCAGGGTCGAGCTTGCCGGCCGGGAACTCGATGATCTCCTGCTGCACCGGGTAGCGGTACTGGCGCTCCAGCACCAGCTGCATGGCGCCATCGGCCGCTTCCAGCAAGGGCACGATCATCACCGCGCCGGGGTGCACCACGTATTCGCGCTGCGTGAGCTGGCCATTGGGCAGGCGCACCTGGTCGCGGAAGGCGTGCAGGAAGCCGCCCTTGAACAGCTCCTGGCTGTCCACCCGCTGTTCCGCCAGCTTGCTCATGTCAGGCGCGGCGCCGCGCCAGATAGCGGTAAACGAATCCGGGGAACGCCAGGGTCAGGAACAGCGAGGCCGTGACGGCATAGAACTCCCAACCCTGCGGGTAGTTCTGCCCCATCGACTTTTCGAGCGCCATGCCGACGCCGCCGACGATGAAGTACCACACCACCAGCTCGGCCAGCCGCCACGCCAGCGACTTGACCGGCGTGCGCAGCGGCACCACGGTCATCAGGCGCTGGTTGATGAACGGCAGGTTGGCGGCAATGGCAGCCAGCCCGATCAGCAGCCAGATGGACAGGTTCTGCGACATGCCGTCAGGTCGCCAGCATCTGCACGATGGCCTTGGCGCACAGCGCCATCAGCGCACCCGGCAGAATGCCCAACACCAGCAGCAGCGCGCCGTTGAGCGACAGCACGGCCCGCATGTCGAGCGGCGCCTGGATCGGTGCGTCGATGGCTGCGTCGTCGAAGTACATGACCTTGATGACGCGCAGGTAATAGAAGGCACCGATCAGCGACATGATCACCGCGAACACCGCCAGCGCGATGTACGCTGCCAGCCCGGTGCTGACCAGCGCCTGCAGCACCGACAGCTTGGCCTGGAAGCCCACCAGCGGCGGCAGGCCCGCCAGCGAGAACAGGCAGATGGCCATGATGCCGGCATACAGCGGGCTGCGCTGGTTCAGGCCGGCAAAGTCGGCGATCTCCTCGCTCTCGAAGCCTTCGCGCGACAGCAGCAGGATGACGCCGAAGCTCACCAGCGTGGTCAACACGTAGGTGACGATGTAGAACATGGCCGAGCTGTAGGCGTTGGCCGCCGCCAGCGCATTGCCGTTGACCACGCCCGCCATCAGGCCCAGCAGCACGAAGCCCATCTGCGAGATGGTGGAATAGGCCAGCATGCGCTTGAGGTTGGTCTGCGCGATGGCGGCCAGGTTGCCGATCAACAGCGAGGCGATCGCCAGCAGGCCCAGCATCTGCTGCCAGTCGAACGCCAGCGGCAGCAACCCCTCGACCAGCAGGCGGATGGCCATGGCGAAGGCCGCCAGCTTGGGCGCGGCCCCGATCATCAGCGTGGAGGCCGTGGGCGCGCCCTGGTAGACGTCCGGGATCCACATGTGGAACGGCACGGCACCGAACTTGAACGCCAGGCCTGCGACGATGAACACCAGCCCGAACACCAGCACCTGCTGCTTGATCTGGCCCGACGCCACGGCCTTGAAGACGCCGGCGATGTCGAGCGTGCCGGTGGCGCCGTACAGCATCGACAGGCCGTAGAGCAGGAAACCCGACGCCATGGCGCCCAGCACGAAGTATTTCATCGCCGCCTCGACCGCGGTGCCGTGGTCGCGGCGCAGCGCCACCAGGGCATAGCCGGACAGCGTCAGGCACTCGAGCCCGAGGTAGATCAGGATGAAGTTGTTGGCCGAGATCAGCACGAAGCCGCCCAGCAACGACAGCAGGCTGAGCACATACCATTCGCCACCGCGCAGCATGCCGCGCTCGACCACGTAGGTGCGGCCGTAGACAAAGGTCACCAGCACCGCCAAGGCGGCAAAGCACTTCAGCCAATTGGCCATGGGGTCGCTGACCACCATGCCCTCGAAGCCGTAGATGGTCTGCCCGCCGATGGCATACGTGGCGGTCAGGCCAGCCACGGCCAGCAAGGTGAGCACCGACAGGATGTAGGCGCCCATGCGGCGCTGGCTCTTGTCGAGCAGGTCGGTCAGCGCGATCACGCACGCCATCACCAGGAGCACGATCTCCGGATAAATGGCGATCCAACTGAATCTGTCAATCATCTGCACGTCCTCAATTCAGCTTGGATACCGCCACTTGCTTGAGCAGGTTGGCCACCGACGCATCCATCACGTCGGTCATCGGTTTGGGATACAGGCCCATCCACAGCACGGCGACGGCCAGCACCGCCAGCATCAGGAATTCACGGCCATTGATGTCCTTGAGCTGGCGCACGTCGTCGTTGGCGACCGGACCCAGATAGACGCGCTTGAACATCCACAGCGTGTAGGCGGCGCCGGTGATCAACGCCGTGGCTGCCAGCAGGCCGAGCCAGAAATTGGCCTTCACCGACGCCAGGATCACCATCCATTCGCCCACGAAGCCGGCCGTGCCCGGCATGCCGCAGTTGGCAAAGGCGAACAGCAGCGCGAACGTGGTGAAACGCGGCATGGTGTTGATCACGCCGCCGTAGCTGGCGATCTCGCGCGAATGCACGCGGTCGTACAGCACGCCGATGCACAGGAACATGGCACCCGAGACGAAGCCGTGCGCGATCATCTGGACCAGGCCACCGGTGATGCCCAGGTCGTTGAAGACGAAGAAGCCCAGCGTGACGAAACCCATGTGCGCCACCGACGAATAGGCCACCAGCTTCTTCATGTCCTGCTGCACCAGGGCCACCAGGCCGACGTAGATCACGGCGATGAGCGACAGCGCGATCATCAGCCAGGCCCATTCACGCGAGGCATCGGGCAGGATCGGCAGCGAGAAGCGCAGGAAACCGTAGGCACCCAGCTTCAGCATGATGGCCGCCAACACGGCGGAGCCGCCCGTCGGTGCCTCGACGTGCACGTCCGGCAACCAGGTGTGCACCGGCCACATCGGCACCTTGACCGCGAAGGCCGCGAACAGCGCAAAGAACAGCAGCGACTGCGCCGTGCCCGACAGCGGCAGCTTGTGCCAGGTCAGGATATCGAAGCTGCCGCCCGAACTCGTGTACAGGTAGATGAAGGCCACCAGGGTGAGCAGCGAACCCAGCAGCGTGTACAGGAAGAACTTGAACGCGGCGTAGATCTTGTTGGGGCCGCCCCAGATGCCGATGATCAGGTACATCGGGATCAGCGTGGCCTCGAAGAACACGTAGAACAGCACGCCGTCGAGCGCCGCGAACACGCCGACCATGAGGCCCGACAGGATCAGGAAGGCCGCCATGTACTGGTTGACCTTGCGCTGGATCACTTCCCAGCCGGCAATGACGACGATGATCGTGATGAAGGCCGTCAGCAGCACGAACCAGACCGAAATGCCGTCGACACCCAGGTGGTAGTTCACGTTGAAACGCTCGATCCAGGACGTCTTCTCGACGAACTGCATCTCGGCGGTGCCGAGTCTGAAACCGGTGTACAGCGGAATCGTGACCAGAAAGCTGATCACCGACCCGATGAGAGCGATCCAGCGCACGAGCTGCGCCTGACTCTCCCGGCCCAGTGCCAGCAACACGGCGCCGAAAACAATCGGCGTCCAGATGGCAAGGCTCAACCAACCCATTTTGTTCTCGCTCTTCCTTACTTGTTGAGCCAGACGAAGTACGTCATCAGCACGAAGATGCCCAGAATCATCACCAGCGCATAGTGGTACAGGTAGCCAGACTGCAACCGGCGCACGATGCCCGACACCCAGCCCACCAGCTTCCAGGAACCATTGACCAGGGCGCCATCGATCAGGGCACGATCACCGCCCTGCCAGAGACCGGTGCCCAGCAGGCGTGCACCGCGCGCAATGACGTTCTCGTTGAACCAGTCCATGTAGTACTTGTTGTCGAGCACGGTGTAGACCGGCTGGAACATGTGCTTGATGGCGGCCGGCAGCGCCGGATTGATCATGTACATGTAGAACGCCGCCACCACGCCCGCCAGCGCCAACCAGAACGGCGCCGTGACAAAGCCGTGCACGCCCATCGCCGCCCAGCCGTGAATCTTCTCGGCCAGTTCCGCCATCGCCGGATGGCGGGCCGCATCGACATGGATCACGCCCTTGAAGAAGTCGCCGAACAGCATCGGCATCAGGGTCATGGCGCCGATGACCACGGACGGAATCGCCAGCAGCACCAGCGGCAGCCAGACCACCCAGGGAGATTCGTGCGGCTTCTCGTCGTGGCCATGCCCGTGGCCGTGATCGTCATGATGCGCGTCCGGGTTCTGGTCAAAGCGCTCCTTCCCGTGGAACACCAGGAAATACAGGCGGAACGAATAGAAGGCCGTCACGAACACGCCGGCCAGCACGGCAAAGTGGGCGAAGCCCGCAGCGGGAAGAGTGCTCGCATGCACCGCTTCGATGATGGCGTCCTTGGAGTAGAAGCCGGAGAAGAACGGTGTGCCGATCAGCGCCAGCGAGCCGAGCAGGAAGGTGATCCAGGTGATGGGCATGTACTTGCGCACGCCACCCATCCACCGGATGTCCTGATTGTGGTGCATGCCGATGATCACGGAGCCGGCCGCCAGGAACAGCAGCGCCTTGAAGAAGGCGTGCGTCATCAGGTGGAACACGGCCACCGAATAGGCGGAAGCGCCCAGCGCCACCGTCATGTAGCCCAGCTGCGACAGCGTGGAATAGGCCACCACGCGCTTGATGTCGTTCTGGATGATCCCCAGAAAGCCCATGAACAGCGCAGTGATCGCCCCGATGATCAGGATGAAGTTGAGCGCAGTGTCGGACAGCTCGAACAGCGGCGACATGCGCGCCACCATGAAGATGCCGGCTGTCACCATGGTCGCCGCGTGAATCAGTGCCGAGATCGGCGTCGGGCCTTCCATCGAGTCGGGCAGCCACACGTGCAGCGGGAACTGCGCGGACTTGCCCATGGCACCGACGAACAAGCCGATGCAGATGACAGTGATCAGCATCCAGTCGGTGCCCGGGAAGCCCATGGCCGCCAGTTCGCCGGACTTGGCGAACACCTCGCTGTAGTTGAGCGTGCCGGCGAATGCCGCGATCAGCCCGATGCCGAGGATGAAACCGAAGTCGCCGACGCGGTTGACCAGAAAGGCCTTCATGTTGGCGAAGACGGCCGTCTCGCGCTTGTACCAGAAGCCGATCAGCAGATAGGACACCAGGCCCACGGCCTCCCAGCCGAAGAACAGCTGCAGGAAGTTGTTGCTCATGACGAGCATGAGCATCGAGAACGTGAACAGCGAGATGTAGGAGAAGAAACGGTTGTAGCCGTCGTCCTCGGCCATGTAGCCGATGGTGTAGATGTGCACCATCAGTGACACGAAGGTCACCACGCACATCATCGTGGCGGTCAGGCTGTCGATCAGAAAGCCGACCTCCATCTTCAGGTTGCCCACCGTCATCCATTCGTAGATGGTCTGGTTGAAATGGGCGCCGCCCAGCACGCTCTGGAGGGTCAGGGCCGACAGGATGAAGGCCACCAGCACGCCCAGGATGGTCGCCCCGTGCGAAGCCGCGCGGCCAATGCGGTTGCCACCAAATGCAGTGCCCAGGATACCGGCCAGCAACGATCCTGCCAGCGGTGCCAGCGGCACGGTCAGCAGGGTTGCGGCAGAAAGGGTCTGACTCATTGTTCTTTTAGCCCTTCAGCGAATTGAGCTCATCCACATTGATGCTGGACTTGGTGCGGAACAGCAGCATCAGGATGGCAAGACCGATGGCCGACTCGGCAGCGGCCACCGTGAGGATGAAAAACACGAACACCTGCCCGTGCATGTCGCCCAGGTAATGCGAGAAGGCGACGAAGTTCATGTTGATGGCCAGCAGCATCAACTCGATCGCCATCAGCAGCACGATGATGTTCTTGCGGTTCAGGAAGATCCCGACCACCGAGAGCGCGAACAGGATCGCACCCAGCGTCAGGAAGTGCGCGAGCGTCAAGGTCATTGCTTGCCCTCCTCCGCGGGCGCGGCGGCCTGCGGCTCCACAGGCACGGGCGCCTGCGTCGGTTCGATCTTCACCATCTCCAGCCGGTCGCTCGCACGAACCCGGACCTGGAGCGCGGGATCGATCTTCTTGCTGTCCTTGCGCTCACGCAGCGTCAGCGCGATCGCGGTGATCATGGCGATCAGCAGCAGCACGGCCGCGATCTCCACGGGGTACAGATACTTGCTGTAGAGCAGCGTGCCCAGCGCCTTGGTGTTGGAATACTGGACCACCTCGCCCGCCGCGTTGGTCACGGTTTCCGGCACGGTCGGCGCCTCGCTGATGCGGAAACCGCCGAACAGCACCACGGCCATCTCCAGGGTAATCAACGCACCGATGACCAGGGCCAGCGGAAAGTGACGCCAGAACCCCTGCCGCAGGCTGTCGATGTGGATATCCAGCATCATCACCACGAACAGGAACAGCACCATGACCGCGCCCAGGTAGACCAGCACCAGCGTGATGGCAAGGAACTCGGCCTTGAGCAGCAGCCAGATGCCGGCGGCCTGCGAGAAGGCCAGCATCAGAAACAGCACCGCATGCACGGGGTTGCGCGCGGTGACCACCCGGAATGCCGCAAACAGCAGCACGAGTGCAAACAGGTAGAAAAAGGCGGTGGTGACGTCCATGGTCTTGTCTGGTCTGTTCGCCTTCAGCGGTACTTGGCGTCGGCCGCCTTGGCAGCGGCGATCTCGGTTTCGTACCGGTCACCAACGGCCAGGAGCATGTCCTTGGTGAAATACAGATCACCGCGCTTCTCGCCGTGGTATTCGAGGATGTGCGTCTCGACGATCGAATCCACCGGGCAGCTTTCCTCGCAAAAACCGCAGAAGATGCACTTGGTCAGATCGATGTCGTAACGTGTCGTGCGGCGCGAGCCGTCTTCACGCTGCCCGGCCTCGATGGTGATGGCCACGGCAGGACACACCGCCTCGCACAGCTTGCAGGCGATGCAGCGCTCTTCGCCGTTTTCGTAACGGCGCAGCGCATGCAGGCCGCGAAAGCGCGGCGACAGCGGTGTCTTCTCTTCCGGGAACTGAATCGTCACCTTGCGGCTGAAGGCGTACCGACCGGTCAGGGCCATGCCCTTGAGCAGTTCCACGAGCATGAAGCTCTTGAAGAAGTCGCGAAGCGAAAAAGGTGATGCTGCTACGGAAGCCATGACTCCTCCTCCGTTCAATGCCAGATGTTCCACGGGCTGTGCATCCAGAAGCCCACGACGAGCAGCCAGACCAGCGTGACGGGAATGAAGATCTTCCAGCCCAGGCGCATGATCTGGTCGTAACGGAAGCGCGGGAACGTGGCACGGATCCAGATGAACATCGACACCACGATAAAGGTCTTGATGCCCAGCCAGATCCAGCCCGGCACCCAGTTGAACAAAGCGCTGTCGATGGGCGACAGCCAGCCACCCAGGAACATGATCACGGCCAGGATCGACACCAGCCACATGGCCGCGTATTCCGCCAGGAAGAAGGTGGCAAAACCCATGCCCGAATACTCGACCATGTGACCGGCCACAATCTCGGCCTCGCCCTCCACCACGTCGAACGGATGGCGGTTGGTCTCGGCCACACCCGAGATCAGGTAGACGACGAAGATGGGCAGCAGGGGCAACCAGTTCCAGGACAGGAAGGCCAGGCCCTTGTCGGCCGCCATGCCCTGCCCTTGTGCCATCACGATGTCGGTCAGGTTCATGCTGCCCGAAACCATCAGCACCACCAGGAAGCAGAAGCCCATGGCGATTTCGTAACTGACCATTTGCGCCGAAGCGCGCAGCGCACCGAGGAACGCGTATTTCGAGTTGGAGGCCCAGCCCGCAATGATCACACCATAGACCTCGATCGACGTGATGGCCATGACCAGCAGCAAGCCGGCATTGACGTTGGCCAGCGCCATGTCGGGGCCGAACGGGATCACCACCCACGCCGCCAGCGCCGGCATGATGGCCATCAGCGGCCCCAGGAAGAACAGCGGCTTGTTGGCAGCCGTCGGTCGAATGATTTCCTTGGTGAGCAGCTTGACTGCATCAGCAATGGGTTGCAGCAGACCCCAAGGCCCCGTGCGGTTCGGGCCGTGACGCACCTGCATGTAACCCAGCAGCTTGCGCTCCCACAGCGTCAGGTAGGCGACGGCGCCCATCAAGGGCAGCAGCACCACCACGATCTTGATGAGGTTCCAGATCACCGGCCAGGCGATGCCCGACCACCAGCCACCGCTGAAGAGATGCAGGCCACCGTTGTAGAAGGCGTCGATCATGCTGCGGCTCCTTCTCGTGCATCGGCCGTCAATTGCAGCGAGGGCGCACGGCGCACGATGCCATCCAACTGGTAGATGCCGACCGGCACCCCAGCCACGAACGACGGCCCTGCATCGATCGATGCAGTCGTCCGGTTGCTCAGGACCGCTGTCGGAATGGTGTCCGGTTCAGCACCGCCGAGGGCCTGCGCGAGCACTTCCTGCGAACTGTCGTAAGCAGGTTGTGCGATGCCCAGCATGTCGGCCAGCACACGCAGCACCTTCCAGGCCGGGCGCGCCTCACCCAGAGGACGCACCACGGCGTGGAAACTCTGCACGCGTCCTTCCGCGTTGACGAAGGTGCCGGAGGTTTCAGTGAACGGCGCAATGGGCAGCAGCACGTCGCTGATATCCAGGTTCGCCTTGAACGGGCTCAAGGTGACCACCATGTCGCATCCCGACAGTGGCCGCCCCGCCGTATCCGCGCCAGGTTCACAGTTGAGAAACAGGGCTGCTTTCAAACCACCCGCCAGCATCTGTGCTGCGTTCTGGCCACCATCCTGCGGCAGCGCCTTGACGAACTGCGCCCCCACGGTGTTCGCCGCCTCGGTCAGATAACCGACCACGGCACCCGATTGCGCCCCGATCCATTGGCACAGTGCCAGCAGGCTCGATGCCTTGGGGTGGTGTGCAGCCGCATTGCCCAGCAGGATCGCCTTCTGCTCGCCCGACATGAGCGCCTGCACGATGGCCTTGGCTGCGTCGGTCGATGTGCCGGCAGCAGGCGCCGAAACGCCTTTCTGCTCTGCCATCGCGGCAGCCACGTCCGCCAGCCGTTGCACCCACTCTCCGGGTTCTGCCAGCGTGTGGGCGCTCAAGGGCATGGCCCAGGCGCCTTCAGTCTTCAGCAACGCTTCGGAAGTAATAGCACTCACTGCACATCCGTGGCGCGCTGCCTGCCGAATTCGCTGTGCAAACAGAGGATGGTCCTTGCGCAGGTTGGAGCCGACGACGAGCACGCTCTGCAGTTTGGACAACGCTGCGATGGGCATGCCCAACCAGCGGATGCCTTCGGTTGGCGCAAACTCCTGGTGGCGCAACCGATGGTCGATGTTCTGACTGCCGAGCCCGCGCACCAGCGTGCCGGCCAGATACAGCTCTTCCAAGGTGCTGTGCGGACTGACCAGGGCACCGATGGCCCCTGCGCCGTGCTGCGCCTTGACCTGATTCAGGCCGTTGGCCACGTACTCCAGCGCCGTCCGCCAATCGACCTCTTTCCAGGCACCCCCCTGCTTGAGCATGGGCTTGGTCAGGCGCTCCTCGCCATTCAGCGCCTCATAGGAGAAACGGTCGCGATCAGCGATCCAGCACTCGTTGACGGCCTCGTTCTCGAGCGGCACGACGCGCATCACCCGATTGCTCTTGACCTGCACGATCAGGTTGGTGCCGGTCGAATCGTGCGGGCTGACGCTCTTGCGGCGCGACAGCTCCCAGGTGCGGGCGCTGTAGCGGAACGGCTTGCTGGTCAGTGCGCCGACCGGGCAAATGTCGATCATGTTGCCCGACAGCTCGGAATCCACTGACTGCCCGATGAAGGTCTCGATCTCGGAGTGCTCGCCGCGATGGGACATGCCGAACTCCATCACGCCGGCAATCTCCTGGCCGAAGCGCACACAGCGGGTGCAATGGATGCAGCGGCTCATTTCCTCCATCGAAATGAGCGGCCCCACATCCTTGTGGAACACCACGCGCTTTTCTTCCCCGTAGCGAGACCCCGATGCGCCATAACCCACCGCCAGATCCTGAAGCTGGCATTCGCCGCCCTGGTCGCAGATCGGGCAGTCGAGCGGGTGGTTGATGAGCAGAAATTCCATCACCGACTTCTGCGCCTTCACGGCCTTGTCGGTCTGCGTGTGCACCACCATGCCCTGCGTCACCGGCGTAGCACAGGCCGGCATGGGCTTGGGCGCCTTCTCCACATCCACCAGGCACATGCGGCAATTGGCAGCGATGGAGAGCTTCTTGTGATAGCAGAAGTGCGGGATGTAGGTACCAGCCTTCTCGGCTGCATGCATGACCATGCTGCCTTCAGGCACTTCCACCTTCTTGCCGTCGATTTCGATTTCAACCATTTGCTCAGTCCGATCCGATCAGGCGGCCGCCTTCATTGCAGCATCGATCTTGGCCGCGAACTCGTGCCGGAAATGTTTCAGCATGGCACGCACCGGCATCGCTGCGGCGTCACCCAGGGCGCAGATGGTGCGGCCCATGATGTTTTCCGCCACGTTGTCGAGTTTGGCCAGATCCTCTGGCCGGCCCTGCCCGTTCTGGATGCGGTGCACCATGCGCCACAGCCAGCCCGTACCCTCCCGGCAGGGTGTGCACTGACCGCACGATTCGTGCATGTAGAAGTACGACAGGCGCTGCAGCGTTTCGACCATGTCGCGCGAATCGTCCATCACCATCACGGCGCCGGAGCCCAGCATCGAGCCGGCCTTGGCAATGGAGTCGTAGTCCATCGTGCACTGCATGATGATGTCGGCCGGCAGCACCGGGGACGAGGAACCCCCCGGAATCACCGCCTTCAGCGTCTTGCCGCCGCGCACGCCGCCGGCCAGCTCCAGCAGCTTGGCGAACGGGGTGCCCATGGGGATCTCGTAGTTGCCGGGACGCTCCACATCGCCCTGGATCGAGAAAATCTTGGTGCCACCGTTGTTCGGCTTGCCGCATTCCAGATAGGCCTGACCACCGTTGCGGATGATCCAGGGCGTGGCGGCGAAGGTTTCGGTGTTGTTGATGGTGGTCGGCTTGCCATACAGGCCGAAACTGGCCGGAAACGGCGGCTTGAAGCGCGGCTGCCCCTTCTTGCCTTCCAGCGATTCCAGCAGCGCGGTTTCCTCGCCGCAGATGTAGGCACCGAAACCGTGGTGCGCGTGGAGCTGGAAATCGAACTTGCTGCCCATCACGCCCCGGCCCAGGTAGCCTGCTTCACGCGCCTGCTCAATGGCGGCTTCGAAGCGTTCGTAGACTTGGAAGATTTCACCGTGGATGTAGTTGTAGCCCACACTGGCGCCCATGGCGTAGGCCGCGATGGCCATGCCCTCGATCACCGCATGCGGGTTGTGCATGAGGATGTCGCGGTCCTTGAAGGTGCCCGGCTCGCCCTCGTCCGAGTTGCACACCAGGTACTTCTGGCCGGGAAAGTTGCGCGGCATGAAGCTCCACTTGAGGCCAGTCGGGAAGCCCGCGCCACCGCGACCGCGCAGGCTGGATGCCTTCAGTTCGGCAATCACTTCATCCTGCGTCATGCCGGCACCGCCATCCTGGCCTAGGATCTTGCGCAGCGCCTGGTAGCCACCGCGCGCCTCGTAGTCCTTCAAGCCCCAGTTGCTGCCATTCAAGCCAGCGTAGATCTGGGGATCGATATGGCGGCCATGAAAGCAGGTTTCCACGCCCTTGGCCTGGAACTGCGCGAGGATGTCTTGCACACGTGCCATGGGTTCAGTCCTCCGCCCGGCGCAGGCCATCGACCAGTTGATCCAGCTTGTCGTTGGACATGAAGCTGCACATGTTGCGGTCGTTCACCAGCATCACCGGCGCATCCCCGCACGCACCCAGGCATTCGCAGGGTTGAACGGTGAACTGACCATCGGCCGTGGTGCCATAAGGCTCGATGCCCAGCTTGTCGCACAGGTGCTTCAAGGCCTCGGGTCCGCCCGCAAACATGCACGGCGCATTGGTGCACACGGCAAGCTTGAAGCGGCCCACCGGCTTCTGGTTGTACATGTTGTAGAAGGTCGTGACCTCATGCACGGCCATGGGCGGCATGCCCAGGTATTCGGCCACGGCCTTCTCGCTTTCGGAACTGACCCAGCCCTGCTCCTGCTGCACGATGGCCAGACACGCCATCACGGCCGACTGCTTCTGCTCGGCGGGGTACTTGGCGACCTCGCGGGCAAAACGCGCCAGCGTAGCATCTGACAGGGGAGCCGCAGCGGCGGTTGCGACGGCGGTGCTCATCGATCGATCTCTCCAAACACGATATCCAGCGTGCCGATGATGGCCACGGCGTCGGCCAGCATGTGGCCCTTGGCCAGTTCGTCCAGCGTGGACAGGTGCACAAACCCCGGCGGCCGGATCTTCATGCGGTAAGGCTTGTTGGCACCGTCGCTGATCAGGTAGATGCCGAATTCGCCCTTCGGATGCTCGACCGCAGCATAGGCTTCGCCCTCCGGCACGTGCATGCCTTCAGTGAAGAGCTTGAAGTGGTGGATCAGCTCTTCCATGTTGGTCTTCATCGACTCACGCGAAGGCGGCGCGACCTTGTAGTTGTCGACGATCACCGGACCGGGGTTGGCACGCAACCAGTTCGCGCACTGCTGAATGATGCGGTTGGATTGCCGCATCTCCTGCACGCGCACCAGATAACGGTCGTAGCTGTCACCGGTCTTGCCGACCGGGATGTCGAAGTCCATCTGATCGTACACGTCGTAGGGCTGCTTCTTGCGCAGATCCCAGGCGATGCCCGAGCCACGCAGCATGGGACCGGTCATGCCGAGATTCAGGGCACGCTCGGCCGCCACGACGCCGATGCCTACCGTGCGCTGCTTCCAGATGCGGTTGTCGGTGAACAGCGTCTCGTACTCATCGATGCACTTGGGGAAGCGCCGGGTGAAATCTTCGATGAAGTCCAGCAGTGAACCCTGGCGGTTGGCGTTCAGCTGCTCCATGCCCTTGGCGTTGCGCAGCTTGCTGGCCTTGTACTGCGGCATGGTTTCCGGCAGGTCGCGGTACACGCCGCCGGGACGGAAGTAGGCCGCGTGCATACGCGCGCCCGAAACCGCCTCGTACATGTCGAACAGATCCTCCCGCTCGCGGAAGGTGTAGATCAGCATGGTGGACGAACCGCAATCGTTGCCGTGCGAGCCGAGCCACATCAGGTGGTTCATGATGCGCGTGATCTCGGAGAACATCACGCGGATGTACTGCGCACGGATCGGCACCTCGATGCCCAGCAGCTTCTCGATGGCCAGGCAGTACGCGTGCTCGTTGCACATCATCGAGCAGTAGTCCAGCCGGTCCATGTAGGGCAGCGACTGGATGAAGGTCTTGTGCTCGGCCAGTTTCTCGGTGGCGCGGTGCAGCAGGCCGATGTGCGGGTCGGCACGCTGCACGACCTCGCCATCGAGTTCGAGCACCAGACGCAGCACGCCGTGCGCGGCCGGGTGCTGCGGACCGAAGTTCAGGGTGTAGTTCTTGATTTCAGCCATGGGTCAAAGACGAACTCGCTACAGCGCGCGTTCAGTGCAGCCCCCCGTAATGGTCTTCGCGGATCACGCGTGGCGTGACTTCTCGCGGCTCGATCGACACCGGCTCGTACACCACGCGCTGGCGCTCGGCGTCGTAGCGCATTTCCACGTGACCAGAGAGCGGGAAGTCCTTGCGGAACGGGTGGCCGATGAAACCGTAGTCGGTCAGGATGCGGCGCAGGTCGGCGTGGCCTTCGAACATGATGCCGTACAGGTCGAACGCCTCGCGCTCGAACCAGTTGGCCGAACTCCAGAGGTCATTGACCGACTGCACCACCGGAAAGTCGTCGTCGGCGCAGAACACCCGCAGGCGCACGCGCTGGTTCAGGCTGACGGACAGAAGATGCGACACGACGGCAAAGCGCGGGCCTTCCCAGCGGCCGTCTCCATAGGTGGAGTAATCGACGCCGCAGAGGTCGATGAGCTGCTCGAAGCGGCAACCCGCGGCGTCGCGCAGCGTCTTCATGACCTCGTGGTACTGCGCGGGCGCCACCGTAACGGTCACTTCGCCCAGCGCCACGCTGACGTGCTGCGCCAGCGCACCCAATGCGGTCGCCAGCGTGTCTTTCAGGGCTTCGGGAGCAATTGCGATCTCGGTCATGCTCACACCCTCGCGATGGTGTTGGTGCGACGCACCTTCTGCTGCAATTGGATGATGCCGTACAGCAAGGCTTCCGCGGTCGGCGGGCAACCCGGCACGTACACATCCACCGGCACGATGCGGTCGCAGCCGCGCACCACGGAGTAGCTGTAGTGGTAGTAACCGCCGCCATTGGCGCACGAGCCCATGCTCAGCACCCAGCGCGGCTCGGCCATCTGGTCGTAGACCTTGCGCAGGGCCGGCGCCATCTTGTTGCACAGCGTGCCGGCCACGATCATCAGGTCGGACTGGCGCGGACTGGCGCGGAACACTTCGGCGCCGAAGCGCGCGATGTCGTAGCGCGCCGCAGCGGCGTGCATCATCTCCACTGCGCAGCAGGCCAGGCCGAAAGTGACCGGCCACAGCGAGCCGGTCTTGGCCCAGTTCACCGCCGCGTCGACGCCGGTGAGCAGAAAGCCCTTTTGCTGAAGCTGTTCATTCATGTGCAAACTTCCTGTCAGGGGCGCTGCCGCCCCAGGACTCACTCCCAATCAAGCGCGCCTTTTTTCCATTCGTACACGAACCCCACCACGAGGATCGTCAGGAAAATCAGCACGGCAACGAAACCGGCCAGTCCCACGTCCTTGAGCGCGACGGCCCAGGGGAAGAGGAAGGCGATTTCAAGATCGAACAGGATGAACAGGATGGCGACGAGGTAATAGCGCACGTCGAACTTCATGCGCGCGTCCTCGAAGGCCTCGAAGCCGCACTCGTAGGGCGAGTTCTTGGCCGCGTCGGCCTTGTGCGGCTTCAGCAGGTTGCCCATGCCCAGACAGAGCGCCCCGACAGCCAAGCCCACCAGAATGAAGAGCAGAACGGGAAGATACTGGGCGAGATTCATCGGGCGTCTTTGTCGTTATGGCCTGCGCTGGCGCGTGCCTGCAGGCGCTTGTGTCTGGTGCCGTCGGCGAGACTCGAACTCGCACAGCTTTCGCCACTACCCCCTCAAGATAGCGTGTCTACCAATTTCACCACGACGGCTGAATTTTTCCGGCTGTCATGCGAACTTGATGTGAGCGTGACATGCTGCCAGAGCACCTAGGAGTTTACCCTGAAAAACCACCCGTTACAGAGGGAGGCGGTGGTTTTCAAGATCAACTTGCAGGGCGCTTACTTGGTTGGAATCTGCGCGGCACCGCTGGCTGCCGAAGCCGGCGGCACGGCAGCCGCCGAAGCCGTGGGCGCCGGCGTTGTGGCAGCGCCCGACGGGATCGCATCCGCAGCACCCGCAGGCGTGGGCACCGGCGCCGACGCGGCGCCCGCAGGTGCCGTGATCGGTGCGCGATCCAGCACGCTGCCGCCGCTGGCCGGTGCGCTGCGCACGCTGAAGCCGAAGTACGCCAGGGCCAGCGTGCTGACCAGGAACACCGTCGCCAGCGCTGCCGTGGCGCGTGACAGGAAGTTGGCGCTGCCGGAGGCACCGAACAGACTGCCCGATGCACCACTGCCGAAGGCCGCACCCATGTCGGCACCCTTGCCGTGCTGCATCAGGATCAGGCCGACCATGGCCAGCGCCGACACGATCTGCGCCACCAGCACCAGGTTCAAGACGAAATTCATGCTTGTTTACTCCAAAATCAATAGCATCCGGCGCCCGCCCATCAAGCGGCAGCGCCAATAATCTTCAGGAATTCAGGGGCCTTGAGCGCTGCGCCGCCGATCAGGCCGCCGTCGATGTCGGGCTGCGCCAGCAGCTCGGCGGCGTTGCCGGCGTTCATGCTGCCGCCGTAGAGGATGCGCACGCGGTCGGCGTGCTCGGTCGCGGCCTTGATCTGCGCACGCAGCACGGCGTGCACGGCCTGCGCCTGCTCGGGCGTGGCGGTCTTGCCGGTGCCGATGGCCCACACGGGCTCGTAGGCCACCACGATCTCGCTGGTGCAGTGGCCGTTGAGGTGGATCACCGCGGCCAGCTGGCGCTTGACGATGAACTCGGTCATACCCTCCTCGCGCTCGCGCAGCGTCTCGCCCACGCACACGATGGGGGTGATGCCCGCCGCCAGCGCGCGCTTGGCCTTGATGGCCACGTGCACGTCGCTCTCGGCCTGGTGCAGGCGCCGCTCGCTGTGCCCGACGATGGCGTAGCGCACGCCGAAGTCCTTCAGCATGTCGGCCGACACGTCGCCGGTGAAGGGGCCATTCTCGTGCGTCGACACGTTCTGCACGCCCAGTTCGATGGGCGAGCCCGCCAGCAGGCCCTGCAGCTGCGCGACATAGACGCCGGGCGGGCAGACCACCACGTCGCACGCGGGCTGGCCGATGCCGGCCAGCAGCTCCTTCACCAGGGCCTCGTTGGCGGCCAGGCTGCCATTCATCTTCCAGTTGCCGGCGATGAGTTTTCTCTTGCTCATGTCAGTTCCAGGTCAATACGATCTTGCCGATGTGCTGATTGCTCTGCATCAGCGCATGCGCGCGCGCCGCGCCGCTGGGCAGGCCATCGCCCGCCTCGGTGGCCGGGAACACGCTGTGGATCACGGGCTTGATGGTGCCGTTCTCCAGCCAGGGCCAGACCCGCGCTTTGAGCGCCTGCGCAATGGCTCCCTTGAACGCCACCGGCCGCGGGCGCAGCGTGCTGCCGGTGATGGTCAGGCGCCGGCGCAGCACCAGGCCGGCGTTGAAGTCGGCCTTGGTGCCGCCCTGCACGGCGATGATGACGAGGCGCCCGTCCTCGGCCAGGCAATCCACCTCGCGCTTCACGTAGTCGCCGGCCACCATGTCGAGGATGACATCGACACCCTGCCCATCGGTCAGCTTCCGGGCTTCCTCGGCAAAGTCGGTTGCTTTGTAATTGATAGCGTGATCCGCACCCAGTTCAAGGGCTGCGGTACATTTTTCATCCGAACCCGCGGTGACGATCACCGTGGCGCCGGCGGCCTTGGCCATCTGGATGGCCGTGACGCCGATGCCGCTGGTGCCGCCCTGCACCAGCAGGGTTTCGCCCTGCTGCAGGCGGCCGCGGTCGAACACGTTGCTCCACACGGTGAAGAAGGTCTCGGGCAGCGAGGCGGCCTCGACATCGCTCAGACCCTGCGGCACCGGCAGGCACTGCGCGACGGGCGCCACGCAATACTCAGCGTAGCCACCGCCGGCCACCAGCGCGCACACGCGGTCGCCCGGCTTGAACCCTGCTTCGGCCATCGCCCCGGCATCACCGGATTCGATGACACCCGCCACTTCCAGCCCCGGCAGATCGGACGCGCCAGGCGGCACCGGGTAGTTGCCGGTGCGCTGCAGCACGTCGGGGCGGTTGACGCCGGAGGCGCTGACGCGGATCAGCACCTCGCCCGCGCCGGCCACCGGAGTGGCGCGCTCGGCGGGCACCAATACCTCGGGTGCGCCGTATTCGCGGATCTCGATGCATTTCATGGTCAAATCAACCTCCAGGCCTTGTATAGCAAGCGCGAGCAGCTATGGAAACCGCAGCAAATCACTGCTGCTGTTGCTGCTCGGGGCTCTCCGCGCTCTCGGCCGGCACCGGGCGCTCCTCGCGCTCGGCACGCGGGGGGCGCTCGCCACGGTCTTCACGCGGGCCGCGGTCACCACGGTCGCCGCGATCACCCCGGTCGCCGCGATCACCACGCTCGCCACGGGGCGGGCGGTCGCCACGCTCGCGGTATTCGCGCGGCGGGCGGTCCTCGCCGTAGCCGTTGCCGCCGTCTTCACGCGCCGGGCGATCCAGCAGCGCCTTCATCGACAGCTTGATGCGGCCCTTGTCGTCGGTCTCCAGTACCTTGACCTTGACGATCTGGCCTTCCTGCAGGTAGTCGCTGACCTTCTCCACGCGCTCGTGCGCGATCTGGCTGATGTGCAGCAGGCCGTCCTTGCCGGGCAGGATGTTGACCAGCGCGCCGAACTCCAGCAGCTTGGTGATCGGGCCTTCGTACACGGCGCCCACCTCGGCCTCGGCCGTGATGGCCTCGATGCGCGCGCGGGCCTCGTCGGCCTTGGCGGCATCGGTGCTGCCGATGGTGATGGTGCCGTCCTCGGCGATGTCGATGGTGCAGCCGGTTTCTTCCGTCAGCTGGCGGATGGTGGCGCCGCCCTTGCCGATCACGTCGCGGATCTTCTCGGGGTTGATCTTCATCGTGTACAGCTTGGGCGCGTAGGCGCTGATCTCGGTCTTGGCCTCGCCCATCGCCTCCTGCATCTTGCCCAGGATGTGCATGCGCGCTTCCTTGGCCTGCGCCAGAGCGACCTGCATGATCTCCTTGGTGATGCCCTGGATCTTGATGTCCATCTGCAGCGCGGTGATGCCGCTGGTGGTGCCGGCCACCTTGAAGTCCATGTCGCCCAGATGATCCTCATCGCCCAGGATGTCGGTCAGCACGGCGAAGCGGTTGTCTTCCTTGATCAGGCCCATGGCGATGCCCGCCACGTGCGCCTTCATCGGCACGCCGGCGTCCATCATCGACAGGCAGCCGCCGCACACGGAGGCCATCGAGCTGGAGCCGTTGGATTCGGTGATCTCCGACACCACGCGGATGGTGTACGGAAACTCGTCCTTGGCCGGCAGCAGCGGAATCAGCGCGCGCTTGGCCAGGCGGCCGTGGCCGACTTCGCGGCGCTTGGTGCTGCCCATGCGGCCCGCCTCGCCGGTGGCGAAGGGGGGCATGTTGTAGTGGAACAGGAAGCGGTCCTCGAACTCGCCGGCCAGCGCGTCGATGCGCTGCGCATCGCGCTCGGTGCCCAGCGTGGTGACCACCAGCGCCTGCGTCTCGCCGCGCGTGAACAGCGCCGAGCCGTGGGTGCGCGGCAGCACGCTGTTGCGGATCTCGATGGGGCGCACGGTGCGCGTGTCGCGGCCGTCGATGCGCGGCTCGCCGGCCAGAATCTGGCCGCGCACGATGCGGGCCTCGGCCTCGAACAGCAGGTTGTCGAGCTTGACGGCGTCGAACTCGACGCCTTGCGCGGCCAGCTCGGCCTTGACGGCGGCATTGGCCTCGCGCAGGGCTTGCGTGCGGGCCTGCTTGCTGCGAATCTGGTAGGCGGCGCGCAGCTTCTCTTCAGCGGCGGCGTTCACCTTGGCGATGAAGTCCTCGTCCTTGGCCTCGGGCGTCCAGGTGCCGTTCTCGGCCCACAGCGGCTTGCCGGCTTCGCGCACCAGCTCGTGGATGGCGTTGATGGCGATCTTGCCCTGCTCGTGGCCGAACACCACGCCGCCCAGCATCACGTCTTCGCTCAGCTGGTCGGCCTCGGATTCGACCATCAGCACGGCGGCTTCGGTGCCGGCCACGACCAGGTCAAGCTTGCTGTTCTTGCGCGCCGTGGGGCCGGGGTTCAGCACGTATTCACCGTTGACGTAGCCCACGCGCGCGGCGCCGATGGGGCCGTTGAACGGGATGCCGCTGATCGACAGCGCTGCGCTGACGCCGATCATGGCGGCGATGTCGGCATCGACCTCGGGGTTCAGCGACAGCGTGTGGATGACGACGTGCACTTCGTTGAAGAAGCCATCGGGGAACAGCGGACGGATCGGGCGGTCGATCAGGCGGCTGGTCAGCGTCTCCAGCTCGCTCGGCTTGGCCTCGCGCTTGAAGAAGCTGCCGGGGATCTTGCCGGCGGCGTAGGTCTTCTCGATGTAGTCGACGGTGAGCGGGAAGAAGTCCTGCCCCGGCTTGGCCGACTTGCTGGCGGCCACGGTGGCCAGCACCACGGTGCCGTCGATCTCGACCAGCACGGCGCCGCTGGCCTGGCGGGCGATTTCGCCGGTTTCCATGACGACGGTCTTGTCGCCCCACTGGAAGGACTTGGTGACTTTGTTGAACAGGCTCATGATTGCTCCTTTAATAGTAGCTGCTTGCGCAAGCTGGTCCTGCGTTGGAGCCGGATTTCACTCAGAACACGATGCCATTCCATCAACGCGCGCCGCCGGCGCCCCGCTGGTGGAATGACACAGCTTCAGCTTCTGAATGCCCGTCGCTCCGGGTTGAAAAAAGACAAAAACGCCTGAGCCACATGCGGCGTCAGGCGTTTTGGCATGCATGGGCGCTTACTTGCGCAGGCCCAGCTTCTGGATCAGGGCGAGGTAGCGGTCGGCATCCTTGCCCTTAAGGTAGTCGAGCAGCTTGCGGCGGCGGCTGACCATGCGCAGCAGGCCGCGGCGGCCGTGGTGGTCCTTGGCGTGCTGCTTGAAGTGGGGGGTGAGCTCGTTGATGCGGGCCGTGAGGATGGCGACTTGCACTTCGGGGCTGCCCGTGTCGCCGGCGGCGCGTGCGTTGTCGGCGACCACGGTGGCCTTGTTCTCTTTGGAGATCATTGAAAAATTCCTCGTTCCAAATGGTTTGACTTGCGTGGCGCGCCGGAACTGCATGCCACGTGCGTTCTGCAAGATGCAAAACCTGAGGATTATAGCGCGTGAACCTCAGGGACAGCGCAGCGGCGCGTGCAGCAGCTCGAGCCAGGCCCGCACGCGCGCCGGCAATGGCCGCTGCCCGGCCAGGCGTCAAAACAGGCGATAGCGATTTGGCGCGTTATGCCGGTATTGAAAAAAGAGCTGCTTGCGCTTGGTGGATGGGCGCAAAAGCTGTTTTTCGATATGTAAAAAATCTTGGAAGTCCCCCCTGCCCCGGACAGTGCGCCGCCCGCCCTGCGGGGCGGCGCCGTGTAGGGGCGGGCGAACCTGGCGCGGTCGGCTGCGCGTGGCGGCGGCGTGCGTCAGCCGGCCACCAGTCGCAGCGCGCCGGCGGCCTGCGCCAGGCTGGGCTCGTCCAGGCTGTCGCCGTCGTCCACCGGCTGGGCGGGCGCGGCCAGCAACGCTTGCACGAAGGGCGGCAGGCTCAGTATGCCGTGGTGGGTGGCGCCGCTGTAGAGCTGCAAATCGGTCAGCCCGTCGCGCGCCAGGCGGGCATCGACCTCGGCCGCGGGCAGGGCCAGCGGGTCGGCGCTGTCGGAGGCCATGGCCATGGCCCACAGGGTGCCGTACAGCGGCACGTATTGCAGGTACGGCCGCACCACGCCGAACACGCCGCGCAGCGAGGCGACGATGCGCGCCATGGTGTCGCCGCGGTGGATGGGCGACTGGATGTGCAGCGAGATGACGCCGCCGGGCTTGAGCGCGCGCTGGCAGGCGCGGTAGAACTGGCGCGTGTACAGCGCCACGGCGGGGCCGAAGGGGTCGGTCAGGTCGAGCACGATCTGGTCGAACTGGGCCTCGCAGCCTTCGATGAAGGCGCGGCCGTCGCCCAGGCGGATGTCCAGGCGCGGATCGTCGAAGGCGCCGCGGTGCACGGCGGGCAGCCATTGGCGCGCCATGTCGATGACTTCGCGGTCGAGTTCGGCCAGCACCACGCGCTGCATCTGCGGGTAGCGCAGCAGGTTGTGCGCGGCACCGCCGTCGCCGCCGCCCACCACCAGCGCCTGGCGCACGTCGCCGTGCGTGATGGCGGGCAGGTGGATCATGGGCTCGTGGTAGAAGAATTCGTCGCGCTCGCTGGTCATGAAGCAGCCGTCGATGCGCATGGCGCGGCCGAACAGCGGCGTCTGCACGATCTCGATGTGCTGGTCGGGCGAGCGCGCCTCGGCCAGCAGTTCGGTGGTGCGCACGTAGAAGCCGAAGTCGGGCGAGAGCTGCTCGACGGCGAAGGCGCCGCCGCCGGCGGGCGTGCCCGCGTCGTGGGGCGCGCTCATGCGCGCACGACCCGGTGCAGGTGCGGGTCGGTCGGCTGGAAGGCCTGTTGCAGCGCGGCGAACAGCGCCTCGGCCTTGGCCGAGTTGTCGCAGCTGTAGCTGCACACGTAGACGTCGAGCGTGACGTAGTCGTCTTCCGGCCAGGTGTGCAGGGCCAGGTGCGATTCGGCCAGCACCACGGCGCCGGTCACGCCCTCGCCTTCGCCGAAGCTGTGGAACAGGCTGCCCACGGTGGTCAGGCCGGCGTCGGCCACGGCCTGCTTGCAGAAGGCCTCCAGCCTGGCGGCGTCGGTCATCAGGGCGGCATCGCCGCGGCAGCCGTACAGGTCGCCGATCAGGTGCAGGCCGGGCGCATGGCGCGGCACGGTGCGTTCGCTCTGCAGCGAGGCACGCGACGAAACAATGGGAACAGGGGAATCGGTGTGAGGCAATACGCGCATGTCACATCTCCACGGTCAAGGTGGCAAACAGGACGCGCCGCCTGAACAAGCCGGCGGCGGCCACGGAAACCGCTGACCGGAGGCTTTTGACAACCCCCGCGCGGAAACGAAAGTCCGCCCCAACAAGCCTGCGCTCACACCGAAGCGGTTTGCAGAAAAAGGCGGAAGATGGCCCGAACGCGGCGGCCACTTAAAAAGCAGCCAGCCCCGTCCGGGGAACCAAGGATTATATCGTTTTTGACATAAGCTTGCAACCAATCAGCGGTAATAACGCACATCAACGCACGCCCGGGGCATGGGCGCGCGGGCGGTCGGCGCAAGAAATGGGGCAGCCGAAGCCGCGGGCGCTTCAGGCCTGGGCGGCTAGCCAGGCGCGCAGCCGGTCGACGCCCTGCCCCAGCCGCGCCGCGTCCTGCGAGGCAAAGCACCAGCGCAGCCAGCCCTCGGCTTCGGGGCCGAAGGCGATGCCGGGCGCCAGGCCCAGGCCGGCCTCGGCCACCAGGCGCTTGGCCAGCGACAGCGAATCGTCCTGCCCTTCGATGCGCAGAAAGGCGTACATGCCGCCCGGCGCGGCGCTGGTGCGCACGCCCGGCACGGCCTGCAGCAGCGGCACCAGCGTGTCGCGGCAGCGCTGCAGGTGCGCCACGATGCGCGGGGTGATGGCCTCGGTCTGCGCCAGCGCCACCATGGCGGCGCGCTGCACGAACACCGGCGCGCACGAGGTGTTGAACTCCAGCAGCTTGCCGACCTGCGGCGTCATGTCGGGCGGCATCACGAGGTAGCCCAGGCGCCAGCCGGTCATCAGGAAGGCTTTCGAGAAGCTCTGCACCACCACCAGGCGGTCGTCGGGCCGGGCGATGTCGAGAAAGCTGGGCGCCGCGCCGCTGGCGGTGTCGCCGGCGTAGTACAGGCGCTCGTACACCTCGTCCGACAGGATCCAGGTGCCGGTGGCGCGGCAGCGCTCCAGGATCGCCTGCTGCTCTGCTTTCGAGAGCGTCCAGCCCGTGGGGTTGTTGGGCGAATTGACCACCAGCATCTTCGTGGCCGGCGTGATGGCGGCCAGCAGCGCGGGCAGGTCCAGCCGCCAGGCGCCTGCGGCGTCCGGCTGCAGTGCCACGCAGCGCAGGCGCGCGCCCAGGATGCGCGGCTGCGCCGTCAGGTTGGGCCACACGGGGGTCACGGCGACCACCTCGTCGCCGGCGTCGATCAGCGCCTGCATGGCGACGATGAGCGCATTGACGCCGCCCGAGGTGATGGCGATGCGGTCGATGGCCACGCCGCCGTGCAGCGCGCTGGTGTAGGCGGCGACGGCGTCGCGCAGCGCGGGCAGGCCCAGGTTGTGCGAGTAGAAGGTTTCGCCCGCCTGCAGCGAGGCGATGCCGGCGGCGCGGATCGCCTCGGGCGTGACCTCGTCGCTCTCGCCGAACCAGAACGGCAGCACGTCGGCACGCCCCATGCCGGCGTTGGCGACTTCACGGATCTTGGATTCTTCGAGGTTGAGGACGGCTTGACGCATGGTGGGCGGGGCTCATCTAATGGCGCAGGCCGCGAGCATCGCACGAAAACCGGCACGCGCGCGGCGGCCCAAAATGCTGGAGAACCCCATGAGGAGCACCGTGACCGCGTTGTCGACCCCGTCCACCCGCTGGCTGGCGCTGGCTGCCGGCGCGCTGTGCCTGGCCCTCGCCGCCGGGCCGGCCGATGCCAAGCCGCGCAGCGGCAAGCGCGGCCAGCCGAAGGAGCCCAAGGTGACCTACGTGGACGGCCAGACCCCGGCGCAGCGCCAGCGCAGCGAGGACGCGCGCCTGCGCCGCGAATGCCAGGGCCGCCCGAACGCGGGCGCGTGCCTGGGGTACGCAGCGCCGCCCAAGGCGCGCCGGTAACGGTCGGGCGCCGTGCCTGCCATCGGCAGCACACGCGGGGAAATCCAAATACTCCCCACCCATTCGACCGCCAGCTCCCGACTGACGGGCGCCAGAGACACATACTCCCCCATCAATACCTGTCAACCCACGCGCATGGGCACGAACAGCTGCTGCCCGTCACGCCGAATCAACAGCGCCACCGACTTGTCGGCCTGGGCGACGATGCCGCGCACCTGCGCGACGTCCTTCACCGGCTGGCCGTTGACCGAGACGACCACGTCGCCCGGCTGCACGCCGGCGCGTGCGGCGGCGCCGCTGGCCTGCTCCACCAGCAGGCCGCCGGCGACCTGGGCGGCTGCCTTCTCCTGCGGCTGCAAGGGGCGCAGCGCCAGCCCCAGCTTGCCCTGGCCGGCGGGCGCTGCCGTCACGGCCTGGGCCTGGCCCTGGGCGTTGCCGAGTTGCGCCGTTAGCGTCTGCGGCTTGCCGCCGCGCCACACGTCCAGCCGCACCGATTCGCCCGGCCGCGCCATGCCGATGATGGCCGGCAGGTCGCCCGAGGCCACCACGCGCTGCCCGTTCACGCCGGTGATGACGTCGCCCGAGCGCAGGCCGGCCCGCGCCGCCGGGCCGCCGTCTTCCACGCTCGACACCAGCGCGCCTTCGGGCCGCGGCAGCCTGAACGAATCGGCGAAGGCCTGGTTCACCTCCTGCACCGTCACGCCCAGGCGCGCGTGCTCGACCTTGCCGTGCGCCACGATCTGGCGCTGGATGTGCGTGGCCAGCTCGATCGGAATGGCGAACGACACACCCTGGTAGCCGCCCGAGCGGCTGTAGATCTGCGAGTTGATGCCCACCACCTCGCCCCGCGCGTTGAACAGCGGGCCGCCCGAGTTGCCGGGGTTGACCGCCACGTCGGTCTGGATGAAGGGCACGGCG
This sequence comes from Ottowia beijingensis, assembly GCF_042680925.1. Taxonomy (NCBI): domain Bacteria; kingdom Pseudomonadati; phylum Pseudomonadota; class Betaproteobacteria; order Burkholderiales; family Comamonadaceae; genus Ottowia; species Ottowia beijingensis. The sequence goes on from NZ_JBHUEP010000012.1 coordinate 165,942, forward strand.
CTGTCGTCGGGCAGCGACCGGCCCTTGGCGCTGACCACGCCGGCCGTCACCGTGTTCTCGAAGCCGAAGGGCGAGCCGATGGCCAGCACCCATTCGCCCGCCTTCAGCGCCTGGCTGCTGCCCAGCGGCACGGTGGGCAGGCCGCTGGCGTCGATCTTCAGCACCGCGACGTCGGTCCTGGCGTCCTGGCCCAGCACCTTGGCGCGGAACTCGCGCCGGTCGGTGAGCTTGACCGTCACCTCGTCGGCGCCGCGCACCACGTGGGCGTTGGTCAGGATCACGCCGTCGGGGCTGACGATGAAGCCCGAGCCCTGCCCGCGCGTGGGCAGCTCCTGCGCCGGCCCGCCGCGCTGGCCCTGGCCGAACATGCCGGGCGGAAAGCCGAACTGGCGCAGGAACTCCTGCATCTGCGCATCCGGCCCGCCGCGCTGGGCGGCGGGGGCGCTGTCGGCGTCGTCCTCGTCATCGCCCTGCAGCGACACCTTGCGTGTGCCCGTGGTGCTGATGTTGACCACCGCCGGGCCGTAGCGGGCGGTGATGGCGCTGAAATCGGGCGCCGCCACGCCCGTGGCCGATGGCAGCGGCGCCGTGGCGGTCACGGCGGGCGGTGCCGCCTGCGCCTGCGCATGGCCGGCGAACGGCGCCTGCTGCACCGCCGTGGCGCCCATGCCGCCCAGCACGCCGGCGGCGATCAGGGCCGCCACCAGCTTCTTCGAAGTCCATTGCACGCTCGTGTTCATGAGCATCATCCTTTCGTGTGAGGCCGCCACGCCGGGCGGTATGGAAAGGACTGTGCCGCCCGACAGTTAGGCGAAACTTAGGATCAGCACCGGCGCTCGGCGCGAACCGGCCGGGATGCGGATGGAGACGACACGCAAGGCGCGATGCGCAGCCTGGGGCTGGTGCCTTTGGCAGGAACGGCAATGCCGCTGCCCGCCGCCAAACCGGCGCCCGGCGGCGCGCGACGGCCACCTGCGCAGCTTTTCATTCCATTTCCAATTCAATGCGTCCATCACCGTCATCCCGGCGAAGGCCGGGATCCATGGCTCTCCGCACACGCCGTCTGGAGTGCGGCCCCGTATCGCCGTACTGGGCAGGCTTTGCGTCGGAATGACGAGATGTTGCAGCTTTGATCTGGAATCAGGCCGCGCCCGCGTCGGGCGCGAAGCACACCGCGATGCGCGCGCCGCCCAGCGCGGCGGAGGCGTCGATGTGCAGCCGGGCGCCGTGTCGCTCGGCCACCGCGGCCACGATGGCCAGGCCCAGGCCGCTGCCGTGGCCCGGCGTGCCGGGCACGCGGTAAAAGCGCGCCAGCACGCGGTCGCGGTCTTCGGGCGCGATGCCGGGGCCGCTGTCGTCCACCGCCAGCACCGGGCCGGCGCACTGCGCGGCCGGCACCACCTGCACCCGCACCTGCCCGCCCTCGAGCGTGTGGCGCAAGGCGTTGTCGAGCAGGTTGCGCAGCAGCACCGCCAGGGCCTCGGGCTGGCCCTGCACCATGGCGGGGGCCGGTGCGTCCAGCGCCAGCGCCACGGCGCGGCGCAGCGCCTCGGGCCGGGCGTCGTCGGCCGCGGCGTGGGCCAGCGCCACCAGGTCGACCGGGGTGCGCGGGGCATCGCGCGCGGCGCCTTCCTGGCGCGCCAGTGCCAGCAGCTGCTCCACCAGGCGTGTGGCGCGGTCGATGCCGGCCAGCAGGCGCTGCGTGGCCAGCTGGCGCGCGGCGGGCGAATCGGCGCGCTGCAGGCCCTGCACCTGCAGGCGCAGCGCGGCCAGCGGCGAGCGCAACTCGTGCGCGGCGTCGGCGGTGAAGTCGGCCAGCGCGGCCCAGGCCGCGGCCAGGCGGCTGAACAGGCCGTTCATCTCGTCCACCAGCGGCCGCAATTCGGCCGGCAGATCGGCGGTGGGCAGGGGCGAGAGGTCGTCGGGCCGGCGCGCGGCCACCTGGCGGCGCGCGCGCTCGATGGGGCCGAGCGCGCGGCCCACCACCCAACACACGATCAGCATCAGCACCGGCGCCAGCAGCGCGACCGGCAGCACGGCGCGCAGCGCCAGCGCGCCGGCCATCTGGCGCCGCGCCTCGGTGTGCTGCGCCACCTGCACCACCTGGGTGGCGGTGCGCAGGGCGTAGACGCGGTAGCGCTCGGCGCCGGCCGCGACGTCGCTGAAGCCGATCACCGTCTGCGGCGGCAGCAGGCGGCCGAGCGGGCTGCGGTACTGCATCACGCCATCGGCGCGCCACACCTGGATGATCATCTCCTGCGCGGCCGGGCTGTCGGCGGGCGGGTCGGCCTCGTTCAGCGCACCGGCCGCCAGCCCGCCCGACAGCGACAGCGCGATGCGCTGCATCTGGGCGTCGAACAGCGCCTCGGTCTCGGCACGCGCCGTGCGGTAGGTGACGGCCGCCTGCAACAGCGCAAACAGCAGCACCGCCGCCAGCAGCGCGCCGGTCAGGCGCCCGCGCAGCGAGAACTCGCGCTTCACTTCGTTTTTCAAGCCTTTTTGCCCTCCAGCCCTTGTGCATCAAGCGCAAGCAGCTATTGAATCAGGAGTTTTCATGTCGGCACCTCACCGGCGATCCTTGAAGTTCGAACGGCCGCGGAGCAGGCCAGGCCAGTGATCGCCGTGCAAGGGCTTGGCCCGCCCGCTGGCGATGTCTCCCCTCGCGCAGCGCAAGGGGGAAGGCGCCGCCAGGCGACTCAGCGGGGTGCCTCTTCATCCGGCACCCGGTAACCCAGCCCGCGCTGGTTCTCGATCAGCCCGGCGCCCAGCTTCTTGCGCACGCCGTGGATGTAGACCTCGACCGCGTTGCTGCTGACCTCGTCGCGCCACGAATACAGCTTGTCCTCCAGCTGCTGGCGCGACAGCACGCGCCCCGGACGGGCCAGCAGCGGCTCCAGCACCGCCCATTCGCGCGCCGACAGCTGCACCGGCACGCCGCGCAGCGTGACCTCGCGCGTGGCCGGCACGATGCGCACGTCGCCCCACTCGTAGGCCGGCTCGGCGCGGCCGTCGGCGCGGCGCAGCAGCGCGCGGATGCGCGCCAGCAGCTCATCCAGGTCGTAGGGCTTGACGATGTAGTCGTCGGCGCCGGCGTCCAGCCCCGCCACGCGCTGGGCCACGGCATCGCGCGCCGTGGCGATCAGCACCGGCAGGCGCTGGCGGCGCGCGCGCAGGCCGCGCAGCACGGCCAGCCCGTCCTGGCGCGGCAGGCCCAGGTCCAGCAGCAGCAGGTCGTAGTCGGTGGTGGCCAGGGCGGTTTCGGCCATGGCGCCGTCCTTCACCCAGTCCACGGCGTAGTGCTCGGCGCGCAGGGCGTCGAGCACGATCTCGCCGATCATGGTGTCGTCCTCGGCCAGCAGGATGCGCATGGAATGCGATGTTACGGCCAGAAGCGGCGGGCGCCGATCACTCCGTTTTCGATAGCTGCTGGCGCATGTCCCGAGCCGGGTACGCATCAAAACATCACTGTTATCATTGCGCCTCTCGCGGCCACCGCCAGTGGTCGTTCCCGCACCGTTTCCCGACCCTGCCGCCACTGGCCGCGGCACCCGCAGCGCGGGTGCACGGGGCTGGCTTCCACCCGTTTTCCCCCTGATGGATCTGGTTTACCTGCTTCTCCTGCCTTTCGCCGGCAGCCTGGTGGCCGCACTGATGCCCACCCACGCCCGCACCGCAGCGGCGACGTGGGCGGCGCTGGTGGCCGCAGCGGGGCTGGTGTGGGTGGCGCTGCTGTTCCCGCAGCTGCGCGCGGGCGAGGTGCTGCGCGAGGAATACCGCTGGATTCCGTCGGCCGGCATCAATTTCGTCATCCGCATGGACGGCTTTGCCTGGATGTTCGCCATGCTGGTGACGGGCATCGGCACGCTGGTGGCGCTGTACGCGCGCTACTACATGAGCAAGAACGACCCGGTGCCGCGCTTCTTCTCGTTCTTCCTGGCGTTCATGGGCGCCATGCTGGGGGTGGTGCTGTCGGGCAACCTGGTGCAGATCGCCTTCTTCTGGGAGCTGACCAGCCTGTTCAGCTTTCTGCTGATCGGCTACTGGCACCACCGGCGCGACGCGCGGCGCGGCGCGCGCATGGCGCTCACCATCACCGGCGCCGGCGGCCTGGCGCTGCTGGCCGGCATGCTGATGCTGGGCCACATCGTGGGCAGCTACGACCTGGACGCCGTGCTGGCCGCGGGCGACCGCATCCGCGCGCACGAGCTGTACACCACCATGGTGGTGCTGGTGCTGCTGGGCGCGCTCACCAAGAGCGCGCAGTTCCCTTTCCACGTCTGGCTGCCGCGCGCCATGGCGGCGCCCACGCCGGTGTCGGCCTACCTGCACTCGGCCACCATGGTGAAGGCGGGCGTGTTCCTGCTGGCGCGGCTGTGGCCGGCGCTGTCGGGCACGCCGGAATGGTTCTGGATCGTCGGCGGCGCGGGCGTGGTCACGCTGGTGCTGGGCGCGTACATCGCCATGTTCCAGAACGACCTGAAGGGGCTGCTGGCCTATTCCACCATCAGCCACCTGGGCCTGATCACCCTGCTGCTGGGCCTGAACCGCGACCTGGCCGCCGTGGCCGCCGTGTTCCACATCATGAACCACGCGACCTTCAAGGCCTCGCTGTTCATGGCCGCCGGCATCATCGACCACGAAACCGGCTCGCGCGACATCCGGCGCCTGTCGGGCCTGTTCAAGGCCATGCCGATCACCGGCACGCTGGCGCTGGTGGCCAGCGCGGCCATGGCGGGCGTGCCGTTGATGAACGGCTTCCTGTCGAAGGAGATGTTCTTCGCCGAGACCATCGACCTGAGCGCCATGCCCTGGCTCGACGTCGGCCTGCCGATCGCCGCCACGGTGGCGGGCATCTTCGCCGTGGTGTATTCGCTGCGCTTCTCGGTCGACGTGTTCTTCGGCCCGCCGGCCAAGGACCTGCCGCTGGAGCCGCACGAGCCGGTGCGCTGGATGCGCGTGCCGATCGAGGTGCTGGTGCTGGTGTGCATCGTGGTGGGCATCTTTCCGCAGTGGTCCATCGGCCCGGCGCTGGACCTGGCGGCGCGCCCGGTGGTAGGCGGCGCCATGCCCGCCTACAGCCTGGCCATCTGGCACGGCGTGAACAAGCCGCTGGTGATGAGCATGATCGCGCTGGTGGGCGGCATCGCGCTGTTCCTGCTGCTGCACAAGGCGCTGGAAACCGGCCGCCTGAAGCACGTGCCGCTGCTGCAGGGCATCGACGGGCAGCGCCTGTTCCAGAGCCTGCTGTACGGGCTGGACCGCGCCAGCCGCCGCGGGCTGACGCTGCTGTCCACCCACCGGCTGCAGCCGCAGATGCTGCTGATCGTGCTGGCGGCCATCGCGCTGGCGGCCGGCGCGCTGTGGCGCGGCGGCGTGACCTGGGGCGACCGCGAGCGCGTGCCGGCCAGCTTCGAGTTCGCGCTGATCTGGGTGCTGGGCTGCGTGTGCGCCATCGCCACCGCCAACCAGGCCAAGTTCCACCGGCTGGCGGCGCTGGTCATGATCGGTGCCGTGGGCCTGGCGGTCAGCCTCACCTTCCTGTGGTTCTCGGCGCCCGACCTGGCGCTGACGCAGCTGACGGTGGAGGTGGTCACCACCATCCTGTTCCTGCTCGGCCTGCGCTGGCTGCCCAAGCGCCTGCAGGACGAATCGCCCCGCCTGGGCCTGAAGGTGCGCGCCCGCCGCGCGCGCGACTTCACCATCGCCATCGCCTCGGGCTGCGGCCTGGCCGCCCTGGCCTACGCCATGATGACGCGGCCGGCGCCGCAGAGCATCTCGCCCTTCTTCATCGACCGCGCCCTGCCCGAGGGCGGCGGCACCAACGTGGTCAACGTGATGCTGGTGGACTTCCGCGGTTTCGACACCATGGGCGAGATCACCGTGCTGGGCATCGTGGGCCTGACGGTGTACGCGCTGCTGCGGCGCTTCCGCCCGCCGCGCGAGATGATCGAGCTGCCGCCGCAGCAGCGCGCCGTGCCGCCCGATCTGGTGAGCGACCTGATCAACCCCCGCACCGCGCAGGACACGGCGCTGGGCTACGCCATGGTGCCCGCCGTGCTGGTGCGGCTGCTGATGCCGGTGGCGGCGGTGATCTCGATGCATTTCTTCATGCGCGGGCACAACCTGCCGGGTGGCGGCTTCGTGGCCGGGCTGGTGCTGTCGATCGCCTTCATCACGCAGTACATCGTGGCCGGCACGCACTGGGTCGAGGCGCACCTGCAGCTGCGCGTGATCCGCTGGATCGCCGTCGGCCTGCTGCTGGCGCTGGGCACGGGGCTGGGGGCGCTGTTCCTGGGCTACCCGTTCCTGACCTCGCACACGGCGCACTTCACGCTGCCGCTGCTGGGCGAGATCCACTTCGCCAGCGCGCTGTTCTTCGATGCCGGCGTGTTCGCGGCGGTGGTCGGCTCCACCCTGCTGATCCTGACGGCACTGGCCCACCAGTCGGTGCGCAGCCACCGCAAGGCGCCCGAGAAGACCGTGACGGCCACCACCGGCCCGAGGGAGGTGGACTAGAACATGAAGCACCTCCCTGAGTCGCTGTCGCGCCTTCCCTCCTCTCCTGCGGGAGGAGGGACACAGCCAGTGCCCGGCGCAGGTCCGGGCACGGCTGTCGCTGGCATGGCCTGCTCCGCGGCCTTTGGTGCCGTGCCTGGCGCAGCCCTTCTGCCTGCCATGGAGGCCGTGCCATGGAAATGATTCTGGCGATTGCCATCGGCGTGCTCGGCGGCTCGGGCGTGTGGCTGGTGCTGCGCCCGCGCACCTTCCAGGTGCTGATGGGGCTGGCCCTGCTGTCGTACGCGGTCAACCTGTTCATCTTCGCCATGGGCAGCCTGTCGCTCGACAAGGAGCCCATCGTGCAGCCCGGCCTGGTGCCCAACCTGGAGAACTACACCGACCCGCTGCCGCAGGCGCTGGTGCTGACGGCCATCGTGATCGGCTTCGCCACCACGGCGCTGTTCCTGGTGGTGCTGCTGGCCTCGCGCGGGCTGTCGGACACCGACCACGTGGACGGCGAGGAGCCCGACGACGGCACCGTCCTGCTGCCGCGCCCGACCACCTACGCCGACAAGCCGGAGGGCGCGCCATGAGCTTTGCCAGCCTGGTCGAATGGGCGATGCCACACCTCATCATCGCGCCCGTCCTGCTGCCCATGGCCACCGCGGCGCTGATGCTGCTGCTGGGCGACACGCGCCGCCCGCTGAAGGCCTTCGTCAACGTGCTGTCGTGCGTGCTGGGCGTGGCCATGGCCATCGGCCTGGTTTTCTGGGTGCAGCACACCAGTGGCGTGCAGGCCGTGGGCGTGTACCTGCCGGCCAACTGGCCCGTGCCCTACGGCATCGTGCTGGTGGCCGATCGCCTGTCGGCCATGATGGTGCTGCTGACCAGCGTGCTGGGCCTGGCCGCCGTGCTGTACGCCAGCGCGCGCTGGCACAAGGCCGGGGTGCACTTCCACCCGCTGTTCCAGCTGCAGCTGATGGGCCTGTACGGCGCCTTCCTCACGGCCGACCTGTTCAACCTGTTCGTGTTCTTCGAGATCATGCTGACGGCCTCTTACGGCCTGCTGCTGCACGGCTCGGGCTGGGCGCGCGTGCGCTCGGGGCTGCACTACATCGCCATGAACCTGATGGCGTCCAGCATGTTCCTGATCGGCGTGGCCATGCTGTACGGCGTGACCGGCACGCTGAACATGGCCGACATGGCCATCATGGTGCCCGCCATCCCCGAGGACGACCGTGGCCTGCTGCACGCGGGCGCGGCCATCCTGGCGGTGGCCTTCCTGGTCAAGGCCGCGGCCTGGCCGCTCAACTTCTGGTTGCCCTCGACGTACTCGGCGGCGGCGGCGCCGGTGTCGGCGCTGTTCGCCATCATGACCAAGCTGGGCGTGTACGCCATCCTGCGCGTGTGGACGCTGCTGTTCCCGCAGGACGCCGGTGTCTCGGCGCTGTTCGGCGGCCCGGTGCTGGTGGGGCTGGGCCTGGTCACGCTGGCCTTCGGCGCGCTCGGCATCATCGCCACCCAGCACCTGGGGCGCATGGCGGCGTTCTGCGCCATCCTGTCATCGGGCACGCTGCTGGCGGGGCTGGGCTTCGGCCAGCCGGCGGTCACCGGCGGCGCGCTGTACTACACGCTGGGCTCCACGCTGGCCATCAGCGCCTTCTTCCTGCTGGTCGAACTGGTGGACCGCACGCGCGAGGTGGAAGAGCAACCGCTCTACATCAGCGAGATCGAGCCCGACGACGCCTTTGCCTACCCCGTCGACCTGGTGCCCACGCGCGACGTCAACCTGGACGACGACGAGCAGGCGCTGATCGGCCGCGCCATCCCCGCCGCCATGGCCTTTCTGGGCCTCGCCTTCATCGTCTGCGCGCTCACCATCGCCGGGCTGCCGCCCATGGCCGGCTTCGTCGGCAAGGTGGTGATGCTGTCGGCCCTGCTCAACCCGGCCGGCTTCGGCGAGGACGCCGGTGTCTCCGGCGCCGCCTGGCTGCTGCTGGGCCTGCTGCTGGTGGGTGGCCTGCTCACCATCATCGCCATGTCGCGCGCCGGCGTGCGCTACTTCTGGGCCACGTTCGACCGCCCGCTGCCGCGCCTGCGCGTCATCGAGACCCTGCCCATCGGCGCGCTGCTGCTGCTGGTGGGCATGCTGGTGTGGCAGGCCGACGCGGTGCTGCGCTATGTCAACGCCACCGCCCGCGGCCTGCACGACCCCAAGGAGTACATCGGCAGCGTGCTCTCGGCCAAGCCACTGCCCTCGCCCACGGCCACGGGTGAAGGAGGACTGCGGCGATGATGAAACGCCTGCTGCCCTGGCCGCTGCTGTCGCTGTCGCTGGTGGTGATGTGGCTGATGCTGAACGGCTTCAGCCTCGGCCAGCTGCTGCTGGGCGTGCTGTTCGGCGTCGGCGCGCCGGCGCTGCTGGCGCCGCTGCGACCGGCGCGCCCGCGTGTGCGGCACCCGCTGACGGTGATCCGCCTGATCCTCGCGGTCGGCCACGACGTCATCGAATCCACGCTGGACGTGTTCTGGACCCTGCTGCGCAACCGGCGCACCCCGGTGAACAGTGCCTTCGTCATCATCCCGCTGGAGCTGCGCGACCCGACGGCCCTGGCCTCGCTGGCCATGATCACCACCGTGGTGCCCGGCACCGTGTGGAGCGAGCTGGCGCGCGACAGCAGCGCCATGCTGCTGCACGTGTGGAACGTGCCCGACGAGGCCGAGTTCATCCGCTTCTTCAAGGCCCGGTACGAACAACCCCTGATGAAGATCTTCGAATCATGAGCCCGCTACTATCCAACGCCATCACCATCACGCTGGTCGCCTACGGCCTCGCCATGCTGCTGGCCCTGTGGCGCATGCTGCGCGGCCCCGCGGCGCAGGACCGCGTGCTGGCGCTCGACCTGATCTACATCATCGGCATGCTGATCGCCCTGGTCATCGGCCTGCGCTACACCAGCAGCATGTACTTCGAAGCCGCGCTGCTGATCGCCCTGTTCGGCTTCGTCAGCTCGGCGGCGATGGCCAAGTTTCTGTTGCGCGGGGAGGTGATTGAGTGACCACAAACACCCTCCCCCTCTGGATCGAAATCATCGTCGCCATCCTGCTGCTGGCCAGCGCCGTGCTCACGCTGGGCGCCTCCTGGGGCCTGGTGCGGATGCGGACCTTCGTGCAGCGCATGCACCCGCCCGCGCTGGCCTACGTGGGCGCCTCGTGGTGCGTGACCTTCGCATCGATCGTCTATTTTTCGGCGCAGAACGAGGGGCCGCAACTGCACGTGTGGCTCATCATCATCCTGCTGTCGATCACGGTACCGATCACCACGGTGCTGCTGGCGCGCGCGGCGTTGTTCCGTGGTCGGCGCCTGAACGATGCCACGCTGCCGCCCGCGCTGCAGCCGAAGACGCCGCCGCCCACTGCGCCTGAGCAGCACTGATGTCGTTTTGCACTCGAAACGATGACGAATGACCGCGGCTGGCGCCGCATGACAAATGACGAATGCGCCATTTGTCATTGAAGCGCAGCGAAGTCATTTGTCATTTGTCATTTGTCACCCCGGCCGCACCATCTTGCAGCTGTGCGGCATGCCCGCCTGGTCGGCGCTGAGCTGGCGCACCACGCGAAAGCCGTAGCCCGAGCCTTCGACGTCGAAGGGCACGCCGGGCGTGCCGGCCTTGTCCATCACGCCCACGGCCAGCGGCTGCTGAAACTGGTGGTCGGCCGCGCGCATGCGCCCGCGCTGGCCGGCCAGCGTGACGTCGGCCGACTCCAGCGCGCGCGCCACCGCCAGCGGGTCGGTACCGCCGGCGCGCTCGATGGCCTGCGCCAGCGCCTCGATCAGCAGTTGCATGCGCAGGTGCACGTAGTCGTCCTGCGGCTTCGGAAAGCGCTCGCGGAACGACTTGTAGAACGCCGCGCTTTCGGCCGTAGGCACGTTGGGCAGCCAGTCGGCCACCGCCACCACCTTGCCGATGCCGGCGTCGCCAATGGCTGCCGGCGCGCCCAGCGCGTTGCCGTAGAAGGTGTAGAAGCGCCCGTCGAAGCCGACGTCGCGCGCGGCCTTGACGAGCAGCGTCAGGTCGTTGCCCCAGTTGCCCGTCAGCACCGCCTGCGCGCCGCTGTTGCGGATCTTGGTGGCGTAGGGCAGGAAGTCCTTGATGCGGCCGATGGGGTGCAGCTCTTCACCGGCAATCGCCACGTCGGGCCGCAGCTGGGCCAGCTGGCGCTTGGCCTCGCGCAGCACGGCGTGGCCGAAGCTGTAGTCCTGCCCGATCAGGTACATGCGCTCCAGCTGTTCGTCGGCCTTGATCAGCTCCATCAGCGCCGTCATGCGCATGTCGGCGTGGGCGTCGAAGCGGAAGTGCCAGAAGCTGCACAGCTCGTTGGTCAGGATCGGATCGACCGCCGAGTAGTTGAGGAACACCACGCGCCGCGCCGGCTCGCGCTCGTTGTGCTTGTTGATGGCGTCGATCAGCGCCGCCGCCGCGGCCGACGAGTTGCCCTGCAGCACGAAGTGGATGCCGCCGTCGACGGCCGCGCGCAGCATCGACAGCGACTCTTCCACCTGCCCCTTGTTGTCGAAGCGCTGCAGCTGCAGCGGGCGCCGGCCCTGCGCCGTGGGCACGCCGCCGCGCGCGTTCACGCGCTCGATGGCCCAGGCCAGGTTGCGGAACACCGCTTCGCCGGTGTTGGCGAACGGGCCCGAGAGCGATTCGATCAGCCCCAGCTTGATGGGCGCGCCCTGCGCCTGGCCGAACAGCGGCGTGGCGCCCAGCAGTGCCAGGCCGGCGCGCAGCACCGCGCGGCGGGAGGTGATGGACATGGTTTACTCCTGAATAAATAGCAATCAGCGCCCGGTGGATAGGCGCTAGAGGCCGAAAAGGCTTTGAATCACTGAGCAGGCACCGAAGCAGCCGACGCGCTGGCCGCTTCCGCTTGCGGTGCGGGTGCGCGGTCGAGGTAGCCGTGCACCAGCTCGAAGAAGCGCGCGTACAGCGCGGCATCGGTCACGGTTTCGCTGGCCACCTTGACCATCGAATCCAGGCTGCCCTCCAGCGGCAGCGACAGCGAGCCGATGCCGCCCACGCCCAGCGAGGCCGAGTCCTTGACCTTGCGCACCACGTACTGCTCCTTCAGCCCGCTGACGAACATGGTCGCGGCCTGCGCATCGCCCAGCTCGGGCGCGCAGACGACGCGGAACTCGAGCTGCACGTGGTGCTCCGCCGTGGGCTGGAAGTACTTGCGGCCCGTTACCTGCTCGGGCTGCGCCGGCGTCAGCACGTAGCCCTGGCTCAGCAGCGCGCGGCGCGCCGCCTCGCAGCTGCGGCCGGGCGCGGCGTCGAAGTGGCGCACATGGGCGGCGCCATCAAAGCTTTCGGGCTGGAAGTTCAGCAAGGGCGCGGGCCCCTGCGACAAGCCGGCGCAACCCGTCAGCACGACGGGTGCCAGGCCCACAGCCAGGCGGCGCAATACAACAGCAAACGGCATCCGGAATCGGTGGTGCTCAGACAAGGCGCGATGGTAACGCGCGGGCATTTCACCAGCCGGCAAGCGGCGGCGCATGGGGCTGCAAGGGGTGATTTTCAAGGGCCGGTTGCTCTGGTTTTTTTGCCTTGCAGGCGCTTGAAATGGGCGCCCGGGCGCGCAACTGGGGCATCAAGCGGACGACGCCGATGGCCGATCCGCCACCCTCCAACCGAAAGGAAATTGACCGATGTTCTTCACCGCTTCTGCCCCCATCGCCCGCCGCTCGGCCTATGCCCCTGCCCTGCGCTCGCTCGACCGCTTTCTGGACGACGCCCTGACTGTGGCGCGCACCGCCGCCGCCAACGTGAGCGAGGACGACAAGGCCTGGACGCTAGCCATCGACGTGCCCGGCGTCAGCCGCGAGCAACTGGCCATCGCCATCGAAGGCGCCACCGTCAAGGTCGAGACGGTGGAAGGCGCGCCGCGCCAGTACAGGAAGGCCTACGAGTTCGCGCAGGACGTGGACGCCGCCGCCAGCAGCGCCAAGCTGGAGCACGGCGTGCTGACGCTGACCCTGGCCAAGCTGGTGCCCGAGAGCAAGGCCACCACGCTGGCCATCAACTGAAGCACCCATGGCGGCGGGCCACCGCGCCCGCGCCACCCACGCGACAACGCCGCAGCGGCCGCCTGGCCCTGCGGCGTTGTTGCGTCCGGGACGGGGTGATTTCAAAAATGACGAATGACAAATGACTTCGCTGCGCTTCAATGACAAAGCGGCGGTTCGTCATGGGTCATTGTTTTGAACGCGAAGCGGTATGAGACATCGCCACGCCGAACAAAAAGGGGGGGACTTGCAAAATTTTCTGGATGTCGAAAACAGGCTTCAGCGCCCGCCAACCGGGCGCCAGCAGCTCACTTATTGATACGTCAACACCGCGCCAATTCGTTAGCGCCTGGAACAGGGCCTGCCCCGCCCGCGAACGCCCTGCCCCGCACCCTTCAGGCCGCCAGCGGCAGCATGTCCAGCGGCCAGCGCGGTTTGACGTCGAAGGCGTAGTCGGTGTTCGGTGCCTCGATGCCGGCCTGCACGCGCATGGCGGCGGCCAGGGCGATCATGGCGCCGTTGTCGGTGCACAGGTGCAGCTCGGGGTAGTGCACGCGCACGCCGCGCTGGGCACAGGCGGCGTTCAGCGCCGCGCGCAGGCGGGCGTTGGCGCCCACGCCGCCGGCCACCACCAGGCGCTTCAGGCCCGTGGCTTTCAGCGCCGCCAGCGACTTCTTCACCAGCACCTCGACGATGGCGGCCTGTGTGCTGGCCGCCAGGTCGGCGCGCATCTGCTCGCACGGCGCGCCCTCGAACTTCTTCGCCTGCGTCAGCACCGCCGTCTTCAGCCCGGCAAACGAAAAATCCAGGTTGCCGCTGTGCAGCAGCGGGCGCGGCAGCTTGTAGGCCGTGTCGTCGCCAAACTCGGCCAGCCGCGCCAGTGCCGGCCCGCCGGGGTAGCCCAGGCCGAGCAGCTTGGCGGACTTGTCGAAGGCCTCGCCGGCCGCGTCGTCGATGGTTTCGCCCAGCAGCTGGTAGCGGCCCACGCCATCGACGCGCATCAGCTGCGTGTGGCCGCCGCTGACCAGCAGGGCGACGAAGGGAAATTCGGGTGGATCGGCGCTGAGGAAGGGCGACAGCAGGTGCCCCTCCAGGTGGTGCACGCCCAGCACCGGCTTGCCCAACGCCGCACCCAGCGCGCAGGCCACGCCGGCGCCCACCAGCAACGCACCCGCCAGGCCGGGGCCGCGCGTGTAAGCTATTACATCGATAGCTGCCAGCGCCTGCCCCGCCTGCGCCAGCACGTGATTGGCCAATGGAATCACGCGGCGGATGTGGTCACGGCTGGCCAGCTCGGGCACCACGCCGCCGTAGTCGGCATGCATCGCCACCTGGGTGTGCAGCGCGTGCGCCAGCAGCTCGGGCACGCCGTGTTCACGCGTGCGCACCAGCGCCACGCCGGTTTCGTCGCAGGACGATTCGATACCGAGAACCAGGGTCGACATGGCGCAGGATTATCCGCCGCGGCCCGGCGCGCGGTGCGGCCGGGCGCCCTGTGCGCGGGCTAGAACTGGCTGTCGCCCATGTTGCCGACGATGTAGTTCTCCATCTGCGAGATGATGAAGCGCTGCTCCTCCAGCTGCGCATTCACCAGATCGCCGATGGAGACCAAGCCCACCAGCTCGCCGCCATCGACCACCGGCAGATGGCGCAGGCGGCCCTTGGTGATGATGCCCAGGCATTCCTGCACCGTCTGGCGCGGGCTGACGACGTACAGGCGCGCGGTCATCACGTTCACCAGCATCGTCTCGGCCGACGACAGGCCTTGCAGCGCCAGCTTGCGGGCGTAGTCGCGCTCGGTGAAGATGCCCAGCAGCGCATCGCCCTGCACCACCAGCACCGAGCCGATCTGGCGCTCGGCCATCAGCTGCAGCGCATCGCGCACGGTGGCGGTGGGCGGCAGCGCTGCCAGGGTGACACCCGGGCGGGAAGACAGGATCTCGGCAACGGTGGTGGCCATGGCGGGTTCTCCTCGTTGTCAGGCGGCTGTCCATGCGATGCCGCCCATTGTTGAATGGCACGTACATCGTGCCAGAAGCAGCGCCGATTTGCCATGCTCAGGTGTAAGCCATCGCAGGGCCACCGCCGCAAGCCGGGCCGCCGGCACAATACGGGGGCGCCCGCAGCTGCACTTTGCTTTTATTTTCATAGCTGCTTGCGCCCGTCCATAGGGCGCTGCAGCCGTTTTTGGCAATTGATCCTGAATTCATCACCATGCCCACCGCCCCGCTCGCCCTCATCTCCTCCATGGCCACCAGGAAGCTGCTGACCGAGCTGGTCGACAGCCACCAGCGCCAGCACCCCGGCGTGGCGGTGGCGCTCGAATCGGTGGGCGGCGTGGATGCGGCCCGGCGCGTGGCCGCGGGCGAAGCCTTCGACGCCGTGGCGCTGGGCTCCGACGCCATCGACCAGCTCATCGCCGACGGCCACCTGCTGCCCGGCAGCCGGGTGGACATCGTGCGCTCGGGCGTCGCCGTGGCCGTGCGCGCCGGCGCGCCGCACCCCGACATCGGCAGCGAAGCCGCGGTGCAGGCCGCCGTGCTGGCCGCGCCCACGGTGAGCTACTCCACCGGCCCCAGCGGCGTGGCCCTGGCCCGGCTGTTCCAGCGCTGGGGCATCGCCGACGCCGTGCAGGCCAAGCTGGTGGTGCCGCCGCCCGGCACGCCGGTGGGCGCGCTCGTCGCGCGGGGCGAGGTAGCGCTGGGCTTTCAGCAGCTGAGCGAGCTGATGCACCTGCCCGGCATCGACGTGCTGGGCCCGCTGCCCGAGGCGATCCAGATCACCACCATCTTCGCCGGCGGCGTGGCAGCCGCGTCGAAGCAACCCGAGGCGGCGCGCGCCCTGCTGGCCTTTCTGGCCGCGCCTGAAACCGCCGCCATCAAGCAGGCCAACGGCATGGCGCCCGCCTGAGCGCAATGGGCCTGGCGCTGACCGACCCCGACCTGCGCGCGCTGCTGGCGCGCACGCTGGCGAGCTTGCCGGCCGATGGCGCCGTGGTCTGCCTGTGCGCGGCCTGGTGCCGCGTGTGCGACGACTTTCGCCCCGGCTTCGAGCAGGCCGCCGCCGCGCGGCCCACGCTGGCCTTCCGCTGGCTCGACATCGAGGACGAGGCCGATGCCCTGGGCGACATCGACGTCGAGACCTTTCCCACCCTGGTGATCGGCGGGCGCGACGGCGCCGTGCGCTTTGCCGGGCCGGTGGTGCCGCAGCCTGGGCAGATCGCGCGCCTGCTGCAAAGCCTGGGCCTGTGATGGTGCTGCACGCCGCAACTGGCTTATTCTTGACTCCCATCAATTGAGCGCCCTTCGGTGCCAGACCACAATGCCACCCATGGGAATCAGCCCCTACATCAAGGAAATCGGCCGGGGCGCGCAGGGCGCACGCGCCTTGTCGCGCGAGCAGGCCACCGACCTGCTGTGCCAGCTGCTCGACGGCCAGTGCTCCGACTTCGAGATCGGCGCCTTCTGCGTCGCCATGCGCATCAAGGGCGAGACGCCAGAAGAAATGGCCGGCTTTCTGGACGCGCTGGACCTGCGCCTGACCAAGCTGCCGCGCAGCGACCGCCCGGTGGTCGTGCTGCCCAGCTACAACGGCGCGCGCAAGCTGCCGGGGCTCACCACCCTGCTGGCCGCCCTGCTGGCGCGCAAGGGCCTGCCGGTGCTGGTGCACGGCACGCCCACCGAAGACGCGCGCGTCAGCAGCCAGGCCGTGCTGGCCGCGCTGGGCATCGACCCCAGCGCGCCCCATGAGCGCATCGACAACGGCCGCGTGCACTTCGTCGCCACCGAGGCGCTGCACCCGGGCCTGAAACGCCTGCTGGACGTGCGCCGCGCCATCGGCCTGCGCAACCCGGCGCACGCGCTGGTCAAGCTGATGAACCCGGTGGACGGCCCCGCGCTGGTGGTGGCCAGCTACACGCACCCCGAATACGCCGAATCCATGGCCGCCACCTTCAGGCTGATGCGCACGCCCGCCCTGCTGCTGCGCGGCACCGAGGGCGAGCCCGTGGCCGACCCGCGCCGCACGCCGCGCATGGACCTGTTCCTCAACGGCGAAAGCCACACCGTGCAGGACGCGCAGCCCGGCCCGCTGGCCACGCTGCCCGCGCTGCCCACCAGCACCGACGCCGCCGTCACCGCCGATTACATCCGCGACGTGATGGAAGGCCGCCTGCCGCCGCCCGAGCCCATCCTGTTGCAGGTCGAGCACATCGTGCGTGCCTGCAAGGCGCTGGAGGCCGAGGGCGACCCGACCTGCCTGCAGGAGCTGGCCGCATGAGCAAAGCCCCCCCTGCACCAACCGGCCGCGTCACCCTGGTGGGCGCCGGCCCGGGCGACCCCGATCTGCTCACGCTCAAGGCCGTCAAGGCGATTGCCGCCGCCAGCGTCATCCTGGTCGACGACCTGGTGGGCGAAGGCGTGCTGGCCCACGCCCGGCCCGACGCGCGCATCACCTACGTCGGCAAGCGCGGCGGCTGCAAGAGCACGCCGCAGGCCACCATCGAGCAGCTGATGCTGGAGGCCGCCCGCGCCGGCGAGAACGTGGTGCGCCTGAAGGGCGGCGATCCGTTCATCTTCGGCCGCGGCGGCGAAGAGGTGGAAAGCCTGCGCCGCGCCGGCATCGAGCCGGTGGTGGTCAACGGCATCACCTCGGGCCTGGCCGCCATGACCAGCCTGGGCGCGCCGCTGACGCACCGCGACCGCGCGCACGGCGTGGTCTTCGTCACCGGCCACCCGCAGAAGGACGGCCCCGGCCTGGACTGGGCGCGGCTGGGCGAATCGGCGCACGGCCTGCGCCTGACGCTGGTGATCTACATGGGCATCAGCAGCGCCGCGCGCATCCAGGCCGGGCTGCTGTCGGCCCTGCCGGCTTCCACGCCGGTGGCCGTGATCCAGCGCGCCACCCTGCCGGCGCAGCGCCAGTGCCTCACCACCTTGGGCGAGCTGCCCGACAGGCTGGCTGCCTGCGGCCTGGGCAGCCCGGCCATCATGGTGGTGGGCGACGTGGTGCTGGGCGTGCGCGCGGCGCTGCAGGACGCGGCGCTGGCCGCCTGAGAAACTCCTTTATTGATAGCTTCTTGCGCTTGATCCACGAAGGTTTCAAACCGATTCCATCTGAGTAGGCCTCTAACTCAGGTCCGCGCATGGCATGCCAGAAAACCATACGCAGAGGACGCAGAAGAATTCAAGCAGGGCTGTCTTTTGCGTCCTCTGCGGTTCTTCTGCGTCCTCTGCGTCCGGTATTCAGTGGCTGCTCATGGCTCGGCAACTTGTCATGACCTGCGCGAGCAGCTCCGATTCTTGAGGTGCCCGGCGGGCCTACTACCATCGCCCCATGCCTCCTCCCCGCTTCGACGCCGTCATTCTGGGTGCCGGTGCCGCCGGCCTGTTCTGCGCGGCGCAGGCGGGGCAGCGCGGCCTGCGCGTGCTGCTCATCGACCACAGCGAACGCGTGGCGGAAAAGGTGCGCGTCTCGGGCGGCGGGCGCGCCAACTTCACCAACCGCGACCTCGACCCGGCCGCGCCGCACAAGCATTTCATCAGCGCCAATCCGCACTTCTGCCGCTCGGCGCTGGCGCGCTTCACGCCGCAGCACTTCATCGCCCTGCTCGACCGGCACGGCGTGCCCTGGCACGAGAAGCACAAGGGCCAGCTGTTCTGCGACCGCTCGGCCGAAGATCTGATTGCCCTGCTGCTGGCCGAATGTGCCGCTGCGACCGCGCACGGCGGCTTGGTGGAACGCTGGCAGCCGTGCCGCGTGCAGAGCGTGCGGTTTCAAGCCAAAGAGGCCGCCAGCGCTGATGCAGCAAGCGCAGGCAGCTATCTCATCGATAGCGATCGTGGCCCCATCGAAGCGCCCGCCCTGGTCATCGCCACCGGCGGCCTGTCGATCCCCAAGATCGGCGCCAGCAGCTTGGGGCTGGACATCGCGCGCCAGTTCGGCCTGAAGATCATCGACACCCGCCCCGGCCTGGTGCCGCTCACCTTCGACGGCGCGGCCTGGGCACCCTACGCACAACTGGCCGGTCTGGCGCTGCCGGTGCGCATCGGCACGGGCGAGAAGAAGCAGCATGTGACCTTCCACGAAGACCTGCTGTTCACCCACCGCGGCCTGTCCGGCCCGGCGGTGCTGCAGATCTCCAGCTACTGGCGCCCGGGCACGCCCATCGTCATCGACCTGGCGCCCGAGGTGGACGTGGCGGCCGAACTGCTGGCCGCCAAGGCGCGCTCGCGCAAGCTGATCGTGAACGAACTGGCGCAGTGGCTGCCGCAGCGCCTGGCCGAAGCCTGGGTGGCGCAGGACGCCGCCTGGCAGCGCCCCGTCAACGAGGCCAGCGACAAGGCGCTGCTTCAACTGGCCGAGCAACTCCAGCGCTGGCCGCTCACCCCCACCGGCACCGAGGGCTACAAAAAGGCCGAAGTCACCCTGGGCGGCGTCGACACGCGCGCACTGTCGTCGCAGACGCTGGAAGCGCGCCAGCAGCCCGGCCTGTACTTCATCGGCGAGGTGGTCGACGTCACCGGCTGGCTGGGCGGCTACAACTTCCAGTGGGCCTGGGCCAGCGCCGCCGCCTGCGCCGAGGCGTTGGCAGCACGCCACACCGGCACGCCAGCCACCCCCTGACTTCTCTCTCCAGGCGGCCGCGCAGCATGCCGCAAGAAGGGCCGCGGAGCAGGCCATTCGAGGACGCCGTGGCCGGACCTGCGCCGGCCACCAGCGTCGTCCCCCTGGGGGGAAGGCGCGCAAGCGCCTCAGGGGGGGTTATAATCCTTGGTTTGCTGGCAAACGCCCCGCCGGCCATACTAGTTCGAATGTGCGGGGCAACAACTGCGGCGTATGGCGTGAAGCCTGATCTACTTCACACCCGCTGGCCGCGCAAATACCTGAAATTTGAATGACCACCATCCGAGTCAAAGAAAACGAGCCGTTCGACGTGGCCCTGCGCCGCTTCAAGCGCACCATTGAAAAGCTGGGCCTGCTGACCGACCTGCGCGCCCGCGAGTTTTACGAGAAGCCCACGGCCGAGCGCAAGCGCAAGAAGGCCGCTGCCGTCAAGCGCCACTACAAGCGCGTGCGCAGCCAGCAACTGCCCAAGAAGCTGTACTGATTCAGCCGCTTCTCGCAACCAAAAAGCTCGCCGGGGACGCTCAGCGAGCTTTTTTCGTTTCTGCAAGGACAAAAACCATGAGCCTGAAAGACCAGATCACCGAAGACATGAAGACCGCCATGCGCGCCAAGGACAGCGAGCGCCTGGGCACCATCCGCCTGCTGCAGGCGGCGATGAAGCAGAAGGAAGTGGACGAGCGCATCGAACTGGACGACACCGCCGTCATCGCCATCGTCGACAAGCTCATCAAGCAGCGCAAGGACAGCATCGCCGCCTTCACCCAGGCCGGCCGCCAGGACCTGGCCGACAAGGAAGCCGCCGAAATGAAGGTGCTGGAGGCCTACCTGCCCGCCCGCCTGTCGGAGAGCGAAATCGTTGCCGAGGTGAAGGCCATCGTGGCCGAACTGGGCGCCAGCGGGCCCGGCGACATGGGCAAGGTGATGGGTGCCGTGAAGCAGCGCCTGGCCGGCAAGGCGGACATGGGCGCCGTCAGCGCGGCGGTGAAGGCTGCGCTGGCGGGTTGAGTGCCCCCCGGCCTTGTGGGAGCGGCCTTGGCCGCGATGGCAGCGCATCGCCCACCCCGCATGCCGCATCGCGGGCCAGCCCGCTCCCACACACCGCTCTGGCGATCAGAAAAAATCAAAAACCATAGCTGCTTGCGCTTGCCAGCAAACGATTTCAGATACTTTTCTCTTGAAATCAAGGCTGCACAAGCGCAAGCCACTATCAATCCATGAGCAAGCAAACCGCTTTCTGACAATTGCTTGCAAACTGCGCCGCAGCTTTGCACAGCGCGACCGCCCGCGGCAAACCGAAGCCCGCGCCGGCGCGTTATGAAGAGGCAGGAACGCTTCCGTTCCCCGAGGCCTCTGACCACCATGACGCAACCCACCTCTTCCCCCTGGCGCCGCTGGCTTGGCGGCGCACTGCTGGCGGCCGCGCCCGTGCTGGGCTGGGCCCAGGCCGACCCGCCGTCACGCGTGGCCTACATCAGCGCCGCCGAAGGCGCGGTGCAGATCGCCACCGACGGCCAGCGCTTCGCGCCCGCCTCCATCAACTGGCCGGCGACCACCGGCACCCGCCTCGTCACCGACCCCAACGCGCGCGCCGAACTGCACGGCGGCTGGACCGCCGTGCGCCTGACCGGCCACGCCGACCTGAGCGTGACCGTGCTGGACGACGACACCGCGCAGTTTGCGCTGATGGACGGCACCGCCTCGGTGCGCGTGCGCCAGCTGCAGCCCGGCGAGCGCGTCGAGATCGACACCCCACACCTGGCCGTGGTGGCCAGCCAGGCGGGCGAATACCGCGTCGACGTCGATCCGCGCGCCGACACCACGCGCGTCACCGTGCACGCCGGCGTGGCCACGGTGTACGGCGAGGCGGGGCAATCCACCACCGTGGGCCAGCGCCAGCAGGCGCTGTTCACCGGCCGCAACCTGCAGCCGTTGCAGCGCGGCGGCGTGGCCGTGCGCGACGGTTTCGACCAGTGGGTGGCCCAGCGCGATGCGCTGGAAGACCGCTCGGCCTCGGCCCGCTACGTGCCGCGCGACGTGCCCGGCTACCAGCAGCTCGACGCCTACGGCGAATGGGCGCAGGACGCCACCTACGGCCCCGTGTGGTACCCGCAGGTCACCGTGGCCGACTGGGCGCCCTACCGCTACGGCCGCTGGGCCTGGGTGGAGCCCTGGGGCTGGACCTGGGTGGACGACGCGCCCTGGGGCTTCGCGCCCTCGCACTACGGCCGCTGGGCGCAGATCGGCCCGCGCTGGGCTTGGGTGCCCGGCAGCTTCGGCCCGCGCCCGGTGTACGCGCCGGCGCTGGTGGCCTTCGTCGGTGGCGACAACTGGAGCGTGGCGCTGGGCAGCCCCGGTGCCGCGTGGTTCCCGCTGGCGCCGGGCGAATACTGGCGCCCGCACTACCACGCCAGCGACCGCTACCACCGCGGCCTGAACTGGGGCCGCGAGCGCGTGCGCCCGCCGGCCGACGGCTACCACTTCCATCGCCGCCCCAACGCCGTCACCTACGCTCCGGCCGACCAGTTCGGCGGTGGCCAGCGCGGCCGCCGGCCCGGCTTCGGCGACGGCAGCCGCCTGCCGTCCGGCGCACTGAACGACAGCCGCATCGTCGCCCCGCCGCCGCGCGCCTGGGTGCCCGGCGTGCAGACGCAGGCGCCGCTGCCCACGCTGCGCCCTGACCGGCCCGATCGCCCAGGTGCTGGCGTGCGCGAGCCGCGCCCGCCGCGTGGCGGCGCCGACCGCGGCGTGGCCGCACCCGCGCCGTCGCCCGCCCGCCTGCCCGTGCCCGACGGCCGCGGCATGCGCCATGGCGACGATGCCCAGCCGCCGATGGCTCGGCCCGCGCGGCCCGCACCGCCGGAGCGCTACGAATCCGGCAGCCTGGAGCGCAACCGCTACCTGCGCGACCAGGCCGAGCGCGACGGCGCCCACATGGGCGTGCCGCAGCCACGCAACCCGCAGGTGCGCGAGGCGCAGCAACAGCAGTGGCAGATGCAGCGCCAGCAGGAAGAGCGCGTGCGCGAATTGCAGCCGCGCCCGGCGGTCATCAACCCGCCGCCCGCCGCGGCCCCGCAGATGCCGCGCGTGCAGCCGATGCCGGCGCAGCGGCCGTTCTCGTCGGGCGAGCTGGGCCATGTGCCGCGCCAGATGGAGCGCCCCGCCATGCCGCAACGCGAGCAGCGCGCCATGCCGATGCGCGACTCCGGCGCGCTGGCACCGCGCGAGCCGCGCGAACGGCGCGGCATGATGGAGCCGTGAAGGCGAACGCCAGCGCTTCGTTATTGATAGCTGCTGGCGCTTGATGGGTGGGCGCTGAAGGCGGTTTTGGCCTGAAAATCAAGCCGGCCGCAAGGCAGCCCGTTCCACGTCCGGATCGAAACGACATGAACTTCTTCATTCCGGCGACAGCCGGAATCCAGACGACGCGCGTGCGCAGCACATGGAGCCCGGCTTTCGCCGGGATGACGGTGGTTGACGTCTTGAGGTGGAAACGGACTCAGTTGCCCGCCACCGTCATCCGGTCGATGAGCACCGAACCCACGGTTTTCGAGCCGTAGGTGTAGGCATCGGCCCCCACGGCCTGCAGCCCCAAGAACATCTCGCGAAGGTTGCCGGCGATGGTGATCTCCTGCACCGGGTAGGCGATGCGGCCGTTCTCCACCCAGAAGCCGCTGGCGCCGCGCGAATAGTCGCCGGTGACGTAGTTCACGCCCTGGCCCATCAGCTCGATCACGAACAGGCCGGTGCCCAGCTTGCGCAGCATCTCGTCCAGGTCGTCGCCCGCGCGCGTCAGGCGCGACCGCAGCGTGAGGTTGTGCGAGCCGCCGGCGTTGCCGGTGGTCCTCATGCCCAGCTTGCGCGCCGAATAGGTGCTGAGGAAGTAGCCCGCCACCCGCCCCGCATCCACCACCTTGCGCGCCTGCACGCGCACGCCTTCCTCGTCGAACGGCGACGAGCCCTTGCCGCCGACGACGAACGGGTCTTCGAGCACGTCGATGTGCTTGGGCAGCACCGGCTTGCCCAGCGAATCGACCAGGAACGAGGTCTTGCGGTACAGCGCGCCGCCGCTCAGCGCCTGCGTCAGGCTGCCCAGCAGGCCGGCGGCCAAGGGCGACTCGAACAGCACCGGGCACTGGCGCGTGCCGATTTTGCGGCTCTTCAGCCGGCTCAGCGCGCGCTCGGCGGCGTAGCGGCCCACGGCCTCGGGCGCGGCCAGGTCGCGCGCATTGCGCTCCGAGCTGTACCAGTAGTCGCGCTGCATGTCGTTGCCCTTGCCGGCAATCGGCGCGACAGACAGCGAATGGCGCGAGCTGGCATAGCCCCCACGAAAGCCGTGCGTGTGCGCGCTAAAGAAATGGCTTTGCTGCGCCGACACGCCGGCGCCCTCGCTGTTGGTGATGCGCTTGTCCACCGCCAGCGCGGCGTGCTCGCAGGCCAGCGCCAACTCGGCCGCCTGCTCGCTGGTGATGGGCCAGGGGTGGAACAGGTCCAGGTCGCGCTGCTCGGTGGCGATGTCGGCCTCGTCCGGCAGGCCGGCCACCGGGTCTTCGGCGGTGAAGCGGGCGATGTCGTAGGCCGCCTGCACCGTCTGCTCGATGGCGGCGCGCGAGAAGTCCGACGTGCTGGCATTGCCGCGCCGCTGGCCCAGGTACACCGTCACGCCCAGCGACTTGTCGCGGTTGCGCTCCACCGTCTCCAGTTCGCCCTTGCGCACGCTCACGCTCAGGCCCGAACCTTCGGATGCCTCGGCACCCGCGTCGGTGGCGCCGAGCTTCTTGGCATGGGCCAGCGCGGTGTCCACCAGCTCTTCGAAGAAGGCGCGCGAATAAGAAAAGCCCGGCAGGGCTTTGGAGTCGTTTTGCATGGTGGCGGCTATCATACTTCTCGACTTTTCAGATTCCTATCCATGTCCCGCAAACCCAAGAAAGGCTATTTCGTCCGCGGCCAGTTCGTCGCCGAAGGCAGCGAGCTGGACGAACAGCTCAAGGCCGAGCTGCGCGGCGATGGCCCCAGCAAGACCGAGCTGAAGGCGCAGAGCGCCGAGCTGCAGGCGCTGGGCGAGGCGCTGCTGACGCTGCGGCGCGATCTGTTCGAGCCGCTCGATCTGCCCACCAAGCTGGTCGATGGGCTGGAGGAGCTCAAGCGCATCACCAACTTCGAAGGCAAGCGCCGCCAGAGCCAGTACGTGGGCAAGCTGATGCGCCAGCTTCATGATGAACAGCTGGCCGCCGTGCGCGCCGCATTGGAAGAGCAGCGCAAGGGCCCAGCTGCCGAAACCCTGCGCCTGCACGCCGCCGAGCGCTGGCGTGAGCGCCTGATCGCCGAAGACGCCGCCGTCAACGCCTGGGTGACGCAGTTCCCCGACACCGACGTGCAGCAGCTGCGCGCGCTGGTGCGCCAGGCGCGCAAGGATGCGCCCACGCCCGACGCCGCCAAAGAGGCCGAAGCCAAGGGTCAGGCGCAGCGCAACAGCCGTGCCTTCCGCGAGCTGTTCCAGTTGGTGAACACCGCGCTGGCGCAGGCCGAGGCGCACCCGCCCGAGGTGCAACCCATCGATGCCGAGGACGTGGGCTACGTCAACGACGCCCGCGCCGGTTGACTGCATGACAAATGACCTCGGCCTGCGGCCTCGATGACAAAGGCGCGGCCGCGGCGCCCGGCTCCTTTGTCATTGAAGCCGCGAAGCGGCGGAGTCATTTGTCATTTGTCATCCGTCATTGGCCCAGCAAGGAACCCGCATGAACGCACACGACCCCATCACCATCGGCATCGTCTCCATCAGCGACCGCGCCTCCAGCGGCACGTATGAAGACAAGGGCCTGCCCGCGCTGCAGGAGTGGCTAGGCAAGGCGCTGAAGAACCCGATCAGCTTCGAGCCGCGCCTGATCCCCGACGAGCAGGCCACCATCAGCCGCACGCTGATCGAGTTGGTCGACGCCGGGTGCGCCCTGGTGTTGACCACCGGCGGCACCGGCCCCGCCGTGCGCGACGTGACGCCCGAGGCCACGCTGGCCGTCGCCGACAAGGAAATGCCGGGCTTTGGCGAGCAGATGCGCCAGATCAGCCTGGCCTTCGTGCCCACGGCCATCCTGAGCCGCCAGGTGGCGGTGATCCGCGGGCAGTGCCTCATCATCAACCTGCCCGGCCAGCCCAAGGCGATTGCCGAGACGCTGGAAGGCCTGAAGGACAACGCCGGCAACCCGCAGGTGCACGGCATCTTCGCCGCCGTGCCCTACTGCATCGACCTGATCGGCGGCCCCTACCTGGAAACCAACGACGCCGTGTGCAAGGCCTTCCGACCCAAGAACGCGGTGCGGCCCGCGCGCGACTGAGCGCGCCCTGCGGTGGCCGCGCCACGGCGCGCTGCAACAGGTGTCACGGGATGCAAGCAGGGCGATGTCCCACAAGCGCCTGGATACAACACCGACCCGGCGCTTCACATGGCCGGGGCACATTGAAGGTGCGCGCCGCGGTCGTCCTTGAATTTTTTCCATTTCCCATTGGCCGCGGTGCTGAACCAAGGAGCCACGCCATGAAACTTCGCCAATACAGCCTTGCCGCCGTCCTCGCCGCCACGCTGGCCGCCGCGGGTTGTTCCACCTCCCCCACCAATGCACAGATCGGCACCGGCGTGGGCGCCGTGGCCGGCGGTGTGGCCGGCAACGTGCTGTTCGGCAACACGCTCGGCACCGTGGGGGGCGCCGCTGCCGGCGCACTGATCGGCAACGAGGTGGGCAAGCGCCGCTGATTCCAACGCCACGCTGGCGCGCCGGATGCATCGCCGCGCCGGCCTTCAGCAGCATCCGCCGTCCTGGCGCGTTGAGGCAGGCTGCAACCCAAAGCCGGCCTTGCGGCGGATCAGTTCTTACACCGCCGCGTGCCTTCAGAAAGCGAAAAGCCCCTGTGCGCCTGGTGCACCGGCAAAGCCAACAGAAAGCGCGGCGCACAATAGGCGCGACCTCGCGCAGGATCGCCTCGCAGCCACCGAAGGTGGGCCCGTCCCTGGGCGGGCGCGGTGTCTGTTTTGCTTGACCTATCAAGAAGTCTCAAATGACCCACGGGCCGCATCCGCCGTGTGCGAGCGGGCTTGCCCGCGATCAAGCGCTGGTGGCGACGAGGCGCCTCATCGCGGGCAAGCCCGCTCCCACAACACAGTCTGAGACTTCTTGATAAACAAGCTGTCTTGATCGTCCACGGTGCCGGGGCGTTGGGCGGCAGCCGTGGTCCGGGGCGCCCCCTGCTGCGTCCGCTACTTGCCCACCAACTCGTTCAGCTTGTCGGCCTCGAAGGTTTCCTCGCGCGTGGCGTCGTCGGGCACGCAGTTCGGGTCGATCTGGCACGACAGCTTCTCGATGGCCTGCCACAGCAGCATGATCTGGTGCTCCTGGCTGGCCGTGCCGTCGATCAGGCCGCGCAGCGCCTGGCTCACGGGGTCGTCGTTCTGCGTCACGCCGTAGGCCGAAAAGCCCAGCTTGGCAGCCGCCTCTTCGCGCTTGGCCGCGTCTTCGGCCACGATGATGCGCGCCGGGTTGCCCACCGCCGTGGCGCCCGGGGGCACCGGCTTGGTGACCACGGCGGATGAGCCGATCTTGGCCCCGTCGCCCACCGTGAAGCCGCCCAGCACCTGGCTGCTGGCGCCCACGACCACGCCCTTGCCCAGCGTGGGGTGCCGCTTGGTGCCCTTGCCGAGCGAGGTGCCGCCCAGCGTGACGCCCTGGTAGATGGTGCAGTCGTCGCCGATCTCGGCCGTCTCGCCGATCACCACGCCCATGCCGTGGTCGATGAACACGCGCTCGCCGATCTTTGCGCCGGGGTGGATCTCGATGCCCGTGAGAAAGCGCCCCCAGTGCGAGATCCAGCGCGCCAGCCAGTGCCAGCCGCGCTCCCACAGCGGGTGGGCGATGCGGTGCAGCACCAGGGCGTGGAAACCGGGGTACGAGAACACCACATCCCACACCGAGCGCGCGGCCGGGTCGCGCTCGAGAATGGCCTGGGTGTAGGAACGGATGCGCTGCAACATGGTGGGTGGCGAGTCTAGCGTTTGTGCACTGCCGGCGCTGTGTCCGCACTCGTGGCGTGGGCAGCGGCCGCGCCCTGCATGGCCTTGGCAATGCCGCGCAGGATGTGAATCTCCTCCGCCGTGGGCTGCGCGCGGTTGAACAGCTGCTGCAGACGCGGCATCAGCTTCTTGGGCGCAGCGGGGTCGAGAAAGCCGATGTCGACCAGCGCCTGCTGCCAGTGCGCCAGCATGCCGGCCACCTGCGCCGCGTCGGCGTGCTGCGGCGCCGCGGTGGCGGGTTGCACGTCGAAGCCGTGGCCGAGCACACTCAACGCCTGGCGCCAGTCGTAGGCGATCAGCTGCACGGCGGCGGCGATGTTGAGCGAGCCGTAGTCGGGGTGCGTGGGAATGCTGAGCGCAACGTGGCAGCGGTACACGTCCTCGTTCTTCATGCCGTAACGCTCGGAGCCGAACAGGAAGGCGATACCTTCCGGCGCATTCAATGCCAAACCAGGCTTCAACGCCCGTCCATCAAGCGCTGGAAGCTCCTTTTTCAATAGCATCCTGAAATGATCCCGCGGTGCGCGCGTGGGCGGTCCAAAGTCGCGCGGCGTCATCGCCGTGGCGCACAGGTGGGTCATGCCGCCCAGCGCCTCGTCCAGCGTGGGCACGATGCGCGCCCGCGCCAGCACGTCGGTGGCGCCGCTGGCGCGCTCGATGGCCTCGGTGCGCGTCAGCACGTCGGGCCAGCGCGGGTTAACCAGCACCAGATCGTCAAAACCCATCACCTTCATCGCCCGCGCCACCGCGCCCACGTTGCCGGCGTGGCTGGTGTCGATCAGGATGAAGCGCGTGCGGGGGATGGCCATGGTTGCGATTGTCGCCGGCACGCCCCCCGCCTCTTGTGGGAGCGGGCTTGCCCGCGATGGGCGCTTCGCCGCTGCAGAGCTTGCCATCGCGGCCAAGGCCGCTCCCACAGCCCGGGTTGAGGGGCGCGCCTCGCTAACATCACGGCTTTGCCCATTCATCCTTCACCATGACCACCGCCACCCTGCCCAACGTCACCCTCACCACCCAGGCCAACGTCTACTTCGACGGCAAGTGCGTGTCGCACAGCTTCACGCTGGCCGATGGCACGAAGAAGAGCGTGGGCGTGGTGCTGCCCGCCACGCTCACCTTCAACACCGGCGCGGCCGAGATCATGGAGTGCGTGGGCGGCGGCTGCGAATACAAGCTGGCCGGCAGCGACGAGTGGAAATCGTCCGGCCCCGGCGAGCGGTTCAGCATCCCGGCCAATTCGTCGTTCGACATTCGCGTGGCCGAGCAATACCACTACATCTGCCATTACGGATAACACCCCCCTGAGCGGCTGACGCCGCTTCCCCCCTCTCCTGCGGGAGGGGGGACAACGCCAGTGGCCGGCGCGAGTTGAGGCCACGGCGTTCGCTGGCATGGGCTGCTGCGCGGCCATTGGGTCGTAGCGTCGTGGAGGTCACGCAACGGACCGCCGCCGCGCGCAACGCGTGCTACGCTGCCGCGCATGTCCGCCCGCCCTGCCCCTGCCGACGCCAGCCTGATCGATTCGCGCACCGCCGCCTGGCGGCTGCTGGTGACGGTGCTGCTGGTCACGCTGGGCAACAGCGCGATGTACGTCGTCTCCGTGGTGCTGCCGGCGGTGCAGGCCGAGTTCGGCATCGGCCGTGCGGGGGCGTCGATGCCTTACACGGTGATGATGGTGTGCCTGGGGCTGGGTGGCCTGTTCACCGGCATCTGGGCCGACCGCTGGGGCATCGCGCGCGTGCTGTGGCTGGGCTCGGCCGCCGTGCTGGCCGGTTACGTGCTGGCGGCGCTGTCGGGCAATGTGTGGATGTTCGGGCTGGCGCACGGGCTGCTGGGCCTGCTGGGCGGCGCAGCCACCTTCGCGCCGCTGATGGCCGACACCGGCCTGTGGTGGAACAAGCGGCGCGGCATCGCCATGGCGGTGTGCGCCAGCGGTAACTACATCGCCGGCACGCTGTGGCCGCCGCTGGCGCAGTGGGGCATCACGCATTACGGCTGGCGGCCGACCTACATCGTGCTGGGCCTGGTGTGCGGCATCGGCATGGCGCTGCTGGCCTTCTACATGCGCCAGCGCCCGCCCGCGCTGGCGCTGCCGGCGGCCGGGGCGGCCGCGGCGCCGCGTGCCACCATCTGGCCGCCGGATCGGCCCTTCGGCCTCTCGACGGCGCACGCGCAGTGGCTGCTGTGCGTGGCCGGCGTGGCCTGCTGCGTGGCGATGTCGATGCCGCAGGTGCACATCGTGGCCTACTGCACCGACCTGGGCTACGGCGCGGCGCGCGGGGCCGAGATGCTGTCGCTGATGCTGTTTTCCGGCATCATCAGCCGGCTGGTGTCGGGCTGGATATGCGACCACATCGGCGGCATCCGCACGCTGTTGCTGGGCTCGGCGCTGCAGGGCGTGGCGCTGCTGATGTTCCTGCCCGTGGACGGGCTGGTGCCGCTGTACGTGGTGTCGGCGCTGTTCGGGCTGTTTCAGGGCGGCATCGTGCCGTCGTACGCCATCATCGTGCGCGAGCACTTTCCGCCGCGCGAGGCCGGCGCGCGCACCGGCGCCGTCATCATGGCCACGCTGCTGGGCATGGCGCTGGGTGGATGGATGTCGGGCTGGGTGTTCGACATGACGGGCAGCTACGATGCGGCCTTCATCAACGGCATCGGCTGGAACCTGCTGAACCTGGCGATTGCCAGCTGGCTGTTCTGGCGCACGCGCGGGCCTTCGACACGGCTGGTGGCCACCTGACGGGTCTGGCCAGGCCGGGCGGGCCATATACTCCCCACCATTAAGGCCGCCAGCGCCCGAAACACGGGCGCAAAAAGAGCATACTCCCCATTATTTGCGACGGCGCCAGGCTGCCTCAGAACCAGCGCGTCACCACCGCCGCCGCCAGCACCACGACGCCGAAGACCGCCGCGCGCACCGCTTTGCGGCGGTAGGCCAGCGCCTCGTCCTGCATGCCTTCCATGCGGCCAATGGCCGCGGCGCGGATGACGGCCATGATGATGTACAGCACCGTGCCGATGAGCAGCACGGCCATGATGGTGGACAGGCGCATGGCGTGGTTCCTTTCGTTCGACGGCCTGCGGGCATCATAGGCCGCAGCCCGCTCACTCCATTTCCACTTCAAGGTGTCGATCACCGACATCCCGGCGAAGGCCGGGATCCATGTTTCCCCGCACACGTCGGCTGGATTGCGGCCCCGTATCGCAGTACGGGGCAGGCTTTGCGCCGGAATGACGAGCTATGGCAGCTTTGATCTGGAATTGGAATCACACCCGCCCCGGCACGCCGCGCACCAGGCCGGTGTCGATGGCGGCGCGTTGCAGCCGCTGCCGGTCGGCGTCGTGCGCGGGGCAATGCATCTGCAGGTGCTGCAGGGCCAGCTCCAGCGCCTGCGCCCAGGCGCCCTGCAGCAGCCAGGCACCGGCGGCATCGGCCAGGCCCGCAGCGCAGCGCGGCAGCACGGCCGCCACGGCCTCGCTGGCATGCTGCGCGGCATCGAAGCCATCGGTGGCGGCGCGCCGGGCGATGAAGCCGGTGCCCGCCAGCGCCACGATCAGCTGTCGCGCCGCATCGTCTGAAGCCACCGCCACCTGCGGCTTGCCGCCGCCCACGGCGTGGTGCACCACGGCCAGCGCCGCCTCGGCGGACAGTCCCGCATGGCGCATCAACAGATCGACAGCCCCTGGCTTGTCACGCACGCGGCGCAGGTGAAACAACTCGATGGTGCTCACACCACGGTGGGCTCGGGTTCGAGTCGGATACCGAAGCGCTCGTACACGCTGGTCTGGATGGCCTTGGCCAGCGTCATCACCTCGCCGCCGGTGGCGGGGGTTTGCGTGCCGCCGGCGTTGACCAGCACCAGCGCCTGCCGCTCGTACACGGCGGCGTTGCCCACGCGCTTGCCCTTCCAGCCGCAGGCGTCGATCAGCCAGCCTGCCGCTAGCTTCACGCTGCCGTCGGGCATGGGGTAGTGCACCACCTTGGGGTCGCGGCCGATGATGTCGGCGCACTGCTCGGGCGTGACGGTGGGGTTCTTGAAGAAGCTGCCCGCGTTGCCGACGACGGCCGGGTCGGGCAGCTTGGCGCGGCGGATGGCGACGATCCAGTCGTACAGCTGGCGCGCGCTGGGCGCGGTCACGCCCTCCTCGGCCATGCGGCGTTCGATGTCGAGGTAGCCCAGCACCGGCTGCCATTGTTTGGACAGCGCAAAGCGCACGCGCAGGATCAGCGCGCGGCCGGCCAGGCCGAAGTCGCCGGGCTGCGCCGGCACGTGCTTGAACACCGAATCGCGGTAGCCGAAGCCGCACTGCGCGGCATCCAGCGTGAACACCTCGCCCGTCAGGAGGTCGATGGCGTCCAGCGCGTGAAAGCGGTCCTGCAGCTCGACGCCGTAGGCGCCGATGTTCTGCACCGGCGATGCGCCCACGGTGCCGGGGATCAGCGCCAGGTTCTCCAGCCCGGGCAGGCCCTGGTCCAGCGTCCAGGTCACGAAGTCGTGCCAGTTCTCCCCCGCGCCGGCCTCGACGATGGTGTGGCGCGCGGTCTCGCCCACCACGCGGCGGCCTGGCACTTCCACCTTCAGCACCGCGGCCTTCACATCGCCCGTCAGCACGATGTTGCTGCCGCCGCCGAGCACGAACTTCGGAGCCGGCGCCAGCTCGGCATCGGCCAGCACGGCACGCACGTCGGCCTCGCCGCGCACGCGCGTGAGCAGGGCCGCGCGCGCGGCGATGCCGAAGCTGTTGAGGGGCTGCAGGGACACGTTGCGCTCGATGAACATGGGACAATTGTCGCATTCGGTTTTGCGACATTCGGCTTACAGGAGACCAGCACCCATGCCCTCATTCGACACGGTTTGCGACCCCGACATGGTGGAAGTGAAGAACGCGGTGGAGAACGCCACCAAGGAGATCGGCACGCGCTTCGACTTCAAGGGCACCAGCGCCGGCATCGAGCTGAAGGACAAGGAGATCACCCTGCTGGGCGATGCCGAGTTCCAGCTGCAGCAGGTCGAGGACATCCTGCGCAACAAGCTGACCAAGCGCAACGTGGACGTGCGCTTTCTCGACAAGGGCGCGGTGCAGAAGATCGGCGGCGACAAGGTCAAGCAGGTCATCAAGGTGAAAAGCGGCATCGCCGGCGAGGACGCCAAGAAGATCCAGCGCCTGATCAAGGACAGCAAGCTGAAGGTGCAGGCCGCCATCCAGGGCGACAGCGTGCGCGTGACGGGCGCCAAGCGCGACGACCTGCAGGCCGTGATGGCGCTGCTGCGCAAGGACATGGCCGAGCTGCCGCTGTCGTTCGACAACTTCAGGGATTGAGCAAATGCGCCTTACGCTGCTGACCTTGTTGCTCCTTGGCGCAGGCGCTGCCTCGGCCCAATCCGTCTCGCTCCAAGGCATGCTGGGCAACAAGGCGTTGCTGCTGGTGGGCGGCGGTGCGCCGCGCGCGGTGGCGCCGGGCGAGACGCACCAGGGCGTGAAGGTGGTCTCCACCAGCGGCGACCAGGCCGTGGTGCTGATCGACGGCCGTCGCCACACGCTGCGCGTGGGCGAAGCGCCCGCCAGCGTGGGCAGCGCAGCGCCCAGCGGCAGCGACCGCGTGGCGCTGACGGCCGACGGACGCGGCCATTTCCTCACGCCGGGCAGCATCAACAACCGGCCAGTGCAGTTCATGGTGGACACGGGCGCGTCCACCATCGCCATCGGCCAGGCCGAGGCCGACCGGCTGGGCCTGAACTACAAGGCGGGCCGGCAGGTGATGATGAACACCGCCAACGGCAGCGCGCCCGGCTGGCTGTTCAAGCTCAACACCGTGCGCGTGGGCGACGTGACGGCTTACGACATCGACGCCGTGGTCACGCCCGCCGCGATGCCCATGGTGCTGCTGGGCAACAGCTTTCTCAACCGCTTCAGCATGCGGCGCGACGGCGACACGATGATGCTGATCAAGCGCTGAGTTTCAAGCGTTTTGGGCCTCCAGAGACCGCCACACGGGCGCTAGAAGCTATATTATTGATAGCAACTCGGCTGGCGTCAGCCGCTCATTTCTTCCTGGCACCCAGCTTGGATTCGGTGCCCGCCAGCAGGCGCTGGATGTTCTCGCGGTGGCGCCAGATCAGCAGCAGGCCCATGGCCACCATGGCCAGCGTCTTGGCGCCCGAGGCCTGCCAGGCCACGCCATCCACCAGCAGGTAATAGGCCGGCGCGAACACGGCCGCCACGATGGATGCCAGCGACACGTAGCGGAAGAAGGCCACGATGATGGCGAAGGTGAGCAGCGCGGCCAGCGCCAGCAGCGGCTCGAACGCGATCAGCACGCCCACGGCCGTGGCCACGCCCTTGCCGCCCGTGAAGCCGAAGAACACCGGGTACAGATGGCCCAGAAAGGCGGCCAGCCCGGCCAGCGCCTGCGTGCCCTCGCCCAGCCCCCAGGCCGGGCCGAACCACTTCACCAGCATCACCGGCAGCCAGCCCTTGGCCGCATCCAGCAGCAGCGTGACGATGGCCGCCGGTTTGCTGCCGGAGCGCAGCACGTTGGTGGCGCCGGGGTTGCCGCTGCCATAGGTGCGCGGGTCCGACAGGCCCATGGCGCGGCTGACGATGACGGCGAAGCTGAGCGAGCCGATCAGGTAGGCGGCCAGGGCCGCCAGCACGGACATGAGGTTCATGGCGAGGTACTCCTGAATCAATAGCTGCCTGCGCCCGATGGATGGGCGCCAACGGCATATTTTGCCAGTGAAATCGGATTCAGAGATCGATGGCGCACTGCACCGGCCGCGCGCCCAGCAGCTGCACGCACACCTGCGGGTCAAGGCCGACGAGGTAGCCGCGCCGCCCGCCGTTGAGGGCGATGCGCGGCAGGGCCAGGATGCCTTCTTCGATGTACACCGGCATGGCGCGCCGCGTGCCGAACGGCGAGGTGCCGCCCACCTGGTAGCCGCTGTGGCGGCTGGCCACCTCGGGGGCGCAGGGCTCGACCGACTTGGCGCCGATCTGGCGCGCCAGGTTCTTGGTGCTGACCTTGCGGTTGCCGTGCATCAGCACGATGAGCGGCTTGCCGTCCTGGTCCTGCATGACCAGGGTCTTGACCACAGCGAACGGATCGAAGCCCAGCACCTCGGCGCTGTGCGTGGCGCCGCCGTGCTCCACGTAGTCGTAGGGGTGTTCGGTGAAGGCCACGCCGTGCGAGCGCAGCAGCGCGGTGGCCGGCGTTTCGCTGACGTGGGCGACCTTCGCGGACTTGGCCATGGGCGTGGCTCAGCCCAGCCTGGCGGCTTCGGTCTCGGCGGCCTCGATCTCCTCTTCGCGCGCCTTCACGGCGGCGCGCAGGTCGAGCAGGATCGAGGTCAGCTCCAGCTTGCCCTTGCGCCCGGCGATGTCGGCCATGGTGACCAGGTCACGGCCGAAACGCTCGCGCTGCTCGGGCGACAGGATCTGCGTCAGGCACAGGGTGACGGCCGACATGGCGTCGATGACGGCGTTGAGGGATTTCTCGTTCAGCGGCAGTTCGTTGTGGCGGGCGGGCATGGGCAATCAAGGCGGGGCGAAGCGGGGTACGAATGGGATGGAAATGTTAACCGCGTGTGCATCGTGATGTAAGGAACTGCATCACGCCCCCCGCGCCCATCAGTTCGCCGGGTCGCGCATCTCCAGCCGGATGGCGTCGCAGGCGGCCAGCAGTTCGTCGGACAGCTGCACATTCCAGGCGTCCAGGTCCTCGTCCAGCTGCGCCAGCGTGGTCACGCCGATGATGGTGCTGGCCACGCGCCAGCTGCGGTAGCAGAAGGCCAGGGCCAGTTGCGTGGGCGTCAGGCCATGGGCGCGCGCCAAGTCGTTGTAGCGCCTGGCCGCGGCCAGCGACGATTCACGGCCCCAGCGCTGGCTCTTCATGCGCTCGTACAGCGCCATGCGGCCGCGCGGCGCCTCGGGGCTGTGGATACCGCTTGCGTCGTACTTGCCCGTGAGCAGGCCGAAGCCGAGCGGCGAATAGGCCAGCAGGCCGACGTTCAGGCGGTGGCAGGTCTCGTCCAGCGCGTTGTCGTAAGTGCGGCTAATGAGGCAGTACGGGTTCTGCGTGCTGACGATGCGCGGCAGGCCGTGCTGCTCGGCCAGGCGGACGAATTCGTGCACGCCGTAGGGCGTTTCGTTCGACAACCCGATGTGGCGCACCTTGCCGGCCTTGACCAGCCCGGCCAGCGCCTCCAGCTGCGCGCGGATCGGCGTTTCGGATTTTTCCTGCGCCGGGTCGTAGTAAAGGTTGCCGAAGGCGGGCACATGGCGCTCGGGCCAGTGGATCTGGTAGAGGTCGATCACGTCGGTCTGCAGGCGCTTGAGGCTCGCGTGGCACGAGGCCTCGATGTCGGCCGGCGTCATGCCTTGCCCTTCGCGAATCCACGGCATGCCGCGCGACGGGCCGGCCACCTTGCTGGCCAGCACGATCTTCTGGCGCATGCCGGGACGGGCCTTGAGCCAGTGGCCGATGAAGGTCTCGGTGGCGCCGCAGGTGGGCGCGCTGGGCGGCACGGGGTACATCTCGGCCGTGTCGAGGAAGTTGATGCCGCGCTCGATGGCGCGGTCCATGATGGCGTGCGAGGTGGGCTCGTCCACCTGTTCGCCGAAGGTCATGGTGCCGAGGCAGATGGGGGTGACGCGCAGGTCGCTGGTGCCGAGGGAAATGGTGTTCATGAAAAACGTGAGGTTCGAAAAACAGGCGGCCCGAGTGTAGGCGGCATCAATCGAGGCGCGTCGCGCGCGCCCGCTCCTCCTCCTGCAGCCGCAGCACGCGGCGCTGCACCTTGCCGGTGGTGGTCATGGGCAGCTGGTCGATGAATTCGATCTCCTTGGGGTATTCGTAGGGCGCCAGCTGGCCTTTGACGTGCTCCTGCAGCGAGGCGATCAAATCCTGGTCAAACTGCCCTCCATAGCCCGCCTGATGGGCGCGAGCAGCTACGAAATCAGGAGTCAACACCACGTAGGCCTTCACCACGGCACCGCGCTGCGTATCCGGCTTGGGGACCACGGCGCAGTTGGCCACGGCCGGGTGCTTGACCAGGCAGTTCTCGATCTCCCCCGGACCGATGCGGTAGCCGGCGGCCTTGAACACGTCGTCGGCACGGCCGTGGTACCAGAGGTAGCCGTCGGCGTCGCGCACCGCCATGTCGCCGGTGCGCCACCAATCGCCGCTGAACTTGGCGCGCGTGGCGGCGGCGTTGTTCCAGTAGCCAAGAAAGAAGATCGGATCGGGATCGCCGTGGATGTCGGTGCGGCGGATGGCGACTTCGCCGGGTTCGCCGGGCGGCACTTCGGCGCCCTCGTCGTCGATCACCGTGACCAGGTGGCCGGGGTAGCCGCGGCCCATGCTGCCGGGCCGGGCGGGCCAGCCGACGGCACCGCGGCCAGTCAATCCGCCGCCGGGCCGCCCCAGGGCGGGTTGCGCCCCCTCGGGGGGCAGCGCAGCCACGTCAGTGCGGAGCGTGGGGGCCACATTCATGGCGCAGTTGCCGACGATGTAGTTGACCTCGGTCTGGCCGAACATCTCGTTGACGATCACGCCCAGTTCGTCGCGGCACCAGGCGAACACCGCGTCGCCCACGGCCTCGCCGGCGCTCATCAGGCCCTGCAGGTGCAGCGTGTGCTGCCGGCGCGGGTGCGGCACGGCCTTCATCATGGCCTTGAGCGCGGTCGGGAACAGGAAGCTGTGCGTGACGCGGTGCTGCTCGAGGATCTGGAACGCCAGCTCGGGGCTGAAGCGGCCGTTGAAGGCGACGATGGGGCGGCCGAAGTACAGGGTGGGGAGCAGCGCATCCATCAACCCTCCCGTCCAGGCCCAGTCTGCCGGACTCCAGAAGATGCTTTGCGTCTTTGGGTCGCTCGGCAGACTGGGCGTTGCCCCCGATGTGCCCGCCCCCATCCCCGCCCTCCCCCGCGCGGGGGCGGGAGTCTCATCGGGAGGAAGCGTTTCGGCAGTCGGCTCGAACCCGAACCAGTTCTGGCTGCAGACGAAGCCGGGCAGGTTGCCGATGAGGGCGCGGTGGGGGATGAGCGCGCCCTTGGGCGGGCCGGTGGTGCCGCTGGTGTAGATCAGCACGGCGGGGTCGTCGGCCGCGGTGTCGGCGGCATCGAAGGTGTCGGCGGCGGTGGCCAGCAGCGTTTGCCAGTCGTGGTCGGCGCGCGCGGCGCCCTGCCCCAGGCCGATGACCACGGCGAGCGTGGGGCAACTGCCGCGCACCGACAGCAAGGCCTCCATCGAGGCCTCGTCGCAGATCGCGGCCAGCGCGCCGGCGTCGTTGATGCGGTATTCCAGCGCCTCGGGGCCGAACAGCTGCGACAGCGGCATGGCGATGGCGCCCAGCTGCAGCACGGCGATGTAGGCCACGGCGGTTTCGAAGCGCTGCGGCATCACGATGGCCACGCGATCATCGCGCCGCACGCCCACCTTGGCCAGCGCGTTCGACAACCGGTTGGCCGCCGCCTGCAGCGCGGCATATGAATGCAATCGCGGTGCAGCGCCCGCCACATGCTCGATGACTGCTATCTTCTCAGTAGCATCCGGCGCCTGCGCCCAGCGCCGGCTGCACACCTCGGCCATGTTGAAGCGCGCTGGCACCTGCCAGCGGAACGCCTGCTGCATGGCGGCGTGGTGGTCATCGCCGCTGTCGCTGACTGGACGCTGGGGCATGGCCTGTCTCCTCTAAGATTTCTGCAATGTATCAAGTCCAACGCCCCTCGCGCAGCGCCTTCGTCCCCATCCGCCTGCACCGCTACCACGTCCGCCTGTGGGGCGATCCGGCCGCGAAGCCGCTGGTGCTGGTGCACGGGTGGATGGACGTGGCGGCGTCATACCAGTTCATGGTCGACGCGCTGTCGCCTGCCTTCTTCGCGGGCCGCTTCATCATCGCGCCCGACTGGCGCGGCTTCGGCCAGTCCACCGGGCCGGCGTGCGACCACTACAGCTTTGCCGACTACCTGGGCGATCTGGAATGCCTGCTCGACCATTACGCGGGCGAGCGCCCGGTCGATCTGGTCGGCCACAGCATGGGCGGCAACATCGCCATGATGTTCGCCGGCACGCGGCCGGCACGCATCCGCCGCCTGGTCAACCTGGAGGGCTACGGCATGCCCGCCACGCGACCCACGCAGGCACCGGCGCGCTACGCCAAGTGGCTGGACGAGATCAAGGCCCTGCACCGCGGCGAGATGGCGCTGCGCAGCTACGACGACCTGCCCGGCGTGGCCGCGCGCCTGATGAAGACCAACCACCGCCTGCCGCAGGCCAAGGCCGACTGGCTGGCGCGCGAATGGTCGGAAGACCGCCTGCAGGCGGATGGCAGCACGCGCCGCGCCATCCTGGGCGACGCGGCGCACCGCATCATCAATGCCCAGCTGTTCCGCGTCGACGAGATGCTGGCCCTGTACGCTGCCATCCAGGCACCCACGCTGATGGTGGACGCCAGCGACGACAGCCTGGCCGGCTGGTGGGGCGATCGCTTCACCCGCGCCGAATTCCACGAGCGCCTGAACGCCGTGGCCAACGTGCGGCGCGAAGTCATCCAGGACGCCGGCCACATGCTGCACCACGACCAGCCGCAGGCACTGGCGGCACTGGTCGAAGCCTTCCTGGGCTGAAGCCGCGGCGCAGTAACGCACCCGTGCGGCGGGCTATTCGGCGCCCGCGGCCGGTGCCGCGCCCGCATGAGAAAATTCGCGGTTTCGCGCCCGTGCGGCGCGCCCGTTTTTTTGTTGAGAACAAGCACCATGGAAGCAGAACGCATCAACCAGATTGGCCACCAGATCGAAGACCTGACCGCTCGCACCGCCGAGCTACGGGGGTATCTTTGACTACGCTGCCAAGGCCGAACGCCTGAGGACCGTCAACGCCGCGCTGGAAGACCCGGCCGTCTGGAACGACCCCAAGAAGGCCCAGGAACTGGGCAAGGAAAAGAAGGCGCTCGACGGCGTGGTCGTCACGCTGGATGAACTGACGCGCGACCTGGCCGACAACGCCGAGCTGTTCGAGCTGAGCAGCGACGAGGACGACGAGGCCAGCCTGCAGGCCATTGCCGACGACGTGGCCAAGCTGGAAAAGACGGTGGAAGAACTCGAGTTCCGCCGCATGTTCAACCAGCCCGCCGACGCCAACAACGCCTTCCTCGACATCCAGGCCGGTGCCGGCGGCACCGAGGCGCAGGACTGGGCCAGCATGCTGCTGCGCCAGTACCTGAAGTACGCCGAGCGCAAGGGCTTCAAGACCGACATCGAGGACGAGACGCCCGGCGACACCGCCGGCATCAAGGGCGCCACCATCAAGATCGAGGGCGAATACGCCTACGGCCTGCTGCGCACCGAAACCGGCGTGCACCGCCTGGTGCGCAAGAGCCCGTTCGATTCCTCCGGCGGGCGCCACACCAGCTTTGCCAGCGTGTTCGTCTACCCCGAGATCGACGACTCGATCGAGATCGACATCAACCCCGCCGACGTGCGCGTGGACACCTACCGCGCATCGGGCGCCGGCGGTCAGCACATCAACAAGACCGATTCGGCCGTGCGCCTGACGCACGAGCCCACCGGCATCGTGGTGCAGTGCCAGGACAGCCGCAGCCAGCACAGCAACCGCGACGTGGCCTGGCAGCGCTTGCGCAGCCGCCTGTACGACCACGAAATGCGCAAGCGCCTGGACGAGCAGCAAAAGCTCGAAGACAGCAAAACCGACGTCGGCTGGGGCCACCAGATCCGCAGCTACGTGCTGGACAACAGCCGCATCAAGGACCTGCGCACCAACGTCGAAATCAGCAACACGCAGAAGGTGCTGGACGGCGATCTCGACGCCTTCATCGAGGCCAGCCTGAAGCAGGGCGTTTGATTTTTCAAGCCATTTTGGCCTCCAGAGCTTGCCAGACAAGCGCTGGCAGCTATTTATTTTGAATTAAAAGGATTCACCATGCGAGAAGGACAACCCGCCGTCACCCGGCGACTGGACTACGCCCCGCCCGCGTTCTGGATCGATTCGGTCGAACTCACCTTCGACCTCGACCCGGCCAAGACTCGGGTGCTCAACCGCATGCGCCTGCGCCGCAACCCCGACGTGCCGGCGCAGCCGCTGCGCCTGGATGGCGACGAGCTGAACCTGTCGCGCGTGATGCTGGCCGGCCAGGCCTGCAGCTTCCGCATGGACGGCGAGACCCTGGTGCTGGAGAACCTGCCCGAGGGAACCACGCCGTTCGAGCTGGAAATCTTCACCACCTGCTACCCCGAGAAGAACAGCAAGCTCATGGGGCTGTTCATGAGCGGTGGCGACTTCTTCACGCAGTGCGAGGCCGAAGGCTTTCGCCGCATCACCTACTTCCTCGACCGGCCCGACGTGATGGCGACTTACACCGTCACCCTGCGCGCCGACAAGGCGCGCTACCCGGTGCTGCTGTCCAACGGCAACCTGACCGACGCGGGCGAGCTGCCCGAAGGCCGCCACTTCGCCACCTGGCACGACCCGCACAAGAAGCCCAGCTACCTGTTCGCCCTGGTGGCCGGCCAGCTGGTGGCGCGCGAGCAGCGCATCGCCACGCGCTCCGGATCAGAACATCTGTTGCAGGTCTACGTGCGCCCGGGCGATCTGGACAAGACCGAGCACGCGATGAACTCGCTGATCCACTCGGTGCTGTGGGACGAGGCGCGCTTTGGCCTGCCGCTGGACCTGGAGCGCTTCATGGTGGTGGCCACCAGCGACTTCAACGCCGGCGCGATGGAGAACAAGGGCCTGAACATCTTCAACACCAAGTACGTGCTGGCCAAGCCAGCCACCGCTACCGACGGCGACTACGACGCCATCGAGAGCGTGATCGGCCACGAGTACTTCCACAACTGGACGGGCAACCGCGTCACCTGCCGCGACTGGTTCCAGCTCAGCCTGAAGGAAGGGCTGACGGTGTTCCGCGACCAGGAATTCAGCCAGGACCTGGCCGGCACGCCCAGCGCCCGCGCCGTCAAGCGCATCCAGGACGTCATCAACCTGCGCGCCGCCCAGTTCCCCGAAGACGCCGGCCCCATGGCCCACCCCGTGCGGCCCGACGAATACCTGGAGATCAGCAACTTCTACACCACCACCATCTACGAGAAGGGCGCCGAGGTGGTGCGCATGTACCAGACGCTGGTGGGGCGCGAGGGCTTCTGCAAGGGCATGGACTTGTACTTCCAGCGCCACGACGGCCAGGCCGTGACCTGCGACGATTTCGCGCAGGCCATGGCCGATGCGAACCCGGACAGCGACCTCGCCCGCCTGCTGCCGCAATTCAAGCGCTGGTACAGCCAGGCCGGCACGCCGGTGGTGAAAGCCGAAGGCCGTTACGACGGCGCCGCGCGCAGCTACACGCTGACTCTGTCGCAGAGCTGCCCCGCCACGCCGGGCCAGCCGCAGAAGGCGCCGTTCGTCATCCCGCTACGCATGGGCCTGGTGGGGCCGGACGGGCGCGACCTGCCGCTGCAGCTGGAGCACTGGCAGCACGCAGTCGAAGGCAGCCACACCGTGGTGCTGACCGAAGCGCAGACCACGCTGACCTTCATCAGCGTCGACGCCGAGCCCGTGCCCTCGCTGCTGCGCGGCTTCTCGGCCCCCGTCGAGCTGGACTGCGACTACAGCAGCGCGCAGCTGTTGCACCTGCTGGCGCACGACAGCGACCCCTTCAACCGCTGGGAGGCCGGGCAGCAGCTGGGCCTGCGCAAGGCCATCGAGCTGCTAGCGCACGCCGGCGACGTGCCAACCAGGCCGCTGAACGACGCCTACGTGGCCGCCCTGCGCGCCGTGCTGCGTCACCCCACGCTGGATGCCGCGTTCAAGGAACTGGTGCTCACCCTGCCCGGCGAGGACTACATCGCCGAGCAGCTCGACGTGGTCGACCCCCAGCGCATCCACGCCGTGTGCGACGCCATGGAGCGCCAGCTGGCCGCCGACCTGCGTGACGACTGGCAGTGGGCCTGCGAGCAGAACGAGCACACCGGCGCCTACACGCCCGATCCGGTCTCGGCCGGCCGCCGTGCGCTGGCCGGGCTGGCGCTGCACATGCTGTGCCTGGCCGCGCGCGACAGCGGCGACACCGTGTGGCCCGGCAAGGCCTACCAGCGCGCCAAGGACGCCGGCAACATGACCGACCGCCTGAACGCCCTCAGCGCCCTGCTCTACAGCGGGCACGAGCTGGCCGGCCGCGCGCTGGAACGCTTCTACCGCCTGTTCAAGGACGAGCCGCTGGCGCTGGACAAATGGTTCTCACTGCAGGCCCGCGCGCCCGACCGCGGCGGCAACGTGCTGCCGCAGGTGCGCGAGCTGATGAAGCACCCCGACTTCAGCCTGCGCAACCCCAACCGCGCGCGCAGCGTGGTGTTCAGCTACTGCCACGGCAACCCGGCCGCCTTCCACCGGCGCGACGCCGCCGGCTACGTCTACTGGGCCGACCGCGTGCTGGAACTCGACACGCTCAACCCCCAGGTGGCCGCCCGCCTGGCCCGCGCCATGGACGCCTGGGCGCGCCTGGCCGAGCCCTACCGCAGCGCCGCGCGCGAGGCCATTGCCCGCGTCGCCGCGCAGGCCAACCTGAGCAACGACGTGCGCGAGGTGGTCACGCGCGCACTGGCCGAAACCGGCGCCCCCACGGCCGGGCCGGCCGACGCCGAAGCACGCACCGCCCCCACCCCCGACACCCCTGACGAGGCCCACCCATGAGCAACCGCATCTCCCTCACCCGCTACCTGGTCGAGAAACAGCGCCTGGACGACCACATCCCCGGCCAGCTGCGCCTGCTGCTGGAAGTGGTGGCGCGTGCCTGCAAGACCATCAGCCACGCCGTCAACAAGGGCGCCCTGGGCGGCGTGCTGGGCAGCGCCGGCAGCGAGAACGTGCAGGGCGAGGTGCAGAAGAAGCTCGACATCATCGCCAACGAGGTGCTGATCGAGGCCAACGAATGGGGTGGCCACCTGGCGGCCATGGCCAGCGAGGAGATGAACAACATCTACCTCATCCCCAACCGCTACCCGCGCGGCGAATACCTGTTGCTGATCGACCCGCTGGACGGCTCCAGCAACATCGACGTCAACGTCAGCATCGGCACCATCTTCAGCGTGCTGCGCATGCCCGAGGGCGACCGCGGCGTGGAAGAGAACGACTTCCTGCAGCCCGGCAAATGCCAGGTGGCGGCCGGCTACTGCGTCTATGGCCCGCAGACCACGCTGGTGCTGACGGTGGGCGACGGCGTGGCCATGTTCACGCTGGACCGCGAGATGGGCAGCTTCGTGCTGACGCAGGACGCGGTGCAGATCCCCGCCGACACCCGGGAATTCGCCATCAACATGAGCAACATGCGCCACTGGGACGCCCCGGTCAAGCGCTACATCGACGAATGCCTGGCCGGCAAGGACGGCCCTAGGGCTAAGGACTTCAACATGCGCTGGGTGGCCAGCATGGTGGCCGACGTGCACCGCATCATGACGCGCGGCGGCATCTTCATGTACCCCTGGGACAAGCGCGAACCCAACAAGCCCGGCAAGCTGCGCCTGATGTACGAGGCCAACCCCATGGCCTGGCTGATCGAGCAGGCCGGCGGCGCCGCCACCAACGGGCGCGAGCGCATCATGGACGTGCAACCCA
Organism: Ottowia beijingensis; assembly: GCF_042680925.1. NCBI lineage: Bacteria > Pseudomonadati > Pseudomonadota > Betaproteobacteria > Burkholderiales > Comamonadaceae > Ottowia > Ottowia beijingensis. Next base: position 209,826 of record NZ_JBHUEP010000012.1, read on the forward strand.
CGCAACTGCACGAACGCGTGAGCGTCATCCTGGGCAGCAGGAACGAGGTGGACCGGGTGACGCAGTACCACCTGGAGGCAGGCTCGGCGACCTGAGCCGCACAAGCCGGTTGGTCGGGCCGAGTGCTGTCAAAAAGCATAGCTGCCAGCGCTTGATGGGCAAGCGTGAGGCCGAGTTTCAATCAGTAAGAACCATTCCCAGCAAGGCCACTAACAGGACAGCCCATCAAAGGTAACAGCAGCGACGACGCATTCGCTTGACACCGCCCCTTCCCCCTCGTAACTGCTCCATCCCACGGTCGAATTCATCAAGCAAGTGCAGAGAAATGCCAAGAATATTTGACAACATCGAAACGCCCTTGATGCCTGCGCTCCAAAAGACGCTTCAGGTTGCAAGGCGCGCCGACTTCTGCGTTGGCTATTTCAACCTGCGCGGCTGGCAGCATCTCGCGCCCCACCTGATGAAATCAGGAGAGGAGAGGAGAGGAGAGGAGAGGAGAGGAGAGGAGAGGAGAGGAGAGGAGAGGAGAGGAGAATGGAACATGCCGCCTGCTGGTCGGTATGCATGTCTCGCCCAGTGAAGAACTGCGCCACGCCTTACGTCACCAAAACGACGACGAACTTCTAGACAATCAAACGGCGCAGCGCGACAAGCGCCGCATCGCCGAAGAGTTCCGCCAGCAACTCACCTTCGGCGCCCCGTCCAACGGGGACGAAGCCGCCTTGCGGCAACTGGCCGCACAAATCCATTCTGGCCAACTGACCGTCAAGGTCTATCTGCGCCACCCGCTGCACGCCAAGCTCTACCTGCTATTCACGCCGCAGTTCCCCAACAACCCCGTCACGGGTTTCCTCGGCAGCTCCAACCTCACGCTCGCGGGCCTTTCCAAACAGGGCGAACTCAACGTTGACGTGCTGGAGCACGATGCCTGCAACAAGCTGGCCGCGTGGTTCGATGACCGCTGGAACGACCGCTGGTGCGTCGACATCTCCAAGGAACTGGCGACCATCATCGACGAAAGCTGGGCGGGCGAGCGCCTGTTACCGCCCTATCACGTCTATTTGAAGATGGCCTACCACCTCGCGCAGGAAGCGAGGGCCGGGCTCACGGAATTCCGCATTCCCGCGATCTTCAACGGCACGCTGTTCGACTTCCAGACCGCCGCCGTCAAGATCGCCGCGCACCACCTCAACAAGCGCGGTGGCGTGCTGATCGGCGACGTGGTGGGCCTGGGCAAGTCGATGATGGCCACGGCGCTGGCCAAGGTCTTCGAAGACGACTATCACACCGAAACCCTCGTCATCTGCCCCAAGAACCTGGTGCCAATGTGGGAGGACTACGTCCACCGCTACCGCCTGCACGCCAAGGTGCTGTCGCTGTCTAGGGTCCTCAATGAGTTGCCAGAGAAAACCCGGCGCTACCGGCTGGTACTGATCGACGAATCGCACAACCTGCGCAACAAGGACGGCAAGCGATGGAAGGTCATCCGCGAATACATCGAACGCAACGAAAGCCTCACCGTCCTGCTCTCGGCCACGCCGTACAACAAGACCTACCTCGACCTCTCGGCGCAACTCGGCCTGTTCCTGAATGAAGACGCCGACATCGGCATCCGCCCCGAACACCTCCTCAAAGACCTGGGCGGCGAGCACGAATTCATCCGCCGCCACCAATGCGGCGTGCGCACCCTCGCTGCTTTCGAGAAAAGCGACATCCCCGACGACTGGCGCGAACTCATGCGGCTGTACATGGTGCGCCGCACGCGCGGCTTCATCATGCAGCACTATGCGCAGCAAGACGAACACGGCAAATACCTGCTCTTCGCCGATGGCCGCAAGTCCTACTTCCCCAAGCGGGTGCCCAAAAGCCTGGGCTTTGCCATCGACGAAACCAACCCCGAAGACCCCTACGCCCGCTTCTACAGCAACACGGTCGTGGGCACCATCAACGATCTCCTGCTGCCACGCTACGGCCTGGGCAATTACATCGCACCCAAACCCAAGACGCCACCCACACCGCAGCAGAACAAGATCATCGATGGACTGTCACGCGCAGGCACGCGGCTCATGGGTTTTTGCCGCACCAACCTGTTCAAGCGACTGGAAAGTGCCGGGCCTGCCTTCATCCTGTCCATCGAGCGGCACATCCTGCGCAACTTCATCGTCCTACACGCCGTCGAGAACGGGCTGGACATTCCGCTGGGCACCCAGGGCGCGGAACTGCTGGACACTCGCCACTACGACGAAGACCCGGACGGGGTACTTGCCGATGAGGAAGGCGACGAGGAAGCTGACACCACCAGCAGCAACGGGCTGCGCACCGAAGCCGACTACCGCACTCGCGCCACCCAAGCCTATGCAGCCTACAGCGGCCCACTGAAAAGCCGCTTCAAGTGGTTGCCCGGCGCGCTGTTCAAGAAAACGTTGGCCAAGGATTTGCTGGCCGACGCCCACGCCCTGCTGGGCGTGTTGCGCACCTGCGGCAACTGGCAACCTCAGGCAGACGCCAAACTTGCCGCCCTGGCCGAACTCATCGAGAAGCAGCACCCCAAGGACAAGCTGCTCATCTTCACCCAGTTCGCCGATACCGCACGCTACCTGAATACGCAACTCGCGGCACGCGGAATGCTGCAAGTGGCCGAAGCCACCGGCCAAAGCGCCGACCCCACAGCCCTGGCCTGGCGCTTCTCGCCGCAGTCCAACGACAAGCGTCAACAGGTCAAGAAGGCCGACGAACTGCGCGTGCTCATCGCCACTGACGTGCTGTCCGAAGGCCAGAACCTGCAAGACGCGCACATCATCGTCAACTACGACCTGCCCTGGGCCATCATTCGCCTGATCCAGCGCGCGGGCCGCGTGGACCGCATCGGCCAGCAGTCCGACACCATCCTCTGCTATTCCTTCGTGCCTGCCGATGGCGTCGAGCGTCTCATCAGGCTGCGCGCTCGCGTCAGGCAGCGCCTGATCGAGAACGCCGAAGTCGTCGGCTCCGACGAAACCTTCTTCGACGACGACAGCGATGACGACGACCGTCTGATCCGCGACCTGTACACCGAGAAGAACGGCATCCTCGACGACGACGGCGACACCGAGGTCGATCTGGCCTCCTACGCCTGGCAGATCTGGAAGAACGCCACCGACGCCGACCCATCGCTCGCCGCCACCATAGAAAGCCTGCCCAACGTGGTCTATGCCACCAAGGCACACACGGCCACGCCCGCCGCACCTCAGGGCGTGCTCGTCTATCTGCGCACCGACCAGGGCAACGACGCACTCGCATGGGTGGACGAAAGCGGCCAGCCCGTCACGCAGTCGCAATTCACCATCCTGAAGGCCGCCGCCTGCGCGGCCGACACCCCTGCCCTGCCGCGCACGGACAACCACCACGCCCTCACCCAGCAGGGCATGGCGCACATCGCCGAAGAAGAGAAATCCACCGGCGGCGCACTGGGCCGGCCCTCCGGCGCGCGCTTCAAGACCTACGAGCGCATCAAGCGCTGGCGCGAGCGACAAGGCAGCACGCGCGACCTGTTCATCACCGAAGACCACATCCGCCGCATCGACAAGGCGCTGGAAGACATCTACCGCTACCCGCTGTACCAAAGCGCCACCGACACGCTCAACCGCCAGCTCAAGGCGGGCATCAACGACCACGACCTGATCGACCTCGTCTTCTCGCTGCGCGAAGACGGTCGCCTGTGCCTGGTGGACGAACAAGACCAGCAACGCGAGCCTCGGCTCATCTGCTCGCTCGGCCTGGCCTGAAGCGCCAACGCCCTGCAATCACTCAAATTTCATAGCTGCTCGCCCTTGTCAGGCGGGCGCTGGAGGCCAATTTGACATGAATATCGACGCCCCCCGCTTTCAGCAGCTGCTGAGCCAATTCAAGCTGCCTCAACTGTTCAACGAACTCGGTTGGGACCAACCCGCGCTGAAGGCTCAAACTATCCATGCGGGTGGCGCGGCCTTCACGCTCACACCCATCGCCCACAAGCGCGGCGTGGCCGTGCTGCGCTGCTCGCCAGACGCCAGCGGCAAGATTCCGCCCCGCCCCGTGCTGCTCAAGATCGAGCACGAAGCCCGCAAGCTCGCCCATGAACATCTGCTGGTCTTTGCCGACGCGGGCGAAACCATGCTCACGTGGCTGTGGGTGCTGCGCGCGCCGGGCCAGCCCGCCAGTACCCGCACCCATACCTGGCACAAGGGGCAAAGCGGCGAAGCGTTGCGTCAGAAGCTCTCGCAAATCGTCTGGTCGCTGGAAGCAGAAGAGGCCATCACCCTCACCGACGTCATCACCGGACTGCGCCGCGCCTTCGACCGCGACAGGGTTTCCAAGAGCTTCTACGACAAGTTCAAGGCCCAGCACGACGCCTTTGCCGCCTTCATCACGGGCCTGAACCAGACGGCAGACCGAGCCTGGTACGCCTCGCTCATGCTCAACCGGCTGATGTTCGCCTACTTCATCCAGAAAAAAGGCTTTCTGGACGGCGACGAAAACTATCTGCAAAACCGCATGTCCCAGGTGCAGCAGGCGGCTGGCAAAGGGCAGTTCCACAGCTTCTACCGCCGGTTTCTGCGCCGCCTGTTCCACGACGGGCTGGGCCAACCCCAACCGCGCGACGCCGGCCTGAACCAACTCATCGGCGCGAACATTCCCTACCTGAACGGCGGCCTGTTCGACGTGCATGAACTCGAAGCTCATCAGGACATAGACGTACCCGACGAAGCCTTCGAGAAACTGTTTGCATTCTTCGACGCCTGGGACTGGCACCTGGACGACCGCCCCTTGACAAGCGGCAAGGAAATCAACCCCGACGTGCTCGGTTACATCTTCGAGAAATACATCAACCAAAAGCAGATGGGGGCGTACTACACCAAGGAAGACATCACCGAGTACATCAGCAAGAACACCGTCATCCCGCATCTGCTGGAGAAGGCGCGCGAACGCTGCAGAGTAGCGTTCGAGGGCGATTCATCGGTGTGGAAGCTGCTCCAGGCCGAGCCGGATCGCTACATCTACCCGGCGATGAAGACCGAAGGTGCGTTGCCCACCGAAACCGAGCGCGAACTGGCCGACCGTCGCCAACGCTGTCAAGACCTGCGTCACAAGCTTGTGCAAGGCGAAATCCAATCCGCCGATGACCTCATCACCCTGAACCTGGACATCCGCCAGTTCATGCAGGACGTGATCGACACCACCACCGGCCCGGAGCTGCTGCGCGCCGTGTGGCAGGCCATCGTGGGCCGCGTGCCGGAGAAGTCGAACGAGAAATTCCGCCACGGCATCACCATCCTCGACCCGACCTGCGGCTCGGGCGCATTTCTATTCGCCGCGCTGGGCGTGCTGGAGCCGCTGTATGCCGCCTGCCTGGACCGCATGGCAGGCTTTGTCGAAGACGCGCAGAAACTCGGCAGGGCCGCCGAACCCGACTTCGTGAAGGTTTTGGACGAGGTGAAGAAACACCCCTCGCCCGACTACTACATCTACAAAAGCATCATCCTGCACAACCTGTTCGGCGTGGACATCATGGCCGAGGCGGTAGAGATTTGTAAGCTGCGCCTGTTCCTCAAACTCGTCTCTCAGGTGGACAAGGGCCAGCAACTGGAGCCGCTGCCCGACATCGACTTCAACATCCGTGCAGGCAACACGCTGGTCGGTTATGCCACCGAAGCGCAGTTCGATGCCTCGGGTGACCTGGCCAGCGACCAGCAACGCAAATCCGACATCAAGGCGGATATTGCCGACTTGGCCGACCTTTTCACCCGCTTCCGCGAACAGCAAACCGTGCAGGGCGGCAAGGTCACGGCGCAGGACAAGCGCACGCTGCGCGACAAGCTCAAGGGCTTGAGCGTGGAACTTGACCGCTATCTGGCACACGACTACGGCATCAACCCCAGCAATGCAAAAGCCTTTGCCGACTGGCGCGCAAGCCACCAGCCTTTCCATTGGTTCGCCGAGTTCTACGGCGTGATGCGCGAAGGTGGGTTCGATGTGGTCATCGGCAACCCGCCCTATGTCGCCAAGCGCAGGGTCACGGGCTACACCGTCAAGGGCTATGCCACCGAAGATTGCACTGACATCTACGCCTGGTGCCTGGAGCGCGTCATCGCCATCGCCCATCCCAAGGCGCATACCGGCATGATCGTTCCACTTAGCCTGTCCTTCAGCGGCGATTTCGACGTTCTGCGCAAGTTGCTCTACAACCGCTACCGGACCAACTGGTTTTCACACTTCGCCCGCATACCCGCCGCGCTATTTGCGGCCGATGTGCGGGTGCGCAACACCATCCACATCGGCAAGCTCGGCAGCGGCACGCAAAGCGCGCAATACACCTCGCGCCTGCACCGCTGGTTTGAAGAGGCGCGGCCCCATCTCTTCGCCACGCTGTCCTACGCCAGCTTCATGCCGGAGCTTTGGAAACACCGCATTCCCAAACTCAATACGCAGGCGCTCATCGCCGCATTCGAGCAACTACTCGCTCCCGGCCATCACACGGTTGAACGCCATCTGAACCCCGGGGCCACGCCACACCGTCTGCATTTCAAGAAGACGGCCTACAACTGGTTGTCTTTCACACACGAGGAAGCGCCTTGCTTCGATGCGCGTGGCCAGCGCGTGCCACAAACGAAATATGGCGACATCAGTTTTGCCAGTGCCGAAGAATGCGATCTGGCATTTCATCTGCTCAACGGCAAGCTCCAGTTCAGCTTTTGGATTGCCATCGGCGACGACTTCGATGTGACCAAATGGATGTTCGCCGACTTGCCCCTGCATCCGGCCAAGCTGTCGGCAGCACAACGGCAGCGACTCCAGGAACTGACGCCATCCTTGAAGGCAGCGGTTGAAGATGCCGTGCAATACAAGCTCAATGCGGGCAAGCGCGTCGGCAACTACAACCTGGCCAAGTGCCGCCCCGTCACCGATCAGGCCGACCACATCTATGCGCAGGCGTTCGGCCTGACGCCGGTGTGGGACGACATCGAATTGCTCTACGCACAAACCGTCAAGACCGACTTTGAAGACGGCGCGGACGATGAAGCATGAAGCCCACACCCATCCTGCTGCCGCCCCACCTCACCCCACGCATAGCCACTGATCTCGCAACCCGCTTCATCGGCATCGGCAACCCTGCCCTGCTCGCCGAGCCGCTGCTGGGCCTCATCGCCTCGCGCCAATGCCCTGGCCACGTCTTCATTGAAACGTTGGAGCGCGTGCCGCAATGGGCCAAGGCTGGCCGCGTGCTCGTCAGCGGCTTCCACTCCCCGCTGGAACAACAGGTGCTGCACTCCCTGCTGCGCCGCCAGGGCCGCGCCGTCAAAGTGCTGGCCCGCCACCTGCTCCCAGACCGCGACTATCGCCCCGCCGCAGAGGAGCGCGAGCCCCTGGCACAAGGTCGCCTGCTCATCGTCAGCGCCAGCCCCGCCACTGAAACCCGCACCACCCGCGCCTCGGCGCTTGCCCGCAACGGTCTGGTGCTGGTCCTTGCCCGTGAGCATTGGGCGCCTCGGATTGCGCCGGAGAGCCCGCTGACTGCACTGCGGGCCGACGACGTGGTGTGAACACCTCCACGGCACCTATGAATTGGATAGCACAAACTGCAGAATCGACGGCGACCGGGGCCTGGAATCGCTTGAAATGGAAGCGCCCGGCCGGGGGCATCAATGGGCCTGCTCCCAATTCGGCCCCACGCCCACCTCGGCCAGCAGAGGCACCTTCAGCTCGGCCACGCCGGCCATCAACCGGGGCACTTCGCCCTTGACCCAATCGACCTCGGCTTCGGGCACTTCAAAGACCAGTTCGTCATGCACCTGCATGATCATGCGCGTGGCGCGCTGCTCTTTTTGCAGCGCATCCTGCACGGCCAGCATGGACTTCTTGATCAGATCGGCTGCCGTTCCCTGCATCGGCGCGTTGATGGCGGCGCGCTCTGCGGCGGCGCGACGCGGGCCGTTGGGGCTGTTGATCTCGGGCAGGATCAGGCGACGCCCGAACACGGTCTCGACGTAACCCTTGGCTTTCGCCGCCAGGCGCGTCTCGTCCATGTAGCGCTTGACGCCTGGATAGCGCTCGAAATAGCGCTCGATGTAGTTGCGCGCCGCCGTGTTGTCTATGCCCAAGTTGCGGGCCAGGCCGAAGCTGCTCATGCCGTAGATCAGCCCGAAGTTGATGACCTTGGCGTAGCGGCGCTGCTCGCTGCTGACCTGATCGGCGGCCAGGCCGAACACCTCGGCCGCGGTGGCACGGTGCACGTCCAGCCCGTCGGTGAAGGCGCGCAGCAGCGCTTCGTCGCCGGAAAGGTGCGCCATGATGCGCAGCTCGATCTGACTGTAGTCGGCGCTGACGATGACGTGGCCCGGCGGTGCGACAAAGGCCTCGCGAATGCGCCGGCCTTCCGTGGTGCGGATGGGAATGTTCTGCAGGTTCGGGTCGTTGCTGGACAGCCGTCCGGTCACGGCCACCGCCTGCGCGTAGTGCGTGTGTACGCGACCGGTGGTCGGGTTGACCATCTGCGGCAGCTTGTCGGTGTAGGTGCCTTTCAGCTTGGACAGGCTCCGATGCTCCAGAATGCGCGCCGGCAACGGATAGTCTTCGGCCAGCTTCTCCAGCACTTCCTCGTCGGTGCTGGGCTTGCCGGTGGCGGTTTTCTTGACCACGGGCAGGCCGAGCTTGTCGAAGAAGATTTCGCCGATCTGCTTGGGCGATCCGAGGTTGAACGACTGGCCGGCGAGTTCGTGCGCCTCCTGCTCCAGTTGCAGGATGCGCTGGCCCAGCTCGTGGCTTTGCTGGCGCAGCAGTTCGCTGTCGATCAGCACGCCGTGGCGCTCGATCAGGAACAGCACCTCGCTGGTGGCGATCTCCAGTTCGTAGATGCGCAGCAGGCCGGCGTTCTGCTGCAGGCGCGGCCACAGCGTGAGGTGCACGTCCAGCGTCTGGTCGGCGTCCTCGGCGCCGTAGTGCACGGCCTTGTCGAACGGCGCCTGCGCGAACGGAATCTGGTGCACGCCCTTGCCGCACAGGTCTTCGTAGCTGGTGCCGCTGCGGCCCAGGTGCCGGTCGGCCAGGCTGGCCAGGCCGTGCGGGCGGTGCACTTCCAGCACGTAGCTCTGCAGCATGGTGTCGTGCGCGTAGCCCGCCACCTGGATGCCGTGGTTGGCGAACACGTGGCGGTCGTACTTGATGTGCTGGCCGAGCTTCTTCTTCGATGCGTCTTCCAGCCAGGGCTTGAGCCGCGCCAGCACTTCATCCAGCGGCAGCTGCGCCGGCGCATCCGGCCCTGCGTGCGCCAGCGGGACGTAGGCCGCTTCACCCGGCGCCACGCTGAACGAGATGCCGACGATGCGCGCCTGCATCTCGTCGAGCGAGGTGGTTTCGGTGTCCAGCGCCGTCAGCTCGGCCGCATCGATCTTCGCCAGCCAGCGGTCGAAGGCGGGCCAGTCGAGCACCGTTTCGTAGCGCACATCGCCGCTCACCTGCGATGCGGCCGGTGCGTCGGCAAACAGGTCGTCGGCGGGCGCGGCGGCCGCTGCGGCGGGCTTGCGGGTGGGCTTGGCCGCTTCGGCGCCGGTCAAGGCCCTGGCCAGCGTCTTGAAACCGAAATTTTCATAAAAAGTGGCCAAATCGCCCTTCTGCTGGGCGCGAACAGCTATCGAATCAAGAGCTGGCAGACCCTCCACGTGGCCATCCAGATCGCAATCGGTGCGGATCTGCAGCAGCTGGCGGCCCAGCGGCAGCCAGTCGATCGCCTTGCGCAGGTTCTCGCCCGCGGCGCCCTTTATTTGCTCGGCGGCGGCCAGGATGCCTTGCAGCGAGCCATGCTCGTTCAGCCACTTGGCGGCGGTCTTGGGGCCGACCTTGTCGACGCCCGGCACGTTGTCGATGGCGTCGCCCAGCAGCACCTGGTAGTCGAGCATCTGGTCGGGCCGCACGCCGAACTCGGCCTGCACGCCGGCTTCGTCGCGGCGCTTGCCGCTCATGGTGTCGATGATGCTGATGTGCGGCGTGACAAGCTGCGCCAGGTCCTTGTCGCCGCTGGAGATGACCACCTCCACCCCCTGCTGCGCGGCCGCGTGCGCCAGCGTTCCGATCACGTCGTCGGCCTCCACGCCGGGCACGGCCAGCACCGTCCAGCCCAGCAGCCGCACCACTTCGTGGATCGGCTCGATCTGGCTGCGCAGGCCGTCGGGCATGGGTGCGCGGTTGGCCTTGTAGTCGGGGTACAGGTCGTCGCGGAAGGTCTTGCCCGGCGCATCGAACACGCAGGCGGCGTACTGGGCGTCGGGGTATTCCTTGCGCAGCGCGCCCAGCATGTTGATCATGCCGCGGATGGCGCCCGTGGGCTGGCTGGCCGGGTCGGCGGGGTCCGCGCGCAGGTCGGGCATGGCGTGGTAGGCGCGGTACAGGTAGCTGGAGCCGTCGACCAGCAGCAGGCGCGGCGGCTGCGCGGCGGCTGGCGCGGCGTCGGAGGGGGTGTCGGTCATGCCGGCATTGTGCACGCCGTCCTACGGCCCGCCAGCGTGGCCCGCCTAGAATACGGGCATGCGTTCCCTCACCGTCTTCAAGGCCCTGATCGCCGCCTGCGGCCTGTCCCTGCTGGCCCCGCTGGCCGTGGCGCAGACCGCGCCCGCCCCTGCCGCCGGCACCGTGCGCGACGAGCCCGTGCTGGACCGCAATACGCAGCGCGTGGAACACATCCAGCACGAGGACGCCGGCAGCCGCGTGAACGAGGTGCGCGTGGGCGGCGAAACCAAGAGCATCACCGTGCAGCCCAAGGCGCGCGCGCCCTCGTACGACGTGCAGCCCACCGACCCCAGCGGCACCCGCGCCGGCAGCCGCGAAGCCGGGCCCGGCAGCACCGGCCCCCGGGTCTGGAAACTGCATCAATTCTGATAGCGCATCGCGCAAGCTGGACAAGCGCCACATGGCGGTTTACACCGAAGTCTCCGAGGACGAGGCCCGTGCCCTGCTGCATTCGCTGGGCCTGGGCGAGTTGACGTCGCTGCGCGGCATCGAGGGCGGCATCGAGAACACCAACTACTTCGCCAGCACCGAGCAGGCCGGCGAGCCGCGCGACTGGGTGCTCACGCTGTTCGAGCGCCTGACGCACGCGCAACTGCCCTTCTACCTGCACCTGATGAAGCACCTGGCCGAGCACGGCGTGCCCGTGCCTGATCCGCAGGCCAAGGCCGAGGGCGTGCGCATCGGCCCCGGTGAAGACGACATCCTGCACACCGTGTGCGGCAAGCCCGCCGCCGTGGTCAACCGCCTGCGCGGCAAGAGCGAACTGGCCCCCGGCCCTGCGCACTGCGCCGCCGTGGGCGAGATGCTGGCGCGCGCCCACCTGGCCGCGCGCGACTACGACCGCCGCCTGCCCAACCTGCGCGGCCTGGCGTGGTGGAACGAGACCGTGCCGGTGGTGCTGCCGCACCTGGAGCCGGAGCAGGCCGCGGTGATCCGCGCCGAGCTGGCCTACCAGAACCACGTGGCCGCCAGCTCGGCCTATGCCGCACTGCCGCGCGGCCCGGTGCACGCCGACCTGTTCCGCGACAACGTGATGTTCGAGGGCACGCCCGAGCAGCCGGTGCTCAGCGGCTTCTTCGACTGGTACTTCGCCGGCGTCGACACCTGGTTGTTCGACCTGGCGGTGACGCTGAACGACTGGGCCATCGACCTGCCCACCGGCGCCACCGACGAAGCGCGCACCCAGGCCCTGCTGAACGCCTACCAGTCGGTGCGCCCGCTCACCGACGCCGAGCGCCGCCTGCTGCCCGCCATGCTGCGCGCCGGCGCGCTGCGCTTCTGGGTGTCGCGCCTGTGGGACTGGCACCTGCCGCGCGAGGCCAGCATGCTGACGCCGCACGACCCGCGCCATTTCGAACGCGTGCTGCGCCAGCGCGTTGCCGCGCCGCTGCACGCATGAAGCTCAACATCGTTCCCGCCCGCACCGGCACGCAGTGGGTGCGCGAAGGCGTGCGCACCTTCTTCAAACAGCCGCTGGCCATGGCCGGGCTGTTCTTCATGTTCATGGCCAGCCTGTCGGTGGCGGCCTTCATGCCGCTGGTGGGCGGCCTGCTGGCGCTGGTGCTGGTGCCGGCCCTCACGGCCGGGCTGATGGCCGCCGCGCGCGAGGCCGAGGCCGGGCGCTTTCCGATGCCGATGACGCTGTTCATCGCCTTCCGCCAGGGCCCGCAGGCCACGCGCGCCATGCTGATGCTGGGCGCGCTGTATGCCGTGGCCGTGCTGCTGGTGATGGGCGCCTCGGCGCTGATCGACGGCGGGCGCTTTGCGCAGCTGTATGTGGGCGGCGGCGGCATCACGCCCGAGCTGGTGATGGACCCGCAGTTCCGCTTCGCCATGTGGATGTCCACCCTGCTCTACCTGCCGGTGTCGCTGGCCTTCTGGCATGCGCCGGCGCTGGTGCACTGGCACGGCGTGGCGCCGGTCAAGAGCCTGTTCTTCAGCCTGGTCGCGGTGCTGAAGAACACCCGCGCCTACCTGCTGTACGGCCTGATGTGGATGCTGATGTCGTTTGCCGGCGGCATGGTGCTGCTGGTGTTGACGGCGCTGAGCGGCAGCGCCGCCGTGGCCTCGGCCGGCCTGCTGCCGGTGGCGCTGCTGATCGCGTCGATGTTCTTCACCTCGCTGTGGTTCACCTTCCGCGACAGCTTCTCGGACAGCGCCCCGCCCGGGGACGCCGCCGCGCCACCCGCGTCGGCCTGAGCGTCACGGCAACGTCACACCAGCGTCAACCGGCTTTCACATGACCTCGGCAGCATGGGGCGGTTTCAACCGACCCTATCTGCCGACATGAACCTCGCCCTGCCCGCCTCCGCCGCGCCATGATGCTGGCCTCCATCGCCCTCGCCGCTGCCCTTGTGGCCTGCGGCGGCAGCGACGACAACGACACGCCGGCGCAGCAGCCGCTGGCGCTAACCATCGCCCACATCAACGACCACCACTCCAACCTGGACGCCTTCGCCGCCCAGACGATGAAGATCGGCGGCGTGGACACGCAGGTGGAGCTGGGCGGTTTTGCCCGCGTCTCCCAGGCCTTCAAGGCCTACGAAGGCCGCGACGACGTGCTGAAGCTGCACGCCGGCGACGCCAACACCGGCACGCTGTACTACACCCTGTTCAAGGGCCAGGCCGACGCCGACCTGATGAACACCATCTGCTTCGACGCCATGGCCGCGGGCAACCACGAGTTCGACGACGGCGACGCGCAGTTCAAGAGCTTCATCGACCACCTGCACACCGGCGCCTGCCAGACGCCCGTGCTGGCCGCCAACATCAAGCCCCAGGTGGGCACGCCGCTGGCACCCAAGGCCACCGACGACTACCTCAAGCCCTACACCATCAAGACCGTGAAGGGCGTTCAGGTCGGCATCATCGGCCTCACCGTCAAGGGCAAGACGCAGAACTCCTCCAGCCCGCTGGCCACCACCGTGTTCGAGGACGAAGCCGTGGCCGCGCAGCGCACCATCGACCAGCTCAAGGGCCAGGGCGTCAAGCACATCGTGCTGCTGACCCACATCGGCTACCAGGACGACAAGCGCCTGGCCGCGCAACTGACCGACGTCGATGTCATCATCGGCGGCGACTCGCACACCCTGCTGGGCGACTTCTCGCACCTGGGCAGCGGCTATGCCGCGGCTGGCGCCTACCCCACGCAGGCGGTCAACAAGGACGGCAAGCCCGTCTGCATCGGCCAGGCGTGGGAATACAGCAAGGCCATCGGCGAGATGCGCGTGAGCTTCAACGACCAGGGCGAAGTCACCGCCTGCGGCGGCCAGGCCGCGCTGGTCATCGGCGACAGCTTCAAGCGCCAGGACGCCGAAGGCAAGTGGGCCGCCGTCGATGCCGCCACGCAGCAGCAGATCGTGGCCGCCGTCAACGCCGACCCGAGCCTGAAGATGCTGACCGCCGACCCCGGCGCCGCCGGCGTGCTGAAGGCCTATTCGGGCCAGGTCGATGAGCTGAAGAAGCAGACCATCGGCACCGCCACCGAGGCCCTGTGCCTGGTGCGCACCCCCGGCCACACCACCAACCGCAGCGCCGGCACGCCCGGCTGCGAAGACGCCAACAAGCTGGCGCGCGGCAGCGACATCGCCCAGGTGGTGGCGCAGTCCTTCCTCAGCGCCAGCCTGCGCGCCGACATCGCCATCCAGAACGCCGGCGGCGTGCGCGTGCCGGTGAAGGCCGGCCCCATCACCATGGGTGACGCCTTCACCGTGCTGCCCTTCACCAACGTGCTGGTCGAACTGCCGCTGACCGGCGCGCAAGTGGCCGCCGTGCTGGAAGACGCCGTGGCCGCCTACCTGGACGCCGGTCAGGCCGAAGGCGGTGGCCACCCCTACGCCGCCGGCCTGCGCTGGCACCTGGACATGAGCCAGGCCAAGGGCGCGCGCTTCACGCAGATCGAGGTGAAGGACCGCGCCACCGGCAACTGGTCAGCCATCGACCCGGCCAAGACCTACATCGTCGCCACCAACGACTTCATCGCCAAGGGCCAGGACGGCTACGCCACCTTCAAGCCCATCTACGACAGCGGCAACTACGTCAACAACTACCTGCTCTACACGCAGACCTTCGTCGACTACATCCGCGCTCAGGGCACGGTGAGCCGCCCCGCCGCCGGTGAGTACTCGCACCAGTCGGTGATCACCAAGGACGGCACCAAGCTGCCCTGACCGGCCCCGCGCCCGCCGCAGCGCCCGCCCTCGCCCGGCGGGCGTTGGCGCTTTCGGGCGGCTGCGGCGTTCGATGACGAATGACAAATGACCTCGCTGCGCTTCGATGACAAAGCGGCGGGGGTCTGGTTGAAAGCCCGCTGGAAAGCAGGCCCGCGCGGGGGGGACCTGTCAAATTTTATTGATAGTCAAAACAGGCTCCAGCGCCTGTCTACCGGGCGCAAGCAGCTTCTCTATTGATATTTGACTTCCGCGCCAAATGGCTATCGCCTGATTTCGTCTGGCCAACCCAGCCGGCCGTTCTGCGCGGCTTGACGACGACATGACACCGGCGATGCGCGGAACGCCTCGCACGCCGCTGGCGTCATGGCGGCGCAGCCGCCGTCATCGAAGCGCAGCGAGGTCATTTGTCATTCGTCATCAGACGCGGCAGCGCTTCAATCCACCACCGTCAGCTTGGCCACAGCCAGCGCCAGCCACTTGACGCCGTGGCGCGGAAAGCTGACCTGCGCGCGCGCATCGTCGCCCGTGCCTTCCACCGCCAGCACCTTGCCTTCGCCGAACTTGTTGTGAAACACCTGCTGGCCGGCGGCGATGCCGTGCGACGGCGCGGCCTTGCGCGGGGGCAGCGGCGCGGCGGCAAAGCTTGAATCGAGGGCACTGGTGCCCCAGGCGGGACGGGCGCCGGCAGCTCCTGAGACAGAAGCACCGATGTCGGCAAAGCCGCTGCGCCGCGGCGTGATCCACTTCAGCGCATCCTCGGGCAGTTCTTCCAGAAAGCGGCTGCGGATGTGGTAGCGCGTCTGCCCGTGCAGCATGCGCGTCTGCGCGTGGCTCAGGTACAGGCGCTTGCGCGCGCGCGTGATGGCCACATACATCAGGCGGCGCTCTTCCTCCAGCCCGTCCATGTCGCTCATCGCGTTCTCGTGCGGAAACAGGCCCTCCTCCAGCCCGGTGATGAACACGGCGTCGAACTCCAGCCCCTTGCTGGCGTGCACCGTCATCAGCTGCACCGCGTCCTGCCCGGCCTGGGCCTGGTTGTCGCCGGCTTCCAGCGCGGCGTGGGTCAGGAAGGCGGCCAGCGGGCTGAGGGTTTCCCCGGTGGCAGCGTCGGGGGCCAGGGAGGCCCCACCCTCACCCATGCCCTCTCCCGCCAGCGGGAGAGGGAGTGAATCTGCGGCGCCCGGCTGTTGGCTCCCTCTCCCCGCTGGGGAGAGGGCAGGGGTGAGGGGCAGCGGCGCATCCAGCATCGGCCCCTCCGGATCCAGCCCCTGGCTCACCGGGCTCTGCGTCAGCCCCGCCGTCTCATCCACCGGCAGCGCCACCGCATCGCGGCCGAAGCCTTCCTGCGTGACGAAGCTCTCGGCCGCGCTCGCCAGTTCCTCCAGGTTTTCGATGCGGTCGGCGCCTTCGCGGTCGGCGCGGTAGTGCTCGATCAGGCCGCTGGATTCCAGCATCGCCTCGATGATCTCGCGCAGCGTCTGGCCGGCGGTCTGCTCGCGCAGCACATCGATCTTCGCCACGAAGGCGCCCAGGTTGGCGCCGGCCTTGCCGCTCACGGCGCTCACCGCGTCGTGCAGCGAGGTGCCCACCGCGCGCGCCGCGTCCTGCAACTGCTCCAGCGTGCGCGCGCCGATGCCGCGCGGCGGAAAGTTGACCACGCGCAGAAAGCTGGTGTCGTCGCGCGGGTTCTCCAGCAGGCGCAGGTAGGCCAGCGCGTGCTTCACCTCCGCCCGCTCGAAAAAGCGCAGCCCGCCATACACGCGGTACGGCACGCCGGCGTTGAACAGCTGTGTCTCGATCACCCGGCTTTGCGCGTTGCTGCGGTACAGGATGGCGATTTCCTTGCGCTCGTAGGCCTCGCCCTTCACCAGCTGGCGCAGCTCATCGACCACCCATTCGGCTTCGGCGAAGTCGCTCGGGGCTTCATAGACGCGCACCGGCTCGCCCGCGCCGGCGTCGGTGCGCAGGTTCTTGCCCAACCGCCTTTTGTTGTGGGCGATCAGCGCGTTGGCCGAGTCGAGGATGTTGCTGTGGCTGCGGTAGTTCTGCTCCAGCTTGATCTGGTGCTGGACGTTGAACTCGCGCACGAAGTCGGCCATGTTGCCCACGCGCGCGCCGCGAAAGGCGTAGATGCTCTGGTCGTCGTCGCCCACGGCCAGCACGGCGCCGCCGCCCTCGCCCGGCAGCCCGGCGATCATCTTGATCCAGGCGTACTGCAGCCGGTTGGTGTCCTGAAACTCGTCGATCAGGATATGCCGAAAGCGCCGGCGGTAATGCTCGCGCACCGCGTCGTTGTCGCGCAGCAGCTCGTAGCTGCGCAGCATCAGCTCGCCGAAATCGACCACGCCCTCGCGCTGGCACTGCTCTTCATACAGCTGGTAGATCTCGGCCTTCTTGCGGCTTTCGCCGTCGCGCACTTCCACATCGCCGGGGCGCAGGCCGTCTTCCTTGCAGCCGCTGATGAACCACTGCAGCTGCTTGGGCGGAAAGCGCTCCTCGTCCACGTTGAACTGTTTGCACAGCCGCTTGATGGCCGAGAGCTGGTCCTGCGTGTCGAGGATCTGGAACGCCTGCGGCAGATTCGCCAGCTTGTGGTGCGCGCGCAGGAAGCGGTTGCACAGCCCGTGGAAGGTGCCGATCCACATGCCGCGCACGTTCAGCGGCAGCATGGCCGTCAGCCGCGCCACCATCTCCTTGGCCGCCTTGTTGGTGAAGGTGACGGCCAGCACCCCACCGGGCGACACCTGGCCGGTCTGCAGCAGCCAGGCGATGCGCGTGGTGAGCACGCGCGTCTTGCCCGAGCCGGCGCCGGCCAGGATCAGCGCAGGCTCGGGCGGCAGGGTGACGGCGGCGCGCTGTTCGGGGTTGAGGCCGGCGAGGATGGGCAGGTCGGTGCCGGTCGGTGAACTGTCTGCAAGCATCTCGTCGATTGTAGAAAGCGACGAGGCATGAGTAGTCGTTGCCCGTTGGGTTGACGCCTATCGCCTAGGCTGTAATGCCCTGCCCATATGGCGCATTCATCCAGCCCATCAAAGAGAGGAGACCTCGCACCATGCACGCCCGCCTTCGACATCGACGCCGCTGGCATACCGCCGCCGCCACCGCCCTGCTGCTCGGCCTGGTGGCGTGCGGTGGCTCGGACGACGATGCACCCACGACGGGAAACGAGGGGACGACCCCGCCCCTGCCCGCCGCGACCGCGCCGCCTCCCCGGTGCCCAAGTTCACCTACGCGCCCGACCCGCAGGTCTGCGCATGGGTCGATGCGCACGTCAAGCCGTTCCAGTGGCCGGCGACCACCGTCGGCCCGCGCACCTGGCCGGAAGTGGCGCCCGTAATCACCCATGCCCATCCGGTACGCGACGCGACGGGCACGCCGTACTACACGGTCGAGTCAAACGACTGGGTGCTGTCGGCCCATTACGCCGGGCAGGCACAGGCGCTGGGTGTACCGCCCGCCACCTTCGCGGATCCGGCAGACGGCCGTGCCGTGTGGCGACCTCACACCCGACTCTGGGCGCAGCAATTGGCCTGCACGCATGACCTCGCGCTCGACAGCTTCAGCGATACCCGCGTCAGTGCCTACATGCCGGACGAGGTCGCTGCCCGGCTGGCGCATGAGCAGTACGCCGTGCGGATCAGTCAAACCGATCTCTGCGCGCCGTCCGACTTCGTCTTCACTGGCATGCAGCCGCCCCCGCTGCCGCCCGAATGCGATGCACCCGCCCGGTAGCCGGCCATCGCCGTAGCAACGCCACGCGCCCTGCCAACCCCACTAGAATCAAGCACCGGGCCCAAGTTTTCTTGGCCCGGTTTTTTGTGCCCGCCACAACGCGCGGTGCAAACGCCGCGGCCAGGCCAAGCGCCCATCTTTTCAACTTTTGAATGGAGCTTGGGTTCAATGGAAATCTTCGACTACGACCACATCCTGCTGCTGCCGCGCAAGTGCCGCGTGCAGAGCCGCAGCGAGTGCGATGCCAGCATCGAATTCGGCGGCCGCAGCTTCAAGCTGCCGGTGGTGCCCTCCAACATGAAGACGGTGGTGGACGAGCCGATGTGCGAATGGCTGGCCGCGCACGGCTACTTCTACGTGATGCACCGCTTCGACCTCGACAACGTGGCCTTCGTCCGCGCCATGAAGGCCAAGGGCTTGTTCGCCTCGATCTCGCTGGGCGTCAAGCAGCCCGACTACGACACGGTGGACCAACTGGCCGCCGAGGGGCTGGTGCCCGAATACATCACCATCGACATCGCCCACGGCCACGCCGACACGGTGCGCGAGATGATCGGCTACCTGAAGAAGAAGCTGCCCGGCAGCTTCATCATTGCCGGCAACGTGGCCACGCCCGAAGCGGTGATCGACCTGGAAAACTGGGGCGCCGACGCCACCAAGGTGGGCGTGGGCCCGGGCAAGGTGTGCATCACGCGGCTGAAGACGGGCTTTGGCACCGGCGGCTGGCAGCTCAGCGCGCTGAAGTGGTGCGCCCGCGTGGCCACCAAGCCCATCGTGGCCGACGGCGGCATCCGCCACCACGGCGACATTGCCAAGAGCATCCGCTTTGGCGCCACCATGGTGATGATCGGCTCGCTGTTCGCGGGGCACGAGGAATCGCCCGGCCGCACGGTGGAGGTGGATGGCGAGCTGTTCAAGGAGTACTACGGCTCGGCCAGCGACTTCAACAAGGGCGAATACCGCCACGTCGAAGGTAAGCGCATCCTGGAGCCGATCAAGGGCAAGCTGGCCGACACGCTGGTGGAGATGGAGCAGGACGTGCAAAGCTCGATCAGCTACGCCGGCGGCAAGAAGCTGCTGGACATCCGCAAGGTGAACTACGTCATCCTGGGCGGCGACAACGCGGGCGAGCACCTGCTGATGTGAGGCGCGGCGCCTCCCTGTGTTGTGGGAGCGGGCTTGCCCGCGATGCAGCGTCTGCAGTGGGCGAAGCGCCCATCGCGGGCAAGCCCGCTCCCACAAGAGAATCACAAGCCAAATTAGGCTCTAGCGCCCGTCCAGCAAGCGCGAGAAGCTACCTAAATAATAGCGTCAGAGAATCCAGCCATCCGCAAGGTGAACTACGTCATCTTGGGCGGCGACAACGCGGGCGAGCATCTGCTGATGTGAAGCGCGGCGCTTCCCTGTGTTGTGGGAGCGGGCTTGCCCGCGATAGCAGCGTCTGCCGCGGGCGAAGCGCCCATCGCGGGCAAGCCCGCTCCCACAAAAAAACCACAAGCGAAATCAGCCTCCAGCGCCCGTCCAACAAGCGCGAGCAGCTATTCAACCCATAGCGTCAGAGCATCCGGTTGACGGCGTTCAGCATCAGCATCACGCCGCTGGCAACGAGCAGCGCGCAGATCACGCGGCGCAGCGTGGCCACCGGCACGCGGTGCGCCAGCGCATGGCCGACCAGCACGCCAATGACGGCGATCGGCAGCAGCACCAGCAGGCGCTGCCACATCAGCGGGCTCGACAGGCGCCCGTTGGCCGCCATCATCCCCAGCACCATCAGCACGGCGACCACGATCAGCGCCGGCGTGGTGGCGCGCATGGCGCGCGCGTCAAAGCCGCGCCGTGCCAGCCAGGCCAGCAGCAGCGGCCCGCCGGTGGCGAACAGCATCAGCACCCCACCCACGCCCGCGCCATACAGTGCGCCCAGGCCGGGCCGGGGCGCGGGCGGCGCCACTGCAAGCACCGCGCGCTGGCGCAGCGCCTGCACGCCCACCCAGGCCACGTAGGCGCCCAGCACCAGCAGCGGCAATGCCGAGGTCATGCGCGTGGCCAGCCACAGCCCAATCAGGCCGCCCGCCAGCATGCCGGGGCCCAGGTAGCGCAACTCGCCCCAGCGCACCTCGCGCAGGTTCAGCCCGCCCATCAGAACCGACGCCACCACGTCCATCACCAACACCAGCGGCACCACGTCCACCAGCGGCCAGCGCCAGGCCAGCAGCGGCACCGAGATGAGCGCCGAGGCAAACCCGGTCAGGCCCAGCGCCACATAGCCCAGCGTGACCACCAGGGCGGGATAGGCCATGTCGGCCCAAGCAAATTCCATGATGGGCGCGAGCATACCTGTGCGCGCTAATCGCGCAGGCGTTCATCGACAAAGCGGCGCAGCACCTGCATCACCGGCGCCTCGGTGCGGCCAGCCAGGCGCACGTAGGCAAAGCGCGCGCCAGCCACCAGCGGCGGCGCCATGCGCAGCTCGGCCAGTTCGCCCGCCTCGATGCCGGCGCGCGCGGCGGCCACCACGCCCAGGAACACGGCGTCGGTCTGCCGCACCGCGTCGAGCAGGCTGCCCACGTCCTCGCACACCAGCGCCGCCATGCGCGCCGGATCGGCGCCGGGGCCGTAGTGCGCGACGAAGATGCGCGCCACCTCGTCCGACAGCGGCGTGGTGGCCACGGGATAGCGCATCAGTTCGTCGAAGGTGACGTCGTCGCGCTGCGCCAGCGGGTGCGCGGCGCGGCAGACGAAGCCGCCGCGCAGCTCGGTCAGCGGCTCGATCACCAGGTCGGCCGCGGGCGCGATGCGGCGTGCGTCGATCACCAGCGCGTCCAGCTCGCGCTGGCGTAGCTGGTGCACCTGCAGCTCGGTCGAACCGCGGGCGATGGCCACGCGCACCTCGGGGTAGCGCGCAGCCACGTGGCTGAGCAGCGGCGTCATCAGCAGCGCGCCGGGGCCGGAGCCCAGGCCGACGCGGATGGTGCCCGCCTCGCCCTGGCGCAGCAGCTCGGCGCTGCGTTCGATCTCGGCCGCCTCGAGCACGATGCGCTGCGCGCGCGCCAGCACCGCCTCGCCCAGCGGCGTGAGCGTGCTGCGCCGGCCGCTGCGGTCGATCAGGCGCGCGCCCAGTTCGTCCTCCAGCCCCTGCAGGCTGCGGCTGAGGGCCGATTGCGTCAGGTGCATGCGCTCGGCCGCGCGCGAGAACGAGCCTTCCTCGGCCAGCGCCATCAGGTGTTCGAGTTGCCGCAGGTTCATCGTGCGATGACTTTATTTCATTGATAAGTTGAATTCAATTCATTGGACACATGAAATGACATGCAGGATAGTTCACATGTCGCCCTGGTGACGCTTCGTTTTCCGCCCTTTCTGGAGCCCCGACCATGCCCTTTGCCCGCCGCCACCTGATGCAGTTTGCCGCCGCCGCCCTGGCCACCCTGGCCTTTGGCGCTGCCGCCCAGAGCTACCCCACCAAGCCCGTCACGCTGCTGGTGCCCTACCCGGCGGGCGGGCTGTCGGACAACATCGCGCGCAAGGTCAACGTGCCGCTGGCCCAGGCGCTGGGGCAGCCGACCATCGTCGACAACCTCGGCGGCGCCAGCGGCAGCATTGCGGCGCAGAAGGTGCTGCACGCGCCCAGCGACGGCTATCTGGTCTACCAGGGCTCGCCCAACGAGCTGATCCTGGCGCCGCTGGCGGTGCCGTCGATCAAGTACAAGTCGGAAGACTTCCGCCAGGTGCACCGCATCGCGCTGGCGCCCATGGCCATCTTTGCCCGCGCCGGCCTGCCGGTGGCCAACGCCGACGAGCTGGTGGCCTACGCGGCCAAGGTGGCCAAGGAAGGCAAGCCGCTGACCTACGCCAGCGTGGGCGTGGGCTCGTTCTATCACCTGCTGGGCGCCAAGATGAGCAAGGACCTGGGCATCGAGATGTCGCACGTGCCCTACAAGGGCGCGGCCGACGCCTTCCGCGACCTGGCGGGCAACCAGGTGGACATCTTCATCACGCCCTACGGCCTGGCGCAGACCGAGTTCATCAAGCAGGGCAAGCTGAAGGCCGTGGCCGTGCTGACGCCGCAGCGCCAGCGCCTGCTGCCCGACACGCCCAGCACCACCGAGAGCAAGGCGCTGAAGAACTTCACCGCCGAGATCGGCACCGGCTACTTCGTCAAGCGCGACACGCCCGAGCCCATCGTGCAGGCGCTGCACAAGGGCCTGCAGAAGGTGCTGACCGATACGCAACTGCGCGCCGGCCTGTTCGCCATGGGGCAGGAGGTGTCGCCCGCGCAGACGCTGGCCGAGGCCGACAGGTCGTACAAGGACGAGATCGCCGCATACCGCGCCATCGCCAAGGCCATCGGCCTGCAGCCGGGGCAGTGATGCCGCAGCACTGATCGCTCAGTGGAGGAACGCAGGCGCCAGCTCCCACGGGACGAAGGCCCGGCGCCGTGAGGTGGCCGGGCTTTGGTTCGTGTGGGGTGCGGCGTGGCCGGGTGTGTCACGCCCTGTGGGACCGGGCTTGCCCGCGATGGGGCGGTCAGGCTCGGCGATGCGCCGCCATCGCGGCCAAGGCCGCTCTCACAAAGCCC
This sequence comes from Ottowia beijingensis, assembly GCF_042680925.1. Taxonomy (NCBI): domain Bacteria; kingdom Pseudomonadati; phylum Pseudomonadota; class Betaproteobacteria; order Burkholderiales; family Comamonadaceae; genus Ottowia; species Ottowia beijingensis. The sequence continues at coordinate 232,821 of NZ_JBHUEP010000012.1, forward strand.
GGCGAACCTATACTCCCCAACATATCCGCCGCCAGCGCCCGTCAGTCGGGCGCCACAACCCTATACCCCCAATAGATTCCGCTTCTTGATATTCAGCACGGGTCCCGTCAGCGCATCGCCTCGCGCTCCATCCGCCCCGCTCCCACAGGGTCCGGCAGACACATACTCCCCCATATGCACGCCGCCAGCGCCTGTCAGACAAGCGCTGAAGCCACATACTCCCCTAGCCTACTGATCGCCCAAGCACCAGCGCAGCCACTCTCAGCGCACCAGCTCGCGCGCCAGCCGGTTCACGCGCGTGCCCCGGGTCACCAGCGCGTCGACGATGCTGAAGTGGTTCAGCCCCGGCAGCGCGGCCGCCAGCGGCACGCGCTCGCGGCCCCAGGCCTGCTGGATCAGGCGGTTCTGGCGCAGGTATTCGCCGCTCTCGTCGCCCCCCACCACGGCCACGAAGCGCCCGCGCGCCGGCGCCGGCAACCGTGCCGGGCTGGCGTCGTGCACCTGCTGCGGCGTCAGGCGCAGTGCCTCCTGCAGGCTGGGCGTGTGCATCAGCGGCGCCAGGTCGTACAGGCCCGACAGGCCCATGGCGCGCTTCACCACGTCGGCCGGCAGTTCGGGGTCGAACACCTTCCACGCGCAGGCCAGCATCATGGCCGCCAGCTGGCCGCCGGCCGAATGGCCGATGACGCTGATGCGGCGCGGATCGGCGTTCAGTGTGCGCGCATGCCGCCAGCTCCAGCCCACGGCGCGCGCCACCTGCAGCGTGATCTGCGGAATGCTGGCCTGCGGGGCCAGCGTGTAATTGGGCACCACCACGGCGGCGCCGGCATCGTGCAGCGCGGCGGCGATGAAGCTGTGGACCGATTTGTCCAGCGCCTTCCAGTAGCCGCCATGGACGAACACCACCAGCGGCGCGCCCTTGCCCTTGGCGGCAAAGGCGTCCAGCCGCTCGCGCGGTGCGTCGCCGTAGGGCACGTCCAGCTCGCACGGCAGACTGCGCCGCGCCAGCGCCGATTCGGCCGACCAGCGGGCTAAGTGGTCGCCGTGCTCCGGCACCCGCAGGCGGTTGTTGTACATGCGCTCCAGCCACTGGGTGTCGGGCTGGTCGCGGCGGGAGGAATCGTTGAGGCGCGCCATGAGTGACGCCATTGTCGCAAAAGGTTTCGCGCTGGCGGCGGCTGCCCGCACTTTTTGCATTGCAGCCTAAAATGGCCTGCAGCGCCCATCTGGCGAGCGCAAGCAGCTATCAACAAAGGAGCAACAAGATGAAACTGGCACTGCTGGGCACCGGCCGCATGGGCTTTCCGATGGCGCGCCGGCTGTGCCAGGCCGGGCACGCCGTGCACGTGTGGAACCGCAGCGCCGACAAGGCCTCGCCGCTGGCCGCCGATGGCGCCACCGTGCACGCCAGCGCCGCCGAGGCCGCTGCCGCGGCCGACATCGTCATCGGCATGCTCGAAAACGGCCCGGTGGTGGCCAGCGTGCTGTTCGACCAGGGCACCGCCGCCGCGATGCGCCCCGGCACGCTGTTCATCGACATGGCCTCCATCAAGCCGCGCGAGGCGCGCGAACACGCCGCGCGCCTGGCCGAACGCGGCGTGGGCCAGGTCGACGCGCCCGTCTCCGGCGGCACCGTCGGCGCCGAGGCCGGCACGCTGGCCATCATGGCCGGCGGCGCAGCCGACGACTTCGCCCGCGCCGTGCCGGTGTTCGAGTTGCTGGGCCGCGCCACCCACGTCGGCCCGGCCGGCGCGGGGCAACTGGCCAAACTGGCCAACCAGATGATCGTCGGCATCACCATCGGCGCCGTGGCCGAGGCCCTGCTGCTGTGCGAGAAAGGCGGCGCCGACCCGGCCAAGGTGCGCGAGGCCATCGGCGGCGGCTTCGCCGAAAGCCGCATCCTGCAACTGCATGGCGAGCGCATGGTGACGCGCGACTTCGCGCCCCGCGCGCGCATGACGGTGCAGCTCAAGGACATGCGCAACGCGCTGGAAACCGCGGCCGACATGGGCTTTTCGGCGCCAGTCACCGAAGCGCTGGAGCAGCTGTACGCCGACGCCATCGACCACGGCGACGCCGACCTGGACCATTCCGGCCTGTTCGTCGAACTGGCCCGAAGGAATGGCATGACGTGACGAGCGCTCGGGCCGCCTGACTCCTTCCCCCGCTGGGGGAAGGCCGGGATGGGGGCCAGCCCGGTTGAACAGCACCCGGCCGTGCCCCACCCCCGCCCTCCCCCAGCGAAGGAGGGCCCATCAACCACCATCACCCCACTCACGAGCGAAAAACCCATGAGCCTGCACCGCCAACTGCAACAACGCGCCGCCAAAGGCCGCCCCATCCGCGTCGGCCTGATCGGCGCCGGCAAGTTCGGCAGCATGTACCTGGCGCAGGTACCGCGCACGCCGGGTGTGCACCTGGCCGCGATTGCCGACCTGTCGCCCGACAACGCACGCGCCAACCTGCAGCGCGTGGGCTGGGCCGCGGAACGTCTGAACGCCACCTCGCTCGACGACGCCCTGAAGTCCGGCACCACCCACCTCAGCGACGACTGGCAGGCGCTGGTGCGCCATCCGGCCATCGACGTGGTGGTCGAATGCACCGGCCACCCCATCGCCGCCGTCGACCACTGCCTGGAAGCCTTCGCCCACGGCAAGCACGTCGTCAACGTCACCGTCGAGGCCGACGCCTTCTGCGGCCCGCTGCTGGCGCGCCGCGCGGCCGACGCCGGCGTGGTGTATTCGCTGGCCTTTGGCGACCAGCCGGCGCTGATCTGCGACCTGGTGGACTGGGCGCGCACCTGCGGCTTTCCGGTGGTGGCGGCCGGGCGCGGCCACAAGTGGCTGCCGCACTTCTGCACCAGCACGCCCGAAACCGTGTGGGGCTACTACGGCCTGACGCCCGAGCAGGCCACGCGCGGCGGCCTGAACCCGAAGATGTTCAACAGCTTCCTCGACGGCAGCAAGCCGTCGATCGAAAGCACCGCCGTGGCCAACGCCACCGGTTTGGCTGTGCCGAGCGACGGCCTGCTCTACCCACCCGGCAGCATCGACCAGATCCCCAACCTCACGCGCCCGCGCAGCGAAGGCGGCGTGCTGGAGCGCAAGGGCATGGTGGAAGTCATCTCGTCCCTGCGCCCTGACGGCACACCCATCGACTACGACATCCGCATGGGCGTGTGGGTCACGGTCGAGGCCGAGACCGATTACATCAAGCACTGCTTCGAGGAATACAACGCCCAGACCGACGACAGCGGGCGCTACTTCACGCTCTACAAGCGCTGGCACCTGATCGGCCTGGAAGTCGGCCTGAGCGTGGCCAGCGTCGCCCTGCGCGGCGAGCCGACCGGCGTGGCCACCGGCTGGCATGCCGACGTCGTGGCCACCGCCAAGCGCGACCTGAAGCCCGGTGAATTGCTGGACGGCGAAGGCGGCTACACCGTCTGGGGCAAGCTGCAGCCGGCGGCCAAGTCCGTCGCCATGGGCGGCCTGCCGCTGGGCCTGGCGCACGACGTGAAACTGATCCGCCCGGTGGCGCAGGGCCAGTCCCTCACCTGGGCCGACGTCGCCATCGACACCGGCACGCACGCCTATCGGATTCGCCAGCAGATGGAATCCCTGCTGACACCAGACAGCTGAGGCCCGCGCTAAAATGCACGCACCTTCGTGGGGGGGTAGCTCAGCTGGGAGAGCGCGTCGTTCGCAATGACGAGGTCGGGAGTTCGATCCTCCTCCTCTCCACCACAAACCCTTCTTTCAAGCGGCCTCCGGGCCGTTTTTCTTTTCACACCCACAAATAAACCCCGGAACGGATTCGCCAACCTGGACGTTGCCGGGGTCTCGAGAGTCAGGCGGCGGTGTCCGGTCGTCGGGCTCACGCAATCAGGGAGCCGCTGAGGGGATGCGGTAGAGCCTTGCGCTCGCTCGATACACTCGTTCACATGGCCTCCCAACCCGCCCTGTCCTCCTTCATCTGGGCCGTCGCCGACCTGCTGCGCGGCGATTACAAGCAGTCCGACTACGGCAAGGTGATCCTGCCGTTCACGGTGCTGCGCCGCCTGGATTGCGTGCTGGATTCAACCAAGCCGGCGGTGCTGGCCGAACTGGCCGCCAAGGAAAAGCTCGGCGTCAACCCGGCCCCGTTTCTCTCGCGCATCACCGGCCGGCAGTTCTTCAACGCCAGCCCGCTCGATTTGAAGAAGCTGCTGGGCGACCCAACCCACGTCGCCACCAACCTGTTCGCCTACATCCAGGGCTTCTCGCCCGAGGTGCGCGACATCTTCGAGCACTTCGAGTTCCAGACGCAGATCGAGCGCCTGTCCAAGGCCGGCCTGCTGTATCAGGTGACGGAGAAGTTCTGCCAGATCGACCTGCACCCCGACAAGGTCAGCAACGCCGACATGGGCACCGTGTTCGAGGAGCTGATCCGCAAGTTCGCCGAACTGTCGAACGAAACCGCCGGTGAGCACTTCACCCCGCGCGAAGTCATCCGCCTGATGGTCAACCTGCTGTTCGTCGAGGACGACGAGGTGCTGGCCAAGCCCGGCGTGGTGCGCACCCTGTACGACCCCACGGCGGGCACCGGCGGCATGCTCAGCGTCGCCGGCGAATACCTGCATGAGCACAACCCCAAGGCCAGCCTGGCCGTCTACGGGCAGGAGCTGAACCCCGAGTCCTACGCCATCTGCAAGGCCGACATGCTCATCAAGGGGCAGGACGTGGCCAACATCGTGTTCGGCAACACCCTCAGCGACGACGGACACCCCACCAAGACCTTCGACTACATGCTCTCCAACCCGCCTTTTGGCGTGGAATGGAAGAAGGTCGAGCGAGAAGTGCGCAAGGAACACCAGGACAAAGGCTTCGCCGGCCGCTTCGGCCCCGGCCTGCCGCGCGTGTCGGATGGCTCCATGCTGTTTTTGCTGCACCTCATCAGCAAGATGCGCCCGGCCACGGAAGGCGGCAGCCGCTTCGGCATCGTGCTGAACGGCTCACCCCTGTTCACCGGCGGCGCCGGCTCGGGCGAGAGCGAAATCCGCCGCTACGTGCTGGAGAACGACCTGCTGGAGTCCATCGTCGGCCTGCCCACCGACATGTTCTACAACACCGGCATCGCCACCTACGTGTGGATTCTGTCCAACCGCAAGCCGGCGGCGCGCAAGGGCAAGGTGCAGCTCATCGACGCCAGCGGCATGTGGCAGAAGATGCGCAAAAGCCTGGGCAGCAAGCGCAAGGAACTGTCCGACGCCCACATCGACCGCATCACCCGCCTGTTCGGCCACTTCGAGGAAGCCAGCGACCACGACGCCGACGGCAGCGCCAGGCCCATCAGCCGCATCTTCGACAACGAGGACTTCGGCTACCACAGCATCACCGTGGAGCGCCCGCTGCGCGGCGAAGACGGCAAGGTGGTGCTGGGGCAGAAAGGCAAGCAAAAAGGCAAGCCCCAGCCCGACATCAGCCTGCGCGACACCGAGAACGTGCCCTACAAGGACGACATGGCCGAGTATTTCAAACGCGAAGTGTTGCCGCATGCGCCCGACGCGTGGATCGACCCGGACAAAACCAGGGTGGGTTACGAGATACCGTTCAACCGGCATTTCTACGTGTTCAAGCCACCCCGGCCGCTGGCCGAGATCGACGCCGACCTGAAGGCCAGCACCGACCGCATTCTGGAGATGATCAAGGGGCTGTCGGCATGAGCTTTGCGCGGTATCCGGCGTACAAGGACAGCGGGGTGGAGTGGCTGGGGGAGGTGCCGGCGCATTGGGAAGTCCACCGCCTCAAACGCTCAGCCCAACTGCTAACTGAGAAAACCGACCGTCGAACTAATCCAGTTGCACTTGAAAACATCGAAAGCTGGTCAGGCAGATTTGTTCCGACCGACACGGAATTCGCAGGTGATGGCGTCGCGTTTCAGCATGGCGACATCCTGTTCGGGAAACTTCGCCCATACCTTGCAAAGGCGCTACTCGCGCAAAACGAAGGAGAGGCGGTCGGAGACTTCCATGTCATGCGACCACAAGAGGGCGCGATTCCGCGCTTTCTCCAATACCAGTTGCTGGAGCAAGCATTTATCGACATCGTGGACGGCTCCACGTTCGGCTCGAAGATGCCACGCGCAAGCTGGGAGTTCGTTGGCACCATGCCGCTGCCAGCGCCCCCACCTTCGGAACAAACCGCCATCGCCACTTTCCTCGACCGCGAAACCGCCAAGATCGACGCGCTGGTGGCGGAGCAGGAGCGGTTGATCGCGTTGCTGAAGGAAAAGCGCCAAGCCGTCATTTCGCACGCCGTCACCAAGGGGCTTGATCCGTCGGTGCCGATGAAGGATTCGGGGGTCGAGTGGTTAGGGGAAGTGCCGGCGCATTGGGAGGTCGTTCGCATCAAGCATGTCGTCGCATCCATCGAACAAGGGTGGAGCCCGCAGTGCGAAAGCTACCCGGTGGAATCCGCAGATCAATGGGGCGTACTCAAGGTGGGTTGCGTCAACGGCGGCGTGTTCAATCCTGACGAAAACAAAGTGCTACCAGATGACTTGACGCCAGTGCCGGCTCTGGCGATTCGTGCTGGCGATGTACTGGTTTCTCGTGCTAACACGCGTGAACTGGTTGGGAGTGCAGCGACGGCGTTGATGGACTATCCCAACCTCCTCCTGTGCGACAAGCTCTATCGGCTGCGCTTGAACCACAAGATGGACGCTCCTCAGTATTTGGCGTACTTCCTTGGCTGTTTGCCAGTGCGGGAACAGATTGAGTTGGCCGCCACGGGCGCCAGCAGTTCGATGCTGAACATCGGGCAAGCGACGATTCTGGAACTGCGTTTACCGCACCCCGATGTGGAAGAACAACTGGCGATCACTGCGCATCTCGACGCAGTGACGGCACGCATGCGCGATACGGCGACAGAGGCAGAGGCAATCATCGCCGCCCTCCAAGAACGCCGCTCCGCCCTGATCTCCGCCGCCGTCACCGGCCAGATCGACGTGCGCTGCACGCCGGAACAAGCGCCATGAACTCCTGTTCTGATAGCTGCTTGCGCTTGATGGACAAGGGCCAGAGCCTGTTTTGACCCAAAAATTACCCCATGCGTGGTCGCCCATGACGCCACCCGAAGGACCGCCAGCGCACAGCGCGTAACTGAGCAAAAAATCCCCGCCCCCTCGGTTTCTGAACAAAATGTCGTCCCGCTGAACATTTTTTCGTCCGCTGGCGTCCTGTGCCGTCTGCTTTGGGTGCACGCCTGAAAAAAAAGTCAGCCTTCATCCCGGTTCTGAACAAAATGTCGTCCCGCTGAACATTTTTCGGTCCAAGACACCCCGCATGAACGCCCCCATCGGCTACGCCTGGCTTCAGCAGCACCTGCAAGCGCCCGACTTTCTGGGCGAGCAGCGCGCGCGCCTGGCGCCGGTGCAGCGGCTGGAGCGCCTGCCGGGCGGCACGCTGCTGGTGCCCGCCCGCCTGGCGCCCGCGCCCGACGCGCTGGCGCACGCACTGTTCGCCATCAAGCACGAGGGCGTGCGGCTGGACTATCTGGCCGCTGCGCTGCGGCAAGTGCCCGCGCAGGCCATGCTTGATCTGGTGGCGCGCACGCCCAACGGCGGCTACGTGCGCCGCCTGGGCCTGTTGTGGGAGCAGTTCAATGGGCAGCCGATTGACGGGCTGGGCGCCGGGCCGCAGGTGTCGGCGGCTTACGTGCCGCTGTTCGACCCGCGCACGCATCTGGTGGGGCCGTCGCGCCGCAACGCGCGCTGGCGCGTGGACGTGAACGGCCTGGGCGACTGGGGCTTCTGCCCGCTGGTGCGCCGCACGCCCGCCTTGCAGGCCGCGCTGGATGCGCAAGTGCTGGCGCGTGCGCAGGCCTTTGCCGACAGCGTGGGGCCGCAGATGCTGGAGCGCGCGCTGTCGTGGGCCTACCTGAGCGAGACCGAGGGCTCGTTCGCCATCGAGCGCGAGACGCCGCCGCAGGACAAGGCGGCGCTGTTCGTGGGCCTGCTGCAACGCGCGCACGACCGCCAGCCCCTGACCGAAGACTATCTGGTGGCCTTGCAGAACGCGGCGGTGACCAACCCGCTGGACCGCGCGGTGCAGTTCCGCACCGAGCAGAACCGCCTGCAGGACAGCCGCCTGGGTGCGGCCGGCGTCACCTATGTGCCGCCGCCGCCCGAGCTGGCGGCGGAGCTGATGGCGCACCTGATGGCGCTGGCCAACCAGCGCCCTGCCCCGCTGGACGCGCTGGCCCACGCGGCGCTGGTGTCGTTTGCGTTCGTGTTCATCCACCCGTTCATGGATGGCAATGGGCGCCTGTCGCGCTTTTTGACCCACCACGGGCTGGGCCAGGCCGAGGCGCTGCCGCGCGGGTTTCTGCTGCCGGTGTCAGTGGCGATGAAGCGGCACGAAGCCGACTACCTGGCGGCGCTGCAGGCCTTCAGCCGCCCGGCCCGTGCGCTGTGCCAGGTGCTGTGGGCGGGCGATGACGACTACACCTTTGACTGGGCCGCCGGGGCGGACACGTGGTTCCGCTACATGGACGTGACCGAGGGTGTGCGCTTCACGCTGGAGATGGCGCTGGCCGCGCTGGAGACGCACCTGCAGGGCGAGGTGGCCTTCCTGGCCCTGTTCGACGAGGTGAGGCGCCACATCGAGGCGCGGCACGACCTGCGCGGCAGCGACCTGGCCACGCTGATCGTGACCATCTGGCAGAACGGCGGCGTGCTGTCAGCCACCCGGCGCAAGCGCTTTGCCGAGCGCGTGCAGGGCCACGTGCTGGACGCGATCGAGGCGGCGGTGCAGCGGCGCATGCGCGGGCAGCCGCTAACCGATGATGACAATGACTGACAACGACCACGACTATTGAGAATTCCGTAATTCATGACACGCTGTCTGCCCTCACCCCTGCCCTCTCCCAGAGGGAGAGGGAGTTCTCTTTGTGGCAGCACGCATGGTCATGATTATTGAAAACGTCAATAAAACCCCAGGCCCCATGACCCTGCACACCGAAGTCCAGCTCGAACGCGACATCTGCACCCACCTTGGCGCGCACGGCTGGCTGTATGCCGAACCCGGCACCGACGGCGATGCCCGCAGCTACGACACCCCGCGCGCGCTGTACCCGCCCGACCTCGTGGCGTGGCTGCAAGCCACCCAGCCCGACGCATGGGACAAGCTGACCCAACTGCACGGCGCCGGTACCGAAGCCGTGGTGCTGGAGCGCCTGCGCAAAGCCCTTGACGACCGGGGCACGCTGGACGTGCTGCGCCACGGCCTGGAGATGATGGGCCTGCGCAAACGTCTCGACCTCGCCCAGTTCAAGCCCGCGCTGGCCATGAACGCCGAGCTGCAGGCCCGCTACGCCGCCAACCGCCTGCGCGTGCTGCGGCAGGTGCGCACCAACCACGACGACATCATCGACCTCGTGCTGCTGCTGAACGGCATTCCGGTGGCCACCGCCGAGATCAAGACCGACTTCACGCAGGACGTGAACCTGGCCATCGACCAGTACCGCTTCGACCGCATTCCGCGCCCCAAGGGCAAGGCCAGCGCCGAACCGCTGCTCGACTTCCCGCGCGGCGCGCTGGTGCACTTCGCCATCAGCAACCGGCTGGTGCACATGGCCACGCGGCTGCTGGGGCCCGCCACGCAGTTCCTGCCCTTCAACCTGGGTGACGCCGGCGGCGCCGGCAACCCGCCCCATGCCGCCGGCCACCGCACCCACTACCTGTGGGAGCAGGTGTGGCAGCGCGATTCGTGGCTCGACATCCTGGGCCGCTACCTGATCGCGCGGCGCGACAGCAAGAAGAAGATCACGGCGGTGCTGTTCCCGCGCTACCACCAGCTCGACGCCACCCGCAAGCTGGTGCAGGCCGTGCTGGCCGACGGGCCGGGGCAGAAGTACCTGATCCAGCACAGCGCCGGCTCGGGCAAGACCAACTCGATTGCGTGGACGGCGCACTTCCTGTCGGACCTGCACGACGCACAGAACCACAAGGTGTTCTCCACCGTGCTGGTCATCAGCGACCGCAACGTGCTCGATGCCCAGTTGCAGGAAGCCATCTACGACTTCCAGCGCACCACGGGCGTGGTCGCCACCATCACCGGCGCCGACGCCAGCAAGAGCCAGCAACTGGCCCAGGCCCTGTCGGGTGACAAGAAGATCGTCGTCTGCACCATCCAGACCTTCCCCTTCGCGCTGGAGGCGGTGCGCGAGCTGGCCGCCACCCAAGGCAAGCGCTTTGCCGTCATCGCCGACGAGGCGCATTCCAGCCAGACGGGCGAATCCGCCGCCAAGCTCAAGGCCGTGTTGACGACCGAGGAACAGCAGGCGCTGGCCGACGGCGGCGAAATCAGCAACGAGGACATCCTGGCCGCCCACATGCAGGCTCGCGCCGGGCAGGATGCCGCCATCAGCACTATCGCCTTCACCGCCACACCCAAGGCCAAGACGCTGGAGCTGTTCGGCCGCCGGCCCGACGCCAGCCAGCCGGCCAGCGAGACCAACCTGCCGCAGGCCTTCCACATCTACAGCATGCGGCAGGCCATCGAGGAGGGTTTCATCCTTGACGTGCTGCAGAACTACACCCCGTACAAGCTGGCCTTCCGCCTGACGCATGAGGGCAAGGACTGGACCGACGCCGAGGTGGACAAGGGCGAAGCCGTGAAGGGGCTGATGCGCTGGGTGCGCCTGCACCCGTACAATATCGCGCAGAAGGTCGCCATCGTGGTCGAGCACTTCGCGGACAACGTCCAACCTCTGCTGAACGGCCACGCCAAGGCCATGGTGGTGACCGCCAGCCGGCAGGAAGTGGTGCGCTGGAAACGCGCCATGGACAAGTACATCGCCGAGCAGGGCTACCCCATCGGCACGCTGGTGGCCTTCTCGGGCGAGGTGCCCGACGCGGACAACGGCAACGAACCCGTGACCGAGAAATCGCCCAGCCTGAACCCCGGCCTGAAAGGCAAGGACATCCGCGAAGCCTTCGCCACGCCCGAGCACCAAATCCTGCTGGTGGCCAACAAGTTCCAGACCGGCTTCGACCAACCGCTGCTGTGCGGCATGTATGTCGACAAGAAGCTGGGCGGCATTCAGGCGGTGCAGACGCTGAGCCGGCTCAACCGCGCCTACAACGGCCCGCATGGACTCAAGGGCACCACCTACGTGGTCGACTTCGTCAACGAGCCGGACGAGGTGCTGGCGGCGTTCCAGGTCTATTACGAGACGGCCGAGCTGTCGGGCGTGACGGACCCGAACCTGATCCTCGACCTGAAGGCCAAGCTGGACGGCAGTGGCCACTACGACGAATTCGAGGTCGACCGGGTGGTGAACGTCGAGCTGGACCCCAAGGCGACGCAGGCGCAGCTCGTCGCCGCCATCGAGCCGGTGGCGGATCGGCTGCTGAAGAAATACAAGGCGGCGAAGCAGACCCAGCAGGCCCACCCGGAATCCAGCCCTGAGCACAAGGACGCCAAGGACGAGCTGGAGGCGCTGGTGCTGTTCAAGCGCGATCTCGGCAGCTATGTGCGCGTGTACGCCTTCCTCGGCCAGCTCTTCGACTACGGCAATACCGCCATCGAGAAGCGCGCCATCTTCTTCAAGCGCCTGCTGCCGCTGCTGGACTTCGGGCGCGAGCGGGACGGCATCGACCTGAGCAAGGTGGTGTTGACGCACCACAAGCTGAAGGAGCAAGGCCAGCGCAGCCTGACCTTGAACGAGACCGATGGGGAATACAAGCTCAAGCCGATGACGGAGCCGGGCAGTGGCCAACTGCAGGACAAGGAAAAGCTGCTGCTGTCGGAAATCCTCGACCGCGTGAACGACCTGTTCGAGGGCGAGCTGACGGATGACGACAAGCTGGTGTACGTGAACAACGTCATCAAGGGCAAGCTGATGGAGTCCGAGGTGCTGGCCGAGCAGGCGCGCAACAACACCAAGGCGCAGTTCGCGGCGTCACCGAACTTCGATGCCGAACTGATGGACGCCATCATCGCGGCGTTCGAGGCGCATCAGGTGATGAGCCGGCAGGCGCTGGATTCGGAGAAGGTGCGGGCCGGCATCAAGAGCATCCTGCTGGGACCGGCCGGGTTGTACGAGGGGTTGAGGGCGGGCTGAAAGAGGATGGCCCGTGTGTGGGCACCTCGCTGTCTGCGGCCGAGCTACCGGGCGCGCCTATCGGATGGAAAGCGGGTTTGCAGCGGCAGGATCTGGTCGCTCGTTCGAAGAACAGTCTTTCGGGGTTCCGCCCAACGGCTGAACGCGACGCCCTCAACGATCCAAACAAAAAAAGCGGCCTTCGGGCCGCTTTTTTGCTTGGCGCCCTCACGTCATTCCAATTCCAGATCAAAGCTGCAATAGCTCGTCATTCCGGCGCAAAGCCTGCCCCGTACCGCGATACGGGGCCGGAATCCAGACGGCGTGTGCGAAGAAACATGGATTCCGGCCTTCGCCGGGATGACGGTGATTGACGCATTGAATCGGCAATGGAATCACTTCAGCAGTTCGGCCCGGCGGCGCTGGTACTCGCGCTCCGACAGCCTGCCCTGGCGCCGCTGCTGCTGCAGCTCGCGCAGGCGTTGTGCGGTGTTGCCGGTGGCCGGGGGTGCCGCGGCCGGTGCGGGGCTTGGCGGGGCCGTGGTCGCAGCGGGGGCGGACCTGCCGGCGGCGCCCGCTGGCGCGATGCTGGCTGCGGCGGCTGACGGCGTGAGCAGGCCCGACTTCTGCACGCCCGCCCGGCCGGTGCCTTCGTCCACCAGATGGAGTTCGGTACGGCCGCGCACGATGCCCACCTTGAACTCCTGCCAGACATAGGTCGCCCGGCCCGCCTGTACCGTGACGGTCAGGCTGGCAGTGTTGTCGCCCCGCGATTCGATGGTGTACTGGCCGGGGTTCAGGTCGAGGCGGAAGAAAGACTGGCCACTGGTGTCGCCCACGCTGACGCCGTTGACCACCACCTCGAGCCCCAGCGCCGCACCCAGCAGTTCGCTGCGGTAGATGTAGAGCGCACCCTTGCCCGGGCGCGTGGTGAAGGCCTTGGCCTGGGCGTCCTCGGCCTCCGAAGCCTTGTGCACGAAGGCGCAACCGCTCAGCCACAGCGCCGCGCCCGGCACGGCCCATACGAGAAGTCTGCGTCGCATTTCAATCCCTCCTGTCGAGCGGGCATTGTGCGGGGCGTTCACGCGCAGGGGTGTTGCAAGAAGTACGGGCCACAGTACGCAGCACAGGGCCGAACAGTGCCCGGCTGCGGCTGCGCCATCAGGGGCCGCGCACCAAGCGCTGCAGGCCGGGCAGCGCAGCCAGCGCGTTGCCGGTAGTCGTCGCGGCCCAGGCTGCTGGCGGCACGCCACGCAGTTGCGCGACTTCGGCCCCGATGCGCGGCAGCTCGCCCGGCTCGTTGCGGCCCTGACCGTGGCCGGCGGCGCGCTGCTCGGCGGTGGCGTAGAGCCAGTGGGGCGGAATGTCGGGGGCGTCGGTTTCCATCACGATGGCATCGGCCGGCAGTTCGGCCGCCAGCGCGCGCAGGCGCGTGGCGCGCTCGTAGGTGACGGCGCCGCCGAAGCCCAGCCTGAAGCCCATGTCCAGAAACATATCGGCCTGCTGGCGGCTGCCGTTGAAGGCGTGGGCGATGCCGCCGGGCACGCCGATCTCGCGCAGGCCCTTCAGCACCTGGTCGACCGAGCGCCGCACGTGCAGGATCACGGGCAGGCCGTGGCGGCCCGCCAGCTTGAGCTGTTCGCGGAAGAAATGCTCCTGCCGCTCGCGCAGCGGGTCTTCGGTGAGTTCGGGCACGAAGTAGTCCAGCCCGATCTCGCCCACGGCCACCAGGCGCGGATCATCGGTGTGGGCGGTGAGCGCCTGGTCCAACCGCGCGAGGGCGTCGTGCAGCGCCCATTGCACGTACATCGGGTGGATGCCCAGGGCATAGGCGTCGCCGAAGCGGTGCGCCAGCGTGCGCACCGCCTCGAAGGCCGTCACCTCGACCGCCGGAATCACGCAGAGTGCTACGTTTTCAGAAGCTGCCCGCGCCCGCACGGCGGCCACGTCGGCCGAAAAATTGCCTGCATCCAGGTGGCAGTGGGTGTCAATCCAGAAGGCCATGGCAGCATCATGCCCGAGCCGGGCGTGGGGTGAACACCCTCGCACAAGCGGCGTGAACCGTGCTACCTTCCCAAGCATGTGTCCGGTTGTCAGGTGACCTGCATGCGTCGAACCGCGCTCTACAGTCGTTCCACCCCTCGCCCTGCTGTGCCTACGGAGGTCGATCCGCCAGTGCAAGAGGCCGTGGCCGAGTCGCCCGAGGCCGCCGCAAGGCCAGCGCGGCACCAACGGGCGGGCGCGTTCGCACGTCACCCCGGCACGTTGTGGGCCGCCATTGCGGCGCTCGCCCTGGCGCTGGCCCTGCCCGACACGCCCTGGCGCGCGCCGGCGCAGCGCAAGCTGACGCAGGACGATATCAACGCCGCCGTGATGCACACGCTGACCCAGAAAACCCTGCCCTCGCAGGCCGCGCGCGCCGCCGCCGCCGTGGGCCCCTCTCTGGTGCGGGTGGAGGGCGACATTCCCGGTCGGAAAGGCCGCAAGGGCCCAGCCGAGATGGGCCGTGGCGTGGGCTCGGGCGTGGTGATCATCGACAACGGCACCATCCTGACCAACTTGCATGTGGTGCAGGAAGCCGAGTCCATCACCGTGACCTTTGCCGACGGCACCGAGTCGCCCGCCGCCATCGTCAACGTGCAGCCCGAGAACGACCTGGCCGTGCTGCGCGCGCAGAAGATCCCTGACGACCTGCAGGCCGCCACCATGCGCTCCACCGCCGACCTGCTGCCGGGCGACGAGGTGGTGGCCATCGGCTTTCCGTTCGGCATCGGGCCCTCGGTGTCGGCGGGCGTGGTGTCGGGGCTCAAGCGCGGCTTCAAGTCGCCCGAGGGCGGGCAGGTGATGAGCAACCTGATCCAGTTCGACGCCGCCGCCAACCCCGGCAACTCGGGCGGGCCGCTGGTGACGATGGACGGCCAGGTGGTGGGCATCGTCACCGCCATCCTCAACCCCACGCCGGCGCGCACCTTTCTGGGCATCGGCTTCGCGGTGCCCATTGAAAACGCTGCCACCGCCGCCGGCCAACCGCCGTTCTAAGAGATGCACCCCCCCCCTGAGTCGCTGACGCGCCTTCCCCCCTCTGCTGTGCGAGGGGGGACAACGCCAGTCGCCGGCGCAGGTCCGTCGATGGCGTTCGCTGGCATGGCCTGCTCCGCGGCCATCTGATTTTCTGGAGTATCAACTGCATGATGACGACCGAACAATCCTTCCGGCAAGACCCCGCCACCGCCGAGCTGATGGAGCAGATCCTCTACGAGGTCAAGCGCATCGTGGTCGGACAGGACCGCTTTCTGGAGCGCGTGATGGTCGCCCTGCTGTCCGGCGGCCACCTGCTGATCGAGGGCGTGCCGGGGCTGGCCAAGACCCTGACGGTGAAGACGCTGGCCAGCGTGCTGCAGGGCCAGTTCAAGCGCATTCAGTTCACGCCCGACCTGGTGCCGGCCGATCTGATCGGCACGCGCATCTACAACCAGAAGACGGGCGACTTCAGCACCGCGCTGGGCCCCGTGTTCACCCACCTGCTGCTGGCCGACGAGATCAACCGCGCGCCGGCCAAGGTGCAAAGCGCACTGCTGGAGGTGATGCAGGAGCGCCAGGTCACCATTGCCGGGCAGACGCACTTCGTGCCCGAGCCCTTCCTGGTGATGGCCACGCAGAACCCCATCGAGACCGAGGGCACCTACCCGCTGCCCGAGGCGCAGGTCGACCGCTTCATGATGAAGGTGCTGGTGGACTACCCCACCGACGAGGAAGAGTTCGTCATTGCCCAGCGCGTGACCGGCCCGCGCATCGACGTGAACCCCGTCGCCAGCATGGAGCAACTGGCCGCGCTGCAACGCCAGTGCCGGCAGGTGTATGTCGATCCGTCGCTGGTGCAGTACGCCGTCAAGCTGGTGTCGGCCACGCGCACACCGGGCGAGATCGGGCTGAAGGACCTGGTGCCCATGCTCACCTTCGGCGCCAGCCCGCGCGCCACCATCGGCCTGATCGAAGGCGCCAAGGCGCTGGCCATGATGCGCGGCCGCACCTACGCCCTGCCCGAGGACATGAGCGACCTGGTGCCCGACGTGCTGCGCCACCGCCTGGTGCTGTCGTACGAGGCACTGTCCGAAGGGCTGTCGGCCGACCAGATCGTGCTGCGCATCATGGCCAAGGCGCCGCCGCCGCCCAAGCCGCTGGCGCATGAGAAGCAGGCCGCATGAGCATGCACGCCCACGCCTCCGTTGTAGGAGCAGCCTTGGCCGCGATGCAGCGCCCTGCCCTGCACCGCGGCCCCATCGCGGGCAAGCCCGCTCCCACAAAAACCATAGCTGCCTGCGCTGATGGGATGGGCGCTGCAGCCCGAAAACACCCTGAACCTGTGGGAGCGGCCTTGGCCGCGATGGGCACATCGCTTGGCGCTGCCGGTCATCGCGGCCAAGCCGGCTGCCACACCGTCACGCCATGATCCGCTGGCTGCGCCGCGACAAAGCCCCGCTGCCGCACGCGGTGCCCAATCCAGCCCGCGCCGCGGCAGCCGATGCATCGCCGCCCAGCGCCGAGCACGTGCTGCGCCGGCTCGAATGGTCGGTGCTCAAGCGGCTCAACGGCGTGCTGCTGGGCGACTACCGCACGCTGATGCGCGGCAGCGGGCTTGATCTGGCCGACCTGCGCGAATACCAGATGCACGACGACGTGCGCCACATCGACTGGAACGTGACGGCGCGCATGCAGACGCCGCACGTGCGCGTGTTCACCGAAGACCGCGAGATGGCGGCGTGGTTCCTGCTCGACCTGAGTCCGTCGGTCGACTTCGGCTCCGGCATGCTGCGCAAACGCCAGGTGTCGGCCGAGTTCGTCGCCGTGCTGGCCCGGCTGCTGACGCGGCACGGCAACCGCGTGGGCGCGCTGCTGTACGGCGCGGGGGTCGAGAAGATGATCCCGGCCCGCGCCAGCCGCGCGCATGTGCTGCACCTGCTGCACGCCATGCAGCAGGTGCAGCCTTCAGTCACTACAAATAAGAGAGCTGGTCGCGCAGAACAGACAAGCGCTGGCGGCACAAAACTCTCTGAACTGCTGCTGGCCGCCGCCAACGCCATCCACCGCCGCTCGACCATCTTCGTGGTGTCGGACTTCATCAGCGAGCCGGGCTGGGAGAAGCCGCTGGGCCAGCTGGCGTTGCGCCACGAGGTGGTGGCCGTGCGCCTGACCGACCCGCTGGAGCTGGCCCTGCCCGACCTGGGCCTGCTGACCCTGCGCGACGCCGAAACCGGCGAGCAATTGCTGGTCGACACGCACAACCCGACCTTCCGCAAGCGCTTCGCCGCCATCGCCGCCCAGCGCGAGGCCGACTTGCGTCAATCGCTGGCGCGCGCCGGCGTGGACACGCTGGAGCTGTCGACCGACGACGACATGGCGCAAGCCATCGTGCGCTTCACCGAGTTGCGTCGGCAACGCGCCCGGCTGGCCGCCGGTGGGGGCATGCCGGCGCATCTTCGCAAAACCGCCTGAGCGCGCGACAATGGACCGCAGTTGTACCCTGCCATGAACTTCACCTGGCCTGCCTTCCTGAAATGGCCTGCGGCGCTGCCGCAGCCCGGCTTCCTGTGGCCGCAGTTCCTGTGGCTGCTGCTGCTGTTGCCGCTGCTGGTGCTGCTGTACCTGTGGCTGCAGCGACGCAAGCAGAAGCTGGCGGTGCGCTACGCCAGCCTGGCCATCGTGAAGGAGGCCATGGGCAAGGGCCCCGGCTGGCGCCGGCACCTGCCTCCGCTGCTGCTGCTGGGCGCGCTGGGCGCCATGCTGCTGGCCAGCGCGCGGCCGGTGGCGCTGGTGGCGCTGCCGTCGAACCAGCAGACCATCATCCTGGCCATGGACGTGTCGGGCAGCATGCGCGCCGCCGACGTGGAGCCCAACCGCCTGGTGGCGGCGCAGAACGCGGCCAAGGCCTTCCTGAAAGACCTGCCGCGCGACGTCAAGGTCGGCATCGTGGCGTTTGCCGGCTCGGCCCAGGTGGCGCAGTTGCCCACGCTGAACCGTGAGGACCTCGTCACCGCCATCGACCGCTTTCAGCTGCAGCGCGCCACGGCCACGGGCAACGCCATCGTCATCTCGCTGGCCACGCTGTTCCCCAACGCCGGCATCGAGCTGCAGCAGCTCAGCTTCGACCGCATGCGCGGCATGGGCCGCTCGCTCGACCAGCCGCCGCCCAAGCAGGCCGAGTTCATCCCGGTGCCGCCGGGCTCGTACACCTCGGCCGCCATCATCATGCTGACCGACGGCCAGCGCACCACCGGGGTCGACCCGCTGGACGCCGCCAAGATGGCGGCCGACCGGGGCGTGAAGGTGTACACCGTGGGCGTGGGCACGGTGGACGGCGAGACCATCGGCTTCGAAGGCTGGTCGATGCGCGTGCGGCTGGACGAGGAAACCCTGAAGGACGTCGCCCAGCGCACCGCCGCCGAGTACTACTATGCCGGCACCGCGCAAGACCTGAAGAAGGTGTACGAGAACCTCAGCAGCCGCCTGACGCTGGAGAAGAAGGAAACCGAGATCTCCGCCCTGTTCGCCCTGGCGGGCGCGCTGCTGGCCCTGCTGGCGGCGGGGCTGTCGATGCTGTGGTTCAACCGCATCCTCTGAATTTCAAGCAAAATCGGCCTTCAGGCCAATACTGGCGGGCGCAAGCAGCTATTTTTTAGATAGCAAACGAAACCGACACATCGCCCCGCCACCATGTCGAGCATGGGCTCCCCTTCCGATACCGTCATCTTCAAGGCCCAGGGCCTGACCAAGGTCTACGCCATGGGCGACGTCGAGGTGCACGCGCTGCGCGGCGTCGATCTGGAACTGCGCGCGGGCGAATTCGTGGTCATGCTCGGCCCCTCGGGCAGCGGCAAGTCGACGCTGCTCAACATCCTGGGCGGGCTCGACGTGCCCACCGATGGCCAGGTCTGGTACCACGGCGAGGACCTGACCCGCGCCGGCGACGCGCGGCTGACGCGCTTCCGGCGCGAGCACGTGGGCTTCGTGTTCCAGTTCTACAACCTCATCCCCAGCCTGACGGCGCGCGAGAACGTGGCCATCGTCACCGACATAGCGCCCGATCCGCTGCCGCCCGAGGACGCGCTGGCGATGGTCGGCCTGGGCGAGCGGCTGGATCATTTCCCGGCGCAGCTGTCGGGTGGCGAACAGCAGCGCGTGGCCATTGCCCGCGCCATTGCCAAGCGCCCGGTGGTGATGCTGTGCGACGAGCCGACCGGCGCGCTCGATTCGGCCACCGGCGTGCGCGTGCTGGAGGCGCTGGAGCGCGTCAACACCGAGATGGGCACCACCACCGTCATCATCACGCACAACGCCGACATCGCCCGCATGGCGCAGCGCGTGCTGTGGATGCAGGACGGCCGCATCGTGCGCGAGCAGACCAACACCGAACGCGTGGCCGCCAGCGCGCTGACCTGGTGAAACGTCGTGAGCTTGGACCTGCTTTTCTTGAACGCAAAGGACGCGGAGATTTCGCAGAGGGCGCAGAAGAAACCTTCTGCTTTCTCTGCGCAACTTCCGCGTCCTCTGCGTCCGGCGATTCGTGACCCGCTCGAGCCGCCGTCATCCCCATCCATCCAGCGCCCGATTCACTGAAACGAAGCTCCGATGGCCACCACCGATTCCATAACGACCGCGCCCGGACTGACGAGCGCCGAAGCCGCCGAGCGGCTGGCGCGCTTCGGCCCCAACCAGCTGAAAGCCCGGCGCCAGAGCGCGCTGCTGCAGTTCCTGTCGCGCTTTCTCAACCCGCTGGTGCTGATCCTGCTGGCCGCCAGCGCCATCTCGGCCGCCACCGGCGACGTCACCAGCGCCACCGTGGTGGCGGTGATGGTGCTGCTGTCGGTGATCCTCGACTTCGTGCAGGAGCACCGCGCCGGCCAGGCGGCCTAAAAGCTCGCCACGCAGGTGGCGCTGAAGGTGCAGGTGCTGCGCGACGGCCAGCCGCAGCAGCGGCCCGCCGCCGAACTGGTGCCGGGCGACGTGGTGCTGCTGTCGGCGGGCGACCTGATCCCGGCCGACGCGCAGGTGCTCGAGGCCAAGGACTTCTTCGTCAACCAGGCGCTGCTGACCGGCGAGCCTTACCCCGTCGAGCGCCACGCCGGCGCGCCGACAGACGACGCGGCCTGGGATGCGGAAGCCGACAGCGCCATCTTCATGGGCAGCTCGGTGGTCAGCGGCTCGGCCCGCGCGCTGGTGATGCGCACCGCCAAGCGCACCGCCATCGGCCAGATCGCCACCAGCCTGGAAAGCCGCCGCCGCCCACCGCCTTCGAGATCGGCACGCGCCGCTTCGGCCTGCTGATCATGCGGCTCACGTTGCTGCTGGTGCTGTTCACGCTGCTGGTCAACGTGGCGTTTCACCGGCCACTGCTCGAATCCTTTCTGTTCGCCGTCGCGCTGGCGGTGGGGCTGACGCCCGAGCTGCTGCCGATGGTGGTCTCGGTCACGCTGGCGCGCGGCGCCATGCGCATGGCGGCGCAGAAGGTGATCGTCAAGCGGCTGACCGCGATCCAGGACATGGGCGCCATGGACGTGCTGTGCACCGACAAGACCGGCACGCTGACCGAGGCCAAGATCCGGCTGGAAAAGCACGTCGATCCGCAGGGCAACGAGAGCGACCGCGTGCTGGAGCTGGCGTATCTGAACAGCTTCTTCGAGAGCGGCCTGAAGAGCCCGATGGACGACGCCATCCTCGCGCACCAGCACATCGACGTGAGCGGCTGGACCAAGATCGACGAAGTGCCGTTCGACTTCGAGCGGCGCCGCGTGTCGGTGCTGGTGGAACGTGGCGCTGACCGCCTGCTGATCGTCAAGGGTGCGCCGGAAGACGTGCTGCGCCTGTGCACGCACTATGAATGCGATAGCTGCCTGCGCCCGCCAGACGGGCGCCAGCAGCCAAAAACCTTCGATACCGAAGCGCAGGCGCAGGTGCGGGCGCTGTTCGACCGGCTGGGCGCCGACGGCTTTCGCGTGCTCGCGGTGGCCACCAAGCGCGAGCCCGAGACGCTGGTCGATGCCGTGGTCGACGACGAGAGCGAGCTGGTGCTCGCCGGCTTCGCCGCCTTCCTCGACCCGCCCAAGGCCAGCGCCAAACCCGCCCTTCAGGCGCTGGCCGCCAGCGGCGTGGCGGTGAAGATCATCACCGGCGACAACGAGCAGGTTGCGCGCCACGTGTTCGGCGAGCTGGGCATTCCCGTCACCGGCGTGCTGACCGGCGCCGAGATCGGTGCCATGAACGACGACGCGCTGCGCGCCCGCGTGGAAGACGTGAACCTGTTCGCACGCGCCAACCCGCAGCAGAAGAACCGCGTGCTGCTGGCCCTGAAGGCACGCGGCCACGTGGTCGGCTACATGGGCGACGGCATCAACGACGCGCCCTCGCTGCACACCGCCGACGTCGGCATCTCGGTGGACAGCGCGGTCGATGTCGCCAAGCAGGCCGCCGCCATGATCCTGCTCGAGAACGACCTCAACGTGCTCTACGCCGGCATCCGCGAGGGCCGGCGCACCTTCGGCAACGTGATGAAGTACATCATGATGGCCACCAGTTCCAACTTCGGCAACATGTTCAGCATGGCGGCGGCCACGCTGTTCTTGCCCTTCCTGCCGATGCTGCCGCTGCAGATCCTGCTCAACAACTTCCTCTACGACCTGTCGGAGCTGCCGATCCCGCTCGACAATGTGGACGAGCAGGACCTGGCCCGGCCGCGCCGCTGGGACATGGCGTTCATCCGCGACTTCATGGTCTGCATCGGGCCGATCAGTTCGATCTTCGACTTCCTGACCTTCTGGCTGCTGCTGAAGGTGCTTCATGCGGACGAGACGCTGTTTCACACCGGCTGGTTCGTCGAATCGCTGGCCACGCAGGTGCTGGTGATCTTCGTCATCCGCACGCGCGGCAGCCCGTTCGCCAGCCGCCCGCACCCGGCCCTGCTGCTGACCTCGCTGGGCATCGTGGGCGTGGCCATGGTCCTGCCCTTCACGCCGCTGGCGGGCATGCTGGGCTTCACGCCGCTGCCGCCCGAGTTCTTCGGCCTGCTGGCGGGGCTGATGATCGTCTACCTGGTGCTGGTCGAGATCGTCAAGCGCTGGTTCTACCGCCGCCTGGCGCAGCGCCAAGGCGCGCCTGCCTGACATGGACCTGGCCGCCCTGATCGGCACCTACGGCTACTGGGCCGTCGCGCTGGGCTGCCTGCTGGAAGGCGAGACGGTGCTGCTGCTGGCCGGCTTCGCGGCGCACCGCGGCTACCTGCAGTGGCCGGTGGTGGTGGCCGTGGCGGCGGCGGCAGGTTTCGCGGGCGACATGGCCTTCTTTCTGCTGGGGCGGCGCTTCGCGCCGCAGATCCTCGCGCGCTGGCCGCAGGTCGCGGCACAGCGCCAGCGGCTGGATGGCTGGCTGCAACGCTACGGCGCCTGGGTGGTGGTCTCGGTGCGCTTTCTGTACGGCTTCCGCATCGCCGGGCCGGTGCTGATCGGCGCCAGCGGCATGGCCTGGACGCGCTTTGCCGCGTTCAACGCCCTGGGCGCCGTGCTGTGGGCCGTGCTGCTCACCGGCCTCGGCTGGTTCTTCGGCCAGGCGGCGCAGGCGCTGCTGGGCAAGGCGCAGCACTACGAGGGCTGGCTGGCACTGGGCGTGATCGTGGTGGCGCTGGGCTACGCGCTGTGGTCGCGCCGGCGCGCGCGGCGCGGTGCCGGGCCTGGGCAGGGTCGTTAGGGCAGGAGCGACGCCGCGATGCAAGCCATACACCGCAAGGCGCTGCGCGATCTGTGGCTGATGCGCGGGCAGGCGCTGGCCATCGCGCTGGTCATCGCCTCGGGCATTGCCATGCTGGTGATGTCGCAATCCACGCTCGAATCGCTGCGCGACACGCGGGCGCTGCTGTATCAGCAATACCGCTTCTCCGACGTGTGGGCGCAGGTCAAGCGCGCGCCTGAACATGTGGCCGAGCGTGTGGCCACCCTGCCCGGCGTGGCCGAGGTGGAAATGCGCGTGATCACCAGCGGCAAGCTGCAGGTGCCCCGCTTTGGCGAACCGGCAGAAGCGCTGGTGCTGTCGCTGCCCGACAGCGGTGAGCCGCTGCAGAACCGCCTGTACCTGCGTGCCGGCCGCATGCTGGCCCCGTTTGCGCACGGTGAGGTGCTGATCAGCGACGCCTTTGCGCAGGCGCACGGACTGAAGCCCGGCGACCGTCTGCGCGCCACGGTGTACGGGCGCTCGCAATGGTTCACCATAGTCGGCATCGCGGTTTCACCCGAGTACCTGTACCAGGTCAAGCCCGGCGCCATGCTGCCCGATTACAAGCGCTTCGGCATCGTGTGGGCGCACCGGCGCGCGCTGGAGGCGGCACTGAACATGGACGGCGCCTTCAACCAGCTCACCGCCACGCTGGTGCCCGGGGCCAACGAGCGCGAGGTGATCGACGCCATCGACCGCACGCTGGCGCGCTATGGCAGCCGCGGCGCGGTGGGCCGGTCAGAGCAGCAGTCGGCCGCCATCCTGAACGACGAGTTCAAGCAGCTGGCCACCATGGCGCGGCTGTTTCCGGCCATCTTCCTGGGCGTGGCCGCCTTCTTGCTGAACGTGGTGTTCAAGCGCCTGATCGGCATGCAGCGCGACCAGGTGGCCATCCTCAAGGCCTTTGGCTACAGCACGCTGCAGGTGGCGCTGCACTACGGGCTGATCGTCACGCTGATCTGCGCGCTCGGCACCGTGCTGGGCGTGGCCCTGGGCGCCTGGCTGGGCACCCACCTGGCGGGGCTGTACCAGGCCAACTTCCGCTTTCCGTTCCTGCACTTTTCCATCGGCCTGCCGGTGGTGGCCCTGGGCGCCGGCGTGAGCCTGCTGGCGGCGCTGGCTGGCACCGGCTATGCGGTGTTTGCCGCCGCGGGCGAGCCGGTGGCGCAGGCCATGCGCCCGCCCGCGCCGGAGCGCTTCAGGCGCACGCTGGTGGAGCGCCTGGGCCTGACGCGCTGGCTGTCGCAGCCTACGCGCATCATCTGGCGCCAGCTGGAGCGCCGGCCCGGCATGGCGTTGATGTCCATCATCGGGCTGGCGCTGGCCGGCGGCATCATGCTGATGTCCAGCTTTCAGACCGGCTCGATCAACTTCATGGTCGAGCACACCTTCCGGCTCGGCCAGCAGCACGACCTGTCGGTCACCTTCATCGAAGCCAGCTCGCGCCAGGCCGCGCACGAGTTGCGCGCGCTGCCGGGCGTGCAGCATGCAGAAGGCATCCGCACGGTGGCGGTGCGCCTGCGCCATGAAAACCACCACGTGCTCAGCAGCATCGAAGGCCTGCCCCCCAGCAGCACCTTGCGCAGCCCGGTCGACACCGAGATGCGCCGCGTGACGCTGCCGCCCGGCGGCGTGGTGCTCGGCGACTACCTGGCCAAGCGCCTGCACGTGGGCGTGGGCGACAGGGTGCAGGTGGAAGTACTCGAAGGCCGGCAGAAGCGGCTGGAACTGCCGGTCACGCAGCTGGTGGAAGAGTTCCTGGGCCTGCGCGCCTACATGGATCTGGACGCCCTCAACCGCGCGCTGGGCGATGGCGACGTCATCAGCGGCGCGCTGCTCACCGTGGCCCCCGAAGCCCAGACCCGCGTGCTGCACGAGCTGGACCGCCGCCCGCGCGTGGCCGGGGCCGAGTCGCGCCTGGCCGCCATCAACTCGTTCTACGACACGCTGGCGCAGACCACCCGCCTGTTCAGCTGGATGGCTGCGCTGATGGGCGCGATCATCAACTTCGGCGTGGTCTACAACTCGGCGCGCATCGCCCTGGCCGAACGCGGGCGCGAGCTGGCCAGCCTGCGTGTGCTGGGCTTCACCCAGAACGAAGTGGCCTACATCCTGCTGGGCGAGCTGGCCTTGCTGGTGTTGATCTCCATCCCGCTCAGCTTTGCCGCCGGCTACGGCCTGGCGTGGCTGCTGGCGCAGGGCATGCAGTCGGACTCGAACCGCGTGCCGGTGGTGCTGACGGCTTCGGGCTACGCGATGGTCGCGCTGGTTACCGTGGTCAGCGCCGTGCTGTCGTCGCTGGCGGTGTACTGGCGCATCCGGCAGCTCGACATGATCGGCGTGCTGAAGACGCGCGAGTAGCGTTCGAGCACCCAGGTAATTAAAATATTCATTGCATTCATCAAAGGCACCGCCATGACCTCTTTGAGCATCACCATGAAGGGCCAAGTCACCCTCAAGCGCGACCTGTTGCAGCACCTGGGCCTCAAGCCAGGCGAGCGCATCGAACTCGACAAGCTGCCGGGCGGCGAGTTGCGCCTGCGGGCAGCACGGCCGGCCGGCACCATCGACAGCTTCATCGGCCGGCACAAGGGCAGGCTGAAAAAGCCGTTGACCATCGACGAGATGAACGACATCGCCGCCGCCGGCTGGGCGGGCGAGCCGTGAAAATCTCCGTCGACACCAATGTGCTGGTGCGTGCCGTGCTGCAAGATGACGCCAGCCAGGGCGAAGCCGCCGCCACGCTGCTGAGAAGCGCGTCGCTGATCGCTGTGTCCCTGCCCTGCCTGTGCGACTTGGTATGGGTGCTGCGCCGGGGGGCCAAGCTGTCCGTCGCCGATGTGGCGTTGACCATCCGCGACCTGCTTGGCGCGGGCAACGTGGTGATGAACCGTCCCGCCGTCGAGGCTGGCCTGGCCGTGCTGGAGGCGGGCGGCGACTTCGCCGACGGCATCATGGCCTACGAAGGCGAATGGCTGGGCGGCGAAACCTTTGTGTCCTTCGATCGCCAGGCCGTGGCGTTGTTGACCCAGCAAGGACAGGCCGCGCGCCTGCTGGACTGACCTGATCAAGACCCCAACCCATGACCCGCAAGACCATTTATTGGCTGCTCGCCGCCGTGGCGCTGGCCGTGCTGGCGTGGGCGGCGATGCGCGAGCCGGTGCAGCTGGCCAGCACCGCGACCGTCACGCGCGGGCCGCTGGAAGTGAGCTTTCAGGAAGAAGGCAAGACGCGGCTGAAACAGCGCTACGTGGTCACCGCGCCGGTGGCCGGCATGGTGCGCCGCATTGCGCTGCAGCCGGGCGACGCGGTACGCGCCGGCCAGGTGCTGGCCGAGATCGAGCCGGCCACCAGCCAACTGCTTGACCCGCGCTCGCGCAGTCAGGCGCAGGCCGAACTACGCGGCGCCGAGGCGCAACTGGCCGCCGTGCGTCAGCGCATCGGCGCCGCGCAGGCCGCCGACCGGCTGGCGCAGACCGACCTGCGCCGCGCGCAGACGCTGCAGGGCGCCGGCGCCGTGTCGCAGGAGTACCTGGACAACGCCCGCGCCCGCGCCACCTCGACCGGCGCTGAACTCGCCGCCGCCCACGCCGACGAGCGCGCCGCCACCGAGCGCGTGAACGCCGCGCGCGCCCTGCTGGCCGACGAGGGGCGCGCCAGCGGCACGGCCAAGGTGCTCACGGTGACCGCGCCGGTGGCTGGCCGCGTGCTCAAGCGCCCGGTGGAAAGCGCCACGCCCGTGCCCATCGGCCAGGTGTTGATGGAGATCGGCGATCCGGCGCTGCTGGAGATCGAGGCCGAGGTGCTGTCGACCGACGCCGTGCGGCTGGCGCCCAGCCTGCCGGCGCGCATGCTGCGCTGGGGCGGCGAAGGCGTGCTGCAAGCGCGCATCGCCCGCATTGAACCCGGCGGCTACACCAAGGTGTCGGCGTTGGGCGTGGAAGAGCAGCGCACGCGCGTCATCCTCGACTTCGACACCCCGCGCGAGCAGTGGGCCGCGCTGGGCGATGCCTTCCGCGTGGAGGTCGAATTCATCGTGCAGCGCGAAGCTGACGTGCTGTAAGTGCCCGGCAGCGCGCTGTTCCGCACGGGCGACGGCTGGGCCGTGTACCGGCTGGAAGGCGGCAAGGCGCGGCGCACGCCGGTGAAGATCGGCCTGCGCTCGGCCACGGCGGCGCAGGTGCTGGAGGGGCTGGACGCGGGCCAGCGCGTGATCGTGCAGCCCGACGACCGCATCGTGGACGGCACGCGGATCAGCGCGCCTTGATGGAAGAAGTGCTTGATGAGCCACCAGTCTCGGACACTGTTGTGGGAGCGGGCTTGCCCGCGATGAGGCGCCTCGCCCCCACGAGCGCTTGATCGCGGGCAAGCCCGCTCCCACAGTGCGGATGCGCTCCGCGCCGCATCCGCGACGTCTGGATGATCAACAAAAAGTGCCTATAACGCCCGTCCAGACTGCGCGAACAGCTATCGTTACCGTAGCGAATCGTCCTGACGGGAGTCGCGGTCTCGCCCGTCCGCGCGGCTTTGCCAGGGCCAGCGCCCTTCCAGTTCCACCTGCAGCGCCATGCTGAGAAAGGTGCGGATCAGCACGATCACGCCCAGCACCAGCACGCCGTCCAGCGTGGGCGTGATGGCCACGGTGCGGATGATGTCGGCGGCGATCAGGATCTCCAGCCCCAGCAGGATGCCGCGTCCCAGGTCCTGCCGCAGCATGCGAAAGCCGTCGGCGCGTGCACGCCCGGTGGTGGCATAGCGCACCGCCGCCACCAGCAGGCCGACCACGATGGCCAGCACGCCGGCGGCGTCGATGACGATGCCGACGGCCTCGATGACGGTGCGGATTCGGTCATCACGAAGCCTCCTGCTCGCGCCTCAGGCGCCGTCCAGCCGGCCCCGGTCCAGCCGCAGCGCACGGCCGCAACGCGCCGCCAGCGCGTCGTCGTGCGTGACCAGCACGAAGGCGGTGCCGTGGTTGCGCGCCAGCTCCATCATCAGCGCGAACACGGCATCGGCGGTGGCGCGATCCAGGTTGCCGGTAGGCTCGTCGGCCAGCACGCAGGCCGGTTGCGTGACCAGCGCACGGGCGATCGCCACGCGCTGGCGCTCGCCACCCGACAGCTCGGCCGGGCGATGGTGCACGCGCGAGGCCAGGCCCACCTGCCCCAGCATGCGCTCGGCCACCCTGGCGGCCTCTTCGCGCGACTGGCGGCGAATCCACAGCGGCATGGCCACGTTCTCCAGCGCGCTGAATTCGGGCAGCAGGTGGTGGAACTGGTAGACGAAGCCCAGGTGCGTGTTGCGCAGCGCGCCCTGCGCGGCGGGCGACAGGCCGGAAAAATCATGCCCCATCAGCCGCACGCTGCCGGTGGTGGGCGCGTCCAGCCCGCCCAGCAGGTGCAGCAGCGTGCTCTTGCCCGAGCCCGACTGACCCACGATGGCCAGCGTTTCGCCGGCGTTCACCGCCAGATCGACGCCGTGCAGCACCGTCACGTCGAGCGGGCCTTCGTGGAAACGCTTGGTGACGGCCTGTGCTTCCAATACGGCCTTGGCACTTGCAGAATACGCGTGGACAGCTTCTGAATTCATAGCAACCCTTCACAAGGGCTGCGCAGCAAGCCCTTTCTGGCGGCCGCGGAGCAGGCCACGCCGGAACGCCGTGGTCGGGGTCCCCCCGACCACCAGCGTTGTCCCCCCTCCGGGGGGATGCCGCGTGAGCGGCTCAGGGGGGAGCCGTTACTCATAGCGCAAAGCCTCCGCGGGATTCACGCGGCTGGCGCGCCAGCTTGGGTAAATGGTCGCCACGAAAGCCAGCAGCAGCGAGATCACCGCGATCGGCACGATGTCGCTGGCCTGCGGGTCGCTGGGCATTTTGCTGATCAGGTAGATGTCCTTGGGCAGGAAGCTGGCGCGGAACACGCCTTCCAGGAAGGGCACGATGACGTCGATGTTGAAGGCGATCAGCAGCCCCAGCGCCAGCCCCGCCAGCGTGCCGATCACGCCCACCAGCGCGCCCTGCACGATGAAGATCTTCATGATGCTGGCCGGGCTCGCCCCCAGCGTGCGCAGAATGGCGATGTCGGCGCGCTTGTCCTGCACCGTCATCACCAGCGTGCTGACCAGGTTGAACGCGGCCACGGCCACGATCAGCGTGAGGATGATGAACATCATGCGCTTCTCGAGCTGCACGGCGGCGAACCAGGTGCGGTTCTGGCGCGTCCAGTCCAGCAGCAACAGATGGCCGCTCAGGCTGCCGGCCAGCTGGTCAGTCACCTGTCGCGCCTGGTGCAGGTCGCGCAGCTTCAGGCGAATGCCCGTCGGCCCCTCCAGGCGGAAGATGCGCGCGGCGTCGTCCATGTGCAGCATGGCCAGTGCCGAGTCGTATTCGTAGTGGCCGCTGCTGAAGGTGCCCACCACCGTCATCTGCTTCAGGCGCGGCACCACGCCGGCGGGCGTGACCTGGCTGCTGGGCGCGATCAGCGTCACCTGGTCGCCCTCGCCCACGCCCAGCTTGCGCGCCAGGTCGCTGCCCAGCAGGATGCCGAACTCGCCCGGCACCAGCTTGGGCAGCAGCGTGTCGCGCATCTCGGCGGCCACGTCGGTCACGTTGGGCTCCAGCGCCGGGTCGATGCCGCGCACGATGGCGCCCTGCATGGTCTCGCCGCGCGCCAGCAGGCCCTGCGCGCCGATGAAAGGCGCGGCGCCGATCACCTCGGGGTGCTGGCGCACCTCGGTCAGTGTGCGGGCCGGGTCGGGCAGCGCGCCGCCATCGGGCGAGAACACCTCGACGTGCGAGATCACGCTGAGCATGCGGCCGGCCACGTCCTTCTGAAAGCCGTTCATTACGCTCAGCACGATGATCAGCGCCGCCACGCCGAGGGCGATGCCCAGCATCGACGCCGCCGAGATGAACGAGATGAAGCCGTTGCGCCGCGTCGCCCGCCCGGCGCGCGTGTAGCGCCAGCCGAGCAGCAATTCATAAGGCCAGCGTTGGGACAGGGACATGGGATCGGGTGGCAGGGCGCGCGGAACGGGCCTGGAGGCAAAGGGGGCAATTCTCGCATCCTCCACAATCCGGCCGTGCCCGAGACTTTTCACCTGCTGATTGCCGACGCCCACCCCCTGCTGCCCGAAGGCAGCGCCCTGCCCGCGCTGCCGCCGCTGCCCCGGCTAGAGGCGCTGCTCAGGCGTCTGCAGGTCAGCGACACCCTCACCTGCGACGACGACGCGCCCGACACCCCCCTCGAGCGCGCCCTGGCCCACGCCCACGGCCTGCCCGGCGCGCCCGGCCAGGTGCCGTGGGCGGCGTTCGACACCGCTACCCTCGGCACGCCCTGCGCCTGGCTGCGGCCCTGCCACTGGCAGCTGGGCATGGACCACATCACCCTGCTGCCGCCCAAGCAACTGCTGTTGACCGAAGCCGAATCGCGCGCCTTGCTGGCCGCCGTGCAGCCGCTGCTGCAGGAAGACGGCCTGACGCTGACCTACCAGCGCCCCGACGCCTGGCTGGCGCAGGGCGAGCTGCTGCGCGGGCTGACCACCTGGTCGATGGCGCGCGCCGCGCAGCAGCCGCTGACGCGCGAGGTGCTGTCGCACGCGCCCACACCCGCACAAAGCGCGCACCTGCGCCGGCTGCAGAACGAGCTGCAGATGCTGCTCTACACCCAGCCCGTGAACGATGCGCGCGAGCAGGCTCGGCAGCCGCCGGTGAACGCGCTGTGGACCGAAGGCGCGGGCGTGCTCGACCACGCCATCGCCCCCAACCCGGCCGTGCAGGTCGATGCGCGCCTGGCCCCCGCCGCCACGCCCGACCTCGCCGCCTGGCAGGCAGCGTGGCAGGCCATCGACGCCGACAGCGTGGCGCAGCTCGCCCAGCAACTGGCCGCGGGCGCCGACGTGCGCCTGACCCTGTGCGGCCCCCGCCGCGCCATCACGCTGAAGCGCGGCACCGGGCTGGGCTTCAGGGTTTCAAGCCTTTTCAGCCCCCAGCGCTTATCCAGTCTGCGCGAGCAGCTATGAATATTGATGCAGGAGCGGGCTTGCCCGCGATGAGCGGCGGATACGAACGGTGCGCCCCATCGCGGCCACGGCCGCTCCCACAAGAAAACCACCCGCTTCCATGAAGATTGAAATCCGCGACGTTCCCCCCCGCGCCGCCTGGGCGCTGGAGCAGGCCGGCGTGCACCCGCTGCTGGCGCGCCTGTTCGCGGCGCGCGGCGTGACCAGCCGCGACGAGCTGGACGACGGCCTGGCGCGCCTGCTGCCGCCCGCGGGCTTGAGAGGCGTGCAAGAAGCCGCCGTGCTGCTGGCCGATGCCATCGCCGCGCAACAGCGCCTGTGCATCGTGGCCGACTACGACTGCGACGGCGCCACCGCCTGCGCCGTGGGCATCCGCGGCCTGCGGCTGCTGGGTGCGCAGCATGTGAGCTATCTGGTGCCCGACCGCGTGGTCGACGGCTACGGGCTCACACCGCCCATCGCCGAGCGCGTGGCGGCCCAAGGCGCCGACGTGCTGATCACGGTGGACAACGGCATCGCAAGCGTCGAGGGCGTGGCGCGCGCGCGCGAACTGGGCCTGAAGGTGCTGGTGACCGACCACCACCTGCCGGGCAGCGAGTTGCCTTCGGCCGACTGCATCGTCAACCCCAACCAGCCCGGCTGCGATTTCGAGAGCAAATCGATCGCCGGCGTGGGCGTGATGTTCTACGTGCTGATGGCGCTGCGGGCCGAGTTGCGGCAACGGGGCGCTTTCGACCAGGCCACACAGCCGAAGCTCGATGCCTTGCTGCCACTGGTGGCGCTGGGCACCGTGGCCGACGTGGTGCGGCTCGACGCCAACAACCGCCGCCTGGTCGCGCAGGGCCTCAAGCGCATCCGCGCCGGGCAGTTGCCGGTGGGCCTGTCCGCTCTTTTTTCCGTAGCTGCCCGCGCAAGCCAGAAGGCGACCACCTTCGATTTCGGCTTCGCCCTGGGCCCGCGCATCAACGCCGCCGGCCGCCTGGCCGACATGACGCTGGGCATCGAACTGCTGCTGACCGACGACGCGGCGCGCGCCGACGAGCTGGCGCGCACGCTCGACGGCATCAACCGCGAGCGGCGCGAGATCGAGGGCGGCATGCGCGAGCAGGCCATGCAGATCGCCGAGGGGCTGTTCGATGTCGAGGATGAACCACCCAGCGCTATCGCCGTGTTCGACCCCGACTTCCACGAAGGCGTGGTCGGCATCGTCGCCGCGCGGCTGAAGGACCGGCTGCACCGCCCCACCTTCGTCTTCGCCGCCAGCAGCGCGCCAGGGCGCGAGCACGAGCTGAAGGGCTCGGGCCGCTCGATCCCCGGCTTTCACCTGCGCGATGCGCTGGATCTGGTGGCCAAGCGCCACCCGGGCGTTTTGTCTAAGTTCGGAGGCCACGCCATGGCCGCCGGCTGCACGATTGCCGAAGAACACTTCGACACCTTCGAGCAGGCGCTGCAGCAGGTGGCCGCCGAATGGCTGGACGCCGCCACGCTGACGCGCCGGCTGGAGACCGATGGCCCCCTGCCGCCCGAATACCGCCGCCCCGACATGGTGGACACGCTGCACCGCGAGGTGTGGGGCCAGGGCTTTGCGCCACCGGTGTTCAGCGAGGAGGTGGAAGTGATCAGCCAGCGGCTGGTGGGCGAGAAGCACCTGGCGCTGAAGCTGCGCCACCAGGGCCAGCCGGTGGACGGCATCTGGTTCGGCCACACCGAGCCGTTGCCGGCGCGGGCGCAACTGGCCTTCCGGCTGGAGGCGGACGAATGGCAGGGCGTGCGGCGCGTGCGGCTGTTGGTGGAGGGGGTCGCTGGCTGAGCCTGCGCGTGCGTGGCGGGTGGGGCTTTTGTGGGAGCGGCCTTGGCCGCGATGGGCTTCGTGGGGGTGGCAGCGCTGCATCGCGGCCAAGGCCGCTCCCACAAAGACAGGGAGACACGCATACTCCCTCATAAACACGCCGCCAGCGCCCGTTCAGAAAGCGCTACAAGCAGATACTCCCCTATTCACCCTCCCCCCACTGGGGGAGGGCCGAGGTGGGGGCCGGGGTGGGGGCCGCGCCGCATGCACCACGACAAGGAGTTGCCCCCATCCCTGCCTTCCCCCAGAGGGGGAAGGAGTCACAGCGTGACGGCAACGCTCGCTCTGCCGAAGCCACATACCCCTCTATATTCAGGCCGCCAGCGCCTGTCCAACAAGCTCTGCAGGCAGATACCCCCCTATTCACCCTCCCCCGCTGGGGGAGGGCCGGGGTGAGGGCCGCGCCGCATGCGCCACGGCAGGTGCGGCCCCCATCCCTGCCTTCCCCCAGCTGGCGAAGTCGCCGCAGCGCCGCGGCGGCGCTCACTCCACCAGGATCTTGTTGTCCTTGATGACCTTGCCCCACTTGTCGAATTCGGCCGTGACGTAGCGGCCGGTTTCCTGCGGCGTGCGGTAGCCGGCGTAGCAGCCGGCGCCGACCAGGCGGTCCTGCACTTCCTTGATGGCCAGCACGGCCTTCAGCTCGGTGGTCATGCGCTCGATGGCGGCGGCGGGCGTGCCCTTGGGGGCCATCATGGCGCCGATGGAGACGGCCTCGAAGCCGGTGAAGCCCTGCTCGGCCACGGTCTTCACGTCGGGCACGATGCTGACGCGCTTGGGCGAGCCGACGGCCAGCGCGCGCAGCTTGCCGCTCTTGATGTGCGGCAGCGCGGCGACGAGGTCGGAGAACATCACCGGCACCTGGCCGCCCAGCAGGTCGTTCATGGCCGGAGCGCTGCCCTTGTAGGCGATGTGCTGCGCCTGGAAGCCGCCCTGCTGCTTGAGCAGCTCCATGCTCAGGTGGCCAAAACTGCCGGGGCCGGCGGTGGTGTAGTCGAGCTTGCCGGCACGCGCCTTGGCCTCGGTGATCAGGCCGGCCAGGTCGGTCACCTTGGGCAGCGACGCGGCGTTGACGACCAGCACGATGGGCAGGTCGTACACCATGCCCACGGGCAGCAGGTCGTTGACGGGGTGGAACTGCGCGCTTTTGTACAGGTGCGGCGCCAGCATGGTGGGCGTGGCCAGCATGACGAAGGTGTAGCCGTCGCCGGGGGCTTTCAGCACCTGCTGGTAGGCGATGGAGCCGGAGGCGCCGGGGCGGTTCTCGATCACCACCGTCTGGCCCAGGCGCTCGCCCAGGTATTGCGCGGTGATGCGCGAGCCGGTGTCGGTGGGGCCGCCGGGCGGCCAGGGCACCACCAGCTTGATGGGCTTGGTGGGCCAGCTTTGCGCGCGCGCGCCCACGCCGGCCAGCAAGGCGCCGGTGGCCACCAGCGCGCTGCGGCGCGTGACGGTGAAGCGCGAGGGTGTCGATGGCTTGTGCATGTCTCAGGTCTCCTGTTTACTACAAAACAAAGAGCTGCCGGCGCTTGCTGGGTGGGCACTGGCGGCCGAAATCAATCAAAAAAACCTCACACCACGCCGGCTGCGCGCAGGGCGTCGACACCGGCGGCATCCAGCCCCAGGCGCTCATGCAGCACGGCGGCGGTGTGCTCGCCCAGCATGGGCGGCGGCAGGCGCACCGGCATGCGCGCGCCCTCGAAGCGGTAGGGCGGCGCCTGCACCGGCACGGGGGTGCCGTCGGTCAGCTGCGTCTGCAGCACGCCGCCAGCGGCCTGCGTGCGAGGGGATGTCAGCGCCTCCATCACGCCCAGCACCTCGCCGCAGGGGATGCCGGCCTGGGCCAGCGCCTCGAGCAGGTCGTGGCGCGGGCGGCGGGCCAGCTCGGCCTTGATGAGCGGCAGCAGCTCGTGCCGGTGGATGGAGCGTGCGGCGTTGGTGGCGTAGCGCTCGTCCTCGGCCAGCTCGGGGCGCTGGATGACGTCGCGGCAGAAGCGCTGGAACTGCGCGTTGTTGCCCACGGTGACAACCAGCGGGCCGTCGGCCGCGTCGAACACGCCGTAGGGCACGATGGACGGGTGCGCGTTGCCGTACTTGGGCGGATCGGCCTGCTGGATCAGCGCCTCCATGCCGTAGTAGACGGACAGCATGATGCCGCAGTCGTGCAGGCACAGCTGCACGTGGCGGCCCTGGCCATTGCGCTCGCGCGCCCACAGCGCCGCCAGAATGGCCTGCCCGGCCGACATGCCGGTGAACAGGTCGACCATGGCCACACCGAACTTCAGCGGCGCCTGGCCCTCCTCGCCGTTCAGGCCCATCAGGCCGGTTTCGCCCTGCACCACCAGGTCGTAGCCGGGGCGCGCGGCCTCGGGGCCGGTGGGGTCGTAGCCGGTGATCGAGCAGTACACCAGGCCGGGATGGGCGGCGGCCAGGGTGTCGTAGTCCAGCCCCATCTTCGCCGTGCCGCCGAACTTGAAGTTCTGGATCACCACATCGCTTTGCAGCGCCAGCTCGCGCGCGATGCGCTGGCCCTCGGGCTGCTGCAGATCGAGCGTGATGGACCGCTTGTTGCGGTTCATGCTGTTGAAGTAGGCGCTGTTGCGCGCGCCGGTGCGCACGCCCCAGTCGCGCGTGTCGTCGCCGCGCGCGGGGTGTTCGACCTTGACCACGTCGGCGCCCAGGTCGCCCAGCACCTGCGCGGCCAGCGGGCCGGCCAGCACGCGCGACAGATCGAGCACCCGCAGGCCCGAGAGAGGAAGAGAAGCGTTCATGTGTTTCGCGAAGATACGGCCAGCCCGGCCGCGCCAAAATGACTCAGCATAAGCTAATGCCGCGATCCGTCTAAGCGCCGATGCGACAATACGGGGTTTCCCCCATTTGTCTGCCGCGCCTGCCGCGCGCCTTCAGCCCATGGCCGCCTTCGACGACGAAAAAGTTCTCACCGTCCACCACTGGACGGACCGCCTGTTCAGCTTCACCACCACGCGCAGCCAGAGCCTGCGCTTCTCGAACGGCCACTTCACCATGATCGGCCTGCGCGTGAACGGCAAGCCGCTGCTGCGCGCCTATTCCATCGTCAGCCCCAACTACGAAGAGACGCTGGAATTCCTCAGCATCAAGGTGCAGGACGGCCCGCTGACCAGCCGCCTGCAGCACATCCAGCCGGGCGACAGCATCATCGTCGGCCACAAGCCCACGGGCACGCTGCTGATCGACTACCTGGTGCCCGGCAAGCGGCTGTACATGTTCGGCACCGGCACCGGCCTGGCGCCGTTCATGAGCATCATCCGCGACCCCGACACCTACGAGAAGTTCGACGAGGTGATCCTCGTGCACGGCTGCCGCCTGGTCAGCGAGCTGGCCTACCGCGACTACATCACCAACGAGCTGCCGAAGCACGAGTTTCTGGGCGAGATGGTGAGCCAGCAGCTCAAGTACTACCCCACGGTAACGCGCGAGCCCTTCCCCACGCAGGGCCGCATCCCCGACTTGATCGAAAGCGGCCAGATGGCGCGCGACCTGGGCGTGCCCCAGCTCAATCCGCAGGTCGACCGCGTGATGCTGTGCGGCAGCCCCGAGATGCTGAAGTCCATCAAGGCCGTGCTGGAAGCGCGCGGCTTCAACGAAGGCAACACCACCACGCCGGGCGACTTCGTGGTGGAGCGGGCGTTCGTGGAGCAGTAAAGCCCGCGCGGCGCGGGTCTGCTCATGGACCTCGCTTCGGTATTGATAGTGGCTTGCGCAGTGCCTGCAACGGTTTCAAGCCAAAATCCTTTGAAATCGTTTGGTGACCGGCGCGGCCAGCTATCATTTTTGCTTGATCATCCAGTAAGTCCCAAGTGAAGCGCGGACCGCATCCGTGGTGTGGGAGCGGGCTTGCCCGCGATCCAGCGTGGGTGGCGACGAGGCGCCTCATCGCGGGCAAGCCCGCTCCCACAACGCTGCCTGAGGCTGGTTACTGATCAGGCTTTTTTGATGTTCTTGCGCTAACCGCGCCAGTAGTTGTTGGCCGCCGCCACGGTCTGAAAGTTGACGGCGATCACCTGCGATGCCGCCGTCAGCCCGTCGGCCGAGTTGGCGTACTCGGCCCGCAGCCTGTGCAGCACCTCGCCGTCGGGCTGCGTGTATTTCACGCCGCGTCGGCTCAGCGTGATCGCCAGCTCGAAGCCTTCCTGCGGCGTCGCGGTGATCAGTGATTTCAACCAGATGTCGCTCATCGTGACCTCCTGTGTGTGAGAGGCCATGATGGGCGCGATCCGATCCCATCAGCCCGGGCAAGGTCAATTGGTCAGGCTTCCATCAACCCGTGTTGACTGGGCCGCGCGCCGGCGCCACCACCATGCGCCCGTCACGCCCAGGGCGGAAAACCAAAGCGCAGAAAAAAGGAGCGTGTTGACGCTGTAGGGCCTCGTCATGAGCGAGATGAGCAAGGCACCCATCAGCGACACCAGCAAGCCATGCAGCAAAGGACTCGTCTGCGCCAGCCGCGCGGCCCAATAGCCCGCGCCAAAAGGGCAGATCAACAGCGCAGCGTTGATCGCCAGGCTGAGCCACAGATTGTGGAAAGTGGTGGCGCCCGAAAGACTCGCAATCAGCATGCCTACGAGAAAGAAGAATCCGATGGGCAGCACATAGCCGCCGCACAGGCTGATGAGCAAAGCGCTGATGCGGAGGTCAGCCGGCATACGGGTTACCGAGACCGTTGCGCGTCCGAGCGCTTGGCGAGCAACCGCTCCAGCACCAGCGGCGCCACGTAGGGTGCCACGTCGCCGCCCAGCTGCGAGATTTCGCGGATCAGCGTGCTGCTGACGGCCTGCAGCGTGGCGGCGGGGGTCATGAAGATGGTTTCCACGTCGGGCGCCAGGTTGCGGTTCATGCCGGCCAGGCCGAATTCGAAGTCGAAGTCGGTCACGCCGCGCACGCCGCGCACCATCACCTTGCCGCCGCGATCGACCACGAAGTCGCGCACCAGGCCGTCGAAGGGCTCGACGCTCACATTGTCGTAGCGGCTGGCGGTGTCGCGCGCCAGCGCCAGCCGTTCGTCGAGCGTGAACAGCGTCTTCTTGTGGTGCGCCATGGCAACGGCGATGATGACCTGGTCGAACAGCCCGGCGGCGCGGCGCACGATGTCCTCGTGGCCCAGGGTGATGGGGTCGAACGTGCCGGGGTAGACGGCGATGACGTGGCGGCTCATGGGTGGTGTGTCTCCTGCGGACGTTGGCCTGGCCTGGTAGGAGCGGCGGAAGCCGCGAAGCAGCGCTTCGTCCGAAGAAACTGCCTGATCGCGGCTTCCGCCGCTCCTACATGAAAACCTGGGGGCGATTATGCGGAACGCCGCAGCAGGTGCGCGTGCACGGCGCCGGCCTTCAGGTGGCGGTGCAGGCGCAGGCCGCTTTCGGCCAGCGCGGCATCGTCCCAGGCTTGGGGCGCTTCGAGGTAGACGAAGCCATCGGCCCGCACGGTGCGCGCGGCGGCGGCCAGCGCGGGGGCGAACAGCGCGGCCGCGTCGAACGGCGGGTCGAGCAGCACCAGGTCGGCGCTGCCCGGCGCCTGCGCGTTCAGCGCCGCCACGCCGTCACCGAGCTGCACGCGCACGGCGTCGGCCTTCAGCTTGTCCTTCAAGCCCCGCAGGCCGGCGGCGAGTGCCGCGTCCTGCTCCACCATCAGCACCTCGGCGGCGCCGCGCGAGGCGGCCTCGAAGCCCAGCGCGCCGGTGCCGGCAAAGACGTCAATCACCTGCCAGCCGCCCAGGTCCTGCCCCAGCCAGTTGAACAGCGTCTCGCGCACGCGGTCGGGCGTGGGGCGCAGGCCGGGGCGATCGGCCACGGGCAGGCGCGTGCGGCGCCATTGGCCGCCGATGATGCGCACCTCTTGCGGCAGCGGCGCCGTGCGGCGGGGCGTGGATGGGGCTGGGCGGCGGGGCATGGGGCGATTGTGACCGCCGCCGCGCCCATGGCCTGGCGTTGCCGGGCCTGACCTGGGTCAAGCAATGGCATCATGCGGCGCACTGTCTTTGCCCCGGATGGCGCGGCGTGGATTACGCTAAGCACACACACGAACCCTTGGAGACCCCGATGAGCCAGGCGCCCACCTCCCCTGTCGATACCGACGAGCCGCTGAACAACTTCTCGCAGTGCCACGCCGGTATCGTGCGGCACCTGGACACGTTCGGCGAACTGCCCGCGCTGCTGGCGCCGGCGCAGCGCGCGCGCGAGGTGGCCGAAGACATCGTCAAGTTCTTCCGCGCGGCGGCGTTCGAGCACCACGAGGAGGAGGAGCGCGAGCTGTTCCCCGCCGTGCTGGGCAGCAGCGCGCCGGGCGAGGAGCGCGCGCTGGTGAAGCAGATGATCGACGCGCTGACGCGCGAGCACCGCGACATCGAGAAGCAGTGGAACGCGCTGGAGCCGCAGCTGAAGAAGGTGGCCAAGGGCCAGGCGGTGGACATCGACCCGCAGGCCATCGCCAGCCTGGTGGCGCAGTACAAGGCGCACGCGCGCTTCGAGGAACTGGAGTTCCTGCCACTGTCCGAGAAGATCCTGGGCCGCAACAGCGACCACATGGCGGCGCTGGGCTTGTCGCTGCACATGCGGCACCAGCCAATATTCTTGGGGCACATTTAACCCCCCTGAGCCGCTTGCGCGGCTTCCCCCGAGGGGACAACGCTGGTGGCCGGGGAGACCCCGGCCACGGCGTTCTGGCGCGGCCTGCTCCGCGGCCATCGGATGTGGGGGCGGCGCTTGCTGCGCAGCGCCTTGGGGCCGGGGCCGGGGCCGGGGCCGCGGCTTCGGTGCTTGTTGGTCAAGCAAAGCACGTGGGCATGAACCCTTGACCTCCCCTCTCCACCCGAAGGGGGGAGAGGGCCAGGGTGAGGGGGCGATGCCGCAGGCATCGTGACGGCGCCGGCTTCAGGCGATGCGCTGCCGCCCTCACCCCAACCCTCTCCCGCAAGCGGGAGAGGGAGCCCTGTGCGCCGCCGCTTCGGGCGCCTGGCTGTCCCATCCACCGCTCCTGCGCTGTGTGGAGCGGCCTTGGCCGCGATGGCGCGTCTGGAAGGCCATGGCCATCATATACTCCCCATGTGCCAACCCGACAGCGCCCGAACGACAGGCGCTGAAGGCACATACTCCCCAACACCTGCTGATGGATGCGTCGTGCCCGCAGCGCGGGGCGCGCACCCTTCACTGCCCGCCCACGACCACCGTCACCATCTTCTGCGGCTGCAGCACGCGCTGGAAGGCGGTCTTGATCTGGTCGGCCGTCACGGCATCCACGCGCTGGGTCCAGTGCTCCAGGTAGTCCAGCGGCAGGTTGTTCCAGGCGATGTTGGCCACGTTGTCGAGCAGCTTGCGGTTGCCGTCCAGCCGCAGCGGAAAGCCGCCGATCAGGTTGTCCTTGGCGGCCTGCAGTTCGTCCGCGGTGGGGCCGTTGGCCACGAAGTCGGCGATGACTTTCTGCGCCACGCCCAGCGCCTCGGCCGCCTGGTCGGGGCGCGTCTGCAGGCCAGCAGTGAAGGCGCCCGCGTGCAGGCCGGGGGCAAAGTAGCTGTAGACGCTGTAACTCAGGCCGCGCTTCTCGCGCACCTGCGTCATCAGGCGCGAGGTGAAGCCGCCACCACCCAGGATGTGGTTGCCCACCAGCAGCGCGAAGAAGTCCGGATCACTGCGCTTGTAGCCCGGCTGGCCGATGAGCACGTGCGACTGTGCCGAAGCGAACGGGATTCGCTCGTCCTTGGCCGCCGCCAGCGGCGCCACCTCGGGCACGGCGGGCAACGGCGCGCAGTCGCCGCCCTGCGGCAGGCGCGACAGCAATTGCGTCACAAGCTGGTCGGCCTGCGCCCGTGTGACGGCGCCGACCAGGCTGACTTTGGCACGGCAGGGGCGGATGAAGTCGGCATAGCGCGCGCGCATGTCGGCCACGCCGATGCGGGCCAGCGACTCGGGCGTGGTCTCGTAGCCGTAGGGGTGGCTGCCGTACACCGCCGCGCTGTAGGCCAGGCCGGCGATGGTGCCGGGGCGCGTGCGCGATTCCTTGATGGCGGCCGACAGGCGCTGGCGCTCGCGCTGCCACACGTCGTCGGGCCAGGCCGGCTCGCCCAGCTCGCGCGCGGCCAGCGCCACCGACTTCTGCAGCAGATCAGGGTCGGTCAGCGTGCGCAGCTGAAAGCTCATGCGGTCGTTGCCGGCGCTGCCGCCGAAGGCAGCGCCCAGGTCGGCCCAGGCCTCACCCAGCGCGTTCTCGTCCAGCGCCGGCTGGCCGTCGCGCGCGGCCACGCCCTTGCCGGCCATCAGCGCGGTCACGCTGGCCAGGCCCGCCTGTTCGGCCGGGTCGCGCCGGCTGCCGGCATCGAAGTCGACCTGCACGTCCAGCATCGGGATCACCGGGCTTTCGACCA
This sequence comes from Ottowia beijingensis, assembly GCF_042680925.1. Lineage (NCBI taxonomy): Bacteria > Pseudomonadati > Pseudomonadota > Betaproteobacteria > Burkholderiales > Comamonadaceae > Ottowia > Ottowia beijingensis. The sequence continues at coordinate 273,919 of NZ_JBHUEP010000012.1, forward strand.
GCCACACCTGCGCGCCGCTGGGCTGAGTCCAGTGCTGGATGGGGATGGCGGCGACGGCGGGGTGCAGCATGAACAAGCCTGCGGCGCCTGCCAACACGGCGCTGAAAGCTCTCTTTTTTGTAGGAGCGGGCTTGCCCGCGATGGGGTGTTGATTGGCACCGAAGCGCTGCATCGCGGGCAAGCCCGCTCCCACAGGGTCAAGGTGTTTTTGGCCTCTGGCGACCGTCCAGCAAGCGCGAGCAGCTATTTTTTTCAGAGTATTCATGAGATCACTTGATGAGACCCCCTCTCCCGCCGGCGGGAGAGGGTTGGGGTGAGGTCATGGTTGCCAGCAGGCGAAGCGGTCCCTCACCCCTGCCCTCTCCCCAGAGGGGCGAGGGAGAAACAACCGGGAACGAAAGGCTCAATGCCGCGCATCCAGCGGCGCCACACGCGGCCTGGCATTCGGATCGCGCGGCTGCGGCAGCAGCGTGGCCACCGTGAGCTGGTCGTCGCCGAAGTACTTCTGCGCCACGGCCTGCACCTGCGCCGCCGTCACGCCGCGCAGGCGTTCGATCAGTTGCGCATCGGCGTCCAGCGGCAGGCCCTGGATCCAGTAGTGGCCCAGCTCCTGCGCCTGGCCCATCACGCTGTCGCGCTTGTAGACCTCGCTGGCCACCCACTGCGTCTTCACGCGGTTCAGTTCGGCCTCGCTCACGCCCTCCTTGGCGATGCGCGCCACCTGCTCGCGCAGCGCGGCCTCGACCTGCGCGGCCGTCTTGCCCGCCGCCGGCACGCCGACCAGGCTGAAGGTCTGCGGCCCACGGCCCAGCAGGCCGTTGCCGGCGCTGGCGCTGTCGGCCACGCGGTCGGGCCCTTGCGTCAGCGCACGGTCGAGCCGCGCGCCACTGTAGCCGTCCAGCACGGCCGACAGCACGGTCAGCGCCAGCGCGTCGTCGTTGTCGGGCGAGGGCTGCAGGCTGGTCATCTGCGGCACGCGGAAGGCCAGCGCCACCAGCGCCTGTTCGGCCGGGGCCTTCACGTCGATGCGGCGCAGGCCGCGCTGCTCGGGCTCGGGCCGCGGCTTGCGCGTGGGCACGGCGTGGGTCTTGATGCCGCCGTAGTGCTGCTTCGCCAGCGCCAGCACCTGCTGCGGATCGACATCGCCCACCACCACCACGGCGGCGTTGGCCGGGGTGTACCAGCGCTGGAAGAAGGCGCGCGCGTCCTGCGCCGTCAGAGATTCCAGGTCGCCCATCCAGCCGATCACCGGGCGCCGATACGGCGAGGCGATGAAGGTGGTGGCGCGCAGCTGCTCGAACATCAGGGCGCGCGGGTTGTCCTCGGTGCGCGAGCGGCGCTCTTCCTTCACCACCTCCAGCTCCTTGGCGAACTCCTCGTCGCTGTAGCGGCTGTGCGCGAAGCGGTTGGCCTCCAGCGCCATCACGTCGCCCAGGCGGTTGGCAGGCACCTGCTGGTAATAGCCGGTGTAGTCCATGCTGGTGAAGGCGTTCTCGCGCCCGCCCAGCGCGGCCACGCGGCGCGAGAACTCGCCGGGCTGCAGCTTGTCGGTGCCCTTGAACATCATGTGCTCCAGCACGTGGGCCACGCCGCTGGCGCCGTCCACCTCGTCCATCGAGCCGACGCGCACCCACAGCATGTGCACCGCGGTGGGCGCGCGGCGGTCGGGCTTGACGATCACCGTGAGGCCGTTGGCCAGCTTGAATTGGCTGACCGGGCTGGCAGCGGCTGCCGGCGGAGCCAGTTGTTGTGACAGCGCGGCGGACGCAAAAGAGGCGCTGGCGACCAGCAGCAGCGCAGAAAGAGAAGGTTTGAAATGCATGACCGCAGACAGAGTCGGGGGGGTGGAAATTCGTTCCTTGAAGGTGCGAGTGTGCCTGAGCGCGCCAGGGCGCCGATTCTGACGCTTTTACGGCGCCAGCGCTTGCCTATCAAGCGCGGGCAGCTATCGATTCAATAGTCAACAGGCATGCGCGACAATCGATCGCATGACCGCTTCTACCTCCCCCAAGACCGCCGAACCCCGCCTCACCTCGCTCAGCCACGGCGGTGGTTGCGGCTGCAAGATCGCACCGGGCGTGTTGTCCAGCATCCTGCGCGGCACCACGCAAATGCCGGTGCCGCCGGAGTTGCTGGTCGGCATCGAAACCGCGGACGACGCCGCCGTTTACAAGCTCAACGACAGCCAGGCGCTGGTGGCGACCACCGATTTCTTCATGCCCATCGTCGACGACCCGTTCGACTTTGGCCGCATCGCCGCCACCAACGCGCTCAGCGACGTGTACGCCATGGGCGGCACGCCCATCATGGCGCTGGCCGTGGTGGGCATGCCGATCAACGTGCTGTCGGTCGAGACGATTGGCAGGATTCTGGAAGGCGGCGCCAGCGTGTGCCGCGCGGCGGGCATCCCGATTGCGGGCGGCCACACCATCGACTCGGTCGAGCCCATCTACGGCCTGGTGGCGCTGGGCCTGGTGCACCCCGACCGCGTGAAGAAAAACAGCGCCGCGCAGGTGGGTGACGTGCTGGTGCTGGGCAAGCCGCTGGGCGTGGGCGTGTATTCGGCCGCGCTGAAAAAGGGCGAGCTGAACGCCGAGGGCTACGCGCAGATGATCGCCAGCACCACGCGCCTGAACACCGCCGGCCCCGATCTGGCGCAACTGCCCGGCGTGCACGCCATCACCGACGTCACCGGCTTCGCCCTGGCCGGCCACGCGCTGGAGCTGGCGCGCGGCGCCGGCGTCACGGTGCAGATCGACTGGCCCGCCGTGCCCCTGCTGCCCGGCGTGCGCGAGCTGGCCGCGCGCGGCATCGTCACCGGTGCCAGCGGGCGCAACTGGGCGGCCTATGGCGACGAAGTCTCGTTGCCGGCCGGCTTTTCGGACACCGAACGCGCCCTGCTGACCGACCCGCAGACCAGCGGCGGCCTGCTGGTGGCGTGCGCGCCGGATGCAGTGGATGCGGTGCGGGCCACCTTCCAGCGCCAGGGGTTTGGGCGAGCGGCGGTGGTGGGGCGCGTCGAGGCGCGGGGCACCGCGCCGCTGGTGGTGCGCGACGCGGCCTCGGGCTGACCCGAACGCCGCGTGATCCCGGCCCGAGGGGCCGGCGCCGCGCGCCAGCCCGCTCGTTCGATTCGATGGATTTTCAGCGTCGGCGCTGAACGTGCAGCCGGCGCGCAGCCATCAGGAACAGGCCCAGTGCCAGTGCCAGCAGAGCGTACTGCGACAGCGTCGGGACCGGCTGAACCACCGGCGCGCCGCCTGCGGCTGGTACGCCGATGGCCCCGGGGTCGACGATGGTGCCGTTGGCCGCCAGGTCGTTGTCACCCAGTCCGCCATCGGTGATCGTGAACGTCACCTGGTTGCCGCTCACCGTCGCCGGGATGGTGTAGTAGTGGTCGGTCGCATTGCCGGCCTCCTTGCCGTACTTGTAGTACTGCGCCCCGGCCGGGATGGCATTGGGATAGGTCACGGTAATGGTCACCCCACCGCTGGCGGCCGGGCAGCTGGCGGCCGTGAACTGGAAGAAGCCATGCGGGAAGCTGACGCCCGCGGGCGGTGCCGCCGGATCGGCCACGAAGCCGCTGCCACCGGTCACGAAGCCGCAGGCCGGGCCGCCACCGACGAGCGTGGCCGTGGCCGTGCCGGTTCCGGTGCTGGTGGGTCCCGTGATTGCCGTCACGACGCAGGAGACCGCCACATTGGTGACGTTGGCCGCCCCCACCGTGCCCGAACCGTTGGTGACCGTGCAGGTCTGGCCCACCGGCTGCGTGCCCACGGTCACGCTGTAGGCGGCGCCGCCGGCCAGCGCCGTCGGGAACGTGAAACTGCCATTGGCGTTGCGCGTGATTGCGTCGCCACCGTTGTTGAGCAGCCCGACCGATTTGCCCGCGCCCAAGCCGCTCACCGTGCCGCCGATCGTGTAGGTGGCCGGCGGGTTATTGGCGCAGTTGACGGCCACATTGGTGACGTTGGCCGAGCCAACCGTGCCCGAACCGTTGGTGACCGTGCAGGTCTGGCCCGCCGGCTGCGTGCCCACGGTCACGCTGTAGGCGGCGCCGCTGGCCAGCGCAGTCGGGAACGTGAAGCCGCCATTGGCGTTGCGTGTGATTGCGTCGCCACCGTTGTTGAGCAGCCCGACCGATTTGCCCGCGCCCAAGCCGCTCACCGTGCCGCCGATCGTGTAGGTGGCCGGCGGGTTATTGGCGCAGTTGACGGCCACATTGGTGACGTTGGCCGAGCCAACCGCGCCCGAACCGTTGGTGACCGTGCAGGTCTGGCCCGCCGGCTGCGTGCCCACGGTCACGCTGTAGGCGGCGCCGCTGGCCAGCGCAGTCGGGAACGTGAAGCTGCCATTGGCGTTGCGCGTGATTGCGTCGCCACCGTTGTTGAGCAGCCCGACCGAAAGGCCCGCGCCCAGGCCCGACACAGTGCCGCCAATGGTGTAGTTCGTCGCAAACGAAGGCACCATGACAATGCCCACGCCCGAGTCGCGGTCCCAACCTGCAGCTTCAATGTCGAGCGCCGTGGCGTTCATGGCCGCCAGGATTTGCGCCCGGGTCAGCGCCGGATTGTTGCCCTTGATCAGCGCCGCAATGGCGGCCGCCGTGGGCGCTGCGGCCGAAGTGCCACAGAACGGGATGAACCCCGGGGTGGTGGTCGTGCCGCAGTCAGCCGCCGCCATGTCCACCTTGTTCAGGGTGGTGCCGCCATTGGTGCCGAACAGGAAATTGCCGGGCGTGATGGCCGTGCCGTTGGGTTGGTAGAACATCTTGCGCGGACCGTCCGAGCTGTAGGTGGTCACCGGGTTGGCCGCACCCCCCGTGAACGCGCCGCCGCCGGCCGTGGCGACATTGACCGCCGCCACCGTCACCGCGCTGGCTGCGGCGTTGTGGCCGAAGGTGCTGCCTGCGGTCGCAATGGCCGGGGCCAGCCGGGCGCGGTTCGTGTCCAGCCGGATGGCGCGCGCCACGCCGGAGTACTTGACCACGTACAGCCGTGAGCCGACCGGGAACGAGCCGGATGCAAACTCGAAGGGGTCTTGCGTTCCGCTCTGGACACTGGCGCTGGAGCCGATGATCGTCGTCCCGGCCGCGTTCGTGACGATCAGGTCGTAGTCATTGGCGGACGCGCCGAGGGCGTCGCTCCATTTCAGCGAAACGCGGCGAGTGCCTGAGGGCACCGCCGTGAGCGTGGTGTAGTTGGCGGCGCCGAACGCGTGCAGTTGAATCGGCACCCCCGCACCATAAAAATTTTGAATCACCGCCGGAATGGCGTTGGGGCTGGCCACGAAGTCGCCTTCGTAGGTTCCGGACTCGCTGCGCGTCAGATGGCCCGAATTGGCCGCCGAGGAAAAATACAGCACGCCGCTCGCCGTGACGGTGTTGACCGCCTGCGCGATCGGCCCGTCCTGGAACGCGCCCTCGTTGAAATACGTGACGTCATCGACAATGATGTCGCAGTTGTAGGGCGCTGCGGCCAGGCTCTGGATGTTGGTGGCCATCGACGCCACGCCGCCAAAGCCGGTAGCGAAGTAGAGCGACGCGCCGGGCGCCATGTCGTACACGATCTCGAGCATGGCAGTGCCTTCGTCGCCCGAGCCGGCCTGGCCTGGAACGACGGTGACGCCGGCGGGCAGATCGCCGGTGCCTTGGCGCGCCGCCAGCGTGTTGACTCCATCCGACAGTACACATACCTTGGCCCCCGCGCCGGTGTGGCCGCCGGCGTGGGCCACATTGGCCTTGTGCGCGGTCACGCCCTCCCAGGTCGCGCTACCGACATTGGTCGCGGCACCGGGGGCCAGGCTTTTTAGGCGCTCCTGGTACGCCTTCAGCTCCTTTGGGCTGAGTTCGTACCGGTTGGTGGTGGCCAGTTCGCGCGGGCCAACCGTCTGCACGTCGGCCCGGTTGGCGATGTCGGTGATGGCCGACACCGGCACGCGCGCGGTGATGGTGCGATACGTGGGGTATTCCGACACGTCCGTACCGCCCTGCGCCTTGATGAAGGCCGTGAGGTCGGGCGTCACGTCGGCCTTGATGACCACGATCATGGTGTCGTCCGGCGCGACGTTGTCCCGGGCGAAGTCCTGAGTTGCGGCGGGCAAGCCCTTCAGGCGCCCCGACTTGAGCTGACCCGCCTTGTCGGCGCGCGTGAGCCCAACCAGCGCCGAGTCCATCTTCCGCTCGGCCGGCGTCCAGCTGGACTTGTCGCCAAAGGCCGGCTGCGCCCATGCGCCGATCGACGCGACGCCCAGCACCACGGCCAAGCCCAACGCCCGCGTCAAGCCCATGAAATTGAATTTGTTCCCCACCATGCCCACTCCTTCACGTTGTCGCAATTCGCAAATGTAATAATTTGCTCAAGCCAAAGCAAATGAAATCAACGCCGCAACGAATCGGGGTAGCCAGATAGCCACATGTCAAATGCGGCAGTCTCTTGCATCGGCGCTGGCATCCTGCGCAGACCCGCGCCTTACGGCGTTGCTGGGCGTGTCCTTAAAATTCGGGGCAATGTTCAGTTTTTTCCGCCGCAAGAAGGCCGCCGACCCGGCGCTGCCAATCCTCTCCGATGCCGATCCAGCCCCACCGGCCGATCCCGGGGTGCCGGCCACGCCGCCACCCGCGGGCAGGACAGAGGCACCAGTGGCGGCGATGCCGACAGCGCCCGAGGTGATTCCTGAATTGATAGCTGGGCGCGCTTTGCCTGCGAGCCCAGAACCCCAGTTTCACCCCGAGACAGCGCCCGAACCCATCGCCTCCCCCTCGCGCGGCGGTTGGCTCGATCGCCTGAAAAACGGCCTGAAGAAAACCGGCAACAGCATCACCACGGTGTTCACCGGCACCCAGATCGATGACGCGCTGTACGAAGAGCTGGAAACCGCCCTGCTGCTGGCCGATGCCGGCGTGCCGGCGACCGAGTTCCTGCTGAATGACTTGCGCCGCCGCGTGAAGGAAGCGCGCGCCACCGACCCGGCACAGGTCAAGACCCTGCTGCAGGACGCCATCGCCGACATGCTGGCGCCGCTGGAAAAGACGCTGGTGGTGGGCGTGTACCACCCCACCGTGATCATGGTGGCCGGCGTCAACGGCGCCGGCAAGACCACCAGCATCGGCAAGCTGACCAAGCACTTCGCCGATGCCGGTGCCAGCGTGCTGCTGGCAGCGGCCGACACCTTCCGCGCCGCGGCGCGCGAGCAGCTGGCCGTGTGGGCCGACCGCAACCAGGTCGAGATCATCAGCCAGCAGGGCGCCGACCCGTCGGCCGTGAGCTTCGACGCCGTGGGTGCCGGCCGCGCGCGCCGCAAGGACGTGGTGCTGGTCGACACCGCCGGCCGCCTGCCGACGCAGAAGCACCTGATGGAAGAGCTGACCAAGATCCGCCGCGTGGTGACCAAGGCCGACATCACCGCCCCGCACGAAGTGCTGCTGGTGATCGACGGCAACACCGGGCAGAACGCGCTGGCGCAGGTCAAGGCCTTCGACGAGGCGGTGCAGCTCACCGGGCTGGTGGTCACCAAGCTCGACGGCACCGCCAAGGGCGGCGTGCTGTGCGCTATCGCGCGCGAAAAGCCGATCCCCGTGTATTTCGTCGGCGTGGGCGAGCGGCTGGAAGATCTGCAGACCTTCAAGGCGCGCGAATTCGCGCAGGCGCTGGTCGGGTGACGGCAATCGGTATCCAACCGCAAGGTTTGCAACAACAAAATCCGATGGCCGCGGAGCAGGCCACCCCAGAAACGCCGTGGAGCGGGCTTGTACCGGCCACTGGCGTTGTCCCCTGGAGGGGAAGGCGCCGAAGGCGACGCAGGGGTGAGCCCCATTCACTCGATACACTCCCCGCATGACCGTGAATCCCTCCCGGAAACACTTGGTGCTGCTCGGCGCCGGGCGCGCCCACCTGCAAGTCCTGAAGTCGTTCGCCCGCCAGGGCACGGGCGACATGAACGTCACCCTGGTGGCGCCGCACCCCTACTACATCGAACCGGCCATGCTGCCGGGCCATGTGTCGGGCGACTACGCACTGGAAGACCTGCGCGTGCCGCTGGACAACCTGGTGGAGGCCAGCGGTGCGCACTTCGTGCCGGCGCACGTGATCTCGCTCGACCCGGCCGGCCGCCGCGTGCAGCTGTCCAGCGGCGACGCCGTGCCCTACGACGTGCTGTCAATCAATGTCGAGCCGGTCGTCGACCGCGACGCCATCGAGGCCGCCATGCCCGGTGCGCGCCGCAACGCGCTGTTCACCCGCCCGCTGGAGACCTTCGTGCAGCTGTGGCCGCAGTTGCAGGCGCTGGCGCGCGAGCGCGCGCTGCAGGTGGCCGTGGTGGGCGACAGCGTGCCCGCCATCGAACTGGCCATGGCCGTGGCGCATGCGCTGGCGGCGCCGCACGGCAGCCGCGTCACCCTGGTGGCGGGCGAATCGCCCCTGCTGGCCGACCAGACGCCCGCGCTGCAGCGCCGTGTGCTGGCACGCCTGAAGGCGCTCAACATCACCGTGCTGCAAGACCCGTGCATCGGCATGGACGGCCGCGCGCTGCAACTGGCCAGTGGCGCCACGCTGCTGTGCGACGCGCCGCTGCTGGCCACCGGCGCCGGCGCGCCTGGCTGGCTGCTGCAGGCCGGCCTGCAGGCCGACGAGCACGGTCAGCCGCTGGTCAACGAGCGCCTGCAGAGCGACAGCCACCGCCAGGTGTTCGTGGTGCCCGACGAGGCGCCGCCCGAGGTCGGCCCGGTGCTCGAGGCCAACCTGCGCACCGCCATCTCCGGCGGCGCCTTCAAGAAAGCACCACTGGATCTGTCGCGCCTGAAGGTGGTCGGTTGCGGCGACGGCCGCGCCATCGCCGTATGGGGCCCGCTGAGCCTGGAAGGCCGCGAGGTCTGGCAATGGAAGGACCGGCGCGACCGGCGGCAACTGGCGGCCCTGTTCGGGCCCTGACGCGCGTCCGCGCCTGCGGATTCGGCTGAGCCGTCATACTCATCATTTCGATAGCTGCTCGCGCCTGCTACACAATGATTTCAGATTGATTTGATGCTGAAATCCTTATTTACCGAGCGTGCGCAGCTATCATTTTGCATTAATCCTCAGCGCCAGCCGGCCCCAGACCCCAGCTTTGAACGCATGGGAAAACCCTGAGCTTTCCGTCACAAGCATGAACTATACTGCGTCCGAACAGGCAATTTAGTTCATATCGCCACCCCAGTCTGCCGCGCCTCGCAGCGTACTTTCAGGGTAAGCCGGGGTTGCGATCTGGGCGTCCTGTTTCACAATTGCCGCCATTACTTGACACCTAAAGGAGTTTCGACATGACAGCTCAAGCCCGCGGTCTCAGCCGCCGTCTGATGCTTTCCCGCAGCGCCGCCGTCGTCGGCGCCAGCTCGGCCGGCCTGCTGCTGCCCGAGATCGTGCGTGCGCAGGGCAACAAGCTGAAGGTCGGCTTCATGCTGCCCTACACCGGCACCTTCGCGCAGCTGGGCGTGGCCATCGAGAACGGCGTGCGCATGGCCATCGCCGAGAAGGGCGGCAAGCTGGGCGGGCGCGAGATCGAGTGGGTCAAGGTGGACGACGAGTCCGAGCCGTCCAAGGGCGTGGAGAACGCCAACAAGCTGGTGCAGCGCGACAAGGTGGACGTGCTGATCGGCACCGTGCACTCGGGCGTGCAGATGGGCATCCAGCGCGTGGCGCGCGAGTCGGGCGTGCTGAACATCATCCCCAACGCCGGCGTGCACGCCGCCACCCGCGCGCTGTGCGCGCCCAACGTGTTCCGCACCAGCTTCACCAACAGCCAGCCCACCAGCGCGCTGGGCAAGCCCATGATGGACAAGGGCCTGAAGCGCGCGGTGTGGATCACCTGGAAGTACGCCGCCGGCGACGAGGCCTTCGAGGGCTTCAAGGACAGCTACACCAAGGCGGGCGGCACCATCGTCAAGGAACTGGGCCTGCCCTTCCCCAACGTCGAGTTCCAGGCGCTGCTGACCGAGATCGCCAGCCTGAAGCCCGACGCCGTGGCCTGCTTCTTCGCCGGCGCCGGCGCCGCCAAGTTCATGCGCGACTACGCCGCGGCCGGCCTGCAGGGCAAGATTCCGCTGTGGGGCTCCGGCTTCCTGACCGAGGGCGTGATCCAGGCCGCCGGCCCGGCCGCCGAGGGCGTGATGACCACCATGCACTACGCCGACTCGCTGGACACGCCGCGCAACAACCAGTTCCGCGCCGCCTATGCCGGCCAGTTCAAGCTGCAGCCCGACGTGTACGCGGTGCAGGGCTACGACGCCGGCCAGTTGCTGCTGCGCGGCGCCGACGCGGTCAAGGGCGACCTGTCGAACAAGGCCGCGCTGTACAAGGCCATGGAAACGGCCGTCATCGACAGCCCGCGCGGCAAGTGGACCATGAGCCGTGCCCACAACCCGGTGCAGGACATGTACCTGCGCGTGGTCGAAAAGGGCGACAACAAGGTGCTGGGCGTGGCGCAGAAGGCGGTGGCTGATTCGGCCGCCGGGTGCAAGCTGGGTTGAACCCCCCTGAGGCGCTGACGCGCCTTCCCCCTTTTGCTGCGCAAGGGGGACGACACCAGTGGCCGGCGCAGGTCCGGCCACGGTGCCACTTGCATGGCCTGCTCCGCGGCCTTCTGAACGCTTGCTCCGTCATACGCGTCGGGTAAAAAAAGTCCGTCGCCTTTCTCTTTCTTCTCGCCGTGGACTTCGCCAACTTCCTCATCCAGACGCTGAACAGCGTGCAGTACGGGCTGCTGCTGTTCATGCTGGCCGCCGGCCTGACGCTGATCTTCGGCATCATGGGCGTGGTCAACCTCGCGCACGGCAGCTTCTACATGCTGGGCGCCTACCTGGCGTTCGCGCTGTCGTCGCAGCTCGGCAGCTTCACCGCCGCCATCCTGGTGGGCACCGCGCTGTCGGTCGTGTTCGGCCTGGTGCTGGAACGCCTGCTGTTCCGCCACTTCTACCACCGCGACCACCTCGACCAGGTGCTGCTCACCTTCGGGCTGATCTACATCTTCGAAGAAGCACGCTCGCTGCTGTGGGGCGACGACGTGCACGGCGTGGCGGTGCCGCCGCTGCTGACCGGCTCGGTGCCGCTGACCGAAACCCTGTCCTACCCGCACTACCGTCTGTTCATGATGGCGGTGTGCGTGCTGCTGGCCATCGGCCTGTACCTGCTGATCAACAAGACGCGCCTGGGGATGAAGATCCGCGCCGGCGCCTTCAACCGCGACATGACCGAGTCGCTGGGCATCAACATCAAGCTGATCCACGCCGTGGTGTTCGCCATCGGCGTGGCGCTGGCCACGGTGGCCGGCATGATCGCCGCGCCCATCTCCAGCGTCTACCCCGGCATGGGTTCGTCGGTGCTGATCATGTGCTTCGTGGTGGTGGTGATCGGCGGCATCGGCTCGGTGCGCGGCGCGCTGATCGCGGCGCTGCTGGTGGGCTTTGTCGACACCTTCGGCAAGGTGCTGCTGCCGCAGGTGGCGGGCATGCTGGTCTACATGCTGATGGCGGCGGTGCTGCTGTGGAAACCTGAAGGGTTGTTCAAGCAATGAAACGTGCCCCCACGCTCCCCACTTCGTGTGGTTCGCTGCCCCAGCGCGCAGGCTTGCAACGCGCTCCACGGTTGCGTGGGGCCTTCGCCACCTTCGGGCGGCCGGGCGGTGGCTCATGAGCGCCCCCAAGTCCAACCTCGAAGCGCTGCCGCGCAGCATCCAGTTCGTGCTGCTGCTCGGTTTCGTCGCGCTGGCTGCGTTTCCCTTCGTCGGCAGCGAGTTCTACCAGCAGATGGTGGCGCGCATGATGATCCTGGCCATCTTCGCCATGAGCCTCGATCTGCTGCAGGGCGTCACCGGCCTGGTGTCGCTGGGGCACGCGGCCTACTTTGGCCTGGGCGGCTACGCGCTGGCGCTGATGTCGTCCGACAACGGCCCGGTGAGCCTGTGGTGGACACTGCCCGCCGCCGTGGCGGTGGCTGGCCTGTTCGCCCTGGTCATCGGCTTCTTCGTGGTGCGCACGCGCGGCATCTACTTCATCATGGTGACGATGGCGTTCGCCCAGATGCTGTTCTTCCTGGTGTTCGACAACAAGGAGCTGAACTTCCTCGGCCTGCTGCCGCTCAGGCTGGGCGGCTCCGACGGCGTGTACATCAACTTCAAGCCCGACGCCGCCCTGTTCGACCTGGAGAACAAGAAGGTCTTCTACTACTTCGTGCTGGCCTGCCTGGTGCTGGTGTACGTGTTCCTGCGCCGCCTGCTGTGGAGCCCCTTCGGCCGCGCGCTGGCCGGTATCCGCGTGAACGAGCACCGCATGCGTGCCGTGGGCTTCGGGTCTTTCAGCTACAAGCTCACCGCCTTCACGCTGGCCGGCGCGCTGGCCGGGCTGGCGGGCTACCTGTGGGGCGCGCAGACGGGCTTCGTGAACCCCGAACTGATGGGCTTTCACATGAGCGCGCACGCCATCATGATGGTCATCCTGGGCGGCATGGGCAACTTTGCCGGGGCCATCGTCGGCGCCTTCGCGTTCGAGTTCATGCTGGAGCTGTTCAAGGACCTGCCCACCGTCGGCGGCTTCCGCCTGGGCAAGCACTGGCAGCTGTGGATGGGCCTGTTCATCGTGGCCGTGATCATCTTCGCGCCGCGCGGCCTGCTGGGCCTGATGGAGCGCTTTGGCCGCAAGGGAGCAGACCATGAGTGAGGTCCTGCTTTCCGCGAAGAACCTGACCAAGCGCTTCGGCGGCCTCGCCGCCGTCAACGACGTCTCGGTCGATCTGTGGCGCGACCGCATCCACGTCGTCATCGGCCCCAACGGCGCCGGCAAGTCCACCCTGACCAACCTGCTCTCGGGCGATCTGCCGCCCACCAGCGGCAGCATCACGCTGGGCACGCACGACATCACCAGCGCGGCGCCCGAGCAGATCTCGCGCCGCGGCCTGGGCCGCAGCTACCAGAAGACCAACATCTTTCTGCCCTTCACGGTGTGGGAGAACGTGCGCCTGGCCGCGCAGTCGCGTGCGGCGCAGCAGCCCTTCAACCCGGTGCGCTGGCTGCAGAGCGCGCGCCATGACGCCGCCGTGAACGAGCGCGCAGAGAAGGCGCTGGAACTGGCCGGCCTGACCGCCCGGCGCGACTTCATCGCCGGTGCCGCCAGCCACGGCGAGCAGCGCCAGCTCGAGATCGCCATGACGCTGGCCACCGACCCGCAGGTGCTGCTGCTCGACGAGCCGCTGGCCGGCATGGGCGTGGCCGAGGCCGAAAGCATGGTCGAGTTGCTGCTGCGCCTGAAGCCCCACCACGCCATGATGCTGGTCGAGCACGACATCGACGCCATCTTCGCGCTGGCCGACCACCTGACGGTGATGGTCAACGGCACGGTGATCGCCAGCGGCGAACCAGCTGCCATCCGCGCCGACCGCGGCGTGCAGGCGGCTTATCTTGGGGAGGAACACTGACATGGCGACGCATGCCAACGCCAACCGCCAGGACGATCCCAACAATCCGCTGGCGCCGCGCTCGCACAACACCGCGCCGACCACGCGCCACGGGCACGACCCCGACCTGCTGATCCACGCCATCGACCTGCACACCTACTACGGCGCCAGCCACATCCTGAAGGGCGTCAACTTCCAGGTGCGGCGCGGCGAAACCATCGGCCTGATGGGCCGCAACGGCATGGGCAAGAGCACGCTGCTGAAGTCCATCATGGGCCTGGTCAAGCCCCGGCGCGGCGGCGTGCTGGTGATGGGCAAGCCGATGACCGGCCGCCCGCCCTACGAGATCGCACAGCTCGGCGTGGCCTACGTGCCCGAGGGGCGCGGCATCTTCGGCAATCTGAGCGTGGTCGAGAACCTGAAGATGGCCGCCCGCCCCGGCACGCGCGGCCAGCGCGACTGGACCTACGAGCGCGTGCTGGAGACCTTCCCGCGCCTGCAGGAGCGCCTGGGCCATGGCGGCCAGCAGCTGTCGGGTGGCGAGCAGCAGATGCTGACCATCGGCCGCGCGCTGATGACCAACCCCGACGTGCTGATCCTCGACGAGGCCACCGAGGGCCTGGCCCCGCTGATCGCGCGCGAGATCTGGCGCATCTGCGACGTCATCCGCGCAAGCGGCATCAGCAGCATCATCGTCGACAAGAACTGGAAGCACGTGACGCAGGTGACCGACCGCAACGTCATCCTGGTCAAGGGCGAGGTGGTGTTCGAGGGCACGTCGGATGCGCTGCGCGCGCAGCCTGAATTGCTGACACAGCATCTGGGCGTTTGAAGAGGCTGATCGTTCGGCGCCCCGCGTTGCGTGAACAGGGTTGTGGGAGCGGGCTTGCCCACGATGCAGCGCCTGCTGCCATCGACACGCTGATAGCGGCCAAGGCCGCTCCGACAAGCGCCTCGCCCCACGAGCCCATAAGAGAAATCGGCATTCGACGCCCTGCTGTCAAGCGCTGACAGCTATTGCATTCATAGCAGCTGCCGAATTTCCCCAGCGGCTTCGCGCAAGCGCGGCAGGATCTCGCCGGCCAGCGCCGCATCGTTCAACCGCCCCGGTGCCAGCACCACATTCAGCGCCGCCACCGTCTGCCCCTGTCGCGTGCGCAGCGGCACCGCCACCGCATGCACGCCCAGTTCGTGCTCGTCGGCGGCCACGCAGTAATCCTGCTCGGCCACCTGGGCCAGCAGCGCGCGGAAGGCGCGCGGCGCCGTCACGGTGTGGGCGGTGAGGCGGCGCAGCTCACGCCCCTTCAGCCACGCCGCCAGATCGGCGCGCGGCAACGCCGCCAGCAGCACGCGACCGGTGGAGGTGGCGTGCGCCGGCAATCGTGCGCCCAAGTGGCGCCCGTAGGCGAGCATCGGGTTCACCGGCGCCAGGCCGGCGCTGCGCGCCACGATGACGACTTCGTCGCCATCCAGCACCGCGGCCGAGTACACGTCCTGCGTCTCGGCGGCCAGACGGTTGAGCGTCGGCTGGATCACGCGGGGCAGCCGCGCCGAAGCCAGGTAGGCGCCCGAAAAGCGCAGCACGCGCGGGCTGAGCCAGAACTGGCCGTCCTCCGTCTCCAGATAGCCCAGGTGCGCCAGCGTCAGCAGGTGGCGCCGTGCGGCGGCGCGTGTCAGGCCAGCGCGCTCGGCCGCCTGCGTGGTGTTCAGGCGCTGGCGCTCGGTGCCGAAGCACTCCAGCACGGCCAGGCCCTTGGCCAGTCCGGCCACGTAGTCGGCGTGGGCGATGGGCATGGGGAGGTCTCCGTTTCCTGCGTTCCAGTTGTGGGAGCGGGCTGGCCCGCGATGAAGTGCTTGCTGCCGGCGAGACGCCCGTCGCGGGCAGGCCCGCTCCCACACAAAGCGCCGCCACAGGCAACTGCTTGTACGATGATCGCACACCCTGTTCGATCATCGCGCATCGCTGCGCCGTCCACGCTGGATGCGTGGAGGCCGCTGCCCTATGCTTGAAGGCTGTCACCCGCCCAGCGGCCCCGCCGGGGTTGCGCCCAATACAAGAGGAGATCGATCACATGACCACCACCCGCACCCAGGTCGCCATCGTCGGCGCCGGTCCGTCCGGCCTGCTGCTGGGCCAGTTGCTGCACAAGGCCGGCATCGACGCCATGATCGTCGAGCGCGTCAGCGGCGACTACGTGCTGGGCCGCATCCGCGCCGGCATCCTGGAGCAGGTCTGCATCGACCTGATGGACGAGGCCGGCGTGGGCGAGCGCATGCACAAGGAAGGCCTGGTGCATGGCGGCATCGAGATGCTGTACGACGGTCAGCGCCACCGCGTGGACCTGAACAAGTACAGCGGCGGCAAGAACGTGATGGTCTACGGCCAGACCGAGCTGACGCGCGACCTGATGGACGCGCGCCAGGCGGCGGGCCTGGCCACCATCTACGAAGCGCAGAACACCCAGGTGCACGACTTCGACAGCGCCAAGCCCTATGTCACCTACGAGAAGGACGGCCTCACGCACCGCATCGACTGCGACTTCATCGCCGGCTGCGACGGCTTTCACGGCGTGTGCCGCGCCAGCGCGCCGCGCGCCGCGATTCGCGAATACGAGAAGGTCTACCCCTTCGGCTGGCTGGGCCTGCTGAGCGACACGCCGCCCGTGAGCGACGAGCTCATCTACGTCAACAGCCCGCGCGGCTTTGCCCTGTGCAGCCAGCGCAGCAAGACGCGCAGCCGCTACTACCTGCAGGTGCCGCTGACCGACAAGGTCGAGGAGTGGAGCGACGACGCGTTCTGGCAGGAGTTGAAGCTGCGCCTGGACGACGAGGCGCGCGCCAAGCTCGTCACCGGCCCCAGCCTTGAGAAGAGCATCGCCCCGCTGCGCAGCTTCGTCACCGAGCCGCTGCGCTTTGGCCGCATGTTCCTGGCGGGCGATGCCGGCCACATCGTGCCGCCCACCGGCGCCAAGGGCCTGAACCTGGCGGCCACCGACGTGAAGTACCTGTACGACGCGCTGGTCGAGTTCTACAAGGACAAGAGCGAGGCCGGCATCGACGACTACTCGCGCAAGTGCCTGGGCCGCATCTGGCGCGCCGAACGCTTCTCGTGGTGGTTCACGCAGCTGATGCACCGCTTCCCGCACGACGAGCGCATCACCGAGAAGTTCCAGCACGCCGAGCTGGACTACCTGATGCACTCCGAAGCCGGGCTGACGACGATCGCCGAGAACTACGTCGGCCTGCCGCTGGACTTTGGCGCGCCGCGCCGTTGAGATGGGTCGGGGCGCGGCCCCGCGGCGCCTCGATGCAGCGCATCCTTATAGAAAAACAGGGGAGTATCGACTTCCAGCGCTTGTCTGACGGGCGCTAGCGGATAGGCATAGGGGGAGTATCCTGCTTCTTCGTTCCATGAAGCGGGGCTGCCCCTGATCTGCGCCCCGGCGCCGCGCGCAGCACCGACGACAGCAGCAGTTCCATCACCGCCCGCGCGTTGTCCTCCAGCGCGCCGGGGATCTTGCCGGCAAACATGCCGTCGGCGTGCAGCGTGGCCAGACCGTGCGACAGCGACCAGCCGGCCAGCGCCAGCGGCTGCACCTGCGGCGCGTCGATCAGGCCCGCGGCCTGCACGTCGGCCACCGCGCCCAGCAGCACGCCCAGCGCGCGGTCGCCGGCCGCCATCAGCGCGGGGTGGTTGGCCTTGTCGCACTCGGGGCTGAACATCAGCCGGTACACCGCGGGCCGCTGGCGCGCGAAATCCACATAGGCCAGGCCCACCGCCAGCAGCGCCGCGCGTGCATCCGGCGCGGCCTGGCGCGCCGCCTGGGTGTGCGCGGCCAGGCCGTCGAAGCCCTCGGCCAGCACCGCCGCCAGCAGCGCCGCGCGGTCGCTGAAGTGGCGGTACGGCGCGGCGATGCTCACGCCCGCCGCCTGCGCCGCCGCACGCACCGTCAGCGCGGCGCTGCCGCCTTCGGTGACCAGTTGCGTGGCGGCGTCGATCAGGGCACGGCGCAGGTCGCCATGGTGGTAGGCCGCGCGCGCGGCCTTCGGCGCCGCCGCCCGGCGCGCCGCGCCGCCGCGCCGGGAAGGTGAAGGTTTCGATGAAGCCATGATGTTGACACCCATAACATCAGCCCCTAGACTGATGTGAACATCCATCACTTTAGCGCGCCATGCCCTTGCATCAAGACCCCACCCGCTTTCCCGACGGCAAACGCCGCGCCGCCGCCTGGCTGCTGGGCCTGGGCGCCGCCGGCGTGCTGGCCACCTGCGTCAGCTACGTGCTGGCCGGCGCCCCGGCCGCCCTGCCCGGCGGCGCGCCGGATTTCGAGTCGGTCCGCGCCGCCACCGCCGCCGCCGCGGGCTGGATGCGCGCCGCGGGCAGCTTCGGCATGCCAGGCGATGTGCTGCTGGTGGCCGGCTGCGTGCTGCTGGCGGGCGCCGCCCGGCGCGCGGGCACGGCGGCGGGCGCGGTGGGCTGGGGGCTGCTGGCGCTGTCGTGCGCGCTGTTCATCCTGGTCGATGCGCTGGTGGGCTTCGTGCTGCCGCCGGTGGCGGCCAGCGGCGACAGCGCGGCCTACGTGGTCGCGCGCTCGTCGTTCGACGTGCTGTTCAACATCGGCGGCTGGACGCTGGGCCTGGGCGCGCTGCTGGCCGCACTGGCTCCGCCAGGGCGCGCGCTGGCGTGGCGCCCGCTGCGCGGCCTGATGGGACTGGCCGGCGTGCTGGGCCTGGCCGTCAACACCAGCTTTCTGCTGGGCGGGCCGGGCGCGCCGCTGATCGGCCCCGCCGTGGTGCTGACGGCGCTGGCCCTGCTGGGCGCCGGGCTGGCGCTGGGGCGGCGCTGAGCGCGTGCCACGGGCGGGCCATGTTTCTGGGTTAAATTGGGCTTTGGCGCCGCGCATGGGGCGCAGCCAGCTATTCATTTCATAGTATCCAGCCATGGCCACTCGCAACTCCGCCAAGCCGCTCACCGGCACCCGCATCGTCAGCCTGGCGCTCAATCTGCCCGGCCCCGCCGCGCTGATGCGCCTGTCCGCCATGGGCGCGCGCTGCCTGAAGGTGGAGCCGCCCGGCCCCGGCACCACGTCGGCCGGCCGGCCGATCAGCGGTGACCCGATGGGCCAGTACGACATCGGCGCCTACAGCGTGATGCACGAGGACGTGCGCGTGGTGCAGATGGACCTGAAGACCGAGCGCGGCCAGGCCCAGCTGGCGCGCGAGCTGCTGCGCGCCGACCTGCTGCTGACCTCGTTCCGCCCCTCGGCGCTGGCCAAGCTGGGGCTGGACTGGAAGTCGCTGCGCCGGCCCTTCCCGCACCTGTCGATGGTGGAGATCGTCGGTGCCCCCGGCGAGCGCGCCGACGAGCCCGGCCACGACCTGACCTACCTGGCCGAGGCCGGCCTGGTGACCGGCACCGACCTGCCGCCCAGCCTGCTGGCCGACATGGCAGGCGCGCTGATGACCAGCGAGGCCGCGCTGTCGGCGCTGATGCAGGCGCGTGCCAACGGCCGTGGCCAGTACCGCCAGGTGGCGCTGTCGCAGGCGGCCGAATGGCTGGCGCTGCCGCGCACCTGGGGCCTGACGCTGCCGACCGGCGCCGTGGGCGGCGCGCACGCCGGCTACCGCGTGTACCCGTGCAAGGACGGCCGCGTGGCCATCGCCGCGCTGGAGCCGCACTTCGCCCGCGCGCTGTTCGCCGCCGCCGGCCTGCCGGAGCCCGACATGCGTGCGCCGTTTGCCCCGCAGGCGCACGAGGCCATCGCCGCCTGGGCGCTGACCAAGACGCGCCGGCAGCTCGACGCGCTGGCGGCGGCGAACGACATTCCGCTGCACACGCTATCGAAAGCGTAGCTTCCAACGCTTATTCGATGGGCGCTGAAGGCCGAAATGGCTTGAAATTCTGCTGCCCGCCACCGATCCCGTCCGACGCCCCACCCCATGACCCGCACCGGCCACATTGCCCGCTGGAACGCCGAGCGCGGCTTCGGCTTCATCGCCACGCCGGCGGGCGAGCAGAACATCTTCTTTCACGTGCGCGACTTCCGCGGCGGCGAGCCGGCCGAAGGGCTGGCGGTGCGCTTCGAGCAGATCGAGGTCGGCGGCAAGGGCCCGCGCGCCATGGCGGTACAGCCGCTGGCGCGCGCTGCGGCGCCGTCGCCCGCAGGGCCGGCACGTACTGCAGACCGCGCGGCCAACCCGCAGCGCCGCAACGGCCGCGCGCCATCCAGCGCCCCGCGCGGGCTCGACGGCCAGCCCGCCCTGTTCGCCATCGCCCTGCTGGCCTGGCTGGGCCTGCTGGCGGCCATCAGCCTGCGCGGTGCCTGGCCGTGGGACCTGCCCGTGGTGCTGGCCGGCCTGCTGGTGCTGAACATCGCCACCTTCTTCAGCTACGCCCTGGACAAGACGGCCGCCGCGCAAGGCCGCTGGCGCACGCCCGAGAGCACGCTGCACGCGCTGGCCGCAGCCGGCGGCTGGCCCGCGGCCTGGCTGGCGCAGCGCGCGCTGCGGCACAAGTCGCGCAAGCGCGAATTCCTGGCCGTGTACGTGCTCACGGTGGGACTGCACCTGGGCGCGCTGGGCCTGCTGCTGTGGCGCAGCCTGTGAACCCTGCCGGTCAACGGCGCTGGCTATGATGATCCGACAACCACCGCACGAACCATGAACAAGCAACTGCACCCGCACCAGAAGGACGAACTGGCCGAGCTGGCCGTCATCGCCATGCGAGAGCGCGGGCTGGAGCCCGAGTTCTCGGCCGCCGTCAAGCGCCAGCTGGACGAGATCGATGGCGAGAGCGAGGAAGACGGCGTCGGCATCATCGACATGACGGGCCTGCTGTGGTGCTCGATCGACAACGACGATTCGCGCGACCTCGACCAGCTCACCGTCAGCGAAACCCTGCCCGACGGCAGCGTGAAGATCATGGTGGCGATTGCCGACGTCGACACGCTGGTCGCCAAGGACACGCCCATCGACCGCCACGCGCAGATCAACACCACCAGTGTCTACACCTCGGCGCGCATCTTCCCGATGCTGCCCGAGAAGCTCAGCACCGACCTCACCTCGCTCAACCCCAACCAGGTGCGCGTGGCCACGGTGACCGAGATGGTGTTCCAGCCCGACGGCACGCTGGCGCGCAGCCACATCACCCGCGCCAGGGTGCACAACAAAGCGCAGCTGGCGTACGACGCGGTGTCGGCCTGGATCGAGGGCAACGGCCCGCTGCCCGAGGCAGCCGACATCGTGCCCGGCATGGACCAGCAGCTGCGCACGCAGGATTCGGTGGCGCAGCAGCTGCGCGCCAACCGGCGCGAGCAGGGCGCGCTGGACTTCCAGACCTTCCAGCCGCGCGCCGAGTTCGACGGCGAGCAGGTGGTCGCCATCAAGCAGCAGGAGCAGAACCGCGCGCGCCAGCTGATCGAGGAGTTCATGGTGGCCACCAACGGCGTGACGGCGCGCTTTCTGGCCGGCAAGCGGCGCGCCGCCATCCGCCGCGTGGTGCGCTCGCCCGAGCGCTGGGCGCGCATCGCCCAGGTGGCGGCCGAGCGCGGCTGGGAGCTGCCGATCGATCCCGACTCCAAGGCGCTGGAGCAGTTTCTCGCCGCCGAGCGCAAGCGCGATCCGCTGCGCTTTCCCGACCTGTCGCTGGTCATCGTCAAGCTGATGGGTCGCGGCGAATACGTGGTGGAGCGCCCGGGCGGCCCCAACATCGGCCACTTCGGCCTGGCGGTGCGCGACTATTCGCACAGCACGGCGCCCAACCGCCGCTACCCCGACCTGATCGCCAGCCGCCTGATCAAGGCCGCGCTGGCCGAGGTGAAGTCGCCCTACTCCGACATGGAGCTGGAGTTCCTGGCCAACCGCTGCACGCAGCAGGAAGACGCCGCCAACAAGGTGGAGCGGCAGCTGCGCAAGTCCGAGGCGGCGATGCTGCTCGAAGACCACATCGGCGAGACCTTCGACGGCGTGGTTACCGGCGAATCGAAAGGCAACACCTGGGTGCGCATCTTCGAGCCGCCGGCCGAGGGCAAGCTGCTGCCCAGCCGCGACGTGCAGGTGGGCGACAAGGTGCGCGCCAAGCTCATCTCGACCAACGTCGAGCGCGGCTTCATCGACTTCGAGATGATCGGCTGAAGCGCGTACTGCTGCACAATTCATCCACATCGTTTCAGGGAGCCATGCCATGTCGCTCAGCAGCGCGATCTCGTTCTACATCGACCAGGACACACCCGGCTTTCGCACCACCACCGGCCTGCTGCCCACGGCCGACGCCGAAGTCGCCCTGTGCGCCCTGCAGGTGGGCGACACGGTGAGCTTTCCCAACCACCGCAACCGCGTCTACCGCGTCGTCAGCCGCCACTGCAACGCCGGCGCGGACATGAGCGAGCCCGAGTGGTTGGTGCGGCTGGAGCCCGTGAACAAGGGCGCAACCCCCTGAGCGCCTGACGGCGGTTCCCCCTTCTCTCGCTGCGCTGCGCTTCGCGGGAAGGGGGACACAGCCTGTGCCCGGCGCAGGTCCGGGCACGGCTGTCGCTGGAGTGGCCTGCTCCGCGGCCTTCGGATTTTTCTCGAGCAGCGGCCGCGACGAGGCCCCTTGTGGGAGCGGGCTTGCCCGCGATGGGCGCCTGGTATGGGCGATACGCCGTATCGCGGCCGAGGCTGCTCCTACAAGAATAGCTAACCGCGCTGGATGGGCGGGCGCTGACGGCCGATTTCTTCTAGAACCCCGCGTCCGGCTGCGCCAGATAATCCAGCTCCTCCGCCGTGCTGGCGCGCCCCAGGATGGCGTTGCGGTGCGGAAACCGGCCGAAGCGCTCGATGACGGCTTGGTGCTTGCGGGCGAAATCCAGCGTGCCGTCGAAGAAGGCCTTGGGCTCGGCCTCGGGCGCATCGCGCAGCGACTGGAACAGCACCACACTGCGCTCCTGCATGGCCGCGTCTTCCGCGTGCTCCAGCGGCAGGTAACAGAAGATGCGCGCCATCGGCGGCACCGCCTGGTCATGGCCGCGCGCGAGGCCTTCCAGCGCCAGCGCCAGCGCCTGCGCATCGCCGGCGAAGGCCTCGGGCTGGCCGCGGAAGGCGTTGCGCGTGAACTGGTCGAGCACGATCAGCAGTGCCAGTCGCCCCTCGGCGTCTTCGGCCCAGGCGTCGAGCTGGCCCGCCCGCGCCGCGGCGATGGTCGGTAGAAAGCGCTGGCGCAGTTCGGCATCGAAGGCATCGTTCTTCTGGAACCACTGGCCCTGCACGCGCTGCAGCGCGGCCGGCTCGAGGGGATGGGCGCCGAGCCAGAAGCGCAGCACGTCGGCGGGTGTGGCGGTGTGGTGATCCATCGAAGGATTGTGGCACTGCCGCACATCAAGAAATTGGCGCGCCGGGCCTTGTGCTGGCGCCGCCGTCGCTCTACGCTGCGGATCGCAAGGAGAAGAACCGTGCCCTCAACCGTGCCCCCCACTGTCGAACGCATCCGCACCCTGGCTTTGGTCGGCCCCGCCGCCACCGGCAAGACCACCCTCGTCGAAGCGCTGCTGCAGCGCGCCGGCGCCATCGCCACGGCCGGCAGCGTGGAACGCGGCAGCACCGTGAGCGACCACGATCCGCTGGAGATCAAGGCCGGCCACTCGCTGCAATCCAGCGTGATGCACGCCGAGCACGACGGCTGCCGCATCCACTTGATCGACACGCCCGGCGCGCTGGACTTCATCGGCCAGAGCCTGCCGGCGCTGGAGGCGGTGGAGACCGCCGCCATCGTCATCAACGCCGCCGCCGGCATCGAGCCCATGGCGCAGCGCATGATGGACTACGCGGCCGAACAGCAGCTGGACCGCCTGATCATCGTCAACAAGATCGACGCCGAGGGCGCCGAACTGGCCCGCCTGCTGGCCGACATCCAGGCCACCTTCGGCAAGGAATGCCTGCCGGTCAACCTGCCCGACGCCGGCGCCACGAAGGTGGTGGACTGCTTCTTCAACCGCGAGGGCCACAGCGATTTCGGCGCCGTGGCCGACGCACACCGCGCGCTCATCGAGCAGGTGGTGGAGGTCGATGCCGACTTCGTCGACCGCTACCTGAACGAGGGCGACATCGACGCCGCCGAGCTGCACGCGCCGCTGGAGCAGGCGCTGCGCGAAGGCCACCTGGTGCCGGTCTGCTTCGTCTCGGCGCGCAGCGGCGCGGGCGTGGGCGAACTGCTGGACATCGTCACCCGTCTGCTGGCCAACCCGGCCGAGGGCAACCCTCCCGACTTCTTCCGGGGCGAAGGCAACGCCGCAGAGCTTATGCACGCCCAGCCCGATCCCGATGCCCACGTGCTGGCCCAGGTGTTCAAGATCAGCATCGACCCCTACGTCGGCAAGCTCGGCTTCGTGCGCGTGCACCAGGGCACCATCCGCCCGGGCACGCAGCTCTACGTGGGCGATGGGCGCAAGCCGTTCAAGGTGTCGCACCTGTACCTGCAGCAGGGCAAGGGCCATGTGGAGGTGCCCAGCGCCGGCCCCGGCGACATCTGCGCGCTGGCCAAGATTGACGAGCTGCACTACGACGCCGTGCTGCACGACGCCGCCGAGGACAGCCACATCCACCTCAAGCCCCTGCCCTTCCCGGTGGCGGTGCACGGCATCGCCATCGCGCCCAAGCGGCGTGGCGACGAGCAGCGCCTGTCGGAGTTGCTGGGCAAGCTGGTGAGCGAAGACCCCTGCCTGCGCGTGGAGCACGTGCCGGCCACCAACGAGACCATCGTCTACGGCCTGGGCGAACTGCACCTGCGCGTGTTGCTGGAGCGCCTGCGCGAGGTGCACAAGCTGGAGGTCGACACGCACCCGCCGCGCATCGCCTACCGCGAGACCATCACGCAGAACGCCGCCGCGCAATACCGCCACAAGAAGCAGTCGGGCGGTGCTGGCCAGTTCGGCGAGGTGCACCTGCGCATCGAGCCGCTGCCGCGCGGCGCGGGCTTCGAGTTCGTCGACCAGGTCAAGGGCGGCACCATTCCGGGCCAGTTCATGCCCGCGGTCGAAAAAGGCGTGCGCGAGGCGCTGGCCGAAGGCGTCATCGCCGGCTACCCGGTGCAGGACGTGCGCGTGATCGTGCACGACGGCAAGCACCACGCGGTGGACAGCAAGGAGATCGCCTTCGTCACCGCCGGCAAGCGCGCCTTCCAGGCGGCCATCCGCGATGCCCGGCCGGTGGTGCTGGAGCCCATCGCGCGTGTGCACATCACCGCGCCTGAAGGTGCCGTGGGCGCCATCACCGGCGATCTGTCAGCGCGCCGCGGCATGGTCAGCGGCACCGACTCGGGCAAGCTGGGACAGATGACCGTGACCGGCCAGGTGCCGATGGCCGAACTGGCCGATTACCAGAGCCGCCTGAACGCCATGACCGCCGGCCAGGGCGCGTATGCGCTGGCGCTGGCGCACTACGAAATCGTTCCGCCGCAGGTGCAGCAGCAGTTGACGAGCCAGCACAAGGTGCAGGACGAGGACTGAGCGCTGCCGGTCGCGGCGCAGGACCCGCGTGGCACCGGGTGCAGGCGGCCGCCGCGGCCGCACGGTCCGGTGGTGCCGCGTCTATGCCATCCGCCATACGCCTTCTGGGGGACTCGACATGACGAAATTCACCCCCGCGGGCCTTGCGCGCACCCGCGCGCGCGTCTACGCTGCGGTTGAACGGAACTGAGATATTTCACCGGCCACGGGTGCGATAAATCGGGATTTGAGGGGACTGGCCGGAATGTGGTGGGATGGCCGTCTGCAAATGAGTTGCGCTGTGTGCAAATTTGGCGCGACGGTCAGTTGAAGCCGAATTCTGCCGCCCAGTCGCGCACGATGGCGCCAATTTCTTCGGTGTCGCGGCGGCTGATGCCGAGGAACGGCCTGGCGGGGATGTTACCGCGGCCGAACTGGTGCGTGGCGGCGTACACCCGGTCGCTGAACACCTCCACCCGGCCGGGCGCGGTCACCTGGTAGTAGATGTGCTTGCGCAGGTAGCCGCGCTGCGTCAGGATTTTGTCGCGGTTGTGGCGCTTGCGCTCGCGCGTGCGGGGCTGCAGCGCGGCCCACGCGCCGCCGTCCGGGTCGGTCTGGGTCCTGAAGCGCTCCTGCGTGCTGCGCTGCAGGTATTCGCCCAGCCGCGGCATCAGCGTGCGGGTGTCGCGCACGCCAGTGGCCATCAGGCGCAGGCTGGTCTTGAGGCCATCCAGCGCGCGGGTGTCGATGCTGATGCTTGTGCCGGCCATCCCTGCCTCACTGGCCCATGTTGCCCTGGGCCGCACCGCGCTGGCGGCTGCTGCCGGGGATGTACTCAAAGCCGGGGTCGATGCCCGCCGGCACCAGCACCAGGCGCGGGCCGCGCGGGTTGCGCTGGCCGATCAGGCGCTCGACCAGGTGCACTTCGGGCGCCTCGTCCGGGCCGTCCTTGCCCATGGCGGCCAGATCGCGGGGCCACAGGCCGCGCACGCTGCACTGGCAGCCCCAGCCGTTGGGCGGATAGTGCGTCTGCCACCAGGGGTCATCACGGCGCAGCACCAGGCCGTCCCAAGCCAGGTGCTGGTGGCGCGGGTTGGTCACCCAGTCAGCGTGCACGTACTGCCAGTACGGCGCCGCCTGCAGCTGCTCGTAGCGGCCGGCGGCGTAGGCGGTGTTGAGGTTGGTCTCGTAGATCACGCGGCTGCGCCAGTCGCGCCCGCCGTTGTAGTCCCAGCCGTGCGTGGCCACGATGCGGTCGAAGTCGCGGCGGAAATCCTCCAGCGTGCCGCCTTCGGCGATGGCCTTATCGACAGCCGCGCGAAAGTCGGCCACCAGCGCGTCGCGGTTGGCGCCGGCCACCACGAACGCCCAATCGTGCTCGCGCGTGTAGATGTCGGTCCAATGCTCGGTGGGCAGGTTCAGCTTGCGCAGGAAAAACCTCACCATCTCGCCGAACGGCAACGATCCGTAGGCCACCTCAGCCATCGCCCAGGCCTCCGGCTTCCTGCAGCACCTCGTAGCGGCCGGCCAGCTGCGCCGCCGCCAGCGCCTGGGCCATGGCCGCGGCGTACTGGTCCAGCGTCATGTCGGGCAGCAGCTGCTCCAGCCCGTTGCGGATGTCGTCCAGGCTTTGCGCACGCTCCACCAGGGCGCGAATCTGCGCCAGCCAGCCGGTCACGGCCGGCGCCGCGCCGGCGGCGAGCTGCTGCGCCATGGCCTGCGGTGGCGTGGCCGCGGCGCCTGGCGTGGCGGCAGCCAGGGCCGCCAGCGGCGCATCGGCCGGCCAGGCCGCGCGCAGGCCGGCCAGGCCAAACGGCATCGGCTGCGCGGGCTGCTGCAGCACCGGCTCGCCGTCCTGCGGCATTGGAATGCCCAGCTTCTCGTGCGCCCACTTCACCGTCGGCTGCACGCCGATGCTCACCAGCTTGGGCAGCGCCTCCGAGTAGGCCGTCAGGTCCTCGGTCTCCTGCGCGTTGAGCTGGAACTGCGGGCTGCGCCGCGGCCCCTCCGGCGCCAGACCGTTCAGCGCCGCCACGGCGTAGACCAGGTCGCGCGTGAGCGTGGTGTTGAGCTGCCGTACGTCGGCATCGCGCAGGTCCTTGCGCACCTCGTCGTGGATCTTGCCCAGCGCGTGCGTGCTCGACTTGCCATCGGCGCCGCTGGTCAGCGTGGCGCCCAGAATCACCTTGCTCTGGTTGCGCTCGCACCAGTTGATCATCAGCTCGAACGCCTTCGGGTCGCCCGTGGCGGCGTTGTGGAACTCCATCATCATCCCCTCGGGGATGATCCCCGCCGCGTTGTGCCCGATGGCCGCCAGCGCGCGCAGCAGCGTCAGCTTCTCGGCCTCGCTGGCGCTGGTGGGGTAGCGGCCGACGCGCAGCGGAATGCCGTAGATCTCCAGAAACTCGGCCAGGTCACCCACGCTGTAGTTCTTGAACAGGTAGGTCCACACCAGCTGGCGGAACAGCGCCGAGCGCTCCAGGTATCCGCTCTTGGCCTTGTGCACGTGGGTCAGCCAGCCGAAGGGCTGCAGCGCCTGGCCCGGCACGCCGTCCACGTGCTGGTGCGTGCGCAGGCGCAGCTCCTGCCGGTAGCCGCGGTGCAGCACGAACCACGACTGCGGCCGGTGCGTGATGGTCTTGGGCAGCCAGAAGCGCTCCACGCGGTGCCACTCGATCTCCAGGCAGGCAAAGCCCTTGCCGATGGCGTCGGTCACATCGAACAGCACGTCTTCGAAGTCGGGGATCTCCTGCAGCAGCTCGTCCAGCTGCGCCGCGGCCTTGGCCTCGGCCGGCGTGGGCGACTTCTGAGGCGGCACCACCTCCCATTCCAGGATGCAGGCGCGGCGGCGCTTGTTCATCTCGCTGGCAATGTGGCCGTCCTTCTCCTCCATGTCCTCGAACAGCTCGAACTGCGCCGTCAATTCACCTTGCTCGGCCGCGTCCAGGATCGTGGCCAGCCGGCTCGGCGTGAGCCCGCGCGTGGGGTGCGCCTGCAGCTCGCGCTGCAGCGCCGTCAGGTGCGCCGTTTGCGGCGTCTGCAGATCGGGCATTTTCATGGGCTGCCCGTCGGGACCGAGGATGCGTGATGTGGCCATGTCGTCTACCAGGTGGCTGCGCTTTCGGGCGGCGACAGGTCATCGCCCGCGTACTGCTGCTCGGCGCGCATCGCAAAGCGCGGCGCCGTGCCCGTCAGGTTGTCGAAGCCGCGCGGGTGGGTGGGCACGGCGCGCCATTCAATCGGCCCGCCCGTGCCCGCCGCCGCGTT
Source organism: Ottowia beijingensis (assembly GCF_042680925.1). Classification (NCBI taxonomy): domain Bacteria; kingdom Pseudomonadati; phylum Pseudomonadota; class Betaproteobacteria; order Burkholderiales; family Comamonadaceae; genus Ottowia; species Ottowia beijingensis. The sequence goes on from NZ_JBHUEP010000012.1 coordinate 302,063, forward strand.
CAGCGCCAGAAACGCTGCCCAGGTGCGGTCGGCGTGGCCGGCGCTGTCGCTCTCGGCCACAAAGCGCGGCGCGCCGGTGGGGCCGGTTTCCTTGCGCAGCTTGTGCAGGTCGGCGCGCAGCACGTTGTCGCCGGCCGGAATGCGGATGCGCCGGTCCTCGAAAGCCTCCTTGCCCAGCGTGGCCAGCGTCAGCTTGTTGGGCGCGGTGAACAGCACGCCCTCCACGCGGCTGGAGCCGTGGCGGCGCTGCGCGTCCTCGACGGGCTTCTCGCCCATGCCGGTCTGGTCCATGCAGGCGCGCAGCACGCGGTAGCGCTCGAACACCTCGGCCAGCAGCGTGTCCTGCTGGGTAAAGCTGACCCGCTTGCGGGCGATGATCTCGCGCGTCCAGTACACGTCGCCCACCTGCTCGATCACCCAGATCACGAACAGGTCGTTGCGCGCGCCGATGTCCACGCCCACGTAGCACGGCCCGCCCGTGTAGTGCTGCGGCAGGCCGGCCAGATCGTCCTCGCAGGCGTGAATCAGCTCGTAGCTCAGCCAGGCGCTGGCCTCGTCCAGCCACTTCAGCTCGAACTCCTGCGCCCACAGGTCTTCATCGCCGGCGCCGCGGCGCAGCTCCTCGATGTCGCGCGGCAGGCCATCGGCCACCGCCTGGTAGATGTCGGTGCTGTGCCGGCTCCAGCCATCGTCCTTGCCCGTCATCAGCTCGAAGAACTTGTTGCCCTTGCCGTTGGGCGTGCTGATCACGCGCAGCTTCAGGCCGGGCTTGGAGATCACCGGAAACAGCGCGCGCCAGATCGCCCGGCTGTCCTGGTGAAAGGCAAATTCGTCCAGCAGCACGTTGGCGCTGAAGCCGCGCGCCGTGTCCGGGTTGGCCGGCAGCGCGGTGATCTTGCTGCTGCCCGGCAGCTCCACCTCCAGGCTGCGCACGCTGGCGTCGAACGGCGTCTCGTACTCCTTGAAGCCCGCCTGCATGCCCCGCAGGTGCAGCTTCACGCCCTCGTTCATGGCCTCGCGCGCCTGGCGCTCGCCGCGGCTGAGGATCACCCAGCGCCGCCGCTGGCCCTGGCTTTCGGCGCGCAGGCAGTCCAGCACGATCTCCAGCGTGCTGGTGAAGGTCTTGCCGCACTGGCGCGCGAACATGGCGATCTTGAAGCGCGACTCGTCCTGCACCCAGCGGCGCTGGTAGTCGTACAGCTGCAGCGCCGGGCTGGCGGTGGCGACAGGCTCAGAGGTCATACGCCGCCTTGATCACCCGCGCCAGCATCTCGGGCGCCACATCACCCGTCCGGCCCAGTTCGTCCAGCTTCTTGCGCTGCTCTTCCAGCACGCGCTTGCGCGTCTCTTCCTCCACCTTGGCTTGAAACAGCTTCAGGTTGACCGAGCTGCGGCTCAGCGTGGCGATGTTCTTGGCCGCGCTGCTCAGCAGCCCCACACGCTCAGACGTGTCGACATCGGAATCGTCCGCTTCCTGCAGCGCCAGAATGGCCTCGAACAGCTCCGTCTGCACCAGCGCCGTCAGCGCCTCGCTGCGCGCGTCCTTGCTGTCGCCCGCCTGCTCGCTGATCAGCCGTGCGGCCTCGGTGCTGGCCTTGATCGCGGCCAGGCGCCGGTCCAGCTTCTGGCCGTAGCGGTGCACGGCGCTGCGGCTGGGCAGCTGCCCCGCGTTCGCCTCGGCCGGGTAACGCGCCTGCAGGTCGGCGATCAGCTCATCCAGCGTCTGCGCGCCGGTGGCCAGCATCGCTTCGATGTAGCTCTTGATCTCGGCCGGCAGCCGGCTGATGCTGCTCTTGCGTGCCATGCCCGGTCACCAGTACCTGGCCGGGCGCGCAATGCCCGGCTCGCAATCGACCGTGTACTCGGCCACGTCCACGCCATGCCGCGTCAGGCTCGCGTGCCACGGCCCGTCAGGGCGGCGCTCCACCCGCACCAGCTCACGTTCGTGCAGATACTCCAGCTCGCGCCGCAGCTCCAGCGGCGTGGCGTCGGCGTACACGCTCTGCGCCACCGGCAGCAGCAGTGCCTCCGGGGCGCCCAGCGGGCGCGCGTTGTTCAGCGTCAGCATCACCAGCCAGCGCAGGCTCTCGCGCCGGATGCGCGCCGTGTCAATGTTTTGCATCACTCGCTCCCACCGCGCGCAGCTGCGCGGCTTCCAACTTGCTGCCCAGCGCATCCAGCTTGGCCTCGATCACGCTCTGACCGCGGATGTAGTCCTCGCGCCTCACGTAATGCAGCGGCATGTCGGCCTTGAGCGCCAGCAGATCGCGCTCGATGCGGCGCCAGTTGTCCATCTCCTCGCGCGCCACCGACTCCATGCGGTCCAGCCGGCCCGACAGCGCATCGTGGTTGTCCGAGCGAGCCTTCTCCTGCACATCGAAACGGTGGTCCAGGTGCCGCTGCGTCTGCGCCAGCAACAGCTTGCCGCCCGCAGCGCTCGCCCCCAGCACCGTGATCAACAGCGAAATCAGGTGCCACAAATCCAGCGTGATCTGCATCACTCGCCCCCGATCTCAGACAACAGCGCCGCCGCCTCGGGCTGCACCACCACGATGTGGTCCTGCAGGCCCATCACCTGGTCGGCGAGCCGCCCAGCCTCTGCCGCCAGCTCTGTGTATCGGCCTGCGCACGCGCCGAGTAATCCTCGGGCCGTGGCCGCGTCATCAGCCTCGCGCTCGGCAGCGGCGCACGTGCCTTGGGCACGTCGAACACGGCTCTCGGCGTCGCGCTGGGCGATGGTGTCGCGCAGCCCATCAGCAGTGTGCTCGGCAGCAACAGCGCGATCCAGCAGGCGCTTTTCACGTTGGGCTTGTTCATGGTCCTTCTTCACCTTCTCGCGCGCCATGCGCTGCTCTTCGGCGCGCTCGGCGCGCTGCTTGTCGATCACTGCCTCGCGCTCCTCGAGCTCGCGTTGGTTGTCGGCGCTGCTCCACTCGGTGCGGACCTCCTCGCGGCCCTGCTCGCGGTAGTGCTCCTGGCAGCTGCGCACGCCCAGCAGCAGCGCGCCCACCAGCGCGGCGGCGGCCAGGGCCTTGGCCAGCAGCCACAGCGCGGCGGTCATGGTTGCGGGCTCCACACTGCGCCCCAGCCCGCATAGCGCGGCTGCAGCTCCAGCAGAATCCGGCGCGGGTAATGCAGGTTCTCGCGGCAATGCACGGGCGCGCGGCGGGCCTGGCCGCACGCCCTGTCAATCTCGGCAATCGTGGGCGCGCGCAGCCCGGTACTGCGCGCCTCCGCCTGCCAGTGGCCCTCACCGCCGTTGTAGCCACGCAAGGCCAGCCACAGGCGGTCAAACCGGTTGAAGCGCGCCGGTGCGCGGTCGTACAGAAACTTGTCGTAGCCCACCAGCGCGCGCAGCGCCCAGGTCGGGTTGTGCGGCAGGCAGTCGGCCGTGGGCGTGCTCGTGCGCTCGCACCACCAGCGCGCGGTGGCCGGCATGAATTGCGCCATGCCGCTCGCACCCACGTGGCTCACCGCATCGGCGCGCCAGCCGCTCTCCTGGTGCACCTGCGCGGCGAAAGCGGCCACGGGTGCATCCAGGCCCCACTGGCTGTGCGCCTCGCGCAGCAGCGTCAACTTGTAGCGCGCGGCCGCTTGCGGCGGCTGCACCTGCCCGCGCACCATCGACCACATGCCTGCCGCCATCAACACCAGCAGGGCCGCGATCAGCGTGCACGCCGGCCCCGCCAGCGCGCGCATGGCTCGCCTTGACAGCATCAGGCCCCCAGCCCCATCGCCAGCATGGCCGCCGCCACGATGATCGCGCGGCGCAGCATGGCCGCAGCCATCAGCCTGGGGTTGGCCTCGCTCACCACGCCAAGCACGCACACGTCGTCGGTGCCGCACTCGGGACTGCCCGGCGCCGGCACCTCCTCGGCGTTGTCCTCGTCGGCCTGAAAGCAGTCCGGCCGCGCGTAGGGGAACAGGCTGCGGTCAATCCAATATCCGGCCACGGCCGCCATGGCCACCAGGCTCAGCTTGTACACGCTCACCGGCAGCTGCTGCGGCGCCATCAGCCACACCAGCAGCGCCAGCCCCAAGGCCACCAGAAGCCAATCCGTCATGCGCCAGCGGCGCGAAAACAGGTTCAGAAGGTCGGGCACGTCCAGGTCTCCATCGAGAGGGAACAAACGTGCACGGCGCGCTGGCGCTGAAATGGCGCCACGTCGGCACGTGCACACAGTGGCCGAACCCCAGGTGAGACAGGTTGGAGCGCTCGCGCGAGAAGTGCGCGCAGCTTGCGCAGTGGTGGTGCTCGTCGCCGGGGTCGGTGGCCATGCGGGCACTTTGCCGCGCGCGCGCGAGGCGGGCCAACTAAAGCGCTTTGTAGATGCGCCGTGAATGGCGTAGCAGACCAAGAAAAAGCCACGCAGAACGTGGCTTGGTGAAATGCGCGTCGACGCGGGGTAGGCGCCCGCCTGGCCGCGTTACACGAAATGCATGTACGCCTGTTGCCACCATGTTGGGCGCGCGCAGTGTTCCGGGTGGCCATCGGCCACCGCCTGTTCCCACTCGCACATGGCCACCAGCGTCTTCAGGTTCGGCGGCTCTTTCAGGTCAATGGCGCAGCGCCTGGCGTCCCATTCCGCCAGTCTGGCCGGCGTCAGCTCGGCTGCAGGCACGGCCACGATCTCGCCTTGCAGCGCCATGGCCTGCTCGGCCAGCTCCTTGTAGGACTGACGCCGTTCAGAAAAGCCAAACAACAGCGCCATCAACCCGCTGAAGGCAATGACGCTACCCAGCAGCGGCAGGTGATCGGCCAAGGCCTTGCCTGCCACCAGCACGCCGCCGGTCAGAGCCGTGGCCTGGACAAGCTTGTCGCACACGTCAAAAAAACGCTGCCGCTTGCGGTGGTAGCGGAAAGTGATGCGGGCCCAGTTGACCAGCTCCCACCTTTGCCGCCAGCCCGTCTCGTAGGCTTCGGGGGACGCATCGTGTTCAACAGTGCTTGTGCTCATGCCCACCATTGTTCCGGTGTTGCGGCCAAGCGGCAACGGGCTGCGGACTACTTTCTTGGTGGCGCAGGCGGCGCGGGCGGCGGCGCAGGCGGCGCGGGCGGCGGCGCCACATTGCGCGTCACATACGTCAGCGCGGCAGAGCCGGTCGACTCATTGAGTGGTGGCGGCGGTGGTGGCGGTGGCGGCGGCGGTGGCGGCGGCGCGTTCTTGTCGGTGGCCATGTTTTTTTCCTTATCGGTAGCGCCTAGTTGGCGGCCGGCCGGCTCAATGATTCTGCGCACTGCTTGGCTCGCTCGGCTGCGCCCGCATAGCCCGAGGTGTTGATCGGCAGTGTGTCGTACAGCGTGTCGTAGGGCCAGAACCGAAGGCGCAGTCGCGCATTGCGCGCCTTGGGCAGCGCTTCCAGAATCTTCGGCCCCTGGCTGCTGCCCACCACATGCTGCCCGCCCTTGACGTCCAGCGGCACGAAGTCGAGGTTGTCCAGCTTGACCCCCATGCCATTCAAGTTGTTGTGGAAGGTGTCCTTGTCGGTGCTGGTGCGCACCCCGAACGTCGAACCGGACTCGCTCACCGATATCACCAGATGCGCCGGGATGAACTTGAAGTCGCCGCCCTTCGTGGGGTCTGGTGAAGTCACCGGCGAAATGATCAGGCACGCCGTCTTGCCCGTCATATCGTCCTTGCTGCGCCGAAACTCCCAGGCCCCGGCCCGCGCGCGCCCGCCCAGGTTGCTGTCCCAAACCTTCACCTCTTCGGCCTTGTGCGACGTGGCGCAGGGGGCATCCGAATAGGTGATGCGGCCGTCGGGCCCCTCGCACTTGTTCTGGGCCCAGGCCGGCGAGCACAGCAAGGCCAGTGCGGCCAGCGCGAGCGGTGGTGTCTTGATCATCTTCCGTTACTCCTCTTCCGATAGCTGTTGCTCAACGTGGCGCGCCGCTCATCCTCGGCGCGGCAGTTCTCCGTGTGGCCAGCGCGTAGCCGTAGGTGCGGCGCAGGCCCAGCTCGCTCATACCCTTGACGTAGCTGGTGCCCACGTTGGCCGCCGCCCACTCCAGCACCCGCTGGCGCTTGCCGGCGTAGGCATCCAGCGCATCCAGCAGCGCCAGCACGTCGGGCACCGTGGGCTGGGCGGGTGGCGCGGGCTGCTCGGCTGGCTCTGGCGCCCGCTGGTGGTACACGTAGACGTTGCCGCGCACCTGGCCGATCTGCGTGCCCGAGCCCGATTGATCCAGCCGCCAGCCCACGCGCGCCAGCACCCGCCGCAGCAGCGCCATCAACGCGTCGAGCTGCGTGCCCATGTCAGCCCGTTTTTCGCTTGCGGGGCGCAGGCGCGCCCACCGTCACTGGGCCGCTGCTGTGGCCCACCTGCACGCCGCCGCCGCTTTGCGTCATCGTCATGCCGCCAGGCAGAGCGCCGCCCACCAGGGCGCCCATCGCCGCGCGTCGCACCGCCGCGGGGGCATCGCGGTAGTAGGCGAGCAGCGTCTGCTCTTCGGGCGATAGCGCCGTGGCCGAACGCTCGCCCGTGAGGATGTAAAGCACGTCAGCGCCTTGAGCAGCCCACGCTGCCAGTACAGCGGCGTTCGGAAACGCGCTCTCCTTTTCCCACGCGATCTGGCTGTTCTTCGACGAAGCGCCAAGCCCAGCGAATGCGGGCTGGGTAAATCCCAGCCGCTCCCGCTCTGCCTTGATGCGCGCGCCAACACCCATTTTCTGCACTCAACTACTTTGCAAGTCCAGTTTGCTGGACTAACATTCGCTTCACCAAAACTCAACAACCCGTGCGACAGCGCCAACTGCTGCACAGAAAACAGGACCCGCCATGGCCCTCAAAACCCGCCAGCAGATCCGGGACGAGTTCGCCGCCAGCGGCGTGCCGTACTCGGCCTGGGCGCGCCAGCGTGGCTACAGCCCCAACATGGTCATCGCCATCGTCAACGACGATGACCGCAACCCCCGCCTGAAATGCCTGCGCGGCGACGCGCACAACATCGCCGTCGAACTTGGCCTCAAGCGCGGCCAGGTGTTCAAGGGCGACGCCGGCGACCTGCGCCTGGCAGCGGTGGCGTGAGGCGCGCCATGATTCCGCAGCATCCTACACCGCGGCGCAACCCGCTCGGCTTCGTCGCGGGCGCCCCCGTGATGGGCGCGAGCGCCAAGGTGCACGCCATCACGCCGCAGGTGCGGCGCGACGAGCGCGGCAACTACGACCTCGGCGACCGCTCGCCCGAGATGGCCCGCGCCATCGCGGCCGACATCCGCCGCCGCGCGCTCACCGAACCCGGCTTTCTGGATCACTGGAAGCCGGCTCCCGCAGCCACCGCGCCGCATCCAGCAACGTGTAGAACCAGCCCGCATCATCCGGCGCCCGCTGCGCATGCTCCTGCAGCTGCTGCGCCAGCGCATCGGCGCTCAGCACGCCTGCGGCGTCCAGCGCGCGCGCCAGCGCCAGCCACATCTGCGCGTGCGCGTCGAGCATTGAGCCGTGGGCCTGCAGCACGTAGCGGTCGCTCTCGCGCCGCAGCTGCGCCAGGTGGTGTTCTTTCTGGGGGTCGGTCATGAATCGCTCCTGGTTGACTTCGATGCGGTCATTGTTGGCCGCCGCCCGCGGCGCCACCAGCCCCACGCCGGCGATTTGTTTGGAAGGCGGTGCGGCATGAGCGCGCGCCTGTCTCCAAGCCGCCGCAAGTTCTGGAAGACCTACCAGCCCACCACGCTGCGCGCCGCGCTCGAAGGCTGCAAGGAGCACGCCCGCGAGGCCCGGAACCTCAGCGTCGAGCGCATCGCCACCGACATGGGGCTGAACGACCACTGGTCGCTCTACAAGTGGATCGAGTCCGGCCGCTTCCCCGCCGTGCTGCTCACCACCTACCAGAACGTGTGTGGCATCAACCTGGTCACGCGCTGGATGGCCATGCACGAGCGGCGCCTGCTGGTGGACATGCCCGTGGGCAAGGCCGGCGACGAGGACGACATGGTGGCCCTGGCCACCCAGTTCAGCCAGGCCGTGCAGCTGCTGCGCGACTTCTACAAGAGCAACGGCGCCACCGACCCGGCGCCGGTGCTCGACGCCCTGCGCTCTCACCTGGAGAGCGTGGCCCATCACCACATCAACGTGGCTGGCTTCAGCCAGCCCGAGCTGGACTTTGCGCCATGACCGACGTCTTCACGCCCCACATCAGCGCGGTCGACACCCGCCGCGGCTGCGTCATCGTCACCAGCATGCACCTGGGCCGCGCGCACCAGGTCGTGCTCAGCCCCGCGCAGGCGCGCGATCTGGCCTTGCGCCTGGTCGAGCAGGCCGCCCGGGCCGACCCGCCGCCGCGCCTGCACGGCGCCGAGGTGACCGAGTTCCTGCCCAGCGGCTACCCCGAGGAGGCCGCGGCATGAGCCAGGACACCCGCAACCTCACCCTGCGCACCCTCGACGTGCTGGAGGCCCTGTGCGGCTACGCCGCCACCGGCGCCACCAACGGCGAGCTGGCCGAGGCAGTCAAAACCAGCGCCCCCAACATCACGCGCGCCATGGCGCAGCTGATTGAAAAGGGCTGGGCACGCAAGGACGAACAGACCGGCCGCTTCTTCCCCAGGCCCGACTTCACGCGCCTGGCCTTCCGCGTGATGGCTGATTTCGACCGCATCACCCGGCGCTACGACGACATGCGCCGATCCATGACCGGCCAATGAGCCGCGCCATTTTCTTTTCTTCAACCAACCGACGCCTGAATCCACCCATGTCACGCACCGCAAACGCCAAACGCGCCCCAACCGAATCTGCCGAAATCCTGCCAGCTGCCGCCAGTGCCGTCGAAGCCGGGCAAGCCCTGCAAATTGCCACCGAGCAGTCTGCCCGCGCCTTGGCGGCGCAGCTCGGCTACGAAGGCGCCGTCGCCGTCGGCGCGCTGGAGGACGGCATCCGCTTCTACCAGCGCCGCACCGTCGAGGCCATTCTGGAAACCGGCAAGCGCCTGCTGCTGCTCAAGGAGTTGACGCCGCACGGCGAATTCATCAGCCGCTGCGAGCTGCTCGGCTTTGCCGACCGCACCGCGCGCCGCTTCATGCAGGCGGCGGCCAAAACCGCCAAATCGGCCAATTTGGCCGTTTTGAGCGCCCAGGTCAAATCGGCGTCGGCATTCCTGGAGCTGGTCACCCACGACGACGACGATCTGGAGGCGCTCAGGGACATCGACGACATCGACCGCATGTCCGCCAGCGAGCTGCGTGCCGCGCTGCGCGAGATCAAGGCCGAGTCCGAGGCCACCAGCGAAGTCCTGGCCAAGAAGAACGCCAAGATCGACAAGCTGGAGCGCGAGAAGAAGCTGATCGCCCGGCTGCCGCCCGAGGAGGCTTGGGCGGCGGTCAAGAAAGAAGCCTCCGCGATCATGGCCGACGCGCTGGGCGCCATCCGCGGCAACTTCCGCCAGGCGCTGGTGGCCCTGGCCGATGAGCGCGACGTGGGCGCCGACAACGCCGTCTTCATGGCCGGCCTGGTGGGCCAGCTCGCGGCCGAGCTGGCCGCGCTGCGCAGCGAGTTCGATCTGCCCGACGTGAGCAACGCCGCCGACCAGGCGCTGATGGCCGAAGTGGCCCAGTGGGCGCCCCAGGCCGCCGCTGCCAACTGAAGGGGCGCACCATGCGCAAGCGCGTGCCGGCCCCCGTGGCCGAGGTCATTGTCAACACCGGGCAGTCGGTAGCCAGCGCCGCGCGCGGCGAACGCGGCGCCCTGGTGGCGGCGGCGGCCCAGGCCACCGGGCGCTCGCGCGCCACGGTGTACCGGCACATGCGGGCCATGTCGGTGCAGCCCGCGCGGCGCCAGCGTGCCGATGCCGGCACCACCAGCGTCACGCGCGAGGAGGCGCTGGCCATCAGCGAGCTGCTGATGGCCGCCATGCGCAAGAACAACAAGCGCCTGATGACCGTGGCCGATGCCCTGCAGGTGCTGCGCTACGACGGCAGCGTGCGCTGCGAACGCGTCGACCCGGCCACCGGCGAGGTGTCGCCGCTGTCGGCCGCCGCGGTGGAGCGCGCGCTGCGCTTGTACGGCGTGCACCCCCGGCAGCTGCTGCGCCCGGCGCCCACCACCGAGATGCAAAGCCTGCACCCCAACCACGTCTGGCAGATCGACGCCAGCCTGTGCGTGCTGTACTACCTGAGCAACGGCCAGGCCGTGGGCGACGGCCTGCAGGTGCTCGACGCCGACAAGTTCTACAAGAACAAGCCCAAGGCGCTGGAGCGCGTGGAGGCCGAGCGCGTGTGGCGCTACGTGGTCACCGACCACTACAGCGGCGCGCTCTTCGTGCACTACGTGATGGGCGCCGAGAGCGCGCTCAACCTGGCCGAGAGCTTCATCGCCGCCATCTGCCAGCGCACCGTGGGCGGCCAGGCCGACCCCTTCCACGGCGTGCCGCTGATGGTCTACATGGACCGCGGCGCGGCCAACACCAGCGGCATGGCGCGCAACCTGTTCCGCCGCCTGCAGGTGCGGCAAGAGGCGCACATGCCCGGCGCGCCCTGGGCCACCGGACAGGTGGAGAAGGCGCAGGACATCGTGGAGCGCAAGTTCGAGGCCGCACTGCGCTTTCAGCCCGTGCACAGCCTGGCGCAGCTCAACGACAGCGCCCGCTGCTGGGCGCGGCACTTCAACGCCAGCGCCGAGCACAGCCGCCACGGCCGCACCCGCACCGACCTGTGGCTGACGATTGCGCCCGAGCAGCTGCGCGTGGCCCCCGCGCCCGAGCTGTGCCGCGAGCTGCTGACGCACGAGCCGGTGGCACGCCGCATCACGCAAACGCTCACCGTCGAGTTCAAGGGCCGCGAGTACGACCTGCGCCCAGCGCTGCAGCAGCTGGGCGACGTGATGGTCGGCGAGAAGCTGCTGGTCACCTACAACCCCTACGCCACGGCCAGCGCATGCATCGTGGAAGTGGCCGAAGACGGCAGCGAGCGGCTCATCGCCATCCCGCAGGTCGAGCGCAACGACGCGGGCCTGCGCACCGACGCGCCGGTGTTCGGCCTGGGCTTTGCCGCCATGCCGCAAACCGCCGCCGACCGCCACCGCAGCGAGATCGCGCGCCGCACCTACGACGCCGCCACCGACGAAGAGGCCGAGCGCGCGCGCAAGGCCAAGGCGCTGCCCTTCGGCGGCCGCATCGACCCGCTGCGCCAGGCGCGCGAGGCCGTGCTGCCCACGCCCATCCCCAAGCGCGGCACGCCGCTGCAGCCCACCGTGCAGGCCCCGGCCGCTGCGGCCGAGCCGCGCCTGCTCACCCACTTCGAGGCCACGCGCGAGCTGACGGCGCTGGGCGTGGCCATGAATCCCGAGCGCGTTTCCCAGCTGCGCGCCTGGCACCCCGAGGGCGTGCCGGAAGACCAGCTGGCAACCCTGCAGCACCGCCTCACCGTCCGCGCTGGTTTGCGCGTGGTGGGTGGCGTGGCTGCGAATGAGTGAAGGAAGGAACCATGCGAACCCAGACCCGAGAAGAAGAGCTGTCGCACAAGCTGCTGGAGCATCTGGCCAAGGAAAAACCGCGCCGCGCGGTCGTCGCCTTGCTGTTGGCCGCATCGGCCATTGCCAAGGCGTGCAACGACAACCAGGGCGTGGCCGAGATCATGCGCGTCACGGCCGACCACGTCGAGAACGACCTCGCCGTTGACTTGGTGGCGCTGCAATGACCCTCGCCAACACCCTCGGCCGCATCGCGCTCAGCCAGCGCGATCTGGCCCGTGAGAGCGGCCAGAGCCTGGCGGCCATCAACGCCATCGTCAGCCGCGGTGAATGGCCCAAGCGCCGCACCGCCGCCGTGCGCGCCAGCGTGGTCGACGCGCTGCGCAACGCCGGTGCCACCACCGCCGAGCTGCGCGATGTGTCGCTGGCCACCGGCGACGACGCCAAAGAAAAGGCCCCGAGCGCGCCAACGCCCGAGGCCTGTGTTTCCGCCCCTGTCGAAGTCAACCAAAACCCAACCGAGAAGGAAGAACCGATGTTACTGCAGAACACCCCCATCACCCCACAGGCGCTCAAGCACTTCAAGCTGCCGCGCAGCCCCTTCGTGGATGACGTGCAAAGCCGCGACGACGTGTACCAGAGCCCGGCGGTGCGCTACGCCCGCGCCGCGCTGCTGGACGTGGCGCAGAACCACGGCTTCTTCGCGATGGTGGCCGAGTCGGGCGCCGGCAAGACCACGCTGGCCGAAGAGCTGGAGCAGCGGCTGATCGACGAGGGCAAAGACATCGTCATCATCAAGCCCTACGTGCTGGCCATGGAGGCCACCGACACCAAGGGCAAGACCCTGCGCGCCACGCACATCGCCGAGGCCATTGCCTACGCGCTGGATCCGCAACTCAAGATCAAGAGGAGCCCGCAGGCGCGCTTTGCCCAGCTGCACCAGCTGCTGCGCGACAGCCGCCGCGCCGGCCGCCGCCACCTGCTGCTGATCGAGGAGGCGCACTGCCTGCCGCTGGCCACGCTCAAGCACCTCAAGCGCTTCCTGGAGCTGAAGGACGGCATGCAGCGCGTGATCGGCGTGGCGCTGATCGCCCAGCCCGAGCTGCGCAACGTGCTGCACAGCCAGAACCCCGAGGTGCGCGAGGTGATGCAGCGCTGCGAGGTGGTGGAGCTGCCGCCGCTGGACAACGACCTGGAGGGCTACCTGCAGCACAAGTTCGCGCGCTTCGACCTGCGGCCAGAGGATGTGTTCGAGCCCGATGCCTTCAACGCGCTGCGCGCGCGCCTGATCCGCACGCCGCGCGGCGCCAAGGGTGGTGATGGAGCCGTGAGCACCTGCTACCCGCTGGCCGTGCACAACCTGGTGGCCCGCGCCATGAACGCCGCCGCCGCGGCCGGTTACCCCAAGGTCGACGCGGCCGTGGTGACCCACTGCTGATGGAGGCCGCCATGCACCAGACCCTGCACCTGTACCTGGTCAAGATCACCTGCCTGGGCTGCGCGCGCTACGAGCTGCGCGCCTGCAGCAGCAGCTGCGATGCCATCGTCGATGCGCTCACGCGCTACCCGCAGGCCCGCGCCGTGGGCGCGCGAAAGGTCGGTCCATGAGCGCCGCCGTCAACGACACCACGCGCCGCTTCCCGCGCACCGAGGGCGAGGCCTTCCGCACCGCCAGCTGGCGCAACCCCATTGAAGGCCCGTACCACCGCCCGCGCTGGCTGCTCGAGGCCGTGCGCTGGGCGCTGGTGGTGCTGGCCGCCCTGGCCATGGTGGGGGCGCAGCTGTGATCACCCACCGCCTGATGACCGAGCGCTACGAGGCCATCGTGCGCCTGCTGTACGCCCAGGGCCGCGCCAGCGCGGCCGATCTGCTCAGCCTGTACCGCGCCCAGCCGCTGACGGCCAAGCGGCTGCACGCCATCCTGGACGATCTGGCCGGCTACGGCTGGGTGAGCCGCGTGCACGATCACCGGCGCACCGGCGCCCGCGCCGTGGCCTGGGTGGTGGCCGACGAGGTGCTGGCGCACCTGCAGCAGCCGGCGCGCCTGCCGCTGCACCCCGGCCATCTGCCGCCCGGCGCGGCCGC
>NZ_JBHUEP010000012.1:315573-339674 GCF_042680925.1 Ottowia beijingensis
CCGCCACGCTGCGCGCGCCGCCGGCCCCGCCCGCGCGGCGCGGCCCGGTCACGCCGCCCGCCTACCGCGCCGCGCCCCAGCCCTACGTGCCGCCGCCCGCGCCGCCGCTGCGGCCCGGCGCGCTCGACTTTCTTGCCCACCCCAGCCACGGAGCCTGCCGATGAGCACTACCGCCACCACCCCCGCGCCCGCGCCCGATCCCGAATCGCGCGCCTTCGTCGACCTGGCGCACCAGCTGCTGGCCGTGCTGCGCGCCGACGCGCCCGACGCCGCCACCGCGCTCGACGCGCTGATCCACACCTACGTCGCCATCGTGCGCACGCACCCGCAGCTCGGCCACCTGGCGCAGCGCAGCCTGGTCAGCGCCTCGCGCGCGCTGCTGGCCAGCCACGGCGCGCCGCCCACGCTGCCGCCATCCACCGCCTTCCATTGACCGGAGACCCGCCATGACCACCACCCCACTCGACACCATGCGCAAGCAGGCGGCCAGCTACGCCGCCGCGCGCGACAAGCTGGCCGCCCTGGTGCAGGCCATGAAAGACGAGATCTCCACCGTCGAGCGCGGCGCCATGCCCGACATCCTGCGCGCCGCGCGCAAGATCGCCGCGCTGCACAACGACCTGGCCGCCGACATAGCGGCGCACCCCGAATGCTTCGCGCGCCCGCGCACCATCGTCGTCGATGGCTTGAAATTCGGCCTCCAGAAACAGCGCGGCAAGATGACGTGGGACAGCGATGAGCAGCTGGTCGCGCGCATCGACAAGCTGGCCGCCGAAGGCGCGCTGACACACGAGCAGGCCGTGATGCTGGTGGTCAACCAGCCCCGCCCCGTGGCCGCCGCCCTTGAACAGCTCGACGGCAAGCTGCTCAAGCGCCTGGGCGTCACGGTGACGGCAGACACCGACGCGCCGCTGATCAAGAGCGTGGACGGCGACGTCGAAAAGACCGTCAGCGCCATCGTCAAGCAGGCCGTCAAGGGCGCGGAGGTGGCGGCGTGAACAAGGCCAATGTGATCAAGGCGCTGAGCGACAAGGCTGCCGAGCACGCTACCTGGGCTTCGCTCCGTGATGACGAGGCTGAGAGCCGTACGGATGTGGTCGAGAAGCGCAACCAGCACGACATCGCCGAAGAGCACCGGCAGCAGCAAGGCGAGCTGCTCGCCACCGTCAATCACCTCAATGGCGTGAGCCCCGAATGAGACGCGCAGGCCCCATCGCCCGCGCCCAGGCCACCCAGGGCCTGCGCCTGGCCCGTAACGCGCCCGGCTGCGGCCAGTGCGCCCACGCCGAACCGCGCCAGCCCGCCGGCGCCTACAACGACCTCTGGCGCCTGCACTGCAGCGTCGGCGGCTTCGGCGTGGGCGCCGCCACCACGTGCAACCGATTCACCGTGAAGGAAAAGCCATGTTCAAGCAAGCCATGATCTATCGCCTGGGCAGCTGGCCCGCCAGCGCCGCCGAGCTGGAGAGCGCGCTCGCCGCCGAGCCATTTGCGGAGTGCGGCGCCACGCAGCAGAGGTCCACCGGCTGGGTGCCGCCGCGCGGCGACGAGCACGGCGCGCTGGTCGAAACCGTGGACGGGCAATGGATCGCCCGCTTCGCCATCGAGACCAAGGCCGTGCCCGGCGATGCCGTGCGCCGCAAGGTGGAAGAAGCGGTACAGCACATCGAGAAGACCACCGGCCGCAAGCCCGGCAAGAAGGAGTTGCGTGACCTGCGCGACGACGCGCTGATCTCGCTGCTGCCGCAAGCCTTCCCGCGCCGCAGCACCGTCACGGTGTGGATCGAGCCCACGCAGCGCTGGCTGGTGATGGACGTGGGCGCGCAGGGCAAGGCCGACGAGGTCATCACCAGCCTGGTGCGCGTGGCCGGCAAGGGCTTCGGCGTGGGCCTGCTGCAGACCGCCACCTCGCCGCAGGCCGCCATGGCCGCCTGGCTGGCCGACGCCGAAGGCGACGCCCTGCCCCACGCCTTCAACATCGAACGCGAGTGCGAGCTGATGGGCGGCGGCGAAGAGCCGGCCGTCGTCAAGTTCGGCCGCCACCCGTTGCAGATCGAGGAAGTGCGCCAGCACATCGCAGAGGGGAAGCTGCCCACGCGCCTGGCGCTGAGCTGGGCAGGCCGCATCGGCTTCACGCTGACGCAGCGGCTGCAGCTGCTGAAGATCGCCTTCCAGGAGGGTGTGTTGGACACCCGCCAAGATGCGCCCACAGAGGACCGCTTCGACGCCGATGTGGCTCTGATCACCGGGGAGCTGTCCAGTCTCATTGACGACCTGGTGGAGGCGCTCGGTGGCGAGTCCGACGCGGCGGCCGTGACCGACCAGGCGCAGGTGGCGTGATGCCCCGCCTTCTGCAAGTCAACACCGCCGGCGCGTGGAAGCACGTGCAGACCATTCGCAGCGGCCAGCCCGACAGCGCCAGCGATCTGGCGAACGCCAAGGCCGCCGTGGTGCTGCTGGCCGTCACCACCGACGAGCAAGTGAGCTGGCGCATCGTTGATCGCCGCCCCGGCGCCGAGGACGAGGTGATTGCACGGTGGGATCGCAAGAGCGGATGGAGGTCGCGGTCATGAGCAGCAAGCGCCGCATCCGCCGCAACCAGTGCGGCCGCAAGGTGCGCCACGCCGACGAGGCCGCCGCGCGCCGCGCCATCTGGAAACTGGCCCAGGCCTACGGCGGTGCGCTGGGCTACATGGCCGCCTACCGCTGCCCGCACTGCAGCGGCTGGCACATCGGCCACGCCAACGCGAGGAGCAAGATGTGATGACGCAGTTTGGTCGTCCAGCCGATCTGGCGCCGGGTCATGGCGCTGGCGGTGCGTCAGGAAACGATTTGCACAGGGGTAGGCGCGCCGATTGGGCGCCGGGTGCGGCCGATGTACGTCCGGCGGCGCGAACGTGCCTGAACGGCCCGCAATCCGAAGCCGCCGCGCCGCCCGATCTGCTGGCCTGGCTGCGCGCGCAATCGGTCGCCGACGCTGCGCAGGCGCTGGGGCTGTCGCGGCGCACGGTCTACCGGCTGCAGGGCGGCTACTGGCCGGCCGATGCGCGCAAGGTCGCGACGGCCTGGGCCGCCTACCGCGGCCGCACCGGCCGCGTGGAATCGTCCTGGTTCCTGCGCCGCGTGCGCGCCGGCGGCGTCGTGCTGCACGCCGGCCGGTCGTGGTCGGGCGTGGGCCTGCAGCAGCACGTGGGCGAGCTGGTGGCCGTGGCGCGCATGCCCGACGGCGCGTTGCTGGCGCAAACGCTGGAGCTGCCCGCGCAGCGCCTGCCGCTGGAGGCGCTGCCGTGACCGCCAACCACATCGCCGCCATCCATGTGCTCAAGGCCAGGCTGCGCTTGACGGACGAGGACTACCGCGCGCTGCTCAATCACCTCACCGGCCACACCAGCAGCAAGGACTGCACGCCCGCGCAGCAGCGGCAGGTGCGCGACCACCTGCAGGGGCTGGCTGAAGCAGCGGGTGTGGCCAGCCCGCAGCGCCGCGCCGGGTTCGAGGCCCGCTACCTGGTCGCCAGCCCGCGCGAGCG
Organism: Ottowia beijingensis; assembly: GCF_042680925.1. Taxonomy (NCBI): domain Bacteria; kingdom Pseudomonadati; phylum Pseudomonadota; class Betaproteobacteria; order Burkholderiales; family Comamonadaceae; genus Ottowia; species Ottowia beijingensis. Next base: position 319,102 of record NZ_JBHUEP010000012.1, read on the forward strand.
CAAGGTGTGGGCGATCTGGCTGGACATGGCGCGCCGCGGCCTGGTGCACAACAAAAGCGCGCAGGCGCTGGATGCCTTCGTGCAGCGGCAGACCGGCGTGTCGGCGCTGCGCTGGTGCAGCGCCGCGCAGCTCGACGCCGTGATCGAGGCGCTCAAGCTGTGGCAAAAGCGCGGGGTGGAGGTTCGGTGATGTCCAGCGCGCGCCACATGTCTCCCGCCGAGGTCGCCGTGATGGACGCGCTGCTGCCCGAGCGCCTGGCCGGCAGCTCGCGCGAGCTGGCGCAGTGCCTGTTCGAGGCCCTGGTGCTGGCCGACGAGCGCGCGGGCTGCGCCGCCCCGGCCGGTGACTGGGCGGCGCAGCTGCAGGCCTGGGCGCAGCAGGTGCAGGGCCAGCTGCGCCACGTGTCCGACCGGCTGGGCGGGTTCAACTTCTACCTGGCCAAGAATCCGGGCTTCGACATGGACGCGCGCGACCGGGCCATGTGGGACGAGTTCCGCGGCGACTACCGCGCCATGGCGCAAAAGTACGGCATCACCGAGATGCGCGCGCGCCAGATCATCGACGCCGCCCGGCGCGAGGAGCTGGCCCGCCGGCAGGGCCGGCTGGACCTGGACGGCAACGCCCCCGGCGACGATCAAAACTAAAGCGCTTTAGTTCGCCCGGCGCACCCCCTCGCGCGACGATGCCGCCCATGGCATCGAAAGCGCCCATCACCCGCAAATCCCGGCCCGCTGCAGGCGCGGTGGCCGTGGCCGCCTGCCTGTTCGACGCCGCGGGCCTGCAGGAGGCCGGCGCCGCGCCGGCGGGCCGCGTGCTGATGCAGATCACCCCGGCGGGCGACTTTGGCCCCAGCGACGGCCGCGCGCTCGACGTGCCGGCCTGGCGCGTGGATGCCGCCATTGCCGCGCGCGTCATCGCCGCGCACAACCCGGCGCAGCCGCTGGTGATCGACTACGAGCACCAGACGCTGCACGCCGAGTCCAACGGCCGGCCGGCGCCGGCCGCGGGCTGGATCCACGCGCTGCGCTGGATCGACGGGCGCGGCCTGTTCGCCGAGGCCGAGCTGACGCCGCGCGCGCGCCAGCAGGTGCAGGACGGCGAGTACCGCTACTTCAGCCCCGTCATTCAGTACGACCCCGCCAGCGGCGCGCTGCAGCGCGTGCTGATGGGCGCGCTCACCAACAACCCCGCCATCCACGGCATGCAGGCCATCGACCTGACGGCCGCGGCCACGGCCCGTTTCAACCCGACCCACCCACAGGAGACCGATGTGACCCTGCTCCAGAAACTGCTGGCCGCCCTGGGCCTGCCCGCCGACACCACCGAAGAAGCGGCCCTGGCCGCCTGCGCCGCGCGCCGTGCCCAGGCCGATGCCGCGCTCACGGGCCTCAAGCTGCAGGCCGATGCCAACGCCGACGCCATCGTTGCCGCCTGCAATGCAACGGCGGCCGTCATCGCCACGCCCGCCACGCCCGACCCGGCCAAGTTCGTGCCCATCGAGGCCCTGCAGGAGATGCAGGCCAGCATGGCCACGCTGAGCGCCAAGGTGCAGGTGCGCGAGGTCGATGACCTGGTGGCACCCGCCCTGGCCGATGGCCGCCTGCTGCCCGCGCAGGAGGTGTGGGCGCGCGACCTGGGCAAGGCCAACATCGCCGCCCTCAAGCAGTACCTGGCCAGCGCGCAGCCCATTGCCGCGCTGGCCGGCACCCAGACCGCTGGCCAGGCGCCCGCCGGTCTTGACCAGCACGGCCTGAGCGCCGACGAACGCGCCGTGGCCGCCGCCTGCGGCCTGACCCCCGAGCAGTTCGCCACCGGCCGCGCCGCGGCCTGACGCAACGCCTTTGCACCAGGAGCAACACCCATGACCGCCTTGACTCAAGACCGCCCCACGCCCGAGCGCGACGGCCGCCGCGTGAGCGATCCGCTGGCCGCCGCCGCCGTGATCTACGCCGGCGCCCTGTATGTGCTGGACAGCGCGGGCGCCGCTGCCGCGGCCACCGCCGCCGCCGCCACGCCGGTGCGCGCCGTGGCCACGGCACGCGCCAGCGCCGCCGCGGGCGACTCGCGCGTGGAAGGCGTCCTGGGCGTGTTCCGCTTCGACAACGGCAGCGGCGCTGCCGAGCTGACGCGCGCCGACATCGGCGCCGCCGCCTACGTGGTGGACGACCAGACCGTGGGTGCCACCGGTACCTGCGTGGCCGGCCCGGTGTTCGACGTCGATGACGCCGGCGTGTGGGTGCATGTCGGCGCCGCCGTGGCGCCTGCCGCGGCCCCGCCGGCGGGCTGACGCGCGCCCCCCCCGACATCGATCACCTCTTCAAGCCGACGCCCCCTCATTTCAGGAGCCCTTCATGCTCATCAACAACGCCAACCTCAAGACGCTGTTCGTCGCGTTCAACGCCGCCTTCAAGGCCGGGCTCGGCCAGGCCGCCAGCCAGTACGGCCAGATCGCCACCACCGTGCCCAGCACCACCGGCGCCGAGGAATACGGCTGGCTCGGCCAGCTGCCCGGCCTGCGCGAATGGCTGGGCGACCGCGTGGTGCACGCCATCGGCAACCACGGCTACACCATCAAGAACCGGCCCTTCGAGCTGACCGTGGGCGTGCCGCGCACCGCCATCGAGGACGACACCTACGGCGTCTACACCCCGCTCATGACCGAGATGGGCCGCGCGGTGGAGGCGCACCCCGACCAACTGGTGTTCGGCATGCTCAAGAGCGGCCACAGCGGGCTGTGCTACGACGGCCAGCCCTTCTTCAGCGCCACGCACCCGGTGCTGAACGACAAGGGCAAGCCCGTCGCCCAGAGCAACGCCACCGGCAACGGCACGGGCGACGTGTGGTACCTGCTGGACACGCGCCGCGCCCTCAAGCCGCTGATCTACCAGACCCGCAAGGCGCCCAACTTCGTGGCGCTCACGGCCGAGACCGACGACAACGTGTTCAACCGCAGCCAATACGTGTACGGCGTGGACGCGCGGCGCAACGCCGGCTACGGCTTCTGGCAGCTGGCGCATGCCAGCAACGCCACGCTGAACGCCGAGAACCTGACCGCCGCCATCACCGCCATGGAAACCCGCACCGGCGACCACGGCCGCCCGCTGGGCATCAGCCCCAACCTGCTGGTGGTGCCCAAGAAGCTGCGCTTCGACGCCAAGAAGCTGCTCGAGGCCGACCTGGTGCCCAACGCCGCCGGCACCGCGACCGAGTCCAACCCCGTGAAAAACGTGGTGGACCTGCTGGTCGCCGACTGGCTGTAACCGACACCTCCAGAGCCGTGCGGCGACTGCGCCGCGTCTGCGGCCGGGGGCGGATAGGCCGACCCAAGCGAACGCCCCGGCAACCCAATTTTTTGCAAAGGCCATGCCCTACATCACTCATGCCGAACTCGCTGAAAACCCCGGAGCGCTGGAGCTCTCCGAGGTGGCCAGCGACGAGCACGCCCAGCCAGTCGCGGCCGGCCTGCTCGACGCGCTGCTGCGCGGGCAGGACGTGGGCGCCTGGCCGGCCGACGACGTGGCCGCCGCGCAGCGCGCCGTGGCCCGCATCGACGCCGCCGTGGCCGATGCCGACGCCGTGATCGACGGCTACCTGGCCAAGCGCGGCTACGCGCTGCCGCTGCAGCCCGTGCACCGCCTGGTCACCGCCTGGTGCCGCGCCATCGCGCGCTACCACCTGCACAAGAACCGACTCGCGCCCGACGGCAAGGACCCCATCGAGCGCGCCTGGCGCGATGCGCTGCGCCTGCTGCAGCAAGTGGCCGACGGCAAGTTCGCGCTGGGCGCCGGCGACCCGGTGGCCGTGCACAAGCTCGACGCGCGCTTCGACAGCGCGCCGCTGGTCTTCGGCCGCAAGCAGCTGCGCGCCTGGAGGTAGCGGGCATGAGCTTTGCGCCCTTCGACACCTCGCTCATCGTTGAGCGCCTGGTCACTCAGCTGCCCGCGCTGCACTTCGTTGGCGGCGCGGCCGACTACGCCGCGGTGAAAGAGCTGCGCGGCTTTCGCACGCCCAGCGCCTATGTGATCTTTGCCGAGGAGAACAACACCGGCAAGGTGCCCACCAGCATCGGCGTGTGCGCGCAGGAATCGCTGGTCGAGTTCGGCGTGGTGCTGGCCCTGCGCAACTGGCGCGAGGCGCGTGGCGAGCAGATGCAGGCCGACATGCGCCAGCTCATCGGCCAGGTGCGCGCCGTGCTCATCGGCCACAAGCCCGCCGCCGCCGGCGCCCGCGTCATCGGCTGGCAATCCGGCAAGGTGCTCGACTACGACGCCAGCGTGCTGCTATTTGCCGACGTGTACCAGATGCACCATGTGATGCACCGCGACGAGGTGGCCCCATGCCCGCCGCGAGCCTGACGCGCCATGAGCAGCGAGCCGGCCCTCACCCTCAAGCGCGGCGGCACGTTGCGCCTGCACTGCCAGCTGCAAAGCGGCGGCGCCGGCGTGCCGGTGGCCGGCTGGCAGATCGACTGCTGGTTGCGCGATGCCGCTGGGCGCCGCGTGGCGGCACTGGCCGTCACGCCGACCGACGTGGCGAGCGGCCGCTACGAGCTGGGGGCCGAGCCGGCGGACACCGCCGGCTGGCCCGCCGGCCTGCTGTCGGGCGACATCCGCTACCAGGACAGCAGCGGCCGCGTCATGCACACCTGCACCTTCACGCTGGCACTGCTCGACGCGGTGACCACCCCCTGAGAGTCCGCCCATGAGCACCACCGTCATCGAGCCCGCCTGCCAGCTAGTGACCACCGTCACCCACCAGGGCCACAGCGTCGGCATCACCGTCGTCGGCGTGCCCGGCCCGGCCGTGCCTGGCACGGGCGGCGGCGCCGGCATCAGTGCCGACCCCGGCAACCGCGCCATCGCCGGCACCGACGGCGGCGTGTACGTGCGCGACGACCTCGTGCCCGATCCCTTTGCGTACTACATCCTGGCCAAGGCCTGAAAGGAACCACCATGACTCTTGAACAACGCCTCATCGCCCTGGCCCAGGCCATGGGCGCCGACGTGAAGGCCCTGCTGCAGGCGCAGGGCAGCCTGTCGGCGCTCAGCACCACGGCCAAGAACAACCTGGTCGCCGCCATCAACGAGCTGAAGACCGCCCTGGACAACGCTGGCACCGGCGGCGTGGCCATTGACGATGCCGCCGGCGACGGCGCCACCACCGTCACCTGGTCGGCCGACAAGATCCACGACACCATCGAGGCCGCCAAGACTTTGGTGAAGGACGAGCTGACCGATGGCGCGGCCGCGGCGCTCGACACCCTGGCCGAATTGGCCGCTGCGCTGAACGACGACCCCAACTTCGCCGCCACCATCGCCGGCGAGATCGCCAACCGCGTGCGCTTCGACGCCGCACAGGTGCTGACCGAGCCGCAGCAGGCCCAGGCCCGCAGCAACATCGGCGCCCAAAGCGCCGCCGCCATCGGCAACCCGGATCACGACCTGGTGGCCGATTACACCGACGCAAAGGCCTGAAGTCATGAGCTTGCAACAGCGTTTGACCGCACTGGCTCAGGCTGTGGGCGGCGATGTCAAGTCGCTGCTTGCCGCCCAGGGTTCGCTGCAGGCGTTGACCACCTCGGCTAAGAGCAACTTGGTGGCGGCGGTCAACGAACTCAAAAGCGCGGTCGATGCGGCCGGTGGCGGCGCGTCAGACGAGCTGCTGCACGGCCCCGCCATCGTGTCGCAAAAGCTGCTGGAAGGCCCAGTCGCATTTAACAACTGGATCGCGGTGTCGGGCAACCTGGTCATCTTTCGGCAACTGCTTGACTCGCTCGCCGGGCTGACCTATCTGGTCAACAACAGCGTTGCCATGCAGTCGCTGGCCGGCAACGCAACGGCCATGGGCGAGGTGGCTGCCAGCGCGTCGGCGATGGCCGCGATGGCCGCGAGCCAGACCTCCATGAATGCACTTGTGGCCCATGCGACCGCGCGCACTGCCGTGGCCAGCAGCGCGGTCGCCGTGGCGGCATTGGCTGCCAGCCCGGTCGCCATGCACACGTTGGTCAACAACCAACCGATGCTCAGCGCATTGGTCTCGAGCGCGCATTGGGGCTTGTTCGAGGCCAGCACGGTGCTCCCTGTGTTTGGGGGCTCGCTCGCCATGGTGGCCGACGCGGCGCCTGGCTTCGCCACGACCTCGGCATCGAGCGTCTATGCGGCCGGCTTTGAGGCCTTTCGCGCGTTTGACGGCGTCGCCGCATCCCGCTGGGCCGCGGCCGGTGTAGCGGCCTCTGGAGCTTGGCTGCGGGTGTCGTTCGTGCAGCCTCGGTTTGTGCACACGCTGCGCGTGGTGCCCAATGCCAATGATGTGTACACCGCATGGCGGCTGGACTACAGCGACGACGCGGCCAACTGGTCGCCGGCTTACAGCGCAGCGTCCTACACCGCGCAGGCGGGTGTTGCCACAACCCATCCGGTGGCGGTGGCCGGGCGCCACCGGCATTGGCGCTTCTTCGTTGTCACCAGCTCGACCGGTTTTGCCGCGACGCGCGAGCTGGAACTCGACGGCTGGCTCTGAGCCCACAACCACCTTTCAAACCGTACAGGAGGTCTCCATGGAAAAAACCAAGCACATCGAACTCGTCAAACCCCACCGCCACGCCGGCCGCGACTACCAGCCGGGCGCGCGGCTCACGCTGCCGGCGCACAAGGCCGACTGGCTGATCGGCGTCGGCAGCGCGCGCGATGCGTCGCCGGTGCCAGCGCCGACGCCGGCCAAGCCAGGCGCAAAGGACTGAGCGAGGGCGCACGGCGCACCCTCCCTGCCACCCCCTGATTCAACCCAACGGAGCACACCCACATGCCAGCCAACGTTTCCACCCCGATCATCTGGAACGGCCAGGGGCCGGTCCACATCGGCACCTACGACCCGGTCAACGGCCGGGCCGAACAGGGCTTTCTGACCAACCTCTATTCCGTGGGCTGCGGCAACCGCACACTCACGGCCACGCCCTCGCGCGAGACCACCACGCTCAACGAGAGCTGCTCCGGCCAGCGCCTGACGCTGAAGGAAATGGAGACCAGCAAGAGCCTGCAGGTCAGCCTGTCGATGGTGCAGTTCGACAGCCGCACGCTGGCGCAGGCCTTCTTCGGCGAGGCCGTGCTCAAGGAGGGCGGCACTGTGACCGAGGAGGTGCTGGCCAGGCTGGCGCCGGGCGACTACTTCTTCCTGAAGCACCCGCGCGTGTCCAGCGTGGTGATCGAGGACAGCACCGCCGGCACGCCCATCACCTACGTGGAGGGCACGCACTACCTGATCGACGACGCCGACCACGGCCGCTGCCGCCTGATCGCCCACCCGGGCGCGCCCGATCCCGAGCACGTCGAGCCGCTGAAGGTCGACTATGAGTACGCCGGCTTCATCAACATCGCGGCCTTCAGCAAGACCAATGTCGAGAAGGGCATCGTTTTCAGCGGCATCAACGGCGACGGCCAGAAGGTGCGCGTGATCATTCCGCGCATCAGCCTGGCGATGAACGGCGACTTCGGCTGGATCACCGACGAGGCCAGCGAGCTGACGCTCGGCGGCCAGGCGCTGTACGTGCCGGATCTGCAGACCGACCCGATGTACGGCCCCTTCATGCGCATCGACACGATGCCGGACCTGCCGGCCTGACGGTGATGTGGCCTGGCGACAGGCCGCGCGCGCCCATGAAAAAACCGCGCCGGGCGTTTGTGCCGGGCGCGGTTTTTGTTTGGGGGCGTGGGGTCAGTGGCGCGGGCCAAGCAGGCGCCAGCAGATGCCGGCCCAGGGCGCGGCCAGCGCCACGCCCAGCGCCAACACCGCTGGCAGCACCAGGCCGTAACCCAGCAGCACGAAGGCGAGCAGCGCAAAGAAAGCCATGAAGCGAAGCATGGCTGGATGTTAAAGCGAGAGGAGCACCATGGCAACCGATCTGAAGGCCAAGCTGGTTGTTGAGGCGCAAGCCACTGGCCAGCAAGAGCTGGCCGGCATGGCCGCCGACGTCAAGAACCTGGCGGGCGAGAGCGAGCGCAGCGCGCAGAAGCAGACCACCTCGCACCGCCGCATCGCCGATGGGGTCAAGTCCATCAGCGCGGAACTGGCGCTGGTGCGCAACGCGTACATCGGCCTGCAGGGCCTGATGGGCGTGGTGCACTCGGTGCGCGGGCTCACCGCCACGGCCGACGCCGTGAGCAACCTGCAGGCGCGCATCAAGCTGGTGACCGGCGAAGGTCAGCTGTTCGAGGAGATGTGGGAGCGCGTGGCGCAGACGGCGCAGCGCACCAACAGCGACCTGGGCGCCACGGGCGACCTGTTCAGCCGCATCGCCGCCGTCGGCAAGGATGCCGGCCTGAGTGCGCAGCAGGCTGCCGAACAAAGCCTGGCCATCACCGAGTCGATCAACCAGGCGGTGCAGCTGTCGGGCGCCTCGGCCGAGGCCAGCCAGGCGGCGGTCACCCAGCTGATCCAGGGCCTGCAGTCGGGGGTGCTGCGGGGTGACGAGTTCAACTCGGTGATGGAGCAGGCGCCGCGCCTGGCCCGCGCGCTGGCCGACGGCCTGAAGGTCACCACCGGCGAGCTGCGAGCCATGTCGCAGGCCGGCAAGCTGAGCGCAGACACCGTGATCCGGGCGCTGCAGTCCCAGGCGGATGTGCTGGAGCAGGAGTTCGGCACGCTGCCGCAGACCATCGGCCGCTCGATGGAGAACCTGGCCACGTCCTGGTCGCTGTTCGTCAGCCAGGCCGACCAGGCCAGTGGGGCATCGCAGAAGATCGCCAGCGCCATCGACCTGCTGGCCGACAACCTGGACACCGTGGCCACCGTGGCCTGGCGCGCCGGCCAGGTGATGCTGGCCATGGTGGCCATCAAGACGGTCAAGACGGTCTATGAGTTCGGCGTGGCGGCGCTGAGCAGCGCGCGGGCGCTGGATGCGGTGGCGGCCTCGGGCGCGCGTGCGGGCGCAGCCATCAACGTGGCGTCGGCCGCTCAGCAGCGTTTTGCCCACATTGCGCGCAGCCTGGGCTACGCCACCATTGCCGACCAGGTGTTGCGCATCTCCATGGCCTACATGGAGCTGCGCCAACAACAGCAGCAGCAGGCGCAGCTGACCGATGCGCTGGCCGAGAAGGATGCGCGCGCGGCCCGGCGTTTGAGCGAGATTTCGCAGGCCACCGGCGTGCTGGTGCGCAGCATGGAAGAGTTGAATGCCGCGCAGGCATCCGGCGCCCTGGTGTTCAGCGAAGCCGAAGGGCGCTGGATGTCGGCTGCCCAGGCGCAGCAGCAGCTGGGCCTGGCGGCCGAGAACACCGCCGACCGGCTGGCTGGCCTGAACGCCGCTGCCGCCGTGGAGCAGTTCCACGCCATCGTCGAGGAAAGCGGCAAGGCGGAGGAGGCGCTGAAGAAGCTGGTCGAGGGCCTGCGCTTCGACGACGCCACCAGCGTGGCCGGCTTCACGCGTGCGCTGGAGGCGCTGCGCAATGGCGGCACGCTCACTGCCCAGCAGGTGGGCGACGCCTGGCAGCAGGCACTGGCCAAGCTGGACGCGGGCCAGATCGACCGCGTGCGCACCCAGCTGGAGGCCGCGGCCGCGCAGGGGGTCATCAGCGCGCAGCAGCTGGCACAGGTCAATGACCAGATCCTCACGGCGTCTTTCGCGCGGCTGGGCGTGAACTCGGCGCAGGCGCTGGGGCAAATCAGCAAGGGCGCGCAGGACGCCATCGGCTCGGTGGCGCTGGTGATGGAGACCCTCGACGCGGCCGGCGCGCAGTCCGAAGAGGCGGCGCGCGCCATCGAGCTGGCGTTTGCCGCTGCCGTGCCCAAGGCCGACAGCCTGGAGGCTGTGGCGGCGCTGGAGCAGCAGCTTGCGGCTGTGGGCGAGTCCGGCAAGATCGGTGCGGCGGGCGTGCAGCGTGTGCAGGAGGCGCTGGACCGCCAGCGCGCCGCCATCCACGACCAGCTGCCCGGCATCCAGAGCCTGGGCGAGGCCCTGCGCCAGCTGGGCGTGAAGCCGCAGGCCGAGCTGAACGCGATGGCGCACAGCGCGCGCACCGCGTTCGACATGGTGAAGGCCTCCGGCAGCGCCACCGCGCGTGAGCTCAATGACGCCTGGCGCGTGATGGCCGAGGCGCAGATCGCCGCCAACAACGGCGTGGCCGATGCGGCGCTGGTGGCGCAAGCCAAGCAGCACGGCTTCGTGATCCAGGCCGACGAGGCCGGCAAGGCGGTGGTGGTCAGCATGGCCGATGCCATCGCGGCGATGCGGCAGTTCGGCGGCGCCGCCGAGCGCGCGGGCATGCAGGCGCGTGGCGCGGGCGAAGAGGCGGCCGAAGGCGCTGACGCCGCGCGCGAGGCGCACGAGCAGGCCGCACAGGCCATCGAGTTCACCTGGCTGTCGGCCCGCACACAGGCCAGCCGCTATGCCGACGAGGCGGCGCGCCACGCCGAGACGATGGTGGGCACGCTGCAAAAGTACCTGGGCACCGGCATGAGCTGGAACCAGTACATCGGTGCCTGGAACAGCTATTACGGCGACCTGCGCCGGATGGCCGAGGAGTATGCGGCGGCGCTGGAGGGCATCGACGCGCGCCAGCAGGCGCTGGAGCGGCGCAACAGCGGCGCGGCCAAGGGCGTGGACGACTTGCGCATGCGCCTGCTGGAGCTGAGCGGCAGCGAAGAGGAGATTGCCCAGGCGCGTGCGGCGCGCGACCGTGCCGAGGTGGAGCGCCAGATCCAGCTGGCGCAGCTGGAGGCCGAGCGCGCCAGCGTGCGCGGCGACCATGGGGCGGCGCAGCGCTTTGCCGAAGAGGTGGCCTTGCTGCAGGAGCAGCTGAGCCTGCTGGGGCAGATCGAGCGCGCCGAGAAGCGCCAGCGCAAGGAGCGCAGCCAGAGCGGTGGCGCGGGCGGTGGTGGCGGCAGCGGCTCGTCGGGCAGCAGCGGCGGCAAGGGTGGTGGCATGGCGGCGCCCAACGTCAACATCACCCTCAACGCGAACGGCGTGAACGACCCGGCGCGACTGGCCCGCATGATCGAGCCCGAGCTGAAGCGGCTGGGGCGCCTGGCGCGCTGACCTTGCATGACGAATGACCGCGCCTGGCGGCGCATGACAAATGACAAAGCGCCATTGGTCATTGAAGCGCAGCGAAGTCATTCGTCATTCGTCATGCGGCGCAGCCGCGGTCATTAGTAAAGCGTTTTAGTTGGCGACGGGCGCGGCGGGCCGGCACCATGCCCGCATGCCTTCCGTGCAGCGCTTCCTCTCCGGCCGCCACAACCTCGCGCGCACCGCCGCGCTGGTGGCCAGCAGCGTGCGCGCCAGCCGCGCCATCGAGCGCGTGCACGCGCAGCGCACGGGCGGTGGCCGGGTGCGCCTGGCGGGCGACTACATTGGCCACGAGGCCGCCGACGTGCAGGTGCGCATCAGCGCCACCGGCGGCGTGCCGCGCGCCAGCGTGCCGCAGTTCGTGGGTGTGGGCAATGGCGGCCTGCAGGTGCTGGCGGTGGATGCCGCCGCGCCGCTGCAGGGCATCACGCTGACCCTGGCCGACCTGGGCGTGGCCACCGCGCACGCGCTGCTGGACGTGCGCGAGGTGCAACTGCGGGCCCGCGCGCCAGGTGCGGTGGGCAACAGCATTCGTGTTTCGGTCGAGCCCCGCCTGGTGCGCACGCCCACCGCCTGGGCGCTGCTGGCCGACTGGCCGGCCGGCACGGCGGTGCAGACCGGCCCGCAGTGGGACTTTGGCGGCCTGCCGCTGAACGCGCAGCAAGAGCTGGACGCCGCCAGCCCGCGCATCCAGTTCGGCAGCGACCCGCAGGTGTACCGGCCGTGGCGCCGCTTCAAGGACGGCGCCTGGCAGTTCGGCCTGTCGCCGGCGCTGGAGCGCAACGTGCCGGCCGGCACGCCGGTGCTGGCGGTGACGGGCGGCTACGTGGTCACCGTGACGGACGGCGTGGCCAGCGAGACCTTTGGCGACGTGGACGCGGCGCAGCCGGCCATCGAGAGTTTTCACGACCTGCTGCTGGCGCTGGCCGATTCCGCCCTGGTGGAAGTGGCCGGCGTGGTGGCGGCCGACCGCACGGTGGGCGGGCAGGCCGCCATCGACGTGCCGCTGCGCACCCAGGCCTGGCTGCTGGCGCTGGGCGGCAAGGTGGCGCTGGCCGGCGTGGCCGTGCCGCCCGGCGCGCCCACGCAGGCGGTGACGCTGCGCTGCATCAACGACGACGTGGTGGGCGCCGAGCGCTGGAGCGTGGCCGGTGATGTGTCGGGCACGCTGCCGGTGGCCACCACGGGCGTGCCCTATGCCAGCGCGGCGGCGCTGTTCACCGTGCCGCGCATCGACCCGGCGGCGGCGGGCAGCGGGCGCTGGTCGTTCAAGTTCCGCCCGGCCGCGCGCGAAGCGGGCGAAGGCGTGCCGTCCATCTGCCTGCGGCCGTTCCGGCTGGGGCGCAACGCGGTGCCGCGCACCGTGACGTTCACCTACACCAAGCGGCCGCCGGCCGATTGCAAATGCAGCGACATGCCCACGCCCCGGCTGTCGTTGGCGTGTTTGGGGCTAACAGAGGAGGCTGCATTGATTGACGCCGAATACCAATCCCGGCTGGAGGCGCTGTACAAGTGGCGCAGCGACTTCACCGAGGGCAACAGCGGGCTGCCCAGCGTCGACGACGACATTCATGGCGTTGACGTCACGCTCGCCAACCGCGTGACCGCCGTGCTCGCGCAGGGGTTGACCGACCTGTTTGCGGCCCCGCCGGCCGTGGCCGCCGCGCTGACCGAGTGGGATGCTGCGCTGGTCGCGCTGAAAGCCGACCTGGCCAGCCTGGAGACGGCGACCGGCGTCGATGACGATCTCTACGAGAAGGCGCTGGTTCTCCGGGAAAACGGCAACCTGGCCATCAGGTACGTGGATCAGTACGCGGCCCGCTACGAGGCCCGCATGGACTACGTGCGCACCCTGGCGGGCATCGTCCCAAAATCTGAATCCAGCAGCAGTGATGCGGGCAGCTGCTGGACCGACCACGGCGGCACCCACTGGTGGGTCGACGCCGAGGGTTATTACCTGCCCGCATTCACCAACCAGGCCTACGTCAGCGCGCGGCGCGATACCGATACGGGCCGGGCTTACTCGACGCAGGAGTTCGGTTTCGGCCTGGTGGTGGCCTGCCCCGAGCGCCTGCGCGAGGGCGACGAGATCACGCTGCGGATCGAGGCGGTGGACGGCGAGCGGCCCTACCGTGTGGGTGATGAGGCCATCATCCAGACGATAGGCGCCGGCCCGGCCTGGCTGGCGGGCGGCGTGGACGGCACCGACGTGCAGACCTGGCGCGTGCTGGGCGGCGCCAGCGGCGCGCTGCCCGACTACGTGGTGCCCACCGATGGCGCGCCCGTGCCCGACTATGCGGCCGCCGGCATCACGCTGCGCATGGCGCCGGGCGGCATCCCATTCAGCCTGGGCGACACCTTCACGCTGGCGGTGGAAGCCGGGCAGTATCAGTGGCGGCAGGACGGTGGCGCCTGGTCGGCCGAGGCCGACATTCCAGCCGATGGGCAGGCGCTGCTGGCCGATGGGTTGACGGTGCACTTCGACGCTGGCGCCGCGCCCTCGTTCGTGCCGGGCGACGATTACGTGTTCCGCGTGCACCAGCCCTGGGCGACCAGCCACGTGCGCGATGCGCAGGCCAGCGCCTGGGGTTGGGACGGCAGCAACGCCACGCTGGAGATCGACCTGGGTGCCGTGCAGCCGCTGGGCGCGCTGGCGCTGGCGCGCTACACGCTGCCGGCGGGCGCCGTGCTGGCGTTCGAGCTGTCGGACGACGGCGCTGGCTGGACCGCGCCCGTGGCGCTGGACACCAGCGGCCCGGCCTGCGTGCACCTGCTCGACGCCGCCGCGCGCCACCTGCGGCTGACGGTGGCGGGCGCCGAGGGCGGCCACATCGGCTGGCTGTGGGTGGGCGTGCCGCTGGCCACCGACCACCACGCCAGCAGCTGCCAGCGCCGCCGCCGCTGGGCCGCGCGCCGCGGCGACGGCCCCAACGCGGCCAGCCTGTACAGCGGTGTGGGCGACGGCTGGAGTCTGGCGTGGGAGCCGGGCGATGCGCAGAGCAGCCGCCTGCTGGCGGCCGATGTGGCGCAGTTGGTGGGCCTGTTGGACTGGGCGCAGGCCCATGACGAGCCGCTGCTGTTCGTGCCGCACCACCAGCACCCGCAGGACGCGGCGCTGGTGCGCTTTGCCGCCGATGCGCTGGAGGTGACCGACCTGCACGCCTGGCAGCCCGACAGCGCGGGCGACCGCATCCTGTCGGCCGCGCTGGAGCTGGACCCGGTGTATGCGTGACGCCTGGCTGCAGATCGACGGCGGCGCCGATGGCGTGACGCTGAACCTGCTGCCAGCGGGCCAGGGCGTGGCGCCGCCGGCCGAGGGTTTGAGCCTGGCCTGTCTGGCGGGCCTGCCGCCCATCGAGCGGCCGCTGTCGGTGCCGGGCATCGAGGCCGCGCCCACCAGCAACATGGAGGTCGAGTTGGACAACGCCGACGGCGCACTGACGCGCCTGTGGGCTGACCGCCCGCCGGTGCGCCGCGCTGCGCGTGTGCGGGCCGGCGGCGGCGTGCTGTTTGCCGGCGTGGTGACCGGCGTGCAGCTGGGCGCCCGCGTGCGACTGAGCCTGGAGGCCGGCATGGACCGCCCGCTGTCGGACAACCTGCCGCTGCGCACCAGCGCGGTGTGGGGCGGCTGGCGCGAGCTGCGCGTGCTGCCCTGGGGCTGGGGCCAGGTGACGGTGGCACCGATCCAGTACAGCAGCGACCAGCGCGTGTTCGCGCTGCTGGACCACCCGATCCAGGGCGTGGACGAGGTGCGCCGCGACGACGTGGCCACGCCGGCCTATGACTGGCGCAACGGTGTGGACAGCACGGGCCGCGCCGTGTCGTTCATCGAGCTGGCGCAGCCGCTGGCCGAGGGCGAGCGCCTGGCCGTGACGCTGCGCGGGCGCATGCACCCGGACACCGGCCGCCTGCTGCAGACGCCGGCCGAAATCCTGCACGACGTGCTGGCCCACCTGGCCGGCGCGCCGGTGCAGTGGGCCGACTTTGACGACTACCGCACCGAGACCGCCGAGTGGGTGCTGGGCGGCCTGCTGGACGACAACACCGTGAGCGTGCGCGCCGCGGTGGACCAGCTGATGCAGTCGGCCGGCGGTGCCTGGTCGGCCGCCATGCCCGGCATTGCCCTGACCTGGCCACCGCTGCCCGACGACGCCGCGCCGGCCTTGCGCGTGGACCGCCTGGCCGCGCCCGAGCTGCAGGCGGCCACCGCCGCCACGGGCATCGTCACGGTGCTGCGCGTGTTGTACGACTACGACCACGCGGCCGGCCGCTACCGCCGCGCGGTGCAGCTGCGCGCGCCCGACGCGGTGCGCGAATACGGCGCGCTGGAGCAGGAGTGGCCCGCGCCCTGGCTGCGCACGCCGCGCCAGGCCGAGGCGCTGGGCCGGCGCATGCTGGCCTGGCTGGCGCGCCCGCGCTGGCGCCTGGGCTGGCGCCAGGACTGGGCCGATGTGGCCACGGGCAGCTGGGTACACATCGAGCACCCGCTGGCGCCCATTGCCGGCCGCCACCGCCTGCTGGCGGCGCGGCTGGACCTGTCAGGGGCCGAGCTGGAGGGCAGCATCGAAGCGCCCGTGGGGCCGGTGCCGGCCATCGAGACCACGCGCCTGTCCACCGCGTTCGAGCCGGTGATTCAGGCCGGCATCACGGTGGAGGTGGCCGGCAGCGAGATCATCTTCACGGCGCGCGACGAGCAGGGCAAGGCGCTGCCGGGCGCGCGCATCACGCTGAACGGCGGCGCCACCCGCATCGCCGACGCGGCCGGGCGCGTGTCCTTCCCCGTCGCGCGCGGGCGGCATGTGCTGCTGATCGAGGCCGACGGCTACCCGGCGAGCGAGGCGGTGGTGGTGGTATGAGCGAGCGGCGTCGCTTCTTCCCGGCCACGCCGGTGCAGCGGGTGCCGGGGCGCACGGTGGAGCTGGAGATGCAGCTGCGGCCGGAGGCGCCGGTGCTGGCGCCGGCCGCGCCGCCGCCCCTGCCACCTGCAGTTGGTGTGCCGGCGGCCACCTGGCTGCCAGGGCGCTTCACGGCCATGTGGCAGAACGAGGACCCGCCCGAAATCAGCGCCGAGGCGGATGGCCGTACCCGCATCCACTTCTGGGGGGGGTACCAGACCTGGTGGGTGGGTGAGCCCATGCTGGTAGATGGCGTGCCGGCACCGCTGCCAACCCCGGCGTGGCGCTGCGTGCAGGTGGACATGGAGCCCGGCTGGGGCGAGTCCGCGCTGTACGGCGTGCTGTGGGATGCCCCCGCGGGGGCGCAGTGGGTGCTGGCGTGGAACTCGCCCGCCGATCCCGCGCCCGACTTGCCGCTGCTGCAAGGCTGGCAGGTCAGCAGCCTGGGCGACCGTGCCCGCGTCGATCAGGCGCTGGTGACGGTGGCGTTCCTGGCGGACGGCGGCAACAGCGGCGAGGCGCAACTGGTGGCCCGCGCCATGCTGGGCGATACCGTGCTGGGGGAACTGGTGTTGAACGTCACCCGGCAAGGATGGTGAGCCCATAGAAAAAAGACGGGCGACCGCCGATGGTGCTGAGAACACCGCCGACGGCCCCCTTCCTGCAGAGCAAGCTGCAAGTCAGGCGAAGACCCGCCACCTGTGCACAGGCGGAGCGAGCCTATCAGAGATCGGCCGGCCATTGCGGCTGGCGCAAAGGACTTGCACCCATGACAAAACCCATCATCCCCTGGATCGGCGGCAAACGTCGCCTGGCGCGGCACATCCTGCCGTTGTTCCCCGCGCACACCTGCTACGTCGAGCCGTTCTGCGGCGCGGCCGCCCTTTTCTTCAGCAAGCCGCCGGCCAAGGCCGAGGTGCTGAACGACATCAACGGCGAGCTGGTGAATCTGTACCGCGTGGTGCAGCACCACCTGGAGGAGTTCCTGCGCCAGTTCAAATGGGCGCTGACCAGCCGGCAAATCTTCAAGTGGCTGCAGGCCACCCCACCCGAGCCGCTGACCGACATCCAGCGCGCCGCGCGCTTCTTCTACCTGCAGAAGAACGCCTTCGGCGGCAAGGTGGCTGGCCAGACCTTCGGCGCCAGCGCCACCGCGCCGCCGCGGCTGAACCTGCTGCGGCTGGAGGAAGACCTGTCGGACGCCCACCTGCGGCTGGCTGGCGCCACCATCGAGCACCTCGACTGGGCCGAGTGCATCCGCCGCTACGACCGGCCCGCAACGCTGTTCTACTGCGATCCGCCGTACTGGGGCACGACGGGCTATGGCGTCGGGTTCGAGCTGGCCCAGTACGACCGCCTGGCCGAGCTGGCCAGGAGCATCCAGGGCAAGATGGTCATCAGCGTCAACGACATCCCCGAGATGCGCCAGGCCTTCGGCGGCCTGGCCATGGAGCGCGTCGAGATCACCTACGCCGTAGGCGGCAAGGGCCGGCCGGCCGGGCGATCGGGCGAGCTGGTCATCCGCAGCTGGTGAGTCGCGGAAAGCCGACAGACCGGCCGAAAGGGCTTGCTGGCGGGGCCGTTCAGAGCGTCAATCAGCTCATCCCGCCCCGCACCAAGGACCCCCCGATGACCGCCACCCAGACCCCCGCCACCCAGAACGAAGCCTGGGGCTTCTGGGGCACCATGGAGGAGCACGCCCCCGCCGCCTGGCCGCTGGCATTGCAGGCCATCTGCGCCGCCACCGCCCAGCCCCTGGACGACGCCCGCGCCTTCCTCGACAGCCGCCACGGCCGCCACTTCGCCGACAGCGTGCGCGACGCCCTGGCGCGGGGCCAGGCCCTGCCCAAGGCCATCGACACCGCCACCGCCCAATGGATGACCTGGGGCATCGGCCGCACCACCAGCCGCCAACACGGCATCCCCCGCGGCCTGCCCTACCTAACCGGCTTCGTGGCCCACTGCGGCATCGCCCAAGCAGCCTGATTCGCCCCCCAAAAACAGCCAAGCCACCCCAGCGGTGGCTTTTTTGTCGTCCTATCATTGCTGCCTGTGCAATTCCTTTGCCGCAGGCACAACGCTTTTGAGCAGCCAATATCGCGCTTCTCACCGCTCAAATATCGCGGCGCGCTTCATGCGGTGATGAACACCGAGCCGGCACCATCCCCCATCCTGTCGCCTGTCACACCGCTGCTGATCGCCGATGACCATCACCTGGTACGGGATGGATTGAAGTTGATGGTCATGGCCATGTTTCCCGATGCCTGCGTGCTGGAAGCCGCCAACGCAGAACAGATGATTCGACAGGTGCGGCGTTGCAACGGCGTCGCCCTGGCGATGGTCGACCTGAACATGCCGGGCATGGACAAGGGTGCCGCGCTGGGCTTGCTGGGCCACGAATTCCCGCGGCTGCGCCTCGTCGTGGTGTCGGCGCTGACCTCGCCGGACGTCATCCGCCGCGCGCTGGCATTGCCCGCGGTGCATGCGTTCGTGCCAAAGAGCGCGGGCGCATCGCATATGCGGGAAGCGATCGAAGCCGCGCTGCACAACCGCAAGCTGCCGTTTTCGCCTGCTCCCGATGCGGAGCCGCCACTGGATGCGGCGCTGACGCCGCGCATGCAGGAAATCCGGAGCCTGCTGCGTCAGGGCCTGTCGAACAAGAGCATTGCGCGGCAGCTCAATCTGTCCGAGGGCACGGTGAAGAACTACATGTCGGAGATCTTCCGCGCGCTGTCGGTCTCCAACCGCACCCAGGCCGCGCAATACGACACCGAGACAGCCTGAAAAGACGCTGCCCTGCGGGGCCGCGCCGCCCCACGCCATGAGCGCCATCGGCCTGCCGGAAATCCCCACTGGTCAGACGCAGCCGGTCAAGCTGTACCTGCTGATCCGCGCCTGCGAACTGCTGCTGGCACTGGTCTTCGTGCCAGTGCTGCCGTGGTGGCAACCCGCCTTGTGGTTCGCACTGGTGGCCAGCACCGGGACATGGGGCTTTCTGCGCGTGCGGCGCGCCGACTTCAAGCTGCTGGCGACGCGTGCGCGGCGCAACATCTACCGGCGTTATGTCTGGCAATCGGCGCTCGCGGTGGGCAGCGCCTGCTGGCTGCTCTATGTGCCGCGCAGCCACGGGCTGCAGGCGCTGCTGGGCATGTTTCTGGCACTGACGGCCTGCCTGGTGGCCATGTGGGGCGTGCGGGACATGCCGCGCACGGCCGTGGCGGTGAGCCTGATCCTGGGCCCGACGGTGCTGCGATGGATGGTCGACGGCGCGCTGGAGCGCCGTCCCATGGTCTTTCTGGTCGGGGTCTGCGGCGTGGTGCTGGGCGCCATGATCGTCTACACCGCCACGCTGCATGCCGAACGCATCGCCCGCGAATCGGTATTGCGTGAGCGGGCCGAGCGCGCCAGCGATGCGATGGCCGAGATGGGCCTGGCCAAGTCAAGATTCTTTGCTGCCGTCAGCCACGACCTGCGCCAGCCGGTGCACGCGATCGGCCTCTACCTCGAGCCGCTGTCGCGCGCGCTGGGCCCGGATACCCACTCGGAGATGCGCCGTGCGCTCAACGGCATCCGCCAGTCCTGGCATGCGCTAGACGATCTGCTGGCCCAGGTGCTTGACCTCACGCGCATGGACGCGGGCACGCTGCAAGCCAGCATTCATCCGGTTGGACTGGGGCCGCTGGTGCGCGCCGCGGTGCTGCAGCACAGCGCCATGGCAGAGCGCGCCGGCGTTCGCCTGGTGGCCGCGCTGCCTGACGATAAAGCGCCGTGCGTGTATGCCGACGAGATCATGCTGCGCCGGGTCTTGTCGAACCTGGTCGATAACGCGATCAAGTTCTCGCCCCGCGGCCGCTGCGTGCTGCTGGCTGTACGACCGGCATCCCAGGCGTGGCACCTCCAGGTGCGCGATGCGGGCCCCGGCATCCCGATCGAGCAGCAGGAAAGCGTGTTCCAGGAATTCATGCAACTGGACAATCAGGCGCGCGACCGCCAGCAGGGCCACGGCCTGGGCCTGGCGATCTCGCGCCGCTTCGCGCACCTCATGCTCGGCAGCCTGACGCTGCGTTCGGCGCCGGGGCGTGGCAGTTGCTTCACGCTGACGCTGCCGCTTGCAGCCCCGCCACGGCTGCAAGCGCACGAGCCCGATACAGGACCAAGCAGCGAACTGCCTGCCGACGGCCCATGGGCGCCTGCCCCACGCGACATCCTGCTGGTGGAAGACGACCCGCTGGTGGCCGACGCGATGTCGCAACTGCTGGGCAGCTGGGGACAAACCGTGCGCCACGTCGATACGGTGGCTGCGGCCTGGCGCGCACGCGCCTTCGGCCAGCTCGCGATCTGCGATGTGCGCCTGCCACATGGCGGCAACGGCTTGGAACTGGCGCTGGGTCTGCGCGCGCTGGGCAAGCAGGTGTTTCTCATCACGGGAGAAACCGACGCTGGCCTGCGCGCCGACGCACAGGCGGCCGGGCTGCCCTTGCTGACCAAGCCTGTCTCGGCCGCACAGATGATGGCCGCGCTGCAGGATACCTGACCAGTGGCTATATATTAAGGGTCTTAGGAAGCAAACGCTATCAAAGCGGATTGTTTCTGAGCAAGGATAGCAATGCTTGGT
>NZ_JBHUEP010000013.1:0-76946 GCF_042680925.1 Ottowia beijingensis
CCATCACGCTGGAACACTGTCCGCCATCAGCATGGAATCGTGTCCGCCATCGCGTGGAATACGCAGGCTACCACGAATTCTCACCAGAGACAAGGGGCGAGCGAACTTCTCGATCGCCCTTAATTATGCTCGCGCCTTTTCGAAATTTTGGCGATTTGAGACAGTGGCGTCGTGTTCAACACATCGCTCGCAAAGCACGCATTCAAATGACCTCAACTCGAATCGTCCGTCAACGAGACGTTCCAGGCCTGCTGGGTATTTCGCGATCGACTTTGGCCAATTGGCTGAACCAGCATAGCCCCTACTACAAGGATGAATTTCCAGCAAAAGTGTACCTCAGCGTACGCTCAATTGGGTTTCGCAGTTGCGACCTAGAAGCCTGGATTGCAAGAAACATGGAGGGGCACAAGTCGACGCGATAGAGGATGCCGAATATTCAGCCTTTAGGCCGAAGCTGTCCTCTGGTTTTAGGGGCGGGGACGCCCTGCAAACTCGGTTCTTATGTTATTGAAAGGATAGTTGAAAGGATGTACTTGCCCGTTACGTTCTGAACTGCAACTAGCTTGGATGAAAGGTCGAAGATTTTAAGTATCAACAACTACACACAAAGGATCAAAATTTGATTAATGCACATCAAGAGGCGCTACACCCAAACCCCTCAACACGCAGCATGCCCATCGTCGAAAACAGGCGATTTCAAAGTCGCCCTCGGAAGAAGGGCGATGCCGGAGTCACCGATTCGGTCGCATTGAGGCTTGCCAACCTGAATTTTGAAAGGTCAGATCCAGACGAGCTTGAAACCACGGCAGACCAAGACGCTGTACAGCTTATTTACAGAATCGTTTCATTTATGAAAGCATTGAAGAACACCGATGAAGAACTTTTTAGGATAGATCTTGACACACGGGGCAGGCGCCACTACTACCAGCACCCGCTCGGGGAGAGTTTCATCCGCCTGTGCGGCCGACCGATGCTGCCTATTGTCGAGGCCTTCCCGCTCCACGAGCTTAACCCCTGGGTGAAGGCTTTTTTAGCGCACACGCGTCATGCGGCGATTTACGAGCTGCGCCTACATCCAAATGCGCGTTTTACGGCCAACATGCGGGATTGGATTGACAGCTTGAATAAAATTGTTGCCGAACTGAAAATCGCCATGGCGCAGCCGTCCTTCCGTGCTGCTGAGAAGAATTGGGCCAGACGCACCTCCCGAGCCCGGTGGCGCTTCTTTAAACTCTTCAAGGCCACCCTCGCCAGGCATTCCAAGGTCATGGTCGTCCGCATTGACTTCGGCCTCAAGCGCCACGAGCTCTACAACTCCAAGGAACCGAGGACGCCTTGGCCACAGGCGACGGTCAATCCCAACGCCCCTCACGCCGGCGCTCAAGTACAGGCCGAAGACCAACGGCTCAAAAATCTACTCCAGCAACTTGGCTTTGATGAAATTGATACAGCGCGCGAAAAATCATTGCGCCGCATTCGTGACGTATTCGGATCCGGTTTGCTGGGGTATATCTGGAAACTAGAGTATGGAGCAAGAAAAGGCTTCCATTACCACTGCGTGTTCCTGCTGAATGGTTCCGTCCATCGGCAGGACATCAGCATAGGAAACCAAATCGGAAAAATCTGGGCCGACTACGCTCCCAACGGCCTGGGAATTTTTCGCAACTGCAATGCAAATCGTGGGTACTACAAGTTTCCGGCTGTCGGGATGCTTCAATATCATGAATCGCGGCACTGGAAAGGCCTTAGCCATATTGCCAATTACCTGAGCAAGCCGGACTACTATGTTCTATTGAAACTTCCTTCTGATCAAAAGCACCGGACATTCGGCACCAGTGTGATTCCCAGGCTCACTACGAACAAACCAGGCCCCCATCGGAGAAAATCTTTTGGGCTACAGGGTAATCCACTATGAGTCAGCTGGGCAGCAGATTCGATGGCATTTCTTTCCTCAGGGCAGCATCGATTCTTTCTTTAAATTCGGGATCCCGCTTGCGCCAGTCCTTCAATCGCTCACGCACAAGGCTATCGTCGCCCCACGAAGGTTCAACGCCTATGGAGGATGCATATTTTTCGATTTCTGGACCCAGCTGCTTCAAAGCCATGGACAGACTTTTCTTTTGCTCAAGTGGAAGGCGCTCGATCTTAATAACAATATAGCTCTTAAGTTCACTATTTTTCTTGGATACCGCGTTGCTGCGGTTCTTTGCGGATCGCTTCTTGGTGATGGATGCGAAGTTTTCGATACGTTCATATGCAGCGACTCTTCCAACAAATTGCGCTGCGTCAATGAGGCAGCGCAGCGCTCTGCCGTTTTCGTCCTCATCCAGGAGTCGTGTGGCTTCCTGCAAGATCGTGTATGCCGTTTTCAAATCTCGCCTCAGGTCAACAAAGGCGTCCTTCGGCTCCTCTCGGAGTTGGATCTTCCTCAGGACCTTGCTCTCCTGCGGATCGCCCCTGTCTAACGCAAATGTTTTTATCAGTGCCAGTTCCTCCAAACTCATATCGAAATACTTTTCGGCATATTGTTCTAGATCCAAAAGCAAAGCGATGCGAGCCTCCTGCAGGCCAAAGCTACGCTCGCTTTCCTCCATCAATTCACCTAATAAATTTCTTGACATGAACGTAAAAACCCAAACCAAGCCCCCCTCGACGGAGGACATCATCTGCGCCCTTTCAGAGCGCGCTTTGCCACTTTTTTACCACGGTAATCCAGTACTCAACCTGCCTGGCATGCACAGTGGCTGGGTCCCCAGGTTGGTCGACATCGTCAACGCCGTTGAGCGGATCGCTCGCTCGCAGAAGCCGTTGTTTCGGCACATTCGGACTCCACAGGGTGGCATCGCGATCCGATCGGATGAGCTTGGCAGGGATGTGGCGGGCCTGCTGGCGATGCCTGCCCATCACTTGCGGCAGTCGCTCGTGCTCTACGACCTCGACCCTCGGGTTGACATGTTCTGGGACGAGGCCGACCGGCGAGGACTGGCAACCGTCGTCGCTGTCCAACCATGGACCGATGAGTCGCTCGTGCTGGCAAGCGTGGACGCCTTGAACGGGTTCGTACAGGCCGTGCGGCAACGACATGCGCGCAAAGGATTTCAGTCGAAGGTCAATGCGCACGTCCGTGCGACCTTGAAGAACTACACGGCTCTGAAGGGCTACCTGATGGCCATCCTTCAGCTGCATCCCAGGTTGCTGCCCATCACGCTGGACTTCACGTATCGAAACGGCGCGCCGAGCGGTGCCGCGGATGCTGTGCCTGCGCTGAAAATCGTGAGCAGTCACCTCGCTTCGCTGGTGGAGAACGTGAGGACGACGTTCGGCGATGCCGTGCTGGGCCATGCGTGGAGCCAGGATGCCATGTTGGGGTGCGGCAACGTTGGTCACTTGCTGTTGCTGCTCAAGGACGACATCGACAGCAACGAGTCCTTCGCACTGGCTCACGAGGTCGCCCGATCCTGGCGTGATGACGTCACGGGCGGCGACGGTTGTGCCTACAACAATTTGGCGGCCAATGACCTGCGGTTTCGCTTCCGCGGCATCAGTCAGGACGAGCGTCGCTACACGCCGGTGGAAGAGCACCTTCGTCGCATGGCGGTGTATCTGCGGTGGACGGATCGCTTCGCTGCCCTGAAGCGTTCGCCAGGAGTTCAGACCCATGGCATGGGAACGGTCCCCAAAGTCCCCCGAGCAGCTTCAACGCGCGCAGCCTATCCATTCCCCGAGATGCTTGGCAGCGGCCCTTGGGCGACCAGACTGTGAGCATGTGCGCGCGATGCCAATGCAAACCGGAAGCCAATCCTATGGGGAGCCACGCGCTCCCCGTACTCGTTGATCCATCCCAATGCAAAGGAGCTTCCATGCCAACGGCCATTCCTGTCAAACTCGAAGATCGAGAGTTCGCCAGCCAGAACCAGGCACGCCTGCACTACAGCGCCATGCTGCGCCGCTACGAACCCGGCCAGGCCATCAGCGCCGCCGACCAGACCGACCTGCAAGACCTGCTCAGGCTGCACCCTCGCCACGCTGCCAACCGACCCATCCATCAGATCCAGGTCGTCGCAGGCGGCTTTAATCGCAATCACTTCGTTGCCCACTACGCGAACAAATTCACGCAGCCGCTGTCGTACGTTCACTGCATCCGCAACTGCCCCAGACCGGCTCCCGCTGCAGACGCACCCGTGCCTCCCAAAAAAACAAAGGCCAGGACCGCGGACGATGCCCTCGCACCGTCCGCAATCCCGTCCTCAACCTCCGATCAGGCGGTGCAATCATGAAACTGCTCGCCTGTCTTCGCGACTTCCTGACGTACTCTCCGGAGCAGGAAACTCTGCAGCGCGTGCAGACCATCTCCGACCTGCTCGAAATCCACCGGGCTGCCCGATCAGGATCATCCAAACGCCAGCCCCCCAGGCCTGTCGTCGCGAACAGCTCGGTTGGTGGCGCAGACGGCTGCGCTACATCAGGCACCTGCTGCGGCGCCGCCGACGGGTCTTGATGACCCGCCGACGACCAGCTTCATGAGGCGCCATCGCCCGACCGCTGCACCTGCTGCACCCGGCGCTCCAGCTTGGCCTTGATGCCCTGGCTCGCCTGAGGTGCCGGCAGGTCCTGCGAGGACTCGTCCGGATAGAACTCCTCCACCACAGCCACCCCCTCTTCCTCTGACTCCTCGAACGCTCCGGCCGCATAGCCCTCGCGCGCCGCCTCATCCAGCGCCCACTGATCGAAGCCCAGCTGCTGGCGCCGCTCCTCCACTTCCGCTGCCTGCGCGATCGCCTGCTCCAGACTGGTGCCCGGTGGCGTCGTCAGATCCACGTAGTAGATCGGCGTGCGGTGCGACAGCGTCGTCGACTTGCCCCTGAGCCTCAGCATCAAGGGCAAGGACGCCAGCATCCCCCCCGACACCGCCTTGAAGTAAGCCAGCCGCGCCGCCAGCGTGCGGATGCTGTTGAAACCCGTGGTGCGGAACACAAAGCTCCCCAGCCCATCGTCTTCTCCAGCCCCCGTTTCCGCCTCGGGCGTGATGACCCGCACATGCAGCCGCCCATACGGCTTGCAGCGCCCGTCCTGCCCGAGGGGACAGGCCACCGGCGTCGGACACGGCAAGCTCTCGATCCCCTGCTCCGTCACCCGCTTGCAGCGCTCCCCGTCTCCGACACACCAGGGCCGCCCGCTGCTGCGATCGAACAGGGTGAAACTGGCTCGCAGATTCAACTCCGGCGCTCCGAACACCAGCCGCACCGGAATACTGCGCAGCTTCGCGGTGGCGTCCTTGCGCAAGGCCGCATCCAGCGGATGCCGCACCCAGCCTTCCAGGCCCTGCACCTGGCTGGTCAGCGTGAACTCATCGTCCTTCTCCGGCAGGCGCTTGCCGTTTCTCTCCACCACGCGCCCAATCGAAATCCGCCCGATCACGGGCGGGGTAATGGCCAAGCCTTTCAACATAACGGTTTCTCCTTCATTCGTTGGACGCGCTCATCAGGAAACGCCGGCTGCCCGGCCTGACCTGGCCGTAGCGCTCCTTCAAGTCCGGCTGCTCCTGCAACAGCCGCCTGGTATCCAGCACCACGCTGTCCTTGCTGCGGCGCCAGCTGACCTCACCGGTCTCGAACACCGCCTTCGACGCCTCGCCCATCCGTTCCTCGATGCGCTGGCGCAAGCGGGCTTCCTCCAGCTCAGCGGCCTGGATTCGCTGGCGGATCGCCTGCAGATCGGAGAACGTGCCCCCCATCTCCGTGTCCTGCGTCCAATCCAGCGTCTGCCCATCGTCCTGCGGGTACAGCGCCCACAAGGCGGCTTCGGCCGACTCCGAACCATCCACCGGCGGCGCCTGCCGGGTCTCGACACAGCGCCAGAACGCCGCTTCCAGCGCGATCAGCCGCCCGATCACCGTCTCATCGCGTTCGATGCGGTGAATGCGCAGCTCCTGGCCCCCGATCAGCACTGCCACATCGCAGGCCGCCTTGCCCGTCACCGCCAGCTGGTGCATCACCTGCAACTGCACATACTCCGGCACGCCGTCCTGCCACAGGCGGGCACCGTGGAGTCCGGCCGTCTTGCACTCCAGCAACTGCACTTCCGGGGAACCCATCACCTCGCGGTCCACATTGGCCAGCATCCAGGGGTGCTGGGGGTGTTGCAGCACCGCGTTGATGCGGCGCACCCGCAACCCGGTACGCCGGGTGTAGTGCGCCGCCACAATGGGCTCCAGCAAGGTGCCCCAGTACATGGGGTGGCGGTCATCCTGGGGATCGGGTTCGGGAAACCGGGCCTGTCCGGTCTTCTCCGCCCACAGCTGCAGCGGTGACTTGTACGGGCTCAGGCCCACGGCGGCCGCGGCATCCGAGCTGCCGATACCCTGCTGGCGCACCTGCAGCCAGTCGGCACGGCTGAGTTGCTGGGTCTTGACCAGGCGCAGGGCCGGGCGGGACTTGGGCACCGCAGAGGGTTGCCCGGTCGATTCAATCAAGGGATTCATGACGCTCTCCTTCAGAAACAAAAAAAGCCCCGGTGCCTTTGGGCTACCGGGGCCATGGGTTGGTGGATACCAGGCCGCTTCAGGCCACCAGCTGCAAGGCCTGATCCAGCGCCCGCTGCTTGAGCTGGGCACCGGGGCCGAACCAGGCGCTGTCGAGCCGGTACTCGGGGCTGCGGGCACGCCGCTCGTGGTCGACGAACTCGGTGACGGCGCACAGCAGGCCCCAGGCGGTGTCGTGGGCAGCGCCGACTTCCGCACCCCGCCCCTGGCCGTCGTACAGGCTCTGCACCTTCTTCAGGGCCTGCTCGTTGCTGAGCTTCATGCGGGGCTCGCCCGGGCCATCGGCGTGGCACAGCACCTGCAGGAAGTAGTTCATCGCCTCGTGGCTCTTGACCTTGCGCTCGGCCAGGGTCTTCATGCGGTACATGAAGCCGTCCCACTGGGAGACGGCCAGGCCGAGTTGCTGCTTGACGGCCTGGGCGTCGAAGCGGGTCGAGTGCGGCACCTTGACGGCGCCGGTGGCGCCGTTCAGGGCGATGCCAAGGGTGTTCTGGCACACCACGCGCACCGTGGTCGGGGTGGCGGTGGTGGCCAGGCTGCCATCGCAGGAGCTGGCCAGCAGCAGGTAGCCCTTGACCAGATCGCGTCCCTTGAGGACGGTTTCCTGGCCGGTGCGCGCCAGCGCCCAGAACTTGCGCCCGGCCTTGAGCACGCCGGCGGTTTCCAGCTCGTAGCCGGAGACGGCCACGAGGTCGCGGTAGAACTCCAGCACTTCGCGTGGCTGCACCACCTGGTAGCGCGATCCCACCACCGACAGCGGCAGTTGGGTGTCGCTGCGGTAGAGCACCTTCTGCTCGTCGAAGCTCTGGATGGCGCCGAGCGAGCCGGCCTGCTCGGTGAGAAAGCGCAC
This sequence comes from Ottowia beijingensis, assembly GCF_042680925.1. Classification (NCBI taxonomy): domain Bacteria; kingdom Pseudomonadati; phylum Pseudomonadota; class Betaproteobacteria; order Burkholderiales; family Comamonadaceae; genus Ottowia; species Ottowia beijingensis. The sequence continues at coordinate 7,392 of NZ_JBHUEP010000013.1, forward strand.
CGGGGTTTCGCGGATTTGCCAGTCCATGCCGGCAGCGCGTGCCCAGGCTTCGAGGGGTTGCTTCGGGGGCAGGTCGCTGCCCAGGGTTTGCCAGGGGGTTTCGGCGGGGGTGAGGGTGGCTAAGGCTACGGACATGGGAATACTCCTTCAACAGATACAAAAAAAGGCCCCGAAGGGCCAAGACAAGAAAAGACAGGGAAGAGAACAGCCATCGATCAGGCGACCTGCAGGCGGGGCGTGAAGGTGTGGCCGCAGACGACACACTGGTGGCTTTCGAGCCAATGGGTGTCGATGGCGTGGCCGATCTCCAGGCCGACTTCGCGGCCGATGGCGCCGCCGATGAGGCCGCCGACGCAGGCGCCGGCGATGGCGCCCAGGGAGGAGCCGACGGGGCCGGCGATCAGGCCGACGGCGGCTCCGGTTTCGGCGCCGGCGGTGGCGCCGCGCAGGGCAGCGGCCACACCGGTGGCAGAGCCGGCGATGGTGCCGAGGGCGCCACCGGTGTCGCGGCCGATGTGGCGTTCGACCACGCGGGTGGATTGGCAGTTGGGGCAGGTCAACATGGGAACTCCTTGAAAGGGATGAGAGGGAACAGGCCATCACGCCAGCAGACGGCACAACGCCCGGCGCAGCGGGGGCTGGCCGGGCGTTGGTGTCGGGGAGGAAGAAAGCCGCGGGGGCTCAGGGGGCGCTGGCGAGGGCCTGGGGCAAGCACTGGGTCAAGTGCTTACTGGGTAATATGTGGTTGAAAAATTCTGGATTGATGGGGACCTTGACCGAGTCTCCGCGAGGTGAAGTCTGCCGGCCGCGCGGCAGGTAGACGGCTTGCCTGGCCATGATTCGCAGGTGCCAGCAACATCTTCTTCACACACCTGTCGCACCTTCCACCTACGGTGGCACGTCCCGATGAGCGGAGCCAATAACGACAATTGACAAGAACAATTTGTTCGTTACATTCTGCTTCGCATCCACGTTTGCCGCGCCATGTGGTCATCTGCATGGGCGTCGAGAAACCAGAACTCAAACTCTCATCGAGAGGATGTGACTCATGGGATTCGCTGCGTATGGCGTCCGTCAAGCGGGCATGAATGCCACGGTCGACTTCATGTGGGTTGCCGTGAGAAGGTTGCTCTGGCGATCAGTGCCATTCGGGATCATGTCCCTCCTTGTCGTGGCGCACAACGCGGCAGCATCGGGCTCACCTCAATGCGAGCGCATGAGTCAGAACCTGGCAAGATTGGAACAGCGTTCCGTCGACCTACCGCTGATCGCAAGTGCGCGCAGACAGTATGAGCGCATGTGTGGCGCATTGCCGCCGGACAGGGGCGCCGGTACCAGCTCGACAGGATCGATGGCGCGACCCTCATCGATGGCGCGGCCTGCCACGCAGTCGGGCGCACCGAATCCCCCGTCGGCTGACTCAGCCTCCCGCTCCACCAACGCGACGCCAAGAGCCAGTGCCGATCAGGCGGCCAGGATGTGTTCGCTGGATGCGGATCATCCGATGTGCCGCGGTGCGACCCAGGCACCAAGGCTAAGAAGCTTCAGCTACTGGAGTGCTGCCAACTACGGCCGTTGTGCGCAGGAAAGCACACCCGGACAGCCGCGTGATCGCGATTACTGCCCCCGTACATTGGTCGAGCAAGCGCTTCAGTTGGGTTTGGTTTCCAGTGCGGCTGTCGAGCGCTGCCGCTCGCAATGGGTTCAGAACAACGAAAACCGCTCGGAACAATTCGCCATCTACACGTGCCTCGAAAAAGCCTCGCACATGGAAGGCATGATGACCTCCCGAATCTTGAGTTCGGCGCCGGAAACCGTCAGCACCTCGTTGCCCAGCAATGGCTACCGCCAGCCTGCGGCCATGGCGGCCATTCATGCAGGCAACTTCAGCCAAGTACCCCCGATTCGCGGGGACGGCACCTACTTTCACCAGGCACTTGGACAGCTCGGCGAAATGTGTCCCGCACTCGGGGTCGAAGCGATCCAGCTGCAAATGACTCAGCAACTGGTGCGCCGGCAACAGGAGGTCATGGCGCGAGCCGCACGGGGTCAAGTCACGCGCGAAGAGGCGCAATCGATCGTTGCGAGCATCGTTGTAGGGATGGTAATGATGGAGAACTGCGATGCGAAGGACTCCCACGAAGAGCGACAACGCTGTGAAAGAGGCAAAGAAGACCTGATGACCTTGCCGGAATCACGAGACGCAGTGCAAGACGCTTCCCTGTTGGTCAAACGCCATGCCTGCACCAGCAATGAAACCAGGCGATTTACCGCCAACCTGGGGAAATGGCTCATGATGCCGCCCGAGATGCGTTCACCTCTTGCTTGGGCCGACGGGGACCGCGAGCAAGGTCGGTATCGGGCCATTTTCGAGAACTGCCGGCGCCAAGGAGGCGATGGCTCCGCAGACGCCTGGTGCGGCTGCTATGTCCGGCAGTTCAGCAAGACCAAGCCAGGCACACGAGCCCACCCAGCGGAACACGCGGCAACGGCAAGCCAGACTGCTTTCGTTGGGGACAACGACTCATGGTTTGTTCCGTCCCAGTTGTACGACTGTGAGCCGCAGCTTGAGCAGCTCAAGGTGTGGCGGCGCGCACAGGCGCCGGAGAAGGTGACCGCCTGTCTCGTTGGCCAGTCCGCAGTCGCGGAATCTGTCTTGCCTGAGTTGAAGGCCTGTCGCTATCGAGCCGCATGGGGCGAGATCGAGGTGCGCAGTCAGCAATGTCAACCTCAGTTGCTGGCACGAAATTGGGGTGGCGAGACCGTTCGGTGCAACTGAGGGCCTTCAACGCTTGAGATTGGGTTCGGACCCAGGCGCGGTTCGATTGGTGTGCTGTCGTTGCATTGGTCGAGGTTCTGCGTGCCTTGAGCCGCGGCGCGTCTAATCTGACGCCGCACAATGCCCCCATGTGCAACCGCTACGTCACCCCCGATGAAGCCGAGATCGAGCGTGCCTGGCACATAGGCGGGCGCAACCCGGTGCGCTGGTGGGATGAAGTCGTGTTCCCTCGCGGCCGGGGTGTCTTCATCCGGCGCGCCGTGCACGATGCCGCCTACTCACGCGAACTGGTCGCCGGCCAGTGGGGCCTGATCCCGCACTTCGCCAAGTCGGCCAAGCTGCCCTACAGCACCAACAACGCCCGGTCCGAGGAACTGGCCGCCAAGCCTACCTACCGCACCCCCTGGGCCAAAGGCCAGCGCTGCATCATCCCGGCAGACAGCTTCGATGAACCCTGCTGGGAGACTGGAAGGAACGTTTGGTGGCGTTTTCGCCGTGCCGATGGCGCGCCCTGGGGTCTGGCCGGCCTGTGGAACACCTGGACCGACCGAGCCACCGGTGAGGTGCACGAGAGCTACACCATGCTCACCCTCAACGCTGACCACCACCCGCTGATGAGCCGCATGCACAAGCCCGACCCGAAGCTGCCGCCGGACAGCCAAGACAAGCGCAGCGTGATTCCCATCGAATCCAGTGACGTCGATCAATGGCTGGCCGGCACCATGGCCGAGGCCCAGGAACTGCTCAGGCTGACCGAGGCTGAGGCTTTCGACGCAGCGGCGGTGGCCTGAGAACGGCGCGCGGCGCGCTGTGAACCCCGTCCTCGTTGTATTCCATTGCCGCGAATTCCATCTCTTCCAGCTCCTCCGCGCTGAACAAGGCACGGGCGTCGAAGATCAGTTGGCGCAACTCAGGCACATCCAGGTGACCCGGGCCACCGTGGGCCGGGTTGGCGATCATGTGCTGCTGCACCAGGCGACGCACGATCCCTTCCAGGGCGGTCAATTGAGAAGTGTTCGGGGACGTGTCCATGATCGGACTCCTTCAAGAGATACTGTATATTTGCACAGTACACCGGAGGCCGTCAAGAAGCACCATGCCAAACCCCACCCTGTCGCAAGCGTTCTTTGATGGTCTGGGAAATCGCAATGTCCAAGCTGACCGGGTACGGGCCGGCGATGCCGGGTTGGCCGAAACTCCTGCAGATTCCGACTTGGGCGGCTTGTGGCGTGTGTATCGCCTGCGTCACCATGGGCAGAAGGTAGCTGCCGACGCGGTGCGCGCCGGTGCACTGGTCGGACGCCTGACGGTGTGGAGCCACGTGGCTGACCGCAACCGGCGTGCCGAACTGCTCGCCAGCTTTGAGTTGCCCGATGGCACTCGACCACTGCCGGGGCTGGTGCAGGTTCGGCTGTTGCAGATCGACCGGGGCGGTGTTCTGCTGACAGGCTACGAGCGTGTCTTGATCGAGAGCGATTGTCCAGGCGGGAACATGCCGTTCCGGCAGACTTGGTGGTGCCTGCCTTCGCCCGCCTGAGGGCGTGAAGACAGGGGAGGGCGCGGCACGCCCCCGATACACTTAGTCACATGGTCTTCGAGCCCACACCTTTCTCTTCTTTCATCAGGTCCGTTACAGACCTGCTGCGCGGCGACTACATGCAGTCCGCTTGCGGTAAGGTCATCTTCCCGTTCACTGTTCTGCGCCGTCGAGGCTGCGAAATCGAATTGACCAAGCACGCCGTCCTTGCTGAGCTGACCACCAGGCGGCAGCGCGGCACCAATCCAGATTCCTTTCTCGCGCGCAAGATTGGCCTGCCGTTCTTCAACCAGTACCTGCTCAATTTGGACAAGTTGCAGCTTCACCCGATCCGCGCCACTGCTGCTCGCCACATGCCGGGGCATCCCATAGAGACAAACAGCAAAGGATGAAAGGGGCCATGTCCAACCCGTTCTTCGATCAGCCCATCCTGAACTCGCCCTACGCGCGTCCTGCGCGTCATTGGGAACTGGACAGCTCCGGTCAGCCCACGCAAATCATCAAAGAGTCGCGCCGCCAAGCTGACTTCATCACTCCGATCCCGAAGCCGCGCAAGCAAAAAGGTGGCGGGGATCAGGCGTCACTGGTGTTCGACGAAGGGCAGGGTCTGTCCACGGATAAGCAGCAGTACGACCACACCGCCGTCATCAATGCGGTGCGCGAAGAGGTGGACAAGTGGCGGATGCTGCCACCCGCTCAGTGGCGCGTCACACCGGAAACCGCGCGCTTGTTGCAGCACTGGCGCGGTCACCCGTTCTCTGGCATCCGACCGTTCTTCTGTCAGGTCGAAGCGGTGGAAACCGCGATCTGGCTCACCGAGGTCGCGCCGCAGTTGGGCAAGAGCGGCCAGCGTTTCCTCGACCATCTTTCCAAGGCCAACACCGAGGCCAACCCCGAACTCAGCCGTCTTGCCCTGAAGCTCGCCACCGGCGCGGGCAAGACCACGGTCATGGCCATGCTCATCGCGTGGCAGACCATCAATGCCGTGCGCCGCCCCAACAGCCAGAAGTTCACACGCGGTTTTCTCATCGTCGCACCGGGTCTGACCATCAAGGATCGCCTGCGCGTGCTGCTTCCCAACGACACGGAAAGCTACTACGCCAACCGCGAGCTGGTTCCCAGCGACATGCTGCCGGACATCGCCCACGCACGCATCGTCATCACCAACTACCACGCCTTCCGCCTGCGCGAGCGGCTCGAAGTCTCCAGCGGTGGCCGCCGTCTGCTGCAAGGGCGCGGCGGCGAGGAAATGCAGACGCTGGAAACCGAAGGCCAGATGCTCCAGCGCGTGCTGCCGGAGTTGATGGGCTTGAAGAATATCCTCGCCATCAACGACGAAGCCCACCACTGCTACCGCGAGAAGCCGCCCAGCGAAAGCGACGAAGACGAAGACCTCAAGGGCGACGACCGCAAGGAAGCCGAGGAGAACAACGAGGCCGCTCGGCTGTGGATCTCCGGCCTCGAAGCGGTGAACCGCAAGCTCGGCCTCGCGCGCGTGTTCGATCTTTCCGCCACACCCTTCTTCCTGCGCGGATCAGGCTACGCCGAAGGCACCTTGTTCCCGTGGACGATGAGCGACTTCTCGCTGATGGATGCCATCGAGTGCGGCATCGTCAAGTTGCCGCGCGTGCCGGTGGCCGACAACATCCCCGGCAACGAGGTGCCGGTGTATCGGGAGCTGTGGAAGCACATCGGCAAGCGCATGCCCAAGAAGGGTCGCGGCAAGGGCAACCGGCTTGACCCGCTCAGCCTTCCGGTGGAGCTGCAAACCGCGCTCGAAGCCCTCTACGGCCACTACGTCAAGGTGTTCGAGCACTGGCAAAAGGCCGGCATCAAGGTGCCGCCGTGCTTCATCGTGGTGTGCAACAACACCTCCACGTCCAAGCTGGTCTATGACTTCATCTCCGGCTTTCAGCAGGAGAACGACGACGGCAGCAGCCAGTTGGTGGAAGGGCGCCTCAAGCTGTTCCAGAACCACGACGAGCACGGCAACCCGCTGGCGCGGCCGCGCACCCTGCTGGTAGACAGCGAACAGCTTGAATCCGGCGAGGCCCTCGACGACAACTTCCGCACCATCGCCAGCGACGAGATCGACCGCTTCCGCCGCGAAATCATCGAGCGCACCGGCGACGCCCACGCCGCCGACAAGCTCACCGACTCGGAACTGCTGCGCGAGGCGATGAACACCGTCGGCAAGGAAGGCCGCCTCGGCGAATCGGTGCGCTGCGTGGTGTCGGTGGCGATGCTCACCGAAGGGTGGGACACCAACACCGTCACCCACGTTCTGGGCGTGCGCGCTTTCGGCACCCAATTGCTGTGCGAACAGGTCGTGGGCCGCGCCCTGCGCCGCCAGTCCTACGAACTCAACGCCGAGGGCCTGTTCAACGTCGAATACGCCGACGTGCTGGGCATCCCCTTCAACTTCACGGCGCAACCCGTGGTGATCCCGCCCGAGCCGCCTGCGGAGGTGATCCGCGTCCGCGCCGTGCGCCCGGAACGCGATGCGCTGGAAATCCGCTTCCCGCGCGTGGTCGGCTACCGCGTGGAACTGCCGCAGGATCGCCTGAGCGCCGAGTTCAACGAAGACTCCGTGCTGGAACTCACGCCGGAACTGGTCGGCCCGTCGCGCAACGTGCAGGCAGGCATCATCGGCGAGGCGGTCGAACTGAACCTGCAGCATCTGGACGACGTGCGCCCGTCCACCGTGCTGATGCACCTCACCAAGCACCTGCTCCTCAGCAAATGGCGCGACGCGGGCGACGCCCCGCAACTGCACCTGTTCGGCCAGTTGAAGCGCATCGTCAAGCAATGGCTGGACACCTGCCTCGTCTGCAAGGGCGGCACCTTCCCCGGCCAGTTGCTCTATCAGGAACTGGCCGACAAGGCCTGCGAGCGCATCACCGCCGCCATCACCCGCGTGGAGTTGAAGCAAGGCCGCCCGGTGAAGGCCGTGTTCGACCCTTACAACCCCGAAGGCAGCACAAAGCATGTCGCCTTCAACACCTCGCGCAGCGACCGCTTTGAGACGCTGGGGCCGCCGCCCAAGAACCACGTCAACTGGGTCATCCTCGACAGCGACTGGGAGGCCGAGTTCTGCCGCGTGGCCGAAGCGCACCCCAAGGTGCTGGCCTACACCAAGAACCACAACCTGGGCCTGGAAGTGCCCTACCGCGCAGGCAGCGAGACGCGCAAGTACATCCCCGACTTCATCGTCAAGCTCGACGACGGCCACGGTGAAGACGACCCCCTGCACCTGATTGTGGAAGTGAAAGGCTACCGGCGCGAAGACGCGGTGGTGAAGAAGATGACGATGGAAACCTACTGGGTGCCCGGCGTGAACCACGCCGGCAAATACGGACGCTGGGCATTCGCCGAGTTCACCGACGTGTACGAGATGCAAGATGACTTTGCCGCCAAGATCAAGGAGCATTTCGAGCACATGGTCGACGCCGCCATGACGGAAACCGTTGCGAAGAAGGACGCCTGATATGGCCACGAGAAAGAAAGAAAAAACACCGATCAGCGTCGAAGCCTTCAAGCACGAGGAAGCCACGCGCAAGAACATCCCCACGGCGGAGTACCAGGCCGTGCTGGCCAAGACCGAGCAAGCGCCGGTGCGCGTGGCGATGGAGCGGCGCAACCGCGATCTCGACCCGCAACTGGTCTGGCGCGGCAAGGATGCGCAGGACGAAGTCGACCTCGTGGTGCAGGCCGCGCCGCTCTACATTCAGGAGAAGGTGCATCCCAAGGTGCTGGTCGATGACCTGCGCCGCCAGAGCGAAGCGCGCCGCGAGGCACAGGCACAGGCGCAGCAGAAGCAAGGTACCTTCGCCGATCTATTCGCCGACTTCAACGGCCTGCCCAACGAGGCCGCGCGCACCGAGTTCTACCAGCACGACGCGCACTGGGCCAACCGCTTCATCCTCGGCGACAGCTTGCAGGTGATGGCGTCACTGGCCGAGCGCGAGGGCTTGCGCGGCAAGGTGCAGTGCATCTATTTCGATCCGCCCTACGGCATCAAATTCAACAGCAACTTTCAGTGGTCAACCACCAGCCGCGACGTGAAGGACGGCAACGCCGAGCACATCACGCGCGAGCCGGAGCAGGTGAAGGCGTTCCGCGATACCTGGCGCGATGGCATTCATTCGTATCTGACCTATCTGCGCGATCGGTTGACGGTGGCGCGGGATCTGCTGACGGAGAGTGGGTCGATCTTCGTGCAGATTGGGGATGAGAACGTGCATCGGGTGCGGGCGGTGATGGATGAGGTTTTCGGCGAGCAAAACTTCGTTGTATCCATTGTTGCTCAGAAAACCACTGGCGCAGGCAGTCCAGGTGAACTTAAGACGCTCCCGGGTGTTGCTGACAACATTCTGTGGTTCGCCCGGAATATTGAGGTTGTGAAATACAAGCAACTCTGGCGTGAAAAGGTCGCTGGCGCTGCTGGCGGAAGTCTCTACACGCAAGTTGAGGAGGCAACCGGCCTGCGTCGACCGCTACAAAGAGAAGAGAAAACCGGAGCAACGATTCCTGAAGGAGCGCGGATTTTTGGCGTTGATAATCTGACTTCGTCATCTGGTGTGGACAAGACTCGTTATCCAGTGAACGTATCAGGTCGAGAATTTCGACCTGCATCGGGCGTTTGGAAAACTGGTCAAACTGGCATGACGCGATTGCTTGCCGCGAATCGCGTTCACGCAGGCTCAGGAAGTAATCTTGGCTACATTCGCTACCTCGATGATTTCCCTGCATTTCCATTTAACAATATCTGGAGCGATGCTGTTGGCCAAAACCAGTTTGGTGGCGACAAGATCTATGTCGTTCAAACCGCGAACAAGTTGATTGAGCGGTGCATTCTGATGGCAACCACCCCCGGCGACCTCGTGCTCGACCCTACTTGCGGTTCCGGCACTACTGCCTACGTCGCCGAGCAATGGGGTCGTCGCTGGATCACGATTGACACCAGCCGCGTTGCGCTCGCACTGGCCCGCGCCCGCGTCATGGGCGCGCGCTATCCGTTCTATCTGCTCGCCGACAGCCGCGAAGGCCAGCAGAAGGAAGCCGAGATCACCCGCAGCGCGCCCAGCAGCAAGCCCACCAGCGGCAACATCCGCCACGGCTTCGTCTATGAGCGCGTGCCGCACATCACGCTGAAGTCCATCGCCAACAACGCCGAGATTAATGTCATCTGGGACAAGTTCCAGCAACTACTGGAACCGCTGCGCGAAGCCCTGAACAAGGCACTTGGTAAGCAGTGGCAGGAATGGGAGATCCCGCGCGAGCTTGACGCCAAGTGGCCGGATGCCACCAAGCAGGCGCACAAGGACTGGTGGCAGCAGCGCATCGCCCGCCAGAAGGAAATCGACGCCAGCATCGCCGCCAAGGCCGATTCCGAGTTCCTCTACGACCGCCCCTACGAAGACAAGAAGAAGGTGCGCGTGGCCGGGCCGTTCACGGTGGAAAGTCTCAGCCCGCACCGCGTGCTGGGTGTGGACGAAAACGACGAACTCATCGACCACGTTGCCGAAGCGCAGGCCGAATACGGGCGAGACTTCAACGCCATCATCCTGGAGAACCTGCGCACCGCTGGCGTGCAGCAGGCGCACAAGGCCGACAAGATCGACTTCACCGCGCTGGAACCCTGGCCGGGTGAGTTGATCTGCGCCGAGGCGCGTTATCTTGAAGGCACGGATGAAAAGCGCGCCGCCATCTTCATCGGCCCCGAGTTCGGCACCGTCACCCGCGTTGACCTCGCCGCCGCCGCGCGCGAAGCGGCCGAGGCCGACTTCGACGTGTTGATCGCCTGCGCCTTCAGCTTCGACGCCCACGCCAGCGAGCTGGGCAAGCTCGGCCGCATCCGCGTGCTGCAGGCGCGCATGAACGCCGATCTGCACATGGCCGAGGACTTGAAGAACACCGGCAAGGGCAACCTGTTCGTGATCTTCGGTGAACCGGACATCGACCTGCTCGACGGCGGCGAGGACGACGCTGCCAACCAGATGCGCGTCAAGGTGAACGGCGTGGACGTGTTCCATCCCAACAGCGGCGAAATCCGCAGCGACGGCGCAGACGGCATCGCCTGCTGGTTCATCGACACCGATTACAACGAGGAGAGCTTCTTCGTCCGCCACGCCTACTTCCTCGGCGCGAACGACCCGTACAAGGCACTCAAGACCACACTGAAGGCCGAGATCGACGCGGAGGCGTGGGCGAGCTTGAACAGCGACACCTCGCGCCCGTTCGAGAAGCCGAAGTCGGGACGAATCGCGGTGAAGGTGATCAATCACCTCGGCGATGAAGTCATGAAGGTGTTTCGCGTCTAGGGGGGTCGCATGCAGCCAGGCGACAGGGTCAGACTGAAGGCCAATCCTGGCCGAATCGGAATACTCACAAACGAATCGGATGGCCCCGCGTCACGGCGGAGAGTGCTTGTCAACTTCTTCGACGGAAGCGAGGATTTCTTTCTTCCCGGCGCACTGGAGAAGGTCGATAGGACGCCGCAAGGACCCTACGAGATGATCTTGCACGGTCGGTTTGGCCGCGTCCACGATCTGCGGGGTGCCATCACCTACTACAGGTTGAGTGGGAAGCTGGCCAACCTGATCTACAGCCTCAACTCCACCAATACGCAGTTTCTCGCGTATCAATTCAAGCCTGTGCTCCAGTTTCTGGACTCCCCGAGCAACGGCATCCTGATCGCCGACGAAGTTGGCTTGGGCAAGACCATCGAAGCTGGGCTTATTTGGACCGAACTTCGAGCTCGTCAGGACGCACGACGCCTGCTGGTGGCGTGTCCTGCCATGCTCTGCGAGAAATGGCGTCACGAACTGAACGAACGCTTTGGCGTGCGCGCCGAGATCGTCAACGCCGGAGAGCTCCTCGCGCGTCTTGAGAAGGCGGTTCGGGACCCACACGAAGAGTTCGCACTGATTGCCAGCTTGCAGGGCATCCGTCCACCACGGGACTGGGACGAGACCGACGATGCGCCACAATCCGGCGCAGCGAAGCTAGCGCGGTTTCTCGACGACGCTGATTTTGACGATGCACCGCTGGACTTGGTCATCATCGACGAAGCGCACTACCTGCGCAACAGGGAAACGAAGACCCATCGGCTGGGCGAGTTCCTCAGATCGGCTGCGCAGAACATGGTGATGTTGTCTGCCACACCGATCCAGTTACATAACCGCGATCTATTCAATCTTCTGCACCTGCTCGACAAGGAGTCATTCCCCTTTGAATGGACTTTTGAGTGGACGCTGGAAGCCAACGTACCGATGGTCAGGCTGCGAGACAGGGTTCTGAACTCTGTCGTTAGTCAGGCGGAGTTTCTCGCTGCGGTCGAGGAGGCCCTCGGTGCTGGCCATCTCGACGATAACGAGCAGCTCGCCTACCTGCAGGAAAACCCACCAAGCGACGCCGTGCTGGCCAGCGCGCGGGGACGCGCGGAGATCGCGGACAGGCTGGATCGGATCAATCCGCTCAGCAAGATCATCACCCGCACACTCAAACGCGACGTCAACGAGCACAGGGTGGAGCGATACGCTGAGGTTGTAAAGGCGACGATGGCGCCTGTGGAGGCCAGGTTCTACACGCTGGTCACGGACAAAGTCCGGGAGTTCTGTGAAAACCTCGAAATCTCTGAAGGTTTCATGCTCACCATCCCTCAACGCCAGATGGCTAGTTCGATGGCTGCTGCCTGTGCAGGCTGGCGCAGCAAGCTGACCGGCGAGTCCGATCGGGAGGGCTTGGCCGAAACAGCATACGAGCTGGACGCGGACGAGTTCTTCGCCGATCGTGAGACCAAAAAGGACGGTGTGCTGCTGCGTGAGTTGGCGAAGATCAGTGCCGCAGTCGGCGATTCCGCGGAACTCTCCAGACACGATTCGAAGTATCGCGAGCTAACGAAACGGCTGAGCAAGTATTGGAAGGAGTACCCGGGCCGCAAGGTCGTCCTGTTCACTTTTTACAAGCAAACGCTGTACTACTTGGCAGAGCGTCTAAAGGATGACGGCATCACCTCGATCGTGCTCCATGGGGGGATGGACAAGCACGATGCACTGGCGCGGTTCGAGAAACCCGATGGCGCCAACATCTTGTTGTCCACGGAGGTGGCCTCTGAAGGCGTAGACCTCCAGTTTTCAAGTCTGCTCATCAACTACGACCTGCCGTGGAATCCCGCAAAGATCGAGCAGCGTATTGGTCGCATTGACCGGATCGGGCAACAAGCCGAACGAATACTGATTTGGAACATGGTCTATGCGGACACCATTGACGAGCGCGTCCAGTCTCGCTTGATGCAGCGCCTGGACACATTCCGAAATGCACTCGGCAGCATGGAGGCCGTACTCGGAGAGGAGATTCGCAAGCTGGGTTACGAACTGCTATCGCATAGGTTAACGGCAGCCGAAGAGCGCGATCGAGTCGATCGAGCCGCTGTTGCGATTGAAACCCGGACGCAGCAAGAGCTTAAGCTTGAGGAGGAGGCGTCAAACCTGATCGCGCACGGCGAGTTCATCACCAACAAAGTCAGGGCGGCGAACGAACTGGGTCGCTACATTCGCGGTGACGATCTACTGGCCTATGTGCGCGATTTCCTGAAGCATGAGTTCGAAGGCACTCGACTCATTGCCGCCGCCGGTGAGCCGCTTGTTCAAACCGCAGAGTTGTCGATAGACGCCAAGCAGGCATTTGGAGATTTTTTGCAGGCTCATCGCCTGCAATCGCGGACCGCATTGTTGTCGTCCAAGCCGCCGCTGCTTAGGTTCGACAACAAGGTTGGCGGACCCAAATCCAGCTTGGAAATTGTCAGTCAGGACCATCCACTCGTTCGCTTTGTCAGCGAACGCATCAAAGCGACAGGCGGCGACCCCAGGTATCTCCCCGTCGCAGCAGTGCAGCTTGAATCCAGTGCCGATGCAGGCCAGCCGCCTGACATCTATGTCTACACAGTCATGCGTTGGTCTGTGTCAGGTTCGCGCGAACTGGAGCGGCTTGAGTACGTTGCAAAATCGTTGCACACCGGCCGGGTTGTCGAAGGCAGTGCAGCGGAGCGTCTCGTCAACGTCGGCGCGTTGCAAGGCCGGGAATGGCTGGGAGCGACAGGAGAACTCGACACAGCGAGAACGGCCAACCTTCAGGACGAATGCCGCGAGATTCTTGAACGGGAGTTTAAAGAGTTCGTTGAGTCCACGCGTCGCGAAGATGCGGATCGAATTCGCTTCAACGTCAGTGCATTGAGAAAGCACCTTGACGACAAGATGGAAAAGTACGACGCGAGAATTCGTGCCTATACCCACTCAGCCGATCCCAAGAAGCTGCGGATGCGGCCTGCGGAAGAAAAGCGCAAGGCCAATGAGCGGCAACGTATCGAGGAGCGCATCGCCTTGCTTGAACTCAAGGCGAAGGCAACCGAGCAGAGCAGCCTGGTATCGGCGGGTGTTATCAAAGTTGTTTGAAGAAGGGGACAAAGGTGGCGCGATCAATAAGGGAGGCGTTCATCAAGGCGCAACAGGAAGCAGATCGTAAGGGCGCATCCAGCCCTGATCGCGCCCTGGCGAACCGAAGTGCAGATGACTCAACTCGTCGCGCTGCGCAGGGGCCGCCTCCTACTGACGTCAGCGCATCGAGAGCCAACGCACAACCTATTCACTCTCACCCTGATCACACGAGGAGCAACAATCGACGAGAGACGATGGGTGGTGTCCCACCAGAACGGCCGGCACGTAGCGATTCCAAGAACGGGCGCCTAGTCTCGCATCTCCGGGGTCCCACTCGCTCAGGGCAGGCGGGTTTACGATCAGCCCAGACACGGAGTAGGCCTGCTGCGCAAAATTCACCGCCGAAACCGCCAGATCAGACCATTAGGCTTTCCATCGCTGCCAATGCAAGATTCAACCTTGGGCCAGCTATGCCCGTCGCGTCGGTGCAGTCAGACGACTTTGAGCTCTCCGGTATCGTTACTCAAGCGCATCATGGCAAGGTCGAGGACCAGCATGAGGTCACGATGGGATTGGATTTCGGCACCTCGTGCGTCAAGGTGGTCATTGGGGACCATGAACTGGGCCAAGCATTCGCTGTGCCGCTGGGGTCTGGTACAGGGATCGAGCAGTATCTGCTTCCTTCTAGGCTGTACCAAACTGGAGAGCGGTTTTCACTCACGGACGGCGCGGAGTGTCACAGAGACTTGAAGCTCTCCTTGCTCTCCGATCCAGACCAAGTTGCACTGCAATGTCGTGCCGTGGCTTTTCTAGCACTCATCATCCGACGCTCGCGCGGATGGTTGCTTAGCACTCGTGGCGGGCTCTACCGAAGCACGCAACTCTTCTGGAAGCTCGCCATCGGGTTGCCAGCCGCCCATCACCTCGATTCGCCGAAGACCGCAAGACTGTTTCAGCGCATCGGTTCCGCCGCGTGGGCGTGTGCCAACGCCGCTGGCGACGTGGGTCTCGCCTCGGTGCAAGCGGCGCTGGATCGCGCAACGGGGGAACCGACTGATGAAGATGATGCAGAGGTGATTGCGTTGCCCGAGATCGCCGCACAGATTTACGGCTTCGTGGTTTCGACCAGTTTTGACGTCAATGCCCGAAACATCTTTCTGATGGCCGACATCGGCGCGGGGACGATCGATGCGTCCCTATTCCATGTAAAGCCTTCGCGAGGAGGCAAATGGGACTTCGAGTTCTTTACCTCGGTGGTTGAGCCGAACGGGGTCAGCAACCTTCATCGACATCGAGTGAATTGGTGGAGCACTGCTCTCGACCAGAGTCGAGCGGACGCCGCTTTGACGGAACCGCTCAAGGATGCGAAGTTCGCCACCGATCAGCAGCGGGCCGTGCCTGAGAGCTTCCGAGATTATTTCAGCGGAATCGCGATCCAGTTCCCGAAAGATTCGAAGACTCCCGATGAGGGGTTCTACAGCTCCAATGTGCTGGCCCAAGTGCAAGGCAGGGCGTTCTGGCGCGCTTGGAGAAACGGGCTTTTGGACCAATCAGCCCTGACGGACATACCGTTCTTCCTGTGTGGAGGGGGTGGGCGAATGAAGTTCTACCTTGAATTGGAGAAGTCTCTTGCGTCCGTTCCGGGGCTGTCCTGGCTGCGGGCGGAGGCGTGGCATTTAGGCGTCCCCGAGGATCTCGATGCGGAAGGCATAACGACGGAAGATTTCGATCGCCTCTCTGTCGCGTACGGCTTGAGCAGAGTCGATATTGGCAATCTTCGCAAAGCCCTCCCCCTGCCCAAGTTGCGAGAAACGCCAAGTGGAGCATGGCGTGACAACTATGTAAGCAAGGATGCGTGTTAACGATGAACTTCCGCATTGCCGACACGTTCACTGACAGTCTCGCACGGTTGACCGGTGACGAGCAGAAGGTCGTCAAGACCACTGCATTCGACTTGCAACTCAATCCGGCCCATCCGGGGATGAGCTTCCACAAGCTCGACCGCGCCAAGGACACTCGATTTTGGTCGGTGCGGGCGGGCTCCGACATCCGTCTAATCGTCCACAAATCTGCGAGCAGTCTGCTGCTCTGCTACGTGGATCACCACGACAAGGCCTATGCGTGGGCGGAACGGCGCAAGCTGGAAGTGCATCCCACTACCGGCGCAGCACAGTTCGTGGAAGTGCGCGAGCGTGTGGAAGAAATCCGCGTCCCCAAATACGTGGACGAGCCGGTGCCATCGGTGCGCGTGCCAGCATCCGCCTCACCCACACCGAAGCCCTTGCTGTTCGCACAGACGGCAGAACAGTTGCTGCTGGGCTTCGGCGTGCCAGTGGAATGGCTGGAGGATGTGCGCAAGGCAGACGAAGACTCGCTGCTCGATCTGGTCGAGCACCTGCCCGCGGAAGCAGGCGAAGCCTTGCTGGAACTGGCTACGGGTGGCACGCCCAAGGCTGCGCCGGTGGTGGTGCAGCCCAATGCCGATCCCTTCGAGCACCCCGATGCCCTGCGACGCTTTCGCGTGGTGGCGAACGTGGAGGAACTGGAGCGCGCCTTCGAGTATCCGTGGGAGAAGTGGACGATTTTCCTGCACCCGGATCAGCGCCAGTTCGTGGAGCGTGACTACAACGGTCCTGCGCGCGTATCCGGCTCTGCGGGCACCGGCAAGACCATCGTAGCGTTGCACCGTGCTGCGCACCTGGCGCGCGTCAATGCCGACGCACGGGTGCTGCTGACCACATTTTCGGAAGGTCTGGCGACCGCGCTGCGAACCAGGCTTCGGCTTCTCATCAGTTCCGAACCGCGCTTGGGTGAACGCATCGAGGTGGCGGCACTTGACGCCGTGGGCCTGCGCCTCTATGAGGTCAGCTTTGGCAAGGCTCGGCTCGCTACGGCCAGCGATGTGCGGGCACGACTCGCCAAGCACGCGGCGAAAGTGTCTGGCTCGCGTTTTGGCGAATCCTTTCTGTTCGGCGAGTGGCACCAGGTCGTTGATGCGTGGCAGTTGCAGACCTGGGAGGAGTATCGCGACGTTGTGAGGCTGGGCCGTAAGACTCGGCTGTCAGAAGGGCAGCGGCAATTGCTGTGGTCGGTGTTTGATGCGGTTCGGCAGGAGCTGCAAGCCGACGGCTTGGTCTCGTTGGCGGGGGTGTTCACGCGGCTGGCCATAGAAGTGCCCAAACGCAAGCATCCGCCGTTCGAGCATGTGGTGCTGGATGAGGCGCAGGATGTGTCGGTAGCGCAGCTGAAGTTTTTGGCCGCTGTCGGCGGCGGGCGCCCGAACGCCCTGTTCTTTGCGGGCGATCTCGGCCAGCGGATCTTCCAGACGGCTTTCTCTTGGAAATCACTCGGCGTGGACGTGCGTGGACGCTCGCGTTCCTTGATGGTGAACTACCGGACCTCGCATCAGATCCGTGCGCAGGCCGATCGGCTTCTCGGTACTGAAATCGCCGATGTGGATGGCAATAGCGAATCTCGCAAGGGCACAGTGTCTGTCTTCAACGGTCCATCGCCCACGGTCCAGGAATTCAAGACCCCGGAGGACGAAAGCAAGGTCGTGGGCGACTGGATCAGAAGTCAGGTCGATGCCGGATTGGCTGCGCACGAGATCGGCGTGTTCGTCCGCAGCGAGGCCGAGTTGGAGCGTGCCCGAGAAGCTCTGCAACACGCCGACGTGCCTTTCGTGATCCTGGACGAGAGAGTGCAGTCGGTCATCGGCAAGGCATCCGTAGCCACCATGCACTTCGCCAAGGGGCTGGAATTCCGTGCCGTCGCCGTGATGGCCTGTGACGACGAGGTGATCCCCCTGCAGTCACGCATCGAGTGCGTGAGCGACGAAAGCGATCTGGACGAGGTTTACGCGACCGAGCGCCATCTTCTTTATGTGGCCTGCACGCGTGCGAGAGAATTTCTGCACGTTTCCGGCGTGAATCCGGCCTCGGAGTTCTTGGCGGACTTGACCGACTGACAACTGCCGATCAGAGATTTTTGAGGGTATTCGGACGGGCTAAGGACGGACTGAATCTGAAGAGGATGCGCGCCATCATCGAAGCCTTCGAGCGGCATCAGATCATGAGCAGACAGGCGCTGGATTCGGAGTGGGTGAGGGCCGGGATCAAGAACGTGCTGCTGGGGCCGGCGGGGTTGTACGAGGGGTTGCGGGGCGGCGCGCAGTAGGTGCCTGGCGCTCCAGGGCTTGAATTGGCTGGGAACGGTTGGTTTGAGGCGGTAGCGGAGAGCATCCAGTTGTCCGATCAGTTCGCTGGGATGGTGAGTTGACAACCTTCACGAACTCTTCTCGCTTCCCTGTCTGTCCGGGGGAACAAACGGGGGAAAAAATAAAAACCTAATCGGAGAATTCGTAGATTTCATGCGCGTAAGCGCAGATCATTCAGTAGATGGTCGCCCACCAATATTGAAGCCCCAACCGTTCTCGGTTGGGGTTTTTTCTTGGCCGTTCCCCGCGTGTTTGCTGCGTTTCGGGGCATCGCCCTTCGGACGCGGGCGTGGCCGGTTCGCGGCGCTAGGCTCTCTGACGACTCTCTCTTCTCTGTTTTTCTCTGGCGTCCGTGGAGTGCTCCGAGGGCGACTTCCTTGCGAGACAAGGGTTTGGAGACGGTCGGTTGTAGTTTGAGACTGCTACAGCAGCAAGGACTGAGACGCCGCCGAGACGGGCCCCGCATCGAAGGTTTCCACGGGTGCGAGCCGCAGCAGGCTCTGTGCCTCGTCCACCGTGCCGCGCAGCCACTGCTCGACGTCACCCGCATCGATGGGGATCACCGACCGCTTGTCCTGCGCATCGGGTGGCAAGTTGGGTTCGGGTTTGTGCATCCGGCGCATCAGCGGGTGGATACGTTGCTCAAGCAGGGGCTGACACAAACCGTCGGCCAGTTGCGGGAGTGGAAGGTAGCGATCTGACGGACGCGGGTTCGATTCCGCAAATGGGAATTGAACCGGGCCCGTCCCTCGCAAAGTTGACGCCCCTGCAGTGGTCGACCGTGCGCCGGTGAAAACTGCAGAAATGCCCCGAAAGTGGGCTGTCAAGGTCCACTTTTCACTGGAATCCGCAGCAATCCGCTACTTGCCGAGACCCCGATTTCGGGTCCATTCAACGCGGTTTGGGACCGGCTACCATCCCACCACCACATTCAAGGGCTCGGATCATTTCCGGGCCCTTTGTCTTTCTGGCGACGACGCATTTGCGCCCGAGTTGCCGCATCGAAAAAGAAAAAGTCCGCACGGGTGTGAACCTGTGCGGACTTCAATGTGGTGCCGACTGCCGGGATCGAACTGGCGACCTACGCGTTACGAGTGCGTTGCTCTACCAACTGAGCTAAGTCGGCGAAATTGGAACCAAAGATTATAGCGCGACTGACCGGGATCGTGGATGATGCAGGGCCTCGATTCGATCAGGCATGGGCAGGAATCCGCAAACGCCTCTAGACTGGTTGTCCCGATCCCCACATACACAGGAGAGCTATCAGATGCTGAAGTCCGACCACATTCTCGACACCCAGGCGCTGCTCGATGTGCCGGCCAAGCCGCTGGCGCCCACGCGCCGCACCGCGCTCAAGCTGGGCCTGGGCGCGGGCTATGCCGCGGCGACGCTGCCGATCATGGCGCAGACGGCCATCAAGACCTCGGCCGAGGGGCTGACGGCGGGCGAGGTGACGATCGACGTGGCCGGCTTCAAGATGCCCGCCTACCGCGCGCAGCCGGCGGGCAAGACGGGGCTGCCGGTGGTGCTGGTGCTGTCGGAGATCTTCGGCGTGCACGAGTACATCGCCGACACGGCGCGGCGCTTTGCCAAGGCGGGCTATCTGGCCATCGCGCCCGAGCTGTTCGTGCGCCAGGGCGATGCGCAGAGCTATGGCGAGATGGCCAAGCTGATGAGCGAGGTGATCTCAAAGGTGCCCGATGCGCAGGTGCTGGGCGACCTGGACGCCACGGTGGCCTGGGTCGCGGCCCACGGCGGCAATGCCGACAAGCTGGGCGTGACCGGCTTCTGCTGGGGCGGGCGCCAGACTTGGCTGTACACGGCGCACAACCCGAAGGTGAAGGCCGGTGTGGCCTGGTACGGGCGCCTGGTGGGCGACAGCACGGCGCTGACGCCGAAGCACCCGGTGGAACTGGCGGCGCAGCTGAAGGGGCCGGTGCTGGGCCTGTACGGCGCGGCCGACACGGGCATTCCGCTGGACACGGTGGAGAGGATGAAGGCGGCGCTGGCGGAGGCGGGTGCCAAGGGCAATGCGGCGGCCAAGGCGTCGGAGTTCGTGGTGTACCCCGACGCGCCGCACGCCTTCCATGCCGACTACCGCCCGAGCTTCCGCAAGGAAGCGGCCGAGGATGGCTGGAAGCGCGCGCTGGCGTGGTTCAAGCAGCACGGTGTGGGGTAAGCGTAAGGCCAGGCTGCAGCAACTGGACAGGAAAAGCCGCCCGAAGGGGCGGCTTTTCTTTCTGGCGTTTGTCAAAAATGCTTGATTACCAAGAAGTCTCGGATGACGCGCGGATCTCATCCGCTGTGTGGGAACGGGCTTGCCCGCGATCAGGCGTTCGTGGCGACGAGGCGCCTCATCGCGGGCAAGCCCGCTCCCACAACACGGTCTGAGACTTGTTGCTGATCAAACAAAATGATAGCTGCTTGCGCTGATAAACAGGCGATTTCAACATCATTCAATTCTGAAATTGTTTAATGACGAGCGCAGCCAGCTATCAAATACGTAGAGCCTGATCCCTCAACCCTGCGCCATCGGCAGCCCCGGCGTGCGGCTCCATTCGCTCCAGCTGCCGCCGTACAGCGCGGCGGGCGGGTAGCCGGCCAGTTCCATGGCCAGCACGTTGGGCACGGCGCTGACGCCGCTGCCGCAGTGGTGCACCACGCCAACGGCGTCGCGCCCGGCCAGCAGCGCATCGAACTCGGCCTGGAGCTGCTCGCGCGGCTTGAAGCGGCCGTCGGCGCCCAGGTTGTCGGTGAAGGGGCGGTTCAGCGCACCGGGGATGTGGCCGGCCACCGGATCGAGCGTCTCGGTCTCGCCGCGGTAGCGCGCCGCGCCGCGGGCGTCGATCAGTGTCTGCGTGGGGCGACCCAGCTGTTGCAGCACCTCGTCGGTGTGCACCAGGCGGCGCAGGGCGGGCTTCAGGGAGAACTGGCCGCGTGCGCGCCGGGGCGGGGGGCCGGATTCGACCGCGCCCGCCGCCTCCCAGGCCTGCAGGCCGCCGTCGAGCACGGCCACGGCGTCGTGGCCGGCCCACTTCAGCATCCACCACAGGCGGCCGCAGTAGTTGGCGCCGTTGCGGTCGTACACCACGGCCTGCATGGCGTTGTCGAAGCCCAGCGCTTGCAGGGTCTGCGCAAACAGCTCTCGTTTTGGTAGCGGATGGCGCCCGCCGTTGACAGCGTTGGCCGGGTCGTGCGCGCTCAGGTCGCGTTCCAGGTGCGCCTGCACGGCCCCGGCGATGTGCTTCTCGGCGAACATGGCGTCGGCCTTGTCGGGGTTGCCCAGTTCCGAACTGCAGTCGAACACCAGCAGCGGCGCGTCGCTGGCGTGCAGGGCTTTCAGCTCGTCGACGGAAATCAGATGGGTGTAGTGCATGTCAGTGCGATTCAGCGGGCGGGTTGGGCAATGCACGGGCGCGCAGGAAGGTGGCGGTCATGCCGCTGGCGATGATGGTGGCCATGCCGGCCCAGCCGATCAGCGGCATCCGGTCGCCGAACAGCAGCAGCCCGAATAGCGCCGCGAAGATGATGCCCGAATACTGCAGGTTGGCCACCACCATGGTGGCGCCGCGGGTGTAAGCGCGCGTCATCGACAACTGCCCCAGCGCCGCCAGGATGCCGATGGGCAGCAGCCACAGTGCCTGCACGGTGTTCAGCGGGTGCATCTCGAAGAACAGCATGCCGATGCCGCCGGCCAGCGTGGCGCCGAGCGAAAAATAGAACACGGTGCGCGCCTCCGGCTCGCCCACGCGGCCGAGCGCGGCGACCTGGATGTAGGCCAGCGCCGACATCAGGCCCGACATCAGCCCGATCAGGCCGGCGAACAGCTGATTCTGTTCCAGCGTGGGGCGCAGCATCATGATGACGCCGGCAAAGCCCGCCATCACGGCCAGCACCAGTGGCCCCTGGCGGCGGATGTCGGCGATGCGGCCCAGCAGCAGCGTGCCGCCGATCAGGAAGGCGGCCACCCACACGCCACTCATGTAGTTCAGCGTCATGGCCGTGGCCAGCGGCAGGTGGGCGATGGCGTAGAACCAGCACACCAGCGCCGACACGCCGACCACGTTGCGCCACACGTGCATCATGGGCACCGTGGTGCGCAGGCTGACCTGGCGCGAGCGCATCATGATCCACAGGAAAACCATGCCGATGGCGCCGCGGTAGCAGACGATCTCCAGCGGGCCGAAGTAGGGCGAGGCGTACTTGATGCACACGCTCATCAGCGCGAAGAACAGCGAGGCGGCGATCATCCAGGCGGCTTGCATGGGCGGCGATTATGAATCAAATCGGGCTATGGCGCCCGTCAGGTAAGCGCGGAGAGCTACAAAAACAAAAGCGCCGGTTGTTGTGTCAACCGGCGCTGTCTAGTATTCCAAAGGCCGCGGAGCAGGCCATGCCAGTGATCGCCGTGGAAGGGCTTGGCCCGCCCACTGGCGATGTCCCCCCTCGCGCAGCAGAGGGGGAAGCGCCGTCAGGCGCTCAGGGGGGTGGCACCGATTTTTTTTCGGTACCACTCATGGAAGTGCTGCATGCCGTCCTCCATCGGGCTCTGGTACGGGCCGACCTCGTTGTCGCCGCGCAGCATCAGCGCCTTGCGGCCGGCGTCCATGCGCTCGGCGATCTCGTCGTCCTCGATGGCGGTCTCCATGTAGGCAGCGCGCTGTGCCTCGACGAACTCGCGCTCGAAGGCGACGATTTCCTCGGGGTAGTAGAACTCGACCATGTTCAGCGTCTTGTCGACGCTGATCGGGTGCAGCGTGCTGACGGTGAGCACGTGCGGATACCACTCGACCATGATGTGCGGGTAGTAGGTCAGCCAGATGGCGCCGCGCGTGGGCTGCTCGCCGCCCTGGTAGTTCAGCAGCACCTCGTGCCACTTCCTGTACACGTCGGAGCCGGGCTTGGCGAAGGTGGGGGCCACGCCCACGGTCTGCACCGAATACTCGCTGCCGAACTGCCACTGCAGGTCGTCGCAGGTGACGAAGTTGCCCAGGCCGGGGTGGAAGGGGCCGACGTGGTAGTCCTCCAGATAGACCTCGATGAAGGTCTTCCAGTTGTAGTTGCACTCGTGCATCTCGACGTGGTCGAGCGCGAAGCCCTCGAACGACAGGTCCTTCGCCACGCCCATGCCGGCCAGGTCGGCGGCGATGTCGCGGCCGTTGTCCTCGAACAGCAGGCCGTTCCACTCGCGCAGCTTGTAGTTGTGGAGGTTCAGGCAGGGGTCGTGCTTGAAGTGCGGCGCGCCCAGCAGTTCGCCCTGGGGCGAATAGGTCCAGCGGTGCAGCGGGCACACGATGTTGCCGCCGGCATGGCCCTTGGCCTCGGTCTGCAGCGAGCCGCGGCCCTTCAGCATCACGGCCTGGCGGTGGCGGCAGACGTTGGAGATCAGCTCGATGCCGCCCTGCGGGTTGCGCGCCAGCGCGCGGCCCTCGGCCTCTTGCGGCAGGGCGAAGTAATCACCAGGGTTGGGCACGGCGAGCTGGTGCCCGACGTAGCGCGGACCGGACTCGAAGATGAGCCGCTTTTCGCGCTCGAACAGCGCCTGGTCGAAATAGGAGGTGACGGGAAGTTGACTTGCCGCCTGCTGTAATTGAAGACTCAAATCAGACATGGTGTTCCGATCCAAAGACTCCCCCTATGAAGGGGCAGGAAGTAAGCGCTTTGGCATCCGAGGATATTGGGCGCGCGAACCCAGTGGTTTTTGAGGCCAAGGGAACCTTTTATTTTACCCGGATGAGGGTGGTTGTGCAGTTTTCAAGCCTGTAGTCCGGGGCCGCGTTCTGTGCGCTTTGCCCGCGGTGTGGCGGGGGCGCACCTAAAATAGGCACCTTTGCCCGCCATGTCCCGAAAAGCACCCGCCACCCCCGCCGCGCCCGCCAGCTATGGCGATGCCGTGCAGCAGCTCGAGCAGCTGGTGGCCGGCCTGGAGTCGGGCCAGTTGCCGCTGGAGGAGTTGCTGGGCCAGTACCAGCGCGGCACCGAGCTGCTGCGCTACTGCCGCGACCGCCTGCAGGCGGTGGAAGACCAGGTCAAGGTGCTCGACGACAGCGGCGCCATCAAGCCGTGGACGGCGGAATGAACGGGGTGGTTTTGAACGGATCAGCATCGAGCGTGACGGATTTTTCGGCCTGGATGGCAGCGCAGGGCGCGCGTGTCGAGCAGGCCCTGTCGGACTGGGTGCCCGCCAGCACCCCGGCCGGCTTGGGCGAGGCCATGCGCTACGCCGTGCTGGACGGCGGCAAGCGCCTGCGCCCGTTGCTGGTGCTGGCTGCCGCCGAGGCGGTGCAGGGCCATGCCGAGGCGGCCCTGCGCGCCGCCTGCGCGGCGGAGTTGATCCACGCCTATTCGCTGGTGCACGACGACATGCCTTGCATGGACAACGACGTGCTGCGCCGCGGCAAGCCCACGGTGCATGTGCAGTTTGGTGAAGCCACCGCGCTGCTGGCAGGCGATGCCCTGCAGGCGCTGGCGTTCGAACTGCTCACGCCCGAGGGCGACGCGGTGCCGCCCGCCATGCAGGCCGATCTGTGCCGCCTGCTGGCGTGCGCCGCCGGGGCCCACGGCATGGCCGGCGGGCAGGCCATCGACCTGGCCAGCGTCGGCAAGCCGCTGGCCGAGCCCGAACTGCGCGCCATGCACCGCCTGAAGACCGGCGCGCTGCTGCAGGGCAGCGTGCGCATGGGCGCGGCCTGCGCGTCCGATGTGCCGACGGCCGCGCGCAAGGCGCTGGACGACTACGGCGCCGCCATCGGCCTGGCGTTTCAGGTGGTGGACGACATCCTCGACGTCACCGCCGATTCCGCCGCCCTGGGCAAGACGGCGGGCAAGGACGCTGCCGCCGACAAACCCACCTACGTGTCACTGCTGGGGCTGGCCGCGTCGCAGGCCCTGGCCGACGAACTGCGCGCCCAGGCCCATGGCGCGCTCGATGCCAGCGGCCTGCGCGACGTCTCGCGCCTGCGCGCACTGGCCGATCTGGTGGTGAACCGCAAGAACTGACATGGCTTCCACGAACCTTCTCGACTCCATCCACGACCCCGCCGAGCTGCGCCGCCTGCCGCGCACGCAGCTGAAAGGGCTGGCCGACGAACTGCGCGAATGCGTGCTGCAGAACGTGGCCAAGACCGGCGGCCACCTCAGCTCCAACCTGGGCACGGTGGAGCTGACCATCGCACTGCACTACGTCTTCAACACACCGCAGGACCGCCTGGTGTGGGACGTGGGCCACCAGACCTACCCGCACAAGATCCTGACCGGCCGGCGCGAGCGCATGCCCACGCTGCGCCAGCTGGGTGGCATCTCGGGCTTTCCGCGCCGCGACGAGAGCGAGTACGACACCTTCGGCACCGCGCATTCGTCCACCAGCATCTCCGCCGCGCTGGGCATGGCCCTGGCCGCGCGCCAGAAGGGCGAGGACCGCAAGGCCGTGGCCATCATCGGCGACGGCGCCATGACCGCCGGCATGGCCTTCGAGGCGCTGAACAACGCCGGCGTGGAGCGCGATGCGCGCCTGCTGCTGGTGCTGAACGACAACGACATGAGCATCAGCCCGCCCGTCGGCGCGCTCAACCGCTACCTGGCGCAGCTGATGAGCGGCGGCTTCTACGCCGCCGCCAAGAACGTGGGCCGCACCGTGCTGGGCCCGGTGCCGCCGCTGTTCGAGCTGGCCAAGCGCATCGAGCAGGGCGCCAAGGGCATGGTGGTGCCGGCCACGCTGTTCGAGAAGTTCGGCTTCAACTACATCGGCCCCATCGACGGGCACGACCTGGATTCGCTCATCCCCACGCTGGAGAACATCCGCGACCGCATGGCCAAGCAGGAAGGCCCGCAGTTCCTTCACGTGGTGACCAAGAAAGGCCAGGGCTACAAGCTGGCCGAGGCCGACCCGGTGGCCTACCACGGCCCCGGCAAGTTCGACCCGGCCGTGGGCCTGGTCAAGCCCGCCACGCCGCCCAAGCCCACCTTCACGCAGGTGTTCGGCCAGTGGCTGTGCGACATGGCCGAGCACGACCAGCGCCTGGTCGGCATCACGCCCGCCATGCGCGAAGGCTCGGGCATGGTCGAGTTCCACAAGCGCTTTCCGGATCGCTACTACGACGTCGGCATCGCCGAGCAGCACGCCGTGACCTTTGCCGCCGGCCTGGCCTGCGAAGGGCTGAAGCCGGTGGTGGCCATCTATTCCACCTTCCTGCAGCGCGCCTACGACCAGCTGATCCACGACGTGGCGATCCAGAAGCTGCCCATGGTGCTGGCCCTCGACCGCGCCGGCCTGGTGGGCGCCGACGGTGCCACGCACGCCGGCAACTACGACATTGCCTACCTGCGCTGCATTCCCAACGTCAGCGTGGCCTGCCCCGCCGACGAGCGCGAATGCCGCCAGCTGCTGAGCACGGCGTTCGCGCAAGACCACGCCGTGGCGGTGCGCTACCCGCGCGGCGCCGGCGTGGGCGCCGAGCCGCTGCAAGACCTGTCGGCGCTGCCTTTTGGCAAGGGCGAGATTCGCCGTACCGGCCAGCGCATCGCCATCCTGGCCTTCGGCCCGCTGCTGTACCCGGCGCTGCAGGCCGCCGAGCGCCTGGGCGCCACCGTGGTCAACATGCGCTGGGCCAAGCCGCTGGATACCGAGCTGCTGCTGCAGGTGGCCGCCGGCCACGAGGCCCTGGTCACGCTGGAAGAGGGCGCCGTCATGGGCGGCGCCGGCAGCGCCGTGGCCGAGGCGCTGGCCGCAGCCGGCGTCGTCAAGCCCTTGCTGCAGCTGGGCCTGCCCGACGAGTTCATCGAGCACGGCGATCCGGCGCGCCTGCTCAGCCTGCAGGGGCTGGACGCCGCCGGCATCGAGGCGTCGGTGCGCCAGCGCTTCGGCGAACTGGCCAGCGCGGCATCCCCGGCGCTGAAGATCGTCGCCTGACCGACTTGTTCACGGCTTCGCGGCCGCGGACAGGTGAATCCCTAGTCCGTGCCGATAAACCGGCCGTTACACTTCCGTGTTCTCAATGTCAATCAAGGAGTATTCATCCATGGATCGTCGTTCCCTCATCAAGCGCGCCGGCATTGCCGGGGTTCTGGCCGCCGGCGTGGCCCCTGCCGTGCACGCGCAGCCGGCCGTGCGCTGGCGCCTGGCCTCGAGCTTCCCCAAGTCGCTGGACACGATCTTCGGCAGCGCCGAGAAGATGTCGCAGACCGTCAAGGCGCTGTCGGGCGGCAAGTTCGAGGTGTCGGTGCACCCCGCGGGTGAACTGATGCCCGCCTTCGGCGTGGTCGACGCGCTGGAGAAGGACACCATCGAGATGGCCCAGTCCGCCGCCTACTACTTCGCCGGCAAGGACCCGATCTTCTCGCTGAGCTGCGCCGTGCCCTTCGGCCCGACGACGCTGCAGATGAACGCCTGGAAGGACCATGGCAACGGCCGCAAGCTGCTGGATGCGTTCTTCGCCAAGTACAACTTCAAGACCGCCAGCGGCGGCAACACCACCACCCAGATGGGCGGCTGGTATCGCAAGGAAATCAAGACCCCCGGCGACCTGAAGGGCCTGAAGATGCGCCTGGGCGGCGGCATCTTCGGCGAGGCCATGGCCAAGCTGGGCGTGGTGGCGCAGTCCATGCCTGCCGGCGACGTGTACCAGGCGCTGGAAAAGGGCACGCTGGACGCGGTGGAATTCGTCGGCCCGTACGACGACGAGAAGCTGGGCTTCAACAAGGTCGCGCCGTACTACTACTACCCCGGCTGGTGGGAGGGCGGTGCCGATCTGGAGTTCTTCGTCAACGTCAAGAAGTACAACACGCTGTCGGCCGAGAACAAGGCCATCCTGGATGCGGCCATGAAGGTGGCCGCCGCCGACATGACCTCCAAGTACGGCGCGCAGAACCCGCAGGCGCTCAAGCGCCTGGTGGCCAGCGGCACCAAGCTGACGCTGTTCCCCAAGGCGGTGATGGATGCGGGCTTCAAGGCCTCCATGGAAGCCTTTGCCGAGAACGACGCCAAGTCGGCCGAGTTCAAGAAGATCCACCAGGACATGCGCGCCTTCCAGCGCGACCAGATCCTGTGGAACCGTTTCTCGGAGTTCCCGTACAACCAGTACATGAACAGCGTCAAAATCTGACGCCCGCCGCCGGGCGATGCGCCCGGAACGAAAAAAGCCGCTCATCGAGAGCGGCTTTTTTCTTGGCTGGCGGCTGGTGCGCGCCGGCCTTCGGTACGGTTCCTGCGCCATGCCATGAGCAAAATCAGGCGATAGCCATTGAGCGCCACAAAGCAGTATGAAAAAGAGAGCTGCTTGCGCCCGATGATCGGGCGCAAAAGCCGTTTGTCATGGGGCAAAAAATCTGGAAGGTCCCCCCCCCGGGGGATGCTTTCAGCGGCGGTGCGGACGCCGGGCCCGCACCGCCGTGCGGCGCTTCACTGCGTCTTCAGCGCATCCTGCATCGCCTTCATGGGGTCGTCGGCGCCGTAGCCCTCCGTGGCAGGGGCGGCCGGGGCCGCCGGCGCGGCTTCAGAGCCCGGGGTCGCCGGCTCGGTTGCCGACGACTCGTCGCCCCAGGCGGAATCGTTGCCCCAGCCGGCGTCGGCGCCTTCGGGCTTGGCCGCACCGCTTTCGCTGCCGCCGTCACCCCAGGCCGAGCCGCTGCTCCAGTCGCTGCCGCCGGCCGCTTCTGCGCCACCGTAGCCGGCGCCGGAACCCAGGCTCTCGCGCATCTGCGCGCCGATGGCGTCCATGTCGACCTGCACTTTCTTGTCCAGGCTGCCCGTGACCAGTTGCGGGAAGGCGATCAGCACGCTCACCATCACCAGCTGGATGAACAGGAACGGGATGGCGCCCTTGTAGATCTGCATCGTGGTCACCGGGTCCATCACCTTGCCGGTCACCTTGTCGACATAGGGCTTGTCGGGTGCGACCGAGCGCAGGAAGAACAGCGCGAAGCCGAACGGCGGGTGCAGGAACGAGGTCTGCATGTTCACCGCCAGCAGCACGCCGAACCAGATCAGGTCGATCCCCAGCTTGTCGGCCACCGGGGCGAGCAGCGGCACCACGATGAAGGACAGCTCGAAGTAGTCGAGGAAGAACGCCAGGAAGAAGATCATGACGTTCACCAGGATCAGGAAACCCACCTGGCCGCCCGGCAGGTCGGCCAGCAGGTGCTCCACCCATTTCGGGCCGTCGGCGGCCTGGAACACCATGCTGAACACGGTGGCACCGATCAGGATGAACATCACGAACGAGGCCAGCTTGGTGGTGGCCGCCAGCGCCTGCTTCAGCAGCGACCAGCTCATGCGGCCGCGCAGCCAGGCCATGATGAGCGCGCCCACCGCGCCCATGGCGCCGCCCTCGGTGGGCGTGGCCACGCCCAGGAAGATGGTGCCCAGCACCAGGAAGATCAGCAGCAGCGGCGGGATCAGCACGAAGGTCACGCGCTCGGCCAGCTTGGACAGCAGGCCCAGCTTGAGGAAGCGGTTGACCACGGCGATGAGCCAGGCCACGAACACGCCGCCGCACATGGCGACGACGATCTTCTCGTCGGTCGGCACGGATTCGACCAGCTTGCCCTCCCACCAGGTGTGCACGTCGGCCATGTGGCGCGCCAGGAAGATCGACACCAGCGCCGACACCACGGCCACCACCAGCAGCGACTGGTGGCCGCTCTTGCCGTTGGGCTCGCGGAAGGTGCGCGCCTCGGGCGGCAGCGCCGGCACCATGCTGGGCCTGAAGATGGCCAGCAGCACGATGTAGAGCACGTACATGCCCACCAGCATGAAGGCCGGCACGAAGGCGCCCTTGTACATGTCGCCCACGCTGCGGCCGAGCTGGTCGGCCATGATGATCAGCACCAGCGAGGGCGGGATGATCTGTGCCAGCGTGCCCGAGGCGGCGATGACGCCGCTGGTCAGCGGCCGGCTGTAGCCGTAGCGCAGCATGATGGGCAGCGAGATCAGGCCCATGGAGATGACCGACGCCGCCACCACGCCGGTGGTGGCCGCCAGCAGCGCGCCGACGAAGATCACCGCCAGCGCCAGGCCGCCGCGCATCGGGCCGAACACCTGGCCCACCGAGTCGAGCAGGTCCTCGGCCATGCCGCTGCGCTCCAGCACCAGGCCCATGAAGGTGAAGAAGGGCACGGCCAGCAGCGTGTCGTTGGCCATGATGCCGATCAGCCGCTGCGGCAGCCAGGCCATGATGGACGATGGGAAGATGCCCAGCTCGATGCCCAGGAAGCCGAAGAACAGTCCGCAGGCGCCCAGGCTGAAGGCGACCGGAAAGCCCAGGATCAGGAAGAAGATCAGCCCCACGAACATGATGGGGGCGTAGTTGGCGGTGAGGAACTCCATGCTGCGTGCCTTCTGGTGATCAGCGGGCCGCGGGCGCGGGGTTCGGGGCGGCGGCCTCGGCCTCGGCCTGCTTGCGCAGCGCCTCGGCCAGGTCGGCTTCGGCGCTCTGGTCGGTCAGGCGGCCCATCGGGTCGGGACCCTGGCCACGCAGGAAGGCGATGCGCTTGATCAGCTCCGACCAGCCCTGCAGCAGCAGCAGCCCGAAGCCGACCGGCAGCGCCAGCCACACCGGCCAGCGGATCAGGCCGCCCGTGTTGGGCGACACCTCGCCGGAGGCGTACTTGTCGATCAGCATGGGCACGCCCAGCCACAGCACCAGCAGGCACAGCGGCGTGAGGAAGAAGGCGAAGCCGATGATGTCGATCCACACCTGCGCTTTCTTGGGCAGGCGGCTGTTCAGCACGTCGATGCGCACGTGCTCGCGGTGCAGCAGCGTGTAGCCGGCGGCCACCAGGAAGGCCCAGGCGAACAGGTACCACTGCACCTCGAGGTAGGCGTTGGAGCTGTAGTTGAACACCTTGCGCACCACGGCGTTGAGCGCGCTGATCAGGGTGGCGGCAAAGATGAGCCAGATGACGACCTTGCCCACCTGAGCATTGAGCCAGTCGATGGCCCGTGAGATTTTGAGCAGCGCTTGCATCGGGGTCTCCGTATCGGCGGCGGCGCGCCTTGTGCGGCGCGACAGCAGGCGCGGCCACCGAGGATCGACACGGCGCCGCGCAGCAAAAGTGAGCGATTGTAATGACCGGGCCGCGGGCGCCGGAACGAGGCTTTCCCTAGGCGGGCGGCGGTTGCGCCGTGCCGGCGCGCCGGCCGGCGGCCTTGGGCCGGGCGAAGCGCCACCACGGCAGCACCTGCGTCATGGCCCGCACCTGGCCGCTGTGCGAGGGCACGTAGCCCGGCAGCGCGGCCAGGCTGGCGCGCCAGCCGGGGCTGGCCAGCACGTCGCGCAGGGCCGTCACGGGCGGCTCGTCGAGTGCCGACTGCAGGCACACCAAGTGGTAGTCCTCGGTCACCAGGGGCACGAAGTCCAGCCCGCGCCCGCGCGCCGTGGCCTCGATGCCCAGGCCGGCATCGGCCTGCCCGGCCAGCACGGCCTGCGCCACGGCGGCGTGCGAGGGCTCGGTCTGCTCGTAGCCGCGCAGCTGCTCGGGGGCGATGCCGGCCTCGGCCAGCAGTTCGTCGAACAGCACCCGCGTGCCCGTGCCGAGCGCGCGGTTCACGTAGCGCAGGTTGGCGCGCGTCAGGTCGTGCAGGCCGCTGATGCCGCGCGGGTTGCCCGGCCGCACCATCAGGCCCTGGGTGCGGGTGGCGAAGCCGATGATCTTGTGCTGGCCCGGCCGCAGCAGGGGCTTGTAGGTGCGCTCGGCCAGCGAGCCCTCGGGCGGCGCGCGGCGGGTATGAAAGCCGGCCATGATGCAGCGCCCTTCGTTCAGCGCCTGGATCGCGTCCACGCTGCCGACGAAGCGGATGTCCAGGTGCAGGCGCGGGCTGCCCGGCAGGCTGGCGGTGTGGCCGCGCAACGCGGTCAGCGCATCGTCGTGGCTGGCGTAGAAGGTCAGCACGTGCGCCTGGTCGTCGAAGGCGACCGCGAAGGTGCGCTGCAGCTCGGCGCGCAGCGCGTCGATCTGCGGCGCCAGCCGCGCCTGTGCCTGCCGCTCGGACCACAGCAGCTTGTCGGCGAAGGCCGTCAGCCGGGCCGGGCGGCCCTTCTCCCACAGCACCAGCGGGTGGGCCAGGGTCTGCTCCCAGCGCTTGAGTTCGCCCCACACATGGCGGTACGACAGATCCAGCAGCTTGGCGGCACCCGAGATGGAGCCGCTGGCGCGCACGGCCTGCAGCAGGTCGATGAGCGGGTTGCGGATCAGCGGCTCGGCGCTGTCGGCGTCGAGTGAATAGGAAAGACCAATGTGATGCACCCCGCGAGTGTGCCCGATCCGGGGTCGTGCGCCGCCGATGACCGCGGGCGGCCGATTGAGGCTCAATTCGGCCTCCGGCGCCCATCCAGTCGGCGCCGGTAGCTATTGATCAAGTAGCAACGAGGTCGGCGGATGTTCATGCCATTCATCGGACGCGCCGTCCTATGCAATCATTTGCATAGCTCTCCATCCCCAATACTCGGGCATTGCGCCAGCGTTTAGCATCGGCGCCGCCGTGAACACCTTTGCCGACAGCGCGCGCACTGCGCTGGCCCTCATCACCAACTTCGACCCTGGCCTGTGGACCATCGTGGCCCGCTCGCTGGCCGTGAGCGCCACCGCCTGCGCCATTGCCTATGGGCTGGGGCTGGCGGCGGGTGCGTGGCTGGGGGTGACGCGCTTTCGCGGCCGCGGCGCGGTGCTGACGGTGCTGAACACGCTGCTGGCGCTGCCCTCGGTGGTGGTGGGGCTGCTGGTGTACCTGCTGCTGTCGCGCAGCGGGCCGCTGGGGTTTCTGGGCTGGATGTTCACCTTTCAGGCCATGGTGGTGGCGCAGGTGGTGCTGGTGGTGCCGGTGGTCACGGCGCTGACGCGCCAGACGGTGGAAGACGCCGACGTGCAGCACGGCGAGCAACTGGCTTCGCTGGGCGCGGGCCGCTTCCTGCGCGGGCTGCTGCTGGCCTGGGACGAGCGCTACGCGCTGCTGACGGTGCTGATGGCCGCCTTCGGCCGTGCCGTGTCCGAGGTGGGCGCCGTGATGATCGTCGGCGGCAACATCGACGGCTTCACGCGCGTGATGACCACCGCCATCGCGCTGGAAACCAGCAAGGGCGATCTGCCGCTGGCGCTGGGCCTCGGCATCGTGCTGCTGGCCGTGGTGCTGATCCTGAACGCGCTGATCGCCGTGGTGCGCGGCTGGCGCGAGCGCGTGGACGGCATCACCACGGCCGCCACGCGCGGGCTGGTGGCCACATGAAGCGCGATCTGCCGACGGCCCGCGAACCGGGCGAGGCCGGGTTGGCGCCTTCCCCCGCCGGGGGAAGGTCGGGATGGGCGCCGCACCCCATGCACGCAGAGGCGGTGCAGCCCGCACCCCCACCGGCCCCCAGCGCGGCAGGGGGCGCAACGCGGTTGATCGCCCTGCACGACGTCAGCGTGCACTTCGGCGCCGTGCACGCGCTGCGCGGCGTGACGCTGCACATCGCCCCCGGCGAAAGCGTGGCGCTGATCGGCGGCAACGGCTGCGGCAAGAGCACGCTGCTGCGCGCGGTGCACGGCCTCATCGCCACCAGCGCTGGCCAGTTGCAGGCGCCGCCGCGCGCGGCGCAGGCCATGCTGTTCCAGCGCCCGTGGATGCTGCGCACCACGGTGCAGCGCAACATCGCCATCGGCCTGTGGCTGCGCGGCGTGCCCTGGGCCGACGCCAAGGCGCGCGCCCTGCAGGCGCTGGAGCGCGTGCAGCTGGCGCCGCTGGCCGAGCGCAGCGCGCGCGGCCTCTCGGGCGGGCAGCAGCAGCGCGTGGCACTGGCGCGTGCCTGGGCGCAGCGCCCGCAGCTGCTGCTGCTGGACGAGCCCACGGCCAGCCTCGACCCGCACGCCAAGCACGAAGTCGAGGCGCTGATGCAGGAGTTCACCGGTGCGCCCGCCGAGACCG
The DNA here is from genome assembly GCF_042680925.1 of Ottowia beijingensis. Classification (NCBI taxonomy): domain Bacteria; kingdom Pseudomonadati; phylum Pseudomonadota; class Betaproteobacteria; order Burkholderiales; family Comamonadaceae; genus Ottowia; species Ottowia beijingensis. The sequence continues at coordinate 41,256 of NZ_JBHUEP010000013.1, forward strand.
GCGCCGCGCCGCTGACCATGGTGTTCGCCAGCCACAACCTGGGCCAGGTCAAGCGGCTGGCGCGGCGCGTGGTGTATCTGGAGCAGGGCCGCGTGCTGGCCGATCTGCCCGTTCAGGACTTCTTCAACCGCGACGTGCTGCGTGCCGTCTCGCGTGAGGCCGATCTGTTTCTTAAAGGAGAGTTGTTATGAGTTTTTTCAAGTCTTTTGGCCCCCGAGCCGCCGTCAAATCTGCGCTGGCAGCTTCTGTTTTTGTAGCGTCCATGGCTGCTTCGGCGCAGTCCATCGTGGTCGCCTCCACCACCTCGACCGAGCAGTCGGGCCTGTTCTCGCACCTGCTGCCCGAGTTCAAGAAGGCCAGCGGCATCGACGTCAAGGTGGTGGCGCTGGGCACCGGCCAGGCGCTGGACACCGGCCGCCGCGGCGATGCCGACGTGGTGTTCGTGCACGACCAGAAGGCCGAGGACAAGTTCGTCGCCGACGGCTTCGGCGTCAAGCGCTACCCGGTCATGTACAACGACTTCATCCTCATCGGCCCCAAGGCCGACCCGGCCGGCGTCAAGGGCACCGACATCGTCGAGGGCCTGAAGAAGCTGGCCGCCGGCAACGCGCCCTTCGTCTCGCGCGGCGACAAGAGTGGCACGCACGCCGCCGAGCTGCGCTTCTGGGACCAGGCCGGCCTGAAGGACGCCAAGGGCAGCGGCTACAAGGAATGCGGCTGCGGCATGGGCCCGGCGCTGAACATGGCGGCCTCCACCGGCGCCTACGTGCTGGCAGACCGCGGCACCTGGCTCAACTTCAAGAACCGTGCCGATCTGGGCATTCTGGTCGAGGGCGACAAGCGCCTGTTCAACCAGTACGGCGTGATGCTGGTCAACCCCGCCAAGCACCCGCAGGTCAAGCAGGCCGAGGGCCAGAAGTTCATCGACTGGGTGACCTCGCCCGCCGGCCAGAAGGTCATTGCCGAATACAAGATCGGTGGTGAGCAGCTGTTCTTCCCCAATGCGGAGAAGTGATGCGGCGCCTGTTGCTGGCCGCCACGGCCGTGGCGGCGCTCGCGGCGTGCTCCTCGATGCATAGCGCCGCACCCGCTGCCAGCGCCGAGCCGGTGCGCGTGTACGCCGCTGGCAGCCTGCGCGAGGCGTTGACGAACATCGCACAGGACTACGAAGCACGCACGGGCCAGAAGGTGGCGCTGACCTTCGGCGCCTCGGGCCTGCTGCGTGGTCGCATCGAGCAGGGCGAGCCCGCGCAGGTGTTCGCCTCGGCCGACACTGACCATCCGCAGCGCCTGGCCGCCGCGGGCGGCTGGCAGGCGCCGGTGGTGTTCACGCGCAACCAGCTGTGCGCGCTGACCAGCGACCGCGTGAACGCTACGCCCGACTCGCTGCTGGCCACGCTGCTCGACCCGCAAGTGCGCGTGGGCACCAGCACGCCCAAGGCCGATCCGTCGGGCGACTACGCGTGGCAGCTGTTCCGCCGCGCCGACAGCGTGCGCCCCGGCGCCTTCGCCACGCTGGATGCCAAGGCGCTGAAGCTGACCGGCGGCCCCGATTCGCCGCCCGCGCCCGCGGGCCGCGGCACCTACGCCTGGCTGATGGACGAAGGGCGTGCCGACGTGTTCCTGACCTACTGCACCAACGCCGTGGCGGCGCAGAAGGAAGTGCCGCGCCTGAAGGTGGTGCAACTGCCCGACAACCTGCGGGTGGGTGCGGACTACGGTTTGGGCGTGCGGCAGGGCGCGCCCGCGGCGGCGGTGCGCTTTGCGCAAAGCCTGCGCGAGCCGGCCGCGCAAAAGGTGTTGCAGGGGCTGGGCTTCGGCGCGCCGGGTTAGAGTTACTTCAGCACCTTTGTTTCCATATACTCCCAATGCATCATGCTGCCAGCGCCCGTGTATAGGGCGATACAGCGCGATACTCCCTTATGGGGTGGTAATGGGGGCAACGGGGCGGCGCCTCGATCCAGCGTGTAGGGCGGATAAGCGCAGCGCCATCCGCCTTTGTTCGTGAGCACGATGCGCGGTCGTCGGCGGATGGCGCTGCGCTTATCCGCCCTACGATCCTGCGACCCCGGCCGCGGCGGATAGCAACCCTCATACTGTTCCGCGTTCAAAAAAATGGCTGCGCGCGCGCGCGCGATGCGATGACGAAATGACCTCGCTGCGCTTCGATGACGGCGGCTGCGCCGCCATGACGCCAGCCAAGGGCGAGGCACTGCGCAGCACTGGCGTCATTTCGTCATTCCGTCATCACGCCGCGCAGCGGCGAAGTCATGCGACACGGTATCAGTCCAGCACCGCCACGCCCTTGATCTGCGCGAACACGGGCTGACCCGGCGCCAGCCCCAACGCATCGGCCGACTTGCGCGTCACGCGCGCCAGCAGCGGCGTGCCGCCCGCATCCAGCGCCACCAGCGTCTGCGCCGGGCCATCGGCGACCAGCGAGGTAACGCTGGCGGGCAGCACGTTCAGGATGCTGGTGTCTTGTGCCGCGCGCAGCGTCAGGCTCACGTCGCGCGCCTGCACGCGCAGGCGCACGCGCTCGCCCGGCTGGCGCAGCGGCGTGCCGGGCGCGTGCACGCACTGGATGGTGCCGCCGGCAAAGCGCACGTGCAGCAGCTGGTAGTCGGCCTCGATGCGCTCGACCACGCCGTCGATCAGCGCGCCGGCGGCGTCGCCATGGCTTTGCGCGATGTCGAGCCGCGCCAGCAGCCCGGCCACCGGCCCTTGCGCCACGGCGCGGCCGTCCTTCAGCAGCAGCAGGTGGTCGGCCAGGCGCGCCACTTCGTCGAGCGAGTGCGTGACGTAGAGCATCGGCGTGCGCAGCTCGCGCGCCAGCCGCTCGAACCAGGGCAGCACCTCGGCCTTGCGCGCGGCGTCCAGCGCGGCCAGCGGTTCGTCCAGCAGCAGCAGGCGCGGGCTGGTGGCCAGCGCGCGGGCAATCGCCACGCGCTGGCGCTCGCCGCCTGAAAGCTGCGCGGGGCGGCGGCCCAGCAGGTGGCCGATGCCCAGCAGATCGACCGCGTGCGGCAGCGACACCTGGCGCTGGGCGGCGGGCACGCGCTTCAGGCCGAAATCCAGGTTGCCCTGCACCGTCAGGTGCTCGAACAGGCTGGCCTCCTGAAACACCACGCCCAGCGGGCGCTGGTGCGTGGGGCGCCAGATGCGGGCCGCGTCGTCCTGCCACACCTCGCCCGCGACGACGATGCGCCCCGGCGCCGGCCGCGTCAGCCCGGCCACGGCGCGCAGCAGCGTGGTCTTGCCGCAGCCCGAAGAGCCGAACACGGCGGTGACGCCCTGGCCGGGCAGGCGCAGGTCGACGTCGAGCGTGAAATCGGCACCGTGCCGCACGCGGGCGCACAGTGCCAGATCGTCGGGCGAGGTGCTCACACGGCGCCTTGACTCAGAAAACAAGCGATAACCATTTGGTGAGGTATCAAAGTATCAATAAGTGAGCTGTTTACGCCCGTCTTGTAGGCAAAAAACCTGTTTTTCATCATCCGGAAAATTTGCAAGGTCCCCCCCCTTGACTTGGGCGTCTGCAGTGCTTCAGCCGCCGCCTGCGCGCCGGCTGCGCGCCTGCAGCAGGTGCAGCGCCAGCAGCACGGCAAAGCTGAACACCAGCATGCCGCCGGCCAGCCAGTGCGCCTGCGCGTATTCCAGCGCCTCCACGTGGTCGTAGATCTGCACCGAGATGGTTCGCGTCTGGCCCGGGATGTTGCCGCCGATCATCAGCACCACGCCGAACTCGCCCAGCGTGTGCGCGAAGCCCATCACGGCGCCGGTCAGGTAACCCGGCCGTGCCAGCGGCAGCGCCACGTGCCAGAAGGCATCGAGCGGGCCGGCGCGCAGCGTGGCGGCGGCTTCCAGCGGGCGCTGGCCCAGCGCCTCGAAGGCGTTGATGAGCGGCTGCACCACGAAGGGCAGCGAATAGATGACGGAGCCGATCAGCAGCCCCCAGAAGCTGAACGACAGCAGCCCCCAGCCCAGCGCCTGCGTGAGCTGGCCCAGCGGCCCGTTCGGCCCCATGGCGACGAGAAGATAGAAACCCAGCACCGAGGGCGGCAGCACCAGCGGCATCGCCACCAGCGCACGCACCGGCACGCGCAGCCAGTTCCAGCGTGGCGAGCGGCCGCGCGCCACCCACCACGCCAGCGGCGTGCCCGCCACCAGCAGGATCAGCGTGGCCAGGATCGACAGTTCGATCGACAGGCGGATGGCGGCGAGGGCGTTGGGATCGAGCATGGGATGAAATCGTAAGCTGATGACCGCGCTGCGCGCGATGACGTCGCCGCTGACGCGGCGTCCATGACGAAATGACTGCGGGGCAGGCGTTGTGTGCCGGTCATGGGCCGGCGTAGCGGCCCGTCATCGACGCCGCATGCGCGGCGAGGTCATGCCGCGTCAGCGGCGTCATGCGTCACTTCACCGCGTAACCGTAGCTGCGGATCAACTCCTTTGACTGCGGCGTCTTCAGCAACTCCATCCACGCCTTGGCGGCCGGGTTGTTGGCCGCGCGCTTCAGGATCACCGCGTCCTGGATGATCGGTGCGTGGTACTGGGCCGGCACCACCCACATCGAGCCGCTTTTCAGCTTGCCGCCGTCGAGCACCTGCGCCAGCGCGACGAAGCCCAGCTCGGCATTGCCGGTGGCGATGAAGTTGTAGGTCTGGCCGATGCTTTCGCCGGTCACCAGCTTGGGTTGCAGCGCGGCCGCCAGGCCCAGCTTGTTCATGGCTTCCACCGCGGCGGCGCCGTAGGGCGCGTTCTTGGGGTTGGCGATGGCGATCTTGCCGAACTGGCCGTGCTTGAGCACGGCGCCCTCGTCGTCCACCAAGCCCGGCTTGGCCGACCACAGCACCAGTTGCCCCGTGGCGTAGGTGAAGCGCGAGCCGGGCACGGTGTCGCCTTCCTTCTCCAGCCGCGCCGGCCGCTCGTCGTCAGCCGCCAGCAGCACGTCGAAGGGCGCGCCGTTCTTGATCTGCGTGTAGAACGCGCCGGTGGCGCCGAAGGACAGCCGCGCCTCATGCCCGGTGGTGCGGGCGAAGACCTCGGCCAGCGCCCTGGCCGGCGCGGTGAAGTTGGCGGCCACGGCCACCTGCACGACGTCGGCCCGGGCCAGCGTGGTGAAGGCCAGGGCGGCGGTCAGGGCCAGCAGGCGGTGAAGGCGGAGCGGCATGGCGATTCGTTATTCAAAAAAGGAATAGCGAGTGTAGCCGCACCGGCCGCGCGCCACAATCGGGGCCATGGCTCGATCACTCGTCACCGCCGCCGCGCTGGGCCATGGGCCGGCCGACAAGCGGCTTGAAATCCTGCAGCTGGTCGGCCGCCACGGCTCCATCTCGCAGGCGGCGCGCAGCGCGGGCGTGAGCTACAAGGCGGCCTGGCAGGCCATCCACACCCTCACCAACCTGGCCGGCGAGCCGCTGGTGGACAGCAGCGTGGGCGGCGCGGGCGGCGGCGGCGCGCGCCTGACGCCCGCGGGCGAGCGCCTGCTGGCCGCGGCCGATCAACTGCAGGCGGCGCGGCGCGGCGTGCTGGCGCGCGTCAACAGTGCCGACAGCGCGGCACTGGCCGGCCCGCGCACCAGCATGCGCAACCACCTGCGTGCGGTGGTCGAGCGGCTGGAGAGCGACGGCGCGCGCGACCCCATGGTGCGCGTGGTGCTGGCGCTGGCGGGCGGCGGCGCGCTGGCGTCGCTCATCACGCGCGAGAGCGCCGAACTGCTGGGGCTGGCGCCCGGCCTGCCGGTGCTGGCGCTGTGCAAGGCCACGGCGGTGCGCGTGCAGCCCGTGGACGCCGCGGCGCCGCAGGGCGGTGCCAACCTGCTGCCTGGCCGCGTGCTGCGCATGGCGCGCGGCGTGCAGCGCGACGAGGTGACGGTGACGCTGGCGGGTGAGTTGCAACTGGTCGGCTTCGCCGCGCGGCCGAATCGCCTGCGAGCCGGCAGCCGCGCGTTGGCGTGGCTGGATGAAAGCGCGGTGGTGGTGGCGCTGGCGGGGTGATGGGCGGCTTGCGGCGGGCGCGGTGACGCCCACCATGGGACGCCGGTTGCCGGTTCATAGCAAAAAACGGGCTTCAGCGCCCACCCGCTGGGCGTCGGAAGCTACATAAATCATAGTTAATTCCAAGTCCGATCAAAACAGCCAGAAATTCGTCAGTCCGGCGAAAGCCGGAATCCAGGCGGCGTTTGCAAGAACCCATGGACCCCGGCTTTCGCCGGGATGGCGGTTGTTCACGTTTTGAAGTGGAGGCGGAATGAATGGTCCCCTCGGGCCCTCGCGTCGGCGGCTGGGGCGCGGCCCGGAGCAGGGTAGCGGCGGCGCCCGGTTCCGGGGCTTTTTCGCGCCGCCGCGCAGTACTCGACAAGGGTTACCACCAATCTGATATGACGCAAGGCATGGGGCAAAATGCCTATGCACAATTGTTCATAGGCAGGCGCATGTCGCGCCGCGAAAAGCAAGGAGACCTTCATGCAAAAGGTGTTGCACCTCGACGCCGAAAAATGCACCGGCTGTCTGCAATGCGAGATGGCTTGTTCGTTCGAGAACTACGGCACTTACTCCATAGCCAAGTCGCGCATCAAGGTGTTCGACTTCCATGAAACCGGCAAGAAGGTGCCCTACACCTGCACCCAGTGCGACGAGGCCTGGTGCGTGCATGCCTGCCCGGTCGAGGCCATCACCATCGACGCAGCCTCGGGCGCCAAGATCGTGCACGAGTCGACTTGCGTCGGCTGCAAGGTCTGCACCGTGGCCTGCCCGTTCGGCACCATCAACTATGTGCAGGAGACGGGCAAGGTGCAGAAGTGCGACCTGTGCTTCGACAACGCCGACGGCCCAGCCTGCGCCAACGCCTGCCCCACGGCGGCAATCACCTTCATCGACGCCAACTGGACCGGCCTGGACCGCATGCGCGCCTGGGCCGACAAGCTGGTCAATCAGACCTCCGCCGCTTGATACATCAGCGCAAGCAGCTATAGATCAAGGAGCAAAAATCATGTCCTGGGCTGGCAAACTTCTTCGCGTCAACCTCACCACCGGCACCGTCAAGTCCGAACCGCTCAACATGGAATGGGCGCGCCAGTACATCGGCTCGCGCGGGCTGGGCACCAAGTACTACACGTCGGAGATCGATCCCAAGATCGACCCGCTGGCGCCTGAGAACAAGCTGATCTGGGCCACCGGCCCGCTCACGGGCACCATGGCCTCGACCGGCGGGCGCTACACCGTCATCACCAAGGGTCCGCTCACGGGGGCCATCGCCTGCTCCAACTCGGGCGGCTACTGGGGCGCCGAGCTGAAGTTCGCCGGCTGGGACATGATCATCTTCGAGGGCAAGTCGCCCAAGCCCGTGTGGCTCTACATCCAGGACGACAAGGTGGAACTGCGCGATGCCGCCGAGCTGTGGGGCAAGAGCGTGTGGGACACCGAGGCCATCATCAAGAAGGAACTGCAGGACCCGCAGGTGCGCATCTCCAGCATCGGCCGCACGGGTGAGAACGGCGTGCTGTTCGCCGCCATCATGAACGACCTGCACCGCGCGGCCGGCCGCTCGGGCGTGGGCGCCGTGATGGGCAGCAAGAACCTGAAGGCCATCGCCGTGCGCGGCACCCTGGGCGTGGGCAACGTGCGCGATCCCAAGGCCTTCATGAAGGAGACCATGGAGCGCAAGAAGATCCTGGCCGAGAACCCCGTGACCGGCGAGGGCCTGCCCACGCACGGCACGCAGGTGCTGATGAACGTGATCAACGAAGTCGGCGCGTTGCCCACGCGCAACCACCGCGACGTGCAGTTCGAGCAGGCCGACGCCATCAGCGCCGAGGCCATGCGCCGCCCGCGCGCCACCGACGGCAAGGCGCAACTGGTGACCAACCAGGCCTGCTTCGGCTGCACCATCGCCTGCGGGCGCATCAGCAAGCAGGACCCGAATCACTTCACCGTGAAGGACAAGCCGCGCTATCAGCACGCCACCGGCGGGCTCGAGTACGAAGCCGCTTGGGCGCTGGGCGCCGCCAACGGCGTGGGCGACCTGGAGGCGCTGCAGTACGTCAACCAGCTGTGCAACGAGGAAGGCATGGACCCGATCAGCCTGGGGGCCACGCTGGGCGCGGCGTTCGAGCTGTACGAGATGGGCGTGCTGACGAAGGAGCAGCTCGGCATCGAGGCGCCCTTCGGCTCGGCAAAGGCGCTGGTGCAGCTGGTGGAAGACACCATCGCCGGCCAGGGCTTTGGCAAGGAGATCGGCCAGGGTTCCAAGCGGCTGACGGCCAAGTACGGCCATCCCGAGCTGTCGATGTCGGCCAAGGGCCAGGAGTTTCCGGCCTACGACGGCCGCGCGTTGCAGGGGATCGGCCTGGCCTACGCCACCAGCAACCGCGGCGGCTGCCACCTGCGCGGCTACACCGTCGCGTCGGAGGTGATGGGCATCCCGGTCAAGACCGACCCCACCGCCACCGAGGGCAAGCCAGAACTGGTCAAGGCCTTCCAGGACGCCACGGCGGCGTTCGATTCGGCCGGCCTGTGCGTGTTCACCACCTTCGCCTGGAGCCTGCCCGACCTGGCGCCGCAATTGCAGGCCGCCTGCGACGAGGCCTACACGGTGGAAGAGCTGTCACTGATCGGCGAGCGCATCTGGAACATGGAGCGCGAGTTCAACAACGCCGCCGGCTTCACCAAGGCCGACGACACGCTGCCGCCGCGCCTGAAGACCGAAGCGGCCAAGGTCGGCGGCTCCAAAGGCCAGGTCAGCCAGGTCGACGCCATGATGCCGAAGTACTACGAAGTGCGCGGCTGGGACAGCGAAGGCCGGCCGACGGCCGAGACCAAGGCGCGCCTGGGGCTCTGAGGTGTTGCTCCCTCTCCCCTTGGGGAGAGGGCTGGGGTGAGGGTTCGTCCGCGTTTTCCTGTGGCGCACCTTGCCCTCACCCCAACCCTCTCCCGCAGGCGGGAGAGGGAGCGAAAGAGCCAAGGGGCGGTTTCCGTCAGCGAAGCAGTCACCCCATCCGTAACATCGAAGGCTTCCCCATGCACCACGTCATCCTCGGCGCCGGCCCCGCCGGCGTCATCGCCGCCGAAACCCTGCGCAAGGCCGCGCCGGCCGACACCATCACCCTCGTCGGTGGCGAGGCCGAGGCGCCGTACTCGCGCATGGCCATCCCCTACCTGATCGCCGGCAACGTTGCCGAATCGGGCACGCACCTGCGCCATGGCAGCGACCACTTCAAACAACTGCGCATCGACCAGATCCAGGCCAAGGCCATGCGCATTGAGCCAGCCGACCACCGCGTGGTGCTCGACAACGGCCAGACGCTGACTTACGACCGCCTGCTGATCGCCACCGGCTCCAACCCCGTGCGCCTGTCGGTGCCGGGCGGCGACAGCGAGGATGTGTTCAACTGCTGGACGCTGGCCGACGCGCGCGCCATCATGGAGCGCGTGCAACCCGGCGTGCGCGTGGTGCAGACGGGCGCCGGCTTCATCGGCGCCATCATCATGGAATCGCTGCGCCTGCGCGGCGCGAAGATGACCATGGTGGCCAAGGGCGACCGCATGGTGCCGCGCATGATGGGCGAGGTGGCCGGCGGCATGATCCTCGACTGGTGCCGCGCGCAGGGCGTGGAGGTCATCACCGAGTCGGTGTTCGAGCGCATCCAGCCCGCCCAGGCCGGCCAGCCCATGAAGGTGCACCTGAGCAACGGCCAGGCCATCGAGGCCGACGTCATCATCAGCTCCACCGGCGTGCGCCCGTCCATCGCCTTCCTCGACGGCAGCGGCGTGGCCACGAAGAGCGGCGTGCTCACCGACAGCCGCATGCGCACCAATGTCGACGGCATCTTTGCCGCCGGCGACTGCGCCGAGGCCTTCGACAAGGCCAGCGGCAAGCCCGTGGTCAGCGCCATTCAGCCCAACGCCGCCGACCAGGCGCGCGTGGCCGCACTCAACATGGCGGGCCAGCCGGCCGAACTGAAGAGCGTACCCACGCTCAACGTGCTCGACACCATGGGCCTGATCTCGGCCAGCTTCGGCCACTGGCAGGGCGTGCCGGCGGAGCAGGGCGGCGCGCACGCCGACCTGACCGACCAGACTGGCCTGCGCCACCTGAACCTGCAGTTTCAGGACGACGTGCTGATCGGCGCCAACGCCATCAACTGGACCGAGCACGTGGGCGTGCTGCGCGGGCTGATCGACGGCAAGGTCAAGCTCGGTGCCTGGAAGGACCGCCTGCAGGACGACCCCACGCAGCTCATGCCCGCCTACCTGGCCTGCGCGCAGGCGCTGGGCCAGTGGAACGGCGCGGGCGACGAACGGCGCCGTTGAAACACTATTGAGTTGATAGCTGCTCGCGCTTGCTGTGCAGGCGCTGCAGGCTGATTTTGCACTGAACCACGCATGCGCATCACCTTCAAGCTCTTTGCCTCGCTGGGCGACTATCTGCCGCCCGAGATCAGGCCCGGCAACGTGATGACGCTGGACGTCGGCCCCACCGACAGCATCGCCACCATCATCGCGCCCTTCCACCTGCCGCCGCACCTGGTGCACATCGTGCTGGTCAACGGTACGTTCATCGCGCCCGAAGACCGCGCCACGCGCACCCTGCAGGAAGGCGACGCGCTGGCCATCTGGCCGCCGATCGCCGGGGGGTGATGACGGCGCAGGTGCCCGAGCGCTTCGAGCGCGACATGGCGGGCAGCGAGGCGGACTGGCTGCGCCTGTTGCCGCCTGCCCTGGCGCCGCATCCCTGGCAGCGCGAAGATGCGGCCGTGAACGTGGCGATCGGCGATGGGCGGCTGCGCATCACCTGGGTGCCGTTGCCGCCGCGCCGCATCGCGCTGCTGTCCTTTCCAAGGCTGCACGTGCGCTTTGCCTTCGATGGCGTGCCGCCTTCTGCACGCGCGGCGTTCATGCGGCACTTCGACCTGCACACGCACCGCGGTGGCGGCTGAGCGGCGGCCGGGCTACCGGGCCACCAGCAGCGAAGCCGTCCTGATGCCGACGAAGGTCATCGTCAGCGATCCCAGCAGGTGCAGCGCAACGGTGGCCAGGGCCTGGCCCCAGCGGTCGGCCAGCATCATCTCGACCACCTCGGCGCTGAAGCTGGAGAAGGTGGTCAGCGAGCCCAGAAAGCCGGTGACCAGCATCAGGCGCCAGAACGGCGCCAGCTCGGCATGGTGCGCCCAGGCCAGGATCAGGCCCACCAGATAGCCGCCGATCAGGTTGGCCGCCAGCGTGCCCCAGGGCATGAAGGCGTGCGGGTGGTTCAGCCACAGGCCCAGCTGCCAGCGCGCCAGCGCGCCGATGCAGGCGCCCAAGCAGATGGCGAAGACGGCGTGCATGGGGCGTCAGGGCCGGCAGCGGTGGTTCTCAGAACGGCGGGCCGTCGTCGTCCGCGCCGGCGGTGGCCAGCGCGCGGCGTTCGGTGGCCGAAGCCGGTGCGGCGGCCGGCGCCTGATCGCTCACGGCCGTCGGGTCGGCCTCGCCGCCCAGCGCGTCGATCAGGTCGGTGATCAGCCCGCTCAGCTCGCCCGTGGACAGCGCCACGTCGGCGTCGAAGCGGTCGTCGTCCTTGGACTTCGCGCCTTCCTCGAACACGCCTTCCTGGAAGGCGATCTTCTTGAGCTGCAGCGCCTGCGTCAGCATGAAGCCGACGCGCCCGGCCCAGCCCAAGGCCAGCTTGGTGGGCAGCTTGCCTTCGGCGATGTGCTGGCGCACCTCGTCGGTCTGCAGCGGGTGGCGGGTGAACTTGACCACGGCCGGCTCGTCGCCGCTGCCCTTCAGCTCGCACTCGCGTTCGATGTTGAAGGCGTGGGGCAGGGCGTCGCCTTCGGCGTCGGCCAGCCAGGCGGCCATGGCGGCCTGCGGCGAGCTGGCGGTCTGCAGCAGGCCCACGCCGAAGCCCTTGCCGGCCACGCGCACCAGGCTGGTGATGACCTCGTCGGCCTTGCCCTGCGCGCCCACGTCCATAACCAGCCAGCGCTGCGTGGGCTCGATCCACACCGTGACGGTGCTGCGGCGCGGGAAGGCTTGCGGCAGCAGCGAGATCAGCGCGTCGTCGCGCAGGTCACGCAACTCCTTCTTGCCGGGCTTGCGGCCGGTGGTCTTCTCGATGTGCTGTACCGCTTCTTCCACCTTGCGGCGCACGGCATCGCCGGGCACGGCCTTGGTCTCGATGGCGAAGCGGGCGATCCATTGCCCGTCCACGGTTTCGACCAGCGCGCCGTGCTCGTCGCCGCGCGGCGGCACCCAGCCGGTGGATTTCTGCTGCGTGGCGCTGCATTCGGCGAACGGCTCGTTCGCGATCGCGGCTTCCCATTGCGCTGCGGACGCCGGCCACTCGGGGCTCAGGCGGTACAGCATCAGATTCTTGAACACGTTCGTCACTTCCCAATCAACGCGGCCCGCACATCGGCGGGCCGGATCAGGATCATAGAGCGTCGAAGGCGCTCACATGTGCCCCGGCATCCACGTGGCGATCTGCGGGAAGAACCACAGCAGCAGCACCATCGCACACATCAGGAAGAAGAAGGGCATGGTGACGCGCGCAATGTAGGCGATGTCCTTGCCCGTCATGCCCTGCAGCACGAACAGGTTGAAGCCCACGGGCGGGGTGATCTGCGCCATCTCGACCACCACCACGACGAAGATACCGAACCAGATCAGGTCGATGCCGGCGGCCTGCACCGTGGGCAGCAGCACGCCCATGGTCAGCACGACGATGGAGATGCCGTCCATGAAGCAGCCCAGCACGATGAAGAACAGCGCGAGCGCGACGACCAGCACGAAGGGCGACAGGCCGAGGCCGCTGATGTATTCGGCCAGGTGGCGCGGCAGGCCGATGTAGCCCATCGACAGCGTGAGGAAAGCCGCGCCGGCCAGGATCAGCGCGATCATGCAGTACAGCCGCGTGGCGCCCATCAGCGAATCGCGGAAGGTCTGCCAGTTCAGGCTGCCCTGCACCAGCGACAGCAGCAGCGAACCCACCACGCCCACGGCGGCGGCTTCGGTGGCGGTGGCCACGCCGGTGTAGATGCTGCCCAGCACGGCGGCGATGAGGATCACCACCGGGATCAGGTGGCGCGACTCGTGCAGCCGCTCGCCCAGGCTCATCACGCGGTCGGGGCGCGGCACCTTGCCGGGGTTCATCAGCGCCCACGCCATCAGGTAACCCGAGAACAGCGCCGCCAGCAGAATGCCCGGCAGCACGCCGGCGATGAACAGCTTGGCGATCGACACGTCGGCCGCCACGCCGTAGACGATCATGATGATCGAGGGCGGAATCAGCAGGCCCAGCGTGCCGGCGCCGGCCAGCGAGCCGATGGTGATGCCTTCGGGGTAGCCGCGCTTGCCCAGCTCGGGCAGGCTCATCTTGCCGATGGTGGCGCAGGTGGCCGCCGACGAGCCCGACACCGCCGCGAAGATGGCGCAGCCGATCACATTGGTTTGCAGCAGGCGCCCCGGCAGCCAGGTGACCCACGGCGCCAGGCCACGGAACATGCTCTCGCTGAGCCGGGTGCGAAACAGGATTTCGCCCATCCACACGAACAGCGGCAGGGCCGTGAGCGTCCACGACGAGGCCGAGCCCCAGATGGTGACGGCCATGGCATCGCCCGCGGGGCGCGCCGAAAACAGCTGCATGCCGATCCAGGCCACGCCGGTGAGCGTGAGGCCGATCCACACGCCGCTGCCCAGCAGGGCGAACAGCGACAGGATCAGCAGCGCGGTGATGCCGAAGTCACTCATTGTGCAGCGCCTCCTCGGCCGTCGATTCGTGGCTGCGCCGGCCCAGGATTTCCAGCACCCATTCGTCGACGAAGGCGATGAACAGAACCACCGTGCCGACCGCCATCGACAGCTGCGGAATCCACAGCGGCGTGGCGTCGTTGGACGTGGACATGTCGTTGAACAGGTGCGACTGCCACACCAGCCGGCAGGCGTAGAAGGCGAACAGGCCGGCCAGCAGCACGGCCGCCGACAGCGACAAGAGCTCCAGCGCACGCCGCGCACCGCCCCGCAGGCGGCCGATGACGAGCGTGACGCGGATGTGTTCGCCCTTCTTCAAGGTGTGCGCCAGCGCCAGAAAGCCCGCCGCCGCCATGCTGTAGCCGGCGTAGGCGTCGCTGCCCGGCAGGTGAAAGTTCAGCAGGCGGCCGAGGATGGAATTCAGCACCATGACCAGCACGCCGATCATGGACAGCGCCGCCAGCCAGGCCGTGGCGTCGTAGAGGAAATCAAGACTTCGGCGCATCGGGTATTCCCTTTCCTCTGTTCAGTTAAAAGCTCTTCATTCTCAATCACGGTGAGACTGCCGTTGCGGCTGCAGCTATCAACCAAGGCCGATTTGCGGGCAGCGGAATGCTTTGCAACGCGTGCGCGACAGCGTACTCGAGTCTGGGCAAGTCGTTGACGATGGTGTGCCACTGGTTGATCGACTGGTTTCGGACCAAGTGTTGTAGCTTCCGCGCGACGCACATTTCAGCCAGCGAATGCGCGAGCGTACAGCCAGAACTCATGGGTGAACGAAGCGCAGTTGGAAACTGAAGTTGTGGGGCGGGGGAACGAATCGGCAGGCTAAGCTCCCGCTGCATCGACATTGATTTGAAGACGCGGGAGGGAGTGGGATGTCAGAGCCTTGGGCCCATTCGGGCGGACATTTGTTGGCCGAGCACTTGCAGGGCGTGGCGGGCGCGGCGGCCGAATTTGCGCAGGCCCTGGGGCCGGCATCAGCGCCTTGGGCCGAGCTGGCGGGTCGCTGGCACGACCTGGGCAAATACCGCCCCGGCTTTCAGCGGTACGTGCGGCAGGCCGAGGATGCGCATATCGAGCACCGAGTGGCGGGGCGCGAGAAAACGCATTCCGCTGCTGGCGCTCTGTGGGCGATGCAGCAACTCAACCAGTCCAAGCTGCCCTACGGCCATGTGCTGGCGTATCTGATTGCGGGACACCATGCGGGCTTGGGTGATTGGGACGAGGATTTGCGGCCCCGCCTGGCCTCGACCGACAGCGCGCAGGAACTGGCCGAGGCCCTGGCTGCGCAGCCGCCCGCAGCAGTTCTGGCAACGGATGGCTGGGTGCCCACGTTGCAGGGCATACCTGGCGGAGGCGAGGGCTTTGCGCTGTGGCTGCGCATGTTGTTCTCTTGCCTGGTCGATGCCGACTTTCTCGACACCGAGGCGCATTTCGACGCTGGCAAGCCCGAGCGGCGCGGCGGATTTCCCGCGCTGGCGCAGATGCACGCCACGCTGGCCGATTGGATGGCGGCGCGGCCCGTGGCGGCGACACCCGTCAACGCTCTGCGTGCCGACATCCTGCGCCAATGCCGTGCCAAGGCTGCGTTGGCTCCGGGCTTTTTTTCGCTCACCGTGCCCACGGGCGGCGGCAAGACGCTCTCCAGCCTGGCCTTTGCGCTCGAACATGCGTTGGCCCACGGCCAGCGGCGCGTGATCTACGCCATCCCCTACACCAGCATCATCGAGCAGACGGCAGACGTGTTCCGCAGCGTGTTTGCCGCTTTGGGCGATGAAGTGCTGGTAGAGCATCACAGCCAGGCCGAATCCGCACCCGAAAGCGAAACCGCGCGCAGCCGCCTGGCCTGTGAGAACTGGGATGCGTCGCTCATCGTCACCACCAATGTGCAGCTCTTCGAGTCGCTGTTTGCCGCCAAGACCTCGCGCTGCCGCAAGCTGCACCGCATCGCTGGCAGCGTCATCGTGCTGGATGAGGCGCAGCAGCTGCCGCCGGCGTTCTTGCAGCCGATTCTGGATGTGCTGAACCTGCTCGTGCGCCACTACGGCGTAACGGTGCTGCTGTGCACAGCCACGCAACCGGCGCTGGCCAGCACGGCGTATTTCGACGCCAGCAAGAACTTGCGCGGCCTGAACAACGTGTGCGAAATCATCGACGCCCCCGATGCTTTGTTCACGGCCCTGAACCGGGTGCGTGTGGAACTGCCTCAGGACTGGAACGCGCCCACGCCATGGGAAGACCTGGCCGCGCAGTTGAGCGCTGAAGATTGTGTGCTCGCCATCGTCAGCACGCGCAAGGCCGCACGCACCCTGCATACCCTGATGCCGCCGGGCACGCTGCACCTGTCGGCGCTGATGTGCGCCGCGCACCGCCAGGCCGTCATCACCCACATCAAGGAGCGGCTGCGGGCCAAGCGCGAAGGGCGCGACCTGCAGCCGCTGCGCGTGGTCAGCACCCAGCTGGTCGAGGCCGGGGTGGACATGGATTTTCCCGTGGTCTATCGCGCCTTGGCCGGGCTCGATTCCATCGCCCAGGCGGCAGGGCGCTGCAACCGCGAAGGGCTGCTGGCGGACAAGGGCCGCGTGGTGGTCTTCGTGCCGCCCGAGCCGCCGCCCAAAGGAACCTTGCTCAAGGCGGCGCAGGCCTGCGTGAGCACGCTGCAAGGGCAGCAGGCCGACCCGCTGGCGCGGCCGCTGTTCGAGCGCTATTTCCGCGAGTTCTATTACAGCCAGGCGTTGGATGCGCGCGGCATCGTGGGCAAACTCAAGGTCAATCCAGCTACGTTGGCGGTGCAGTTTCGCAGTGCCGCCGAGGCCTTTCGGCTGATCGACGATGCAGACAGCGCCAGCGTGGTCGTGCGCTACGCCGCGCAGCACGACAAGATCGAAAAACTGCTGCGCACCCTGCAAGCCGAAGGCCCACAGCGCTGGCTGATGCGCAAGCTGCAGCGCTACACCGTCAGTATCCCGAAACGAATGGCCGATAGATTGCACCAGCAAGGCAGCCTCTACCTGCCCATGCTTGGGCTGTACGCGCAGGTGGATGCGCACAACCTGTATGACGGCGTGCTCGGTCTGCTCGATGACGACGCGATCTATAACCCCGGCGGCTTTGCCATTTGAGAAAGAACACAGGAGGAGAACCCCCACCATGTCCCGCTTTTGCCTGCAAGTCGCTGGTCCCTTGGCCTGCTTCACGCGCCCGGAGATGAAGGTCGAGCGCGTGTCCTATGAGGTCATGACGCCGTCCGCCGCGCGCGCCGTGTTCGAGTCCATCTTGTGGAAGCCGCAAATCCGCTGGCGCGTGCAATGCATCGAGGTACTGCACCCTATCCGCTGGATGAATCTGCGGCGCAATGAGGTCAGCGCCGTGGTCTCCACGCGCAATGTGCAGCAGGCTATGGCGGCGGGCGGCGGCAACTTGGGGCTGTATATCGAGGATGAGCGTCAACAGCGCGCGGGCCTATTGCTGCGCGACGTGGCTTACCGCATTCACGCCGATTTGGAACTGACCGAGCGCAGCACCGATCCGCTGGCCAAGTACACCGAAATGTTCGCCCGCCGCGCACGCAAGGGCCGGTGCGTGAACCAGCCCTACCTGGGCTGCCGCGAATTTGCTGCGGACTTTCGGCTGGTGGAGGACGGTGAAGCGGTCATCCCGCCAATCACCGAAACCCGCCCTTTGGGCTGGATGCTGCACGACCTGGATTTCAGCAACCCTATCGATCCTCAACCGCGTTTCTTTGACGCCAAGCTGGAGGCGGGCCGGGTACAGGTGCCGCCTTTTTCGGAGACACGCGGATGATCTTGCAAGCGCTCAACGACTATTACCGTCGCAAGTGCGACGACCCCGACCCGGCGCAGCGCCTGCCTGATTTTGGAATTGAAACCAAGGAAATTCCCTTCATCCTGGATCTCAGCGCCGAGGGTGATCTGCTGCAAATCCGCGATACGCGCGAGCCGCAGGGCAAGAGGAAAGTGGCGCAGGCGTTTCGTGTGCCCATGGGGGTAAAGAAGACCTCGGGCGTGGCGGCCAATCTGCTGTGGGACACGCTGGAATATGTGCTGGGCGTGGACACCAAGGGCAAGCCCGAGCGTGTGGCCGAGCAGCACGCCGCCTTCCGCGCGCGCATCGCGGCCCTGCCCGCCACGGCCCAGGCCGATGCGGGCGCGATGGCCGTGCAGCGGTTTTTGCAGCGTTTTGACCCCAGCGCGCTGCAAAGCCACCCCGCCTGGGCCGAGATGCTGGAAGCCAATCCGCTCCTGAGTTTTCGCCTGCACGGCGATGTGGAGTTGGTCTGCCAGCGTCCCGCTGTGGTGCAGGCGGCACTGAACACGGCCACCGATGACGACGCGCCCCAGGCCATGTGCCTGGTGACGGGCGCTGTGGCACCGGTGGAGCGGCTGCACGCCGCCATCAAAGGCGTGTGGGGCGCGCAGACCTCAGGGGCGAATATCGTCTCGTTCAACGCCCGTGCCTTCGAGTCCTACGGCAAGACCGAGCGCCAGGGCGAAAACGCCCCCGTCGGCCGCGCCGCCGCCTTTGCCTACACCACGGCCCTGAACCACCTGCTGCGCAAGGATTCGCGCCAGCGCATCCAGGTGGGCGATGCGTCCACGGTGTTCTGGGCCGAGCGGGATTCTGACTTTGAAACCGCGCTGGCCGACATTTTTGGCGACCCGCCCAAGGACGATCCTGATCGAGGAAAAGAAGCTGTCCATGCGCTGCTGGGCGCCATCCACAGCGGCAAACTTGCTGGTCCAGAGGGCGAGACGCGCTTTCATGTGCTGGGCCTGGCGCCCAACGCCGCGCGCATCAGCGTGCGCTTCTATCACTGCCTGCCGCTGCGCGATCTGGGGCGGCGCATCGCCCAACATTTTCATGACCTGGCGCTGGTACGCGGGCCGCACGATGCGCCGTACCCCTCGCTGTTTCGCCTGCTCACCGCCGTGGCGCTGCAGGGCAAGGCCGACAACATCCCGCCCAGCCTGGGCGGCGCCATCGTCGATGCCGTGCTGGGCGGTGAAAACACCCCCTACCCGCGCCTGTGGCTCAACGCCGCCGTGGGCCGCTGCCGCGCCGAGCAGCAGGTGACGTATGCGCGCGCCGCCGCCCTCAAGGCTTGCCTGAACCGCCAGATCCGTTTGCACCCCCGTGAAGAAAAGGAATTTTTGCCCATGCTCGACCCCGACAACACCCACCCCGCCTACCGGCTGGGGCGGCTTTTCGCCGTGCTGGAAAAAGCCCAGGAAGAAGCCAGCCCGGGGCTCAATGCCACCATCCGCGACCGCTACTACGGCGCGGCGTCCAGCACCCCGGTGGCGGTGTTCACCACCTTGTTGCGGCTGAAGAACGCGCACCTGAAAAAGCTCAGCCCCGGTCGTGCGCAGTGGTTTGAAAAGCTGTTGGGCGAGGTGTTGGCCCCCGTTGCCGACTTCCCCGCGCACCTGACCCTACCCAATCAGGGCCGCTTTGCCCTGGGCTACTACCACCAGCGCCAGGATTTCTTCAGCAAGAAACCCGACACCCCCACCAACGACCCCACCCCAGGAGATGCGGCATGAGCCTGAACCAACGCTACGACTTCGTCCTCGTTTTCGAGGTGCAAGACGGCAACCCTAATGGCGACCCCGATGCGGGCAATATGCCGCGCCTGGATGCCGAGACCGGCCACGGCCTGGTGACCGATGTGGCGCTCAAGCGCAAGGTGCGCAACTTTGTCGGTTTGGTGAAAGACCAAGCCGAACGCGTGCCCGAGCCGGGCGAGAAGCGCTTTGAGATCTACGTGCGTGAAAAAGCCATCCTGAACCAGCAGCACGAGCGCGCCTATTCGGCATTGAATCTGGCTCCAGCCCAGGAGGAGAAAGCGCAAGAAGCTCTTGAATTGGGAGCGGATGACGGTAAAAAGAAAAAAACTGCTAAAGACAAACGCAAGGGTAGCGCCGACGAAGTGAGCTTGGCGCGCCAGTGGATGTGCCAGAACTTCTTTGACGTACGCACCTTCGGCGCGGTGATGTCCACAGGCATCAACTGCGGCCAGGTACGCGGCCCAGTGCAACTGACCTTTGCGCGCTCGGTTGAACCCATCGTCGCGCTGGAGCATTCCATCACCCGCATGGCCGTGGCCACCGAGGCCGAGGCCGAAAAGCAGCAAGGTGACAACCGCACCATGGGCCGCAAACACACCGTGCCCTACGGGGTGTATGTGGCGCATGGCTTTGTCTCGTCCTTCCTGGCCAAGCAGACCGGCTTTGGCTCAGACGACCTGGAATTGCTGTGGCAGGCGCTGTCTCAAATGTTCGAGCATGACCGCAGCGCCGCCCGGGGGCAGATGGCCACGCGCGGGCTTTACGTTTTTGCCCACGACAGTGAACTGGGTAACGCCCCGGCGCACGCGCTGTTCGAGCGTCTGACGGTCACGCCGCGTGCGGCCGATCAGGTGGCGCGCAGCTTTGATGCCTACAACGTGGCCTTTGATGGCGAGGGGCTCGCTGTCGGGGCTGAAGTACAAGCCGCACCGGGAGTCAAGCTGCGCCGCGTTTGCTGAAGGGGCGGTCATGAAAATCCTGCCCACCCAATTCGATGGTGCAGCCATCCGTCGCGTGTACGACCAGGAGACGGGCACTTGGTGGTTTTCCGTCATCGACATCGTGCAGATCCTGACGGACTCCAACAATGCTCGCCGCTACTGGTCCGACCTCAAGCGCAAGCTGGTGCAGGAGGCGGGTTCAGAGCAACCGTACGCTGAAATCGTACAGTTGAAATTGCCTTCGGCGGACGGCAAGCAGCGTGAGACCGACTGCGCCAGCGCGCAAACCCTTTTGCGTCTGGTGCAATCCATCCCCAGCCCCAAGGCCGAGCCCATCAAGCTGTGGCTGGCCAAGGTGGGCTACGAGCGGATGCAGGAAATCGCCGACCCGGCCCAGGCGCTCGACCGCGCGCGCCAGACCTGGCAGCAGCTCGGCCGCAGCGACAAGTGGATCCAGCAGCGCATGACCGGGCAGGAAACGCGCAACAAGCTCACCGATTACTGGAGTGAGCACGGCGTGCAGCAGGGGCGCGAGTACGCCATCCTCACCAACCTGATTCACCAGGAATGGGCGGGCCTGTCGGTGGCCGAGCACAAGACGAAGAAGGGTCTGCAAAGCCAGAACCTGCGCGACCACATGAGCGAGGCCGAGCTCATCTTCACCGCCCTGGCCGAGCTTTCCACGCGCCAGATCGCCGAGCGGCAGGACGCCACCGGCCTGCAGGAGAACAAGGGCGCCGCCCAGGCCGGTGGCCGTATCGCCCGCCAGGCGCGCCAGCAGCTGGAAGCGCAAACGGGGCAATCGGTGATCACCGGCGCCAACTATCTGCCGCCTGCTGCTGATAGCGCAGCACCGCAGCTCCAGCCGCCCAAGGCGAAATCCGCCCGTGCACCAACAAAAAAAACATAGTGGCTTGCCCAATGTCCACGCCCGTTAGCGTCGAATTGGATCCTATCCCCCTGTCTGCCCTGCAGCACTGGGCCTACTGCCCGCGCCATTGCGGCCTGATCCATTTGGAGCAGGCGTTTGACGACAACCTGCACACCCTGCGTGGCCAGGCCGTACATGCGCGGGCCGATCAGCCCGGCGTGCAAAGCGCCAAGGGCGTGCGCGTGGAGCGGGCCCTGCCGCTGTGGCATGACGCACTGGGGCTGATCGGCAAATCCGACGTGGTCGAGTTCTTGCCAGACGGCACGCCCTACCCTGTGGAATACAAGTACGGTAGCCGCCACAAGGCGCCGGCCATTGCCGCCTGCGACGACCTGCAGCTGGCCGCGCAGGCGCTGTGTCTGGAGTTCATGACCGGCAAGGCCGTGCCCGAGGGCGCGCTGTACTACGCCAGCTCACGCCGTCGCCGCGTGGTGCCCATCACCGCAGCCCTGCGCCAGGACGTAGAAGACACCGCACAGGCCGTGCGTCGCATGCTGGCCAGCGGGGTTTTTCCCCCGCCTCTGACTGGCGACGCCGCGCAGCAGCGCTGCAAAGGCTGCTCACTGCAAGAGCGCTGCCAGCCGCAGGCGACAGCGGCGCTTCTGGCCGCAGCGCGGCGCAGCCTGTTCGACCCCGAGGCCTGACGCCCGCCATGCAACTGCTCAACACCCTCTACGTCACCCTGCCGGACGCCTGGCTGCGTCTGGACAACGACACCCTGCGCATCGAGGTCGAGCGCGAAACACGGCTGCGTGTGCCGCTGCACCACCTCACCGCCGTGGTCTGCTTTGGCCACGTCGGCCTGTCCGCGCCCCTCATGCACCGTCTGCCCGACGAGGGTATCGCCCTGGTGCTGCTGGACGCCAACGGACGCTTCAAGGCGCGGCTTGAAGGCGCCGTGAGCGGCAATGTGCTGCTGCGTCAGGCGCAGTTTGCGCGCGGCGCGGATGCGGCCTTCACACTCGACATGGCGCGCAGTTTTGTCGCCGGCAAGATCAAAAACACCCGCCAGGTCTTGCAGCGCGGCGCCCGCGAAGCCAAGTCCGAGGACGAGGCAGGGGTGCTGGCCCGCCTGGCCGACGACTTGGCCGCCAGTCTGCGCGCCTTGCCGGAATCCACAACGCTGGATGCCGTGCGCGGCGTGGAAGGCGAGGCTGCGCGCCAGTATTTCAGCGGCCTGCCCTTGCTGCTTCGCCCGGATCAGCGCGAGCACTTCTCCATGCAAGGCCGTACCCGCCGCCCGCCGCGCGACCGCTTCAACGCCCTGCTGTCCTTTTTGTACGCCATGTGGATGAACGACTGTCGCAGCGCCCTGGAGGCCGCCGGGCTCGACCCGCAAGTGGGCTTTTTGCACGCCCTGCGCCCGGGGCGCGCCGCGCTGGCGCTGGACGTGATGGAGGAATTCCGCCCCTGGGCCGATCGCCTGGCGCTCACCCTCATCAACCGAGGGCAGGTTCAGGCCGATGATTTTGATCTGCGCGAAGGCGGCGGTGTGACCCTGCAGGGCGACGCTCGCAAGGCCGTGGTGGTCGCCTACCAGGAGCGCAAAAAGGACGAAATCACCCATCCACTGCTCGCGCAAAGCCTTCCCCTGGGTCTGGTGCCGCTGGTGCAGGCTCGGCTGCTGGCCCGGGCGCTGCGCGACGACGCCATGCCCTATCTGCCCTTCGTGCCCAAGTAAAAGAAAACGCCATGCTGGTGCTGGTCTGCTACGACGTGAACACCGAAACCAGCGCCGGTCGGCGCCGCCTGCGCCGCGTGGCCAAGGTGTGCGAGAGCACGGGGCAGCGGGTGCAAAAGTCCGTCTTTGAATGCCAGGTGGACGTGGCGCAATTCGAGACTCTGGAGCGCCGGTTGCTGGCGGAAATCAATCCCGATCAGGACTGTTTGCGCCTGTACCGCATGCCGCAAACCCGGGGCTTTGAAGTGCTGGAGCATGGCAGCTTCAAGGCCGTGGATTTTGATGGGCCGCTGGTGCTGTAGGGCATGGGTGCCATGCTATCGTGAGCGCCGCGAACCTGAAGTGATGGCGTTGCATCAGGCAGGTTCGCGCGCTTCGTAAGGTATTGTTGCCAAATGGTTTTTCTTTTTCACATGCGATCTTTGTCTGTCCCTTTGATGGGGCGGCGGGAGTTCGCGCTCGATAAGGGAAAAGTGACGAGTTGGCAATGCCTTGGCAACGAGGTGCATCGCCCGCCAGCAATGGCGGGCGCGGATTGAAACATCGCATCGCCGGCTTTCTGCGCTTCGGTCTTTGGCATCGCCCGCCAGCAATGGCGGGCGCGGATTGAAACTCGCCGCGAGATGGCCGAATTGAAGGCGCGCAGGCCCGCATCGCCCGCCAGCAATGGCGGGCGCGGATTGAAACAAAATCAGGCTCTACCACCGTGGCGCAAGTGCCGAGCATCGCCCGCCAGCAATGGCGGGCGCGGATTGAAACGCCCTGCCGCTAACGCAGCTCCTACCGGGCTGGAGCATCGCCCGCCAGCAATGGCGGGCGCGGATTGAAACCGGTGAGCGTGCGGCACAGGCTGGATGGGTGATCGGCATCGCCCGCCAGCAATGGCGGGCGCGGATTGAAACATTTCCACCCCGTAGGCTTCGGCCGCGCGTGCCAGGCATCGCCCGCCAGCAATGGCGGGCGCGGATTGAAACATCCGCAGCCTGCTGCGCACCAGCCGCTACCAGCGCATCGCCCGCCAGCAATGGCGGGCGCGGATTGAAACATAGGCGACGGCGTTGTAGCGCAGGCTGGAAGTCAGCATCGCCCGCCAGCAATGGCGGGCGCGGATTGAAACGCTAACGGTGCCGGAAGGCGTCGATTCTGCACAGCATCGCCCGCCAGCAATGGCGGGCGCGGATTGAAACTTCTTGCTGGTGACCTCGCGCCGGTAGCGGTCGAGCATCGCCCGCCAGCAATGGCGGGCGCGGATTGAAACAACGTCACCCCACAGTTCCCCCCGCCCTTGAACAGGCATCGCCCGCCAGCAATGGCGGGCGCGGATTGAAACGACGTGCTGACAGTCAAGACCCTGCTTGGCCTGCGCATCGCCCGCCAGCAATGGCGGGCGCGGATTGAAACTAAGCGTGCATAGTCAAGCAAAAAAATATACCCGGCATCGCCCGCCAGCAATGGCGGGCGCGGATTGAAACTCCAAGGGGGCGCCGCAGGAGGCCGCCGGCGCCGGCATCGCCCGCCAGCAATGGCGGGCGCGGATTGAAACTGGATCGTGACTGGAATGCGCAGCGTGAGCGCCGTGCATCGCCCGCCAGCAATGGCGGGCGCGGATTGAAACAGTGCCCTTTACGAAACAGTGGTGGTGCCGGCCTGGCATCGCCCGCCAGCAATGGCGGGCGCGGATTGAAACTTCGCGCCGCGCGCGTGGTCGGCGCTGGCCTGGACGCATCGCCCGCCAGCAATGGCGGGCGCGGATTGAAACACCAGCAACGCCACGTTCGACCTGGGCACGGGCCTGCATCGCCCGCCAGCAATGGCGGGCGCGGATTGAAACGATAGCAACGTCGAGAGAGGCGCAAGAGGATCAGGCATCGCCCGCCAGCAATGGCGGGCGCGGATTGAAACGAAAAGATCGGGCTGGGCAACATTGATCTATCGAGCATCGCCCGCCAGCAATGGCGGGCGCGGATTGAAACCACTGTGACTCCCCGGTTTCGCAGCGTGCGCATCGCATCGCCCGCCAGCAATGGCGGGCGCGGATTGAAACAGGATCTCGATGCCGCGCGTGCCGGTGCCGAACATGCATCGCCCGCCAGCAATGGCGGGCGCGGATTGAAACCTCGCGTCCTACCCCCCCATCAACACGGGCGTCGGGCATCGCCCGCCAGCAATGGCGGGCGCGGATTGAAACCACTGTGACTCCCCGGTTTCGCAGCGTGCGCATCGCATCGCCCGCCAGCAATGGCGGGCGCGGATTGAAACCCACAGGGGAATGATTAACGCTCACCGCCGCCCCGCATCGCCCGCCAGCAATGGCGGGCGCGGATTGAAACAGGATCTCGATGCCGCGCGTGCCGGTGCCGAACATGCATCGCCCGCCAGCAATGGCGGGCGCGGATTGAAACCCTCTGTGAACTGCATTTTCGTAGCAGTTCGGTGCATCGCCCGCCAGCAATGGCGGGCGCGGATTGAAACTCACCCTGCCGGCGCTCGGGCTGACGGTCACCCAAGCATCGCCCGCCAGCAATGGCGGGCGCGGATTGAAACGCCTACAACGTCGGCGTGAAGGGCATGGCCGGCTGCATCGCCCGCCAGCAATGGCGGGCGCGGATTGAAACATGACGCGCAGGAGGGCACGCCATGAGCACCCTCGCATCGCCCGCCAGCAATGGCGGGCGCGGATTGAAACTCGATCTCAGAGAAGCGCTGATCCGCGACCGCGCCGCATCGCCCGCCAGCAATGGCGGGCGCGGATTGAAACTGCATTGGGCAACACACTGCGGGCATGCAGCCGCGCATCGCCCGCCAGCAATGGCGGGCGCGGATTGAAACAGTACCGCGTGACCGGGGAGGGCGTCGATTTCACGCATCGCCCGCCAGCAATGGCGGGCGCGGATTGAAACCTCGGGTGGTGCTGTGATGGCCGCGCCCGAATTTGCATCGCCCGCCAGCAATGGCGGGCGCGGATTGAAATACGCCGACCACGGCTCGCTAGTGGTACGAGCGCGGCATCGCCCGCCAAGATTGAAGTCCAACCAACAGACCAGTATCTTGGTGCGCTTCCAACGAAAAAGCCCCTGGAGGCGAGCTCGGAGGGCGACCGATGTGGCGCAGGGGCTACTTGCCCGCGCGGTAGGCGTCCACCACCGCCTTGCCCTCGGGCCCGGCCTTGTCCAGCCATTCCTTCAGCATGGTCTCGCCCACCTTCTGCATGTCGGCCTTGAGCTGGGCCGAGGGCGGGTAGACCGTCATGCCGTTCTTCTTCAGCAGATCGAGGTACTCGCCCGTCTTGCGCTCGCTGGCGGTCCAGCCGCGCTGCTCGGCCTCGGCGGCGGCTTTCAGCAGGCCGTCCTGCGTTGCCTTGTCGAGTGCGTCGAAGGCCTTCTTGTTGGCGATGACGGCGTTTTTGGGCAACCAGGCCTGCGTGTCGGCAAAGAATTTCAGGTGCTCGTAGGTCTTGGTGTCGTAGCCGGTGGAGCCGCTGCTCATGTAGCTCTCGACCACGCCGGTGGCCATGGCCTGCGACAGCTCGGCCTGCTGCACGGTCACCGGCTGCGCGCCCACCAGTTCGCCGATGCGCGCCGTGGCGGGGCTGTAGGCGCGCCACTTGATGCCCTTCATGTCAGCGGCGCTGGCCACCTGCTTCTTGGTGAAGATGCCTTGCGGCGGCCAGGCCACCGCGTACAGCAGCACCATGCCCTGCTCGCCCAGCTTCTTCTGCAGGGTAGCCTTGCTGGCCTGGTACAGCTTGAAGGAGTCGGCGTAGCTGGTGGCCAGGAAGGGGATGCCGTCGATGCCCCACAGCGGCCACTCGTTCTGGAAGTTGACCAGCAGGATTTCGCCCGCCTGCGCCTGCCCACCCTGCACCGCGCGCTTGATCTCGGGCGCCTTGAACAGCGAGGCGTTGTCGTGCACCTGGATTTTCAGCTTGCCGCCGGTGGCGGCGTCCACGTCCTTGACGAACTGCGCCAGGTTCTCGGTGTGCATGTTGCTGGCCGGGTAGGCGCTGGGCAGATCCCACTTGGTCTGCGCGCCGGCCGACACGGCCAGGCCGGCGAGCAGCGCGCCCGACAGGGCGTGGAGGGTGCGTCGAGTGAGTTTCATGGGTGCTTTCCTGAATGGGTGGAAACCCCCAAGCATGGCGCATGCCAGCAGCGCCGCCAACGGGGAAAACCTGAATCAGCCCACAGCGCCGCCGCCATGGACTGCCCAGCAGGAGGGCTTGAATTGCAGGGATGCCCGGAGGGCCGCGCCCGCTTCCGCGGCCAGTCCGCGTACCATGTCGGGGCCGTGCGACCAGGCCGTGCGGGCAGCCACGCCCTGCTAAAGGGTGCTTTTATTTTAATAGCTGCTCGCGCTGGCCCAGCAAGCGCTGCAGGCCATTTTTACTTGTAAATTGCGATGCCGAACAAGACCTACTCCTCTCCCCGCTGGCAGTTCTGGATCGACCGCGGCGGCACCTTCACCGATATCGTGGCGCGCCGGCCCGACGGCGGCATCGTCACCCACAAGCTGCTGTCGGAAAACCCCGAGCAGTACAAGGACGCCGCGGTGGCCGGCATCCGCCATTTGCTGGGGCTGGCGCCGGGTGCGCCGATCACGCCGCTGCAGGTCGAATGCGTGAAGATGGGCACCACGGTGGCCACCAACGCACTGCTGGAGCGCAAGGGCGAGCCGACGCTGCTGGTCACCACGCGCGGCTTCCGCGACGGCCTGCGCATCGCCTACCAGAACCGTCCGCGCCTGTTCGACCGCCACATCGTGCTGCCCGAGCTGCTGTACAGCGCCGTGGTCGAGGCGCAGGAGCGCGTGGATGCCCATGGCGACGTGATTCAGCCGCTGGACGAATCGCTATTGAAAGAAGAGCTGCTCGCGCAGTATCGGAAAGGCCTGCGCAGCGTGGCCATCGTGTTCATGCACGGTTACCGCCACAGCGCGCACGAGCAGGCGGCGGCGCGCATTGCGCGCGAGGTCGGCTTCACGCAGATCAGCACCAGCCACGAAACCAGCCCGATGATGAAATTCGTCAGCCGCGGCGACACCACGGTGGTCGATGCCTACCTGTCACCCATCCTGCGCCGCTACGTCGAGCAGGTGGCGGCCGAGATGCCGGGGGTGAAGCTGTTCTTCATGCAGTCGTCAGGTGGCTTGACGGACGCGATGGCCTTCCAGGGCAAGGACGCGATTCTCAGCGGTCCGGCGGGCGGCATTGTCGGTATGGCCCGCACGGCCGAGATCGCCGGCCAGCCCAAGGTCATCGGCTTCGACATGGGCGGCACCAGCACCGACGTGAGCCACTACGCGGGCCAGTTCGAGCGCGAGTTCGAAACCCAGGTGGCCGGGGTGCGCATGCGCGCGCCCATGATGAGCATCCACACGGTGGCGGCGGGCGGGGGCTCGATCCTGCAGTTCGACGGCGCGCGCTTTCGCGTCGGCCCCGAGAGCGCGGGCGCCAACCCCGGCCCGGCGAGCTACCGGCGCGGCGGCCCGCTGGCGCTGACCGATGCCAACGTGATGGTCGGCAAGGTGCAGCCGGCGCACTTTCCCAAGGTGTTCGGCCCCGCCGCCGACCAGGCGCTGGACGCCGACGTGGTGCGCGACAAGTTTGCCGACATCGCCCGCCCCACAGGCCGACTGCCCGAGGACGTGGCGCACGGCTTCATCCAGATCGCCGTGCAGCAGATGGCCAACGCCATCAAGAAGATCAGCGTGGCGCGCGGCTACGACGTGACGCGCTACACGCTGCAGTGCTTCGGCGGTGCCGGCGGCCAGCACGCCTGCGGCGTGGCCGACGCGCTGGGCATGACGCGCGTGCTGGTGCATCCGCTGGCGGGCGTGCTGTCGGCCTACGGCATGGGCCTGGCCGACCAGAACGTGATGCGCGAGACGGCGGTGGAACTGCCCCTGGCGCTCGACCACATCGCCCCCATGCGCGACACGCTGGGCGAACTGGCGCTGGCCGCGCACGAGGAGCTGGCGCGCCAGGAAGTCAGCCGCGGCGACATCCGCGTGCACCGGCGCGCGCACGTGCGCTACGAAGGCACCGACTCGGCGCTGATCGTGCCGTTTCCGAACCTGCACGGCGGCCACGAGATGGGCGGAATGGGCGACGAGCAGGTGCTGCACGAGCTCACGCGCGCGTTCGAGGCCGCTTACCGTCAGCGCTTCGCCTTCCTGATGGAGGGCAAGGCGATGATCGTCGAGGCGGTGTCGGTCGAGGCGGTGATCGCCGGCGATGCGCCCTCGGAGGCGCGGCACCCGCTGCACGAGCCGCGCTCCGTGCCGCAGCGCGACACGGTGCGCATCTACACCGCCGGGCTGGATGGCCAGGCCGCTTGGCACGACGCCGCGCTGATCGTGCGCGAGGACCTGCGCCCCGGCGATGCCATCGACGGCCCGGCCATCATCGCCGAGCAGAACGCCACCACGGTGGTGGAGCCCGGCTGGCGTGCCAGCCTGACGACGTTCGACCACATCCTGCTGGAGCGCACGGCGCCGCGCGCCGTCACCTACGCCGCCGGCACCACGGTGGACCCGGTGCTGCTGGAAGTGTTCAACAACCTGTTCATGAACATCGCCGAGCAGATGGGACTGCAGCTGCAGAACACGGCGTACTCCGTCAACATCAAGGAGCGGCTGGACTTCAGCTGCGCGCTGTTCGATGCCGAGGGCAACCTGATCGCCAACGCGCCGCACATGCCGGTGCACCTGGGCTCGATGGGCGAGAGCATCAAGACCGTGATTGCGCGCAACGCGGGCAGCATGCAGCCCGGCGATGTGTACGTGCTGAACGACCCGTACCACGGCGGCACGCACCTGCCGGATATCACTGTCATCACGCCGGTGTACCTGCAGGAGCACCAGCAACCGATCTTCTACGTCGGCTCACGCGGCCACCATGCGGATGTGGGTGGCATCTCGCCCGGCTCGATGCCGCCGTTCTCCACCCGCATCGAGGAGGAAGGCGTGCAGATCGACAACGTCAAGCTGGTCGATCAGGGCCACCTGCGTGAAAGGGAAATGCTGGACCTGCTGGCCAGCGGCGAATACCCCAGCCGCAACCCGCAGCAGAACATGGCCGACCTGAAGGCACAGATCGCCGCCAACGAGAAGGGCGTGCAGGAGCTGCGCAAGATGGTCGAGCAGTTCGGCCTGGACGTGGTGCAGGCCTACATGCGCCACGTGCAGGACAACGCCGAGGAAAGCGTGCGCCGCGCCATCACCAAGCTGGCCGCGCGCATGCAGGGCGGGCAGTTCACCCTGCCGCTGGACAACGGCGCGCAGATCCAGGTGGCCGTCACCATCGACGGCACGGCGCGCAGTGCCAGGGTGGATTTCACCGGCACCTCGCCGCAGCAGGCCAACAACTTCAACGCGCCCACGGCGGTGTGCATGGCGGCGGTGCTGTATGTGTTCCGCATGCTGGTCGATGACGACATCCCGCTCAACGCCGGCTGCCTGAAGCCGATCGAGGTGGTCATCCCCGAAGGCTGCATGCTGCGGCCCAGTCCGCCGGCCAGCGTGGTGGCGGGCAACGTCGAAACCTCGACCTGCATCACCAACGCCATCATCGGCGCACTGGGCCTGATGGGCGCCAGCCAGTGCACGGTGAACAACTTCACCTTCGGCAACGACCGCTACCAGTACTACGAGACCATCTCGGGCGGCTCGGGCGCCGGGGGCCTGTTCGACGACAACGGCCAGCTGGTGGGCGGCTTCCCGGGTACCAGCGTGGTGCAGACGCACATGACCAACTCGCGCATGACCGACCCCGAGGTGCTGGAATGGCGCTTCCCCGTGCGGTTGGAAAGCTATGAGATCCGCAGCGACTCAGGTGGCCAGGGCCAGTGGAATGGCGGCAACGGTGGCGTGCGGCGCCTGCGCTTCCTGCAGCCGATGACCGCCAGCATCCTCAGCAACGGCCGCGTGCGTGGCGCCTTCGGCATGGCGGGTGGTGGCGAGGGCGCCACCGGCATCAACCGCGTGGTGCGCGCCGACGGCACGCAGGAAGAGCTGCAGCACATCGGCAGCGCCGAGATGCAGCCGGGGGACATCTTCGAGATCCACACGCCGGGTGGCGGCGGGTTCGGCGCCGCCTGATGGCGGCCGCCTCGCCGGTTCAGGCCGCCGGCAGATCGAACACCAGGCAGGTGGTGGTGGCGTGCGCGTACAGCGTGCCGTCCGGCCCCACCAGCCGCGCCTCGGCCGTGGCCAGCTGGCGCCCGCAGTGGATCACCTGGCCCTCGGCGCGCACGCGCGGCACCTTGGGCGTGAGGGCCTTCACCAGGTTCACGCCCAGCTCTGCCGTGGTGTAGGCGCGCCCGGCCGGCATCAGGGTGTGCACGGCGCAGCCCAGCGCCGAATCCAGCAGCGTGGCAAACCAGCCGCCGTGCACCGTGCCCATGGGGTTGAGCAACTGCGGCCCCGGCGTGCCCTGGAACACCGCGCGGCCCTTGCCGACCTCGACCATCACGAAGTCGAGCGTTTTGGCAATCGCCGCGTAGGGCAGCGTGCCGTCCAGCACGCCCTGCATCAGCTCCAGCCCCGTCAGGCCGGCGATCTGGTCCATGCGCGCCACGCCGGGGCCGGGACCTTTTTCGAGGCGTTCGAGAATCGCCTTTTCATCGGCAAGCCATTGGTCGAGATGGTTCTGGGTCATGGTTCGTCTCGGGTTTCCCTGTGGCACATGATGCACAGGCTTCAAGTCGACGTCAGTCGCGCGCGCAACTCGGTTTTCAACACCTTGCCGTAGTTGTTCTTCGGCAGCGCGCTCACGAAGATATAGCGTTTGGGGCGCTTGAAGCGGGCGATCTCGGCCAGGCAATGCGCGTCGAGCGCGGCCTCCGTCACGTCCGCACCGGCCTGTAGCACGACGAAGGCGACGACGTTCTCGCCCCATTCGGCATCCGGCTCGCCCACCACCGCCACCTCTGCCACGCCGGGGGCGTGCAGCAGCGTCTCTTCCACCTCGCGCGGGTAGATGTTGCTGCCGCCGCTGATGATCAGGTCCTTGCTGCGGTCCTTCAGGGTCAGGTAGCCGTCGGCGTCGAGCGCGCCCATGTCGCCGGTGAACAGCCAGCCGTCCTTCACGGCCACGGCCGTGGCTTCCGGGTTGGCCCAGTAGCCGGCCATCACGCTGTCGCCTTTGACCACGATCTCGCCGATCTCGCCCAGCGGCAGGTCGCGCCCTTCGGCATCGGTCACGCGCACGCGCACGGGCGTCTGCGCCACGCCGATGCTGGCGATGCGGGCCAGGTAACGGGGGTGGGCGGAGTTCGCCAGGTCGGCGCGCGACAGCACGGTGCCGACCATCGGCGTTTCGCCCTGGCCGTAGATCTGCACGAAGCGCGGACCCATCACGCGCAGGGCGCGCTGGATGTCGGCCACGTACATCGGCGCGCCGCCGTAGACGATGGTCTTGAAGCTCTGTGCGCAGTCGGCGGGCGACAGGGCCTGCTGCTCGGCCTCGTCCACCAGCCGCCCGACGATGGTGGGCGCGGCGAACAGCGACAGCGGCCCAATGGCACGCCCGAGCGCGAACAGCTCGGCCGGATCGACCCCGCCCGAGGCCGGCACCACGTGGCGCGCGCCGGCCATCAGGTGCGGGATGGCGTAGATGCCGGCACCGTGCGAGATGGGTGCGGCGTAAACGATGGCGTCGCCCTGCGCCACTGGATCGACATCGACGTGGTAGCCCAGACCCATGGTCATCAGGTTGCGGTGCGTCAGCATCACGCCCTTGGGGCGGCCGGTGGTGCCGCTGGTGTAGAACAGCCAGGCGGTGTCGCCCAGGTCGCGCTCGGCCAGGGGCACGGCGAAGGGATCGGGCACGGGCGCGAGCAGGGCGGCGGCTTCGTCGCTTTCCAGGTCGATCTGGCGCTCGATGCGGGCCAGCGGCTCGGGCGCCACGTCGCTGGTGACGAAAGTCCAGCGCGCGCCGCAGTTGGCGGCGATCCATTCCACCTCGCGCGGGTGCAGCTTGGCGTTGACCGGCACGGCCACCAGCCCGGCCCACCACAGGCCCCACAGCACCTCCAGGTAGCGCGGGTGGTTGCGTGCGAACAGCAGCACGCGGTCGCCCGGCTGCAGGCCTGCTTCACGCAGGCGGCTGGCCAGCCCCGCACTGCGCGCGGCCCACTGCCCGTGCGTGGCATGCAGCGCCGCGCCTTCAAGGATGGCGGGCGAATCGGGGCGCTGGCGCGCCTGGCGCAGCAGCAGGTGGGCCAGGGTCATGGGTGTCTCCTCGTTCCGTACGGTGATGTGCTTGCCGATTTTGGGTAAAAACGGCCTTCAGCGCTTGTACAGCAAGCGACAGCAGCTATCAATAAAGAAGCGACCGCGGTCGCTGGCGTCAGATCGGGAATGGCCCGTCGAACGCCTGCACGTGGCTGAAGTGGCAGGCGATGCCGTCCTCGGGCGTCCAGCGGTACAGGCCGATCATGGGCGGCTCCAGCCGCACGGCCAGCGGTGCGTTGGGGTTCAGGTCCAGCTCGATCTGGTGCGAGGTGGAGGGCGCCACCACCACCGGCGCGCCACCCAGCGCGCCCAGGATGGGGCGGTGCATGTGGCCGGCGGCCACCAGCTGCACCTGGCCATGCGCGGCGATCAGGCGCGCCAGCTCGGCGCGGCCGTGGCGCAGGCCGCAGTCGTCCATCGCCGCCATGCCGGTCAGCATGGGCGGGTGGTGCATGAAGATCAACACCGGCTGGCCGGCCAGCGATTGCAGCGTGGTCGCCAGCCAGTCGAGCTGGGCGCTGCCCAGTTCGCCGTGCGGCTGGCCGGGCACCACGGTATCCAGGCCGATGAAGTGCAGGCCACCATGCTCGGCCTTCACGCACACCAGCCCGGGCGGCAGGTTGTCGGGCGCGGGCATCCAGTCGGCCAGGTGCTGGCGGGCGCGCAGCGGCAAATCGTGGTTGCCGCCCACGGCCAGCACGCGCGGCTGGTGGTGGCGGTGGCCGGGCAGTTCCTCGTCGAACAGCCGGCGCAGCGTCTGGTAATCGGCATCGGCGCCCGATTCGGTCAGGTCGCCGCTGAGCAGCAGCACATCGGCCGGCGTGCCCAGCCCGCGCACATGCGCCAGCGCGCGGCGCAGCGCCGCGGCCGGCTCGATGCGGCCGACCAGCCCGCCGGGGTCGAGACCCAGGTGGGCGTCGGTGAGGTGGGCGATCAACATGACGAGCGAATTGTCATCGGCTTGCAGGCAGCGGCGTGGGGTGGCCGGGGCGCCGGTGCGCAATAGTTGCGCCCCATCGCGGAAATCGGCACGCCACGCCGATGCCAGTGTGAATGATCAGGTCGGCACCGTGTAGTTCAGCGCCATGCGCCCGCCGTCCACCATGATGATCTCGCCGGTGATGTAACTTGATGCATCGCTGGCCAGGAAGGCCACCACGTCGGCGATCTCGCTCGGCTCGCCCAGGCGCTTGAGCGGCGTGCGCATCATGATCTTGTTCTTCGCTTCCTCGCTGGTCAGCACCGCCTTGGCGGCCAGCTCGGTGGCGATGGTGCCGGGGCCGACGGCGTTGACGCGCACGCCCCGGTCGGCCAGCGCCAGCGCCATGGCGCGCGTGAGCTGGTTGATGCCGCCCTTGCTGACGTTGTAGCTGGCGATGTTGGGAATCGCCAGCACGCTGTTCACGCTGCTCATGTTGACAATGCTGCCGCGCCCGGCCCTGGCCATCTCGCGCCCCACGGCCTGCGCGACGAGAAACGAGCCCTTCAGGTTGACGCGCAGCACGGCGTCGAAGTCTTCCTCGGTCACGTCGAGGAAGTCGGCGGCGCGGAAGATGCCGGCGTTGTTCACCAGCACGTCGATGCGGCCGTGCGCCTGCATCACCTCGGCCACCAGCGCGTCGACCTGGGCCTTGTCGCCCACGTCGCAGTGCACGTAGCGCGCCTGCAGTTCAGCGGCCAGTGCGCGGCCGCGCTCATCGGCCAGGTCGGCGATGACGACCTGTGCGCCTTCCTGCGCGAAGCGGCGCGCACAGGCTTCGCCAATGCCCTGCGAACCGCCGGTGACGATGGCGACGCGGCCCTGCAGGCCGAAGCGGATGGCGGTGGAAGATGCGGTCATGGGGCTCCTCGGTTTTCATGAACAAAATGGCCGCCAGCGCCCGCTAGTAGGGCGCGAGCAGCTATCAACAGCATAGTAAACGATCATGGCGCGCCGCCGCCTTGTTCCAGGTGCCGGGCCAGCGCCTCGTGGCCGGCGCGGCGCGCGTGCTCGATGGCGCTCACGCCCTGGCGGTCGGTGCGGCGCGCATCGGCACCGGCGCCCACCAGCAGGCGGGCCATGCCCACGTCGCCGCGCCGCGCGGCCAGCATCAGCGCCGTGCGGCCGCTGGCGTCGCTGGCGTTCACCGGCGCGCCGCGTTGCAGCGCGTCGCGCGCGGCGGCGATCTGCCCTTGCGTCGCCGCGGCCAGCAGGCGCTGTGCCGGCGTCAGCGCCGGGGCGCGGGCTGCGGCCTGCGGCGCGGGCGCGGCATCGGCGGGGTCGGCCGCCATGTCCATGGCGGAGCCGGGCCGCTGCAGGCCGGGGAAGGCGCGGGGCGCAGTGGCTGGCGCGGTGGGCGCGCGGTCATGTTCATACGCCACGTCGGGCGCCGCGAACTCGCCGCCGGGGCCGGGGCGGCGGGCGGCATCGCGCGTGGGCGGCGGGGCGGCCGCATCAGGTGCCGGCGGTGCGGCGGTGGGCGCGGTCGGGGCCGGTTCCTGCGTGGCGGCGGCGGCGGGCGCACGGCGCGGGGTGGGTGCGTCTGCGGGGGCGCTGCGGCGCGTGGCGGCGCGGTCGTCGCGGGCGGGTGCCGGGGGC
>NZ_JBHUEP010000014.1:0-52709 GCF_042680925.1 Ottowia beijingensis
TTGGCGGGCGCGGGCTTGGCGGCGGGCGCGGGGCGGGGGCGCTCGGCCGCGCGTTCGCGGGCCGGCCCTGCGGCCGCTTCGCCGCTCGCGCGGAGTGGTTCGGCCGGCGCGGCCACGGGCGGTGGCGCGGGTGGCTCAGGTGAGGCAGGTGGCGGCAGCGCGCTGGCTGGGGCGGGTTCGGGCACGGTTTCGGCAGACGGCGCTGCCGCCACGGCGTCGCTGGCCGTCGGTTCGGAGGGCGCGGGGTCGGCCACCTCAGCAGCCGGTGCGCCGCGCTGACCCAACGCCACGGCCTGGTCGGCCGGATCGCCGCGGTCGAACTGCAGCGCCAGCAGCGCGGCCAGGCCCAGCACGGCCACGCTGGCCACGGCGGGGATGAACCAGCGGCGGTCGTTGGCCGCCTCGGCCGCGGCGGCGGCGCGCAGCGGCAGTTCAGAGGCAAATTCGGCCTCAGCTCTTGCTGTGTCTGCGCTGGAAGCTATTTTTTCGATAGCAATTTCATCCGGGTTCTCGGCCGCATCGGCGTGCTTCCACGCCGTCACCTCGGCCTGCGCCAGCACGGCGGCGCGCAGGTCGGCACTGGGGCCGGCGCCCTGGAGCGCCGCGGCCTCGTGGTAGCACGCGACGAGTTCGTCCTCGGTCGGGCGCGGCATCGGGTCGGGGGTCATGCCATGGTCTCCAGCGTGCGGCGCAGCGCGGCGCGGGCGTAGCGCAGGCGGCTCCTGGCGGTTTCGAACGGCACGCCGGTGGTGCTGGCGATGTCGGCCACGCTCATGTCGGCCTCGGCCTGCAGCAGAAAGGCCTCGCGTTGCTCGGGCGGCAGGGCGTCCAGCGCGGCCAGCAGCTGCGCCGCCTGCTGGCGCGTCTCGATGCGGCGCACCGGGCCGAAGCCGGAGGGCGCGGCCAGCGTGTCGGCCAGGGTCTGGCCGGCGTCGTCGCCCGCGGGCGCATCCAGGCTGGCCTGCGGGCGCGTGGCGCGCAGGTGGTCAACCACGCGGTGCCGCGCGATGGTGAACAGCCAGGTGGTGAAGCGCGCCAGCGGCAGGCCGGGGGCCGAGGCGCGCGGCGCGTACTGCCCGGCCTGGCGCGCCACGCTGAACCACACCTCCTGCGCCAGGTCGTCGGCCGTGGCGGCATCGCCCGTGCTTCGAAGAATGTAGCGCCACACGCGCGCCGCGTGGCGGTCGTACAGGGTTTCGAACGCGGTAGCGTCGCCGCCGGCGTAGGCGCGCATGAGCTGCTCATCGGCGGTGGCGGCCTGCACGGACATGGGGCCGATTATGTCGACGCCCCGCGCCCGCGCCATCACCCGTGCAGGGCAGGTTCAGCGCCACGCCGGCGGGTCGGGCACGTAGCGCGCCGACGGGGCGTCGGGGAAGGCGTCTGGCCGGCGCCGCGCATCGGGCGGGATGATGCCCAGCGCCATCAGGTTCTCGCGGCTGTCGTAGCGGAGGGTGATGACTTCGTCGGGCTGCGCGCTGCGGCGCTCGAACGTGGTGTGGCGGGTGTACGAGGCTTCGCGCGCGCCATGGCCGGTGCCCAGCTGGGGCGACGCGGGGGAGCGCTGGCGCGCGGCGGATTCGGCGGCCGGGCCGGCGGCATCGGCGCTGGCAGCGGGTGCGCCGCCGCCGAAGCGCCCGTCGCGCGGCCAGGGCCGGGGCGCGATGGGTGGCGGCGGCGGCACCGCCTTCTCGCGGAACACCGCCACGCCGATCACGCCCACATGGTCGGGCCGGCCGGTGCGCGCGGCGTAGGACTGCGGCAGCGCCGTGAAGTGGAACGCCGCCACCTCGGCATCGCTCTTGCGCCAGCCGGTGATCTGCGCCGTCTGCCGACGCGCCAGCACGTAGCCGGTCTGCTCCCAGGAGGCGGTGTCGCCGCTGATGACGTTGACGCCGTCCACCGCCATCACGCCCAGCACGCGGCCCGGCGCGGCGTTGCGCACCTCGATCGCGTAGCGCGCGCCGGGGCGCCCGGCGATCCACCACTCGCCTTGGTGGCGGTACACGGGCAGGGTGGCGCCGCTGTCGCGGTCGATCACGTTGACGTCGACCAGCCCGCCGACGGCGTGGGCGGGCAGGGCGGTGAGCAGGCCGGCGGCCAGGGCCAGGGCGGACAGCAGCGGGGGCAGGGGTTTCATGCGGGGCTCCAGAAACAAGTGTTGGAGTCTGCTGAAACGGCGCCGCCGCGCCAACGGGGTCAAGCGCGGGCGGCGAAAGTGTGACGAATCGTCAATACGGCTCGGCGCGCTTGCCCTTGGGGATGGTCAGCACCACCGACAGCGCGGCCAGCGCCACCATCACCCCGTTGAAGCCCAGCGCCACCATGGCGGCCTGGCGCACGGCCAGGTTGTCCTGCCGGCCGGGGAAGGGGATCACGCCCTCCAGCCAGGGCGCGCCGGTGCTGCTGATGGCGGTGAAGATCGAGCCCGAGATGGCCACGCCCAGCGCCGAGCCGAGCGACGAGGTCATCTTGTAGATGCCGGCGCCCGCACCCGCCTGCGCCGCCGGCAGGCTGGACAGCGCGGCGTCGGTCGACGGCGTGGCGTAGAAGGCCAGGCCGATGCCGAACAGCGTGAAGCCGATGACCGACAGCACGCGGTACTGCTCCAGCAGCAGGTTGGCGGGCGACAGCAGAGCAATGGCCAAGCCGGTGATCAGGCAGCCCCACAGCATGGGCTGGCGCGGGCCGAAGCGCTGCAGCAGCTTCTCGCCCACGCGGATGAACAGGATGATGGCGATGGCGTAGCCCAGCGTCAGCAGGCCGGCCTGCCGGGCGCTCATGCCGCCGCCCAGTTGCACCAACTGCAGCGCCACCAGCAGCGTGCCGGCCACGGTGTTGAGCAGGAAGTTGGACAGCGCCGCGCCGGTGTAGGTGCGGCTTTTGAACAGGCTGAAATCGACGAAGTTGTGGCGCCCGGGCCGCGTCTCCAGCCACACGAACAGCGCGCCCAGCACCAGCGTGGCGGCGGCCAGGCCCAGCGTGGCGGCGCTGGCCCAGCCGAGCTTGCTGCCCTGGGTGATGAACACCTCCAGCGCGATCATGGTCAGCATGAACAGCAGCACGCCGGCCAGGTCGAACCTGGCGTTGTCGCTGCCTTGCGCCTTGCTTTCGGGCGCGCCGCGGATCATCCACAGCCCCAGCAGCGCCACCGCGATGGAGGTGAAGAAGATCGCGCGCCAGCCGAACTGCGCCGCCATCAGCCCGCCGAACAGCGAGCACAGGCCCGACGCGCCCCAGGAGCCGATCGACCACATGCTGACCGCGCGCTGGCGCCCGGCGTCCTGCCACCAGGTCTTGATCAGCGCCAGCCCGGCCGGCATGATGCACGCCGCCGACAGCCCCTGGATGGCGCGCCCCAGCAGCAGCACCGGCGCGGCCAGCGCGCCCGCCGGCGCCAGCGCCACCAGCAGCGAGCCGGCGATCGACAGCCCGAAGCCCAGCCGCATGATGCGCATGCGCCCCAGCCGGTCGGCCAGGCCACCCATCACCACCGTGAAGATGCCCGAGAACAGCGAAGTGAGCGACACCGCCACGTTCATGGTGCCCGAGGCCACGCCCAGGTCGCGCCGCATGTCGGGCGCCACGTTCAGCATGGTCTGGGCGAACAGCCAGAAGGTGACCAGCCCGGCGATCATGCCGAACAGCAGCCGGTCGTTGCCCTGGAAGGCGGCGGCGGGCGGGGCAGCGGATGGAGTGGTCATGGCAAGGGGGCAAGCATGCGCCCGAGAGATGATGGTTTGATGATCATCACATCGCCCACGGCCCGCTGTCTTGCGCCAGCGCAGGCGCGGTGCGTTACGCTCGGTGCGCCGTTGTCCACCCGCCACGCCCGCCCATGACCGCATCGCCCGCCGCCGAGATGACCCTGCCCGAACTGTTCACCGGCGCCGACGGCGTGGCGCGTTTTCGCGATCTGCGCGTGCCGCTGAGCGAGGGCACGCCGGCGGCCCGCCTGTCGGCCTTGGCGGCCTCGGGCGGCAGCCAGTTCCGCTGGAGCCCGGTGGGCTTTGCCAGCGACTTCCACTGCACCACCACGCCGCAGTGGCTGGTGGTGCTGCAGGGGCAGATGGAGATCGGCCTGCAGGACGGCAGCACGCGCGTGTTCGGGCCGGGGCAGTGCTTCTACTCGAACGACACCCTGCCGCCCGGCGCCATCTTCGACGCCGCGGTGCACGGCCACCGCAGCCGGCAGGTGGGCGATGAGCCGCTGGCGACACTGTTCGTGCGCGCGCCGCGGTGACGGTGCCTGGGGGCGTGCTTCAACAAATACTCCCCCTATATATGGCTGGCAGCGCTTGGTGGACGGGATCTGAGCAAGCATACTCCCCATGAGTGAGCGCAGACCGGTCGAGCTGCACGCAGCTCGACGACGGTTCCCGGTTTCCACCTCAAGACGTTGGCCATCGTCATCCCGGCGCAAGCCGGGATCCATGCGCTGCGCACGCGCGTCGTCTGGATTCCGGCTTTCGCCGGAACGACGAGATTCATGCCGCTTCGATCTGGAAACGGAATGTGAGTGTCGCCGCTGGCCGCGCTGGCTGCACGGGCACCGAACCCGTTTCCGGGTACAAAAAAGGGGCCCTTTCCAAGGCCCCTGTTGCCGGTGCGGCGCGGTCGATCAGCGGCTGAAGCCGCCGCGGCGGTTGCCACCGCCACCACCACCGCCACTGCGGTTGCCGCCGTAGCCGCCACCGCCACCCCCGCCGGAGCGGTTGCGGTTGCGGCCACCGCCGCCGCCCTTGCCCATCAGGTCGATGCTGGTGCGCATCGGGTCGGGCTGGCCCACGGCGCCGTGGCTGGGGCCGCGCGGGGCGTTGCGGCGCCCGTGCAGGTTGGTCTGCAGCGGGTCGATGTTACGCGGCAGGTGGTCGATGTCGCGCTCGTCCTCGTCGTCGAAGCCGAACTCGCGCGTGGGGCGCGGCTGGTGGGCGCCTTGCGGGCGCGGCTGCTGCTGCGGGCCGTTGGCGCCGACGGGGCCGTTGCCCTTGCCGCGGCCGCGGCGGCGGTTGCGGCCGGTGCGCTGGCCCATCGGCTGGTCGGCGGCGGACAGGGGCGTGCCGTCGGCATTCAGCTCCACCGCGCCTTCGACCAGCGGCTGGCCTTCGGCGGCGGTGCGCGGAGCCTGCGGCTTGGGGCGGGCCGGCGGCTGGCCGCGGCCGGCGCCGCGCGGGCCCTGGCCGGCCTTGTTCTCGCGGATGCGCTGCATCATCTCCTGGCGCGCGGCCTTGGCGGCGGCCTGCATCACCTCGCGGCTGGGCGGCTTGCCCAGGCCGCCCCACAGCGTCTGGCGGCCCATGGCGATGGGCTCGGCGCGTTCGCCTTCCTCGGGGCCGAAGCCGTCGAGCATGCGCACCGGGATCTGCTGCCTGGTGAACTTCTCGATCTCGTGCATGAAGCCTTCCTCGTCCATGCACACCAGGCTCACGGCCTCGCCGCTGGCGCCGGCGCGGCCGGTGCGGCCGATGCGGTGCACGTAGTCCTCGGGCACGTTGGGGATGTCGAAGTTGACGACGTGCGGCAGCTCGTCGATGTCGATGCCGCGCGCGGCGATGTCGGTGGCCACCAGCGCGCGCAGGTCGCCCGTCTTGAACTCGGCCAGCGCCTGGGTGCGGGCGCTCTGGCTCTTGTTGCCGTGCAGCGCCATGGCCTTGATGCCGCGGTCGTTCAGGAAGTCGGCCACCTTGTTGGCGCCGAACTTGGTGCGCGTGAACACCAGCACCTGGCTCCAGTCGTTCTCGCCGATCAGGTGCGCCAGCACGTCCTTCTTGCGGGCGCGGCCCACGGGGTAGATGACCTGCGCGATGCGCTCGACCGTGGTGTTGGGCGGCGTGACCTGCACGCTCTTGGGGCTCTTGAGCAGGCCGTTGGCCAGCTCGCGGATCTCGTCGCTGAAGGTGGCCGAGAACAGCAGGCTCTGCTTGTCCCTGGGCAGCAGCGCCAGCACCTTCTTCACGTCGTGGATGAAGCCCATGTCGAGCATGCGGTCGGCTTCGTCGAGGACCAGGATCTCGATGTTCGACAGGTCGATGTGGTCCTGGCCTTCCAGGTCCAGCAGGCGGCCCGGCGTGGCCACCAGGATGTCGACGCCGCGGCGGATGCGGTCGACCTGCGGGTTCATGCCCACGCCGCCGAAGATCACGGTGGACTTCAGGTCGAGATACTGGCCGTAGGTGCGCACCGACTCCTCGACTTGGGCCGCGAGTTCGCGCGTGGGCGTCAGCACCAGGGCGCGGATGGCGCCCGGCTGACGCGCCGGCGTGGTGCTGAGCTTGTGCAGCATCGGCAGCGTGAAGCCGGCCGTCTTGCCGGTGCCGGTCTGCGCGCCGGCCAGCAGGTCGTGGCCTTCGAGCACCAGCGGAATGGCTTGCGCCTGGATGGGGGTGGGGGCCGTGTAGCCCTGCTCTTGCACAGCCCGCAGGATGGCGGGGGCCAGGTTCAGTTGGTCAAAGTTCATCAATGGATGCGCCGGTCTCTGGGCGCTTGTGCCGCGGGCCTGATCCGGCGGGGGGCCGGCCAGTTGAAGGCTGCAGCGGGTTCTTCTTGGGATGGGCTCGCGGTTTGGAGTGACCGGCAACGCCCCAGCGGAAGAGCTGGCCTGCAGCAAACTGGTGGGCTGCAGACGCGCCTATTATCGCATGGTGTCCGCTTTCACGGTTCGCGCCGCGCCATGGCTGTTTCCACCACTTTTGGCTACAACGTTTCGGAAGACCGCATCTGGATCAGCTGCGCCGCCTGGCCGCAGCGCGTGTGGATCACGCGCCGGCTGGCGCGCGCCATGGTGCAGGCGGTGGTGGGCGTGCTCGAATCGGCGGCCGCCACGTCGCCCGCGGCCGCCGCGCGGCCCGCCACCGAGCGCGCCGCCGCGGCGCACGACGCCTCGCTGAATCAGCCGCAGCCCGGTGAGCAGGGCCGGGCGCTGCAGATGGGGCGCGAGGCCGCCAACGCCCCCGCCCTGCAGCACGCCGTGCTGTGCGCCCAGTTCGCGCTGGAGGCGCCGGGCGCGCAGCACGATCTGGTGTTTCACACCCCCGCCGGTCAGCGCCGCCTGCGCCTTTCCCGCACCGGCCTGCACCGCTGGCTGCACGCGCTGCACATGGTGCTGCGCGGCACCGACTGGGCCGACTGGCCCGCCGCGCCCGACTGGCTGACGCGCAGCTACCTGCCGCCGGCGCTGCAGTCGCTGCTGACGCTGCCGCCCGGCGGGCCGGGCCTGGACGACGACGTGGACACAGGCGACGCGCCGCCGCCCGGTGATTGACGGCCGCCGTGGCCGAGCCACCGCGCAGCGCCGATAATCGCCCCTGTCCGGCGCGCCGCCTGCACGGCTGACCCCAGCGCCGCCCTCTTCCCTTTTTCAAGCCTTTTTGGCCTGCAGCGCAATACTGACGTGCGCTGGCAGCTATTGATTCGAGAGTAAAAATGGCCCAATACGTTTTTTCCATGAACCGCGTCGGCAAGATCGTGCCGCCCAAGCGGCAGATCCTGAAGGACATCTCGCTCAGCTTCTTCCCGGGCGCCAAGATCGGCGTGCTGGGCCTGAACGGCTCGGGCAAGTCGACGCTGCTGAAGATCATGGCCGGCATCGACAAGGACATCGAGGGCGAGGCCATTCCCATGCCGGGCCTGGACATCGGCTACCTGCCGCAGGAGCCGCAGCTCAACCCCGAGCACACCGTGCGCCAGGCGGTGGAAGAGGCGATGGGCGAGGTCAACGCGGCCAAGGCGCGGCTGGAGGAAATCTACGCCGCCTATGCCGAGCCCGACGCCGACTTCGACGCGCTGAGCGAAGAGCAGGGCAAGCTGGAGGCCGTCATCGCCGCCGCCGGCACCGACAGCGAGCACCAGCTGGAAATCGCCGCCGACGCGCTGCGCCTGCCGCCGTGGGATGCGGTGATCGGCAAGCTCTCGGGCGGCGAGAAGCGCCGCGTGGCGCTGTGCAAGCTGCTGCTGTCCAAGCCCGACATGCTGCTGCTGGACGAACCCACCAACCACCTGGACGCCGAATCCGTCGAGTGGTTGGAGATCTTCCTCAAGCGCTTCACCGGCACCGTCGTCGCCATCACGCACGACCGCTACTTCCTCGACAACGCAGCCGAGTGGATTCTGGAACTCGACCGCGGCCACGGCATTCCGTACAAGGGCAACTACTCGAGCTGGCTGGAGCAGAAGGAAGCGCGCCTGCGCCAGGAGCAGCGCAGCGAGGACGCCCGCGCCAAGGCCATGAAGAAGGAACTGGAGTGGGCGCGCCAGAACCCCAAAGGCCGCCAGGCCAAGAGCAAGGCGCGCCTGGCCCGCTTCGAGGAGCTGAGCGACTACGAATACCAGAAGCGCAACGAAACGCAGGAGATCTTCATCCCCGTAGCCGAACGCCTGGGCACCGAAGTGATCGAGTTCAAGGGCGTGTCAAAGAGCTTCGGCGACCGTCTGCTGATCGACAACCTCAGCTTCAAGGTGCCGGCCGGTGCCATCGTCGGCATCATCGGCCCCAACGGCGCCGGCAAGTCGACGCTGTTCAAGCTGATCGCCGGCATCGAACAGCCTGACAGCGGCGAAGTCACCATCGGCAAGACCGTGCAGATGGCCTTCGTCGACCAGAGCCGCGACGCGCTGTCGGCCGACAAGACGGTGTGGGAGGACATCTCGGGCGGGCTCGACATCATCACCGTCGGCAAGTTCCAGATGCCCAGCCGCGCCTACGCGGGCCGCTTCAACTTCAACGGCCAGGACCAGCAGAAGAAGGTCGGCATGCTGTCGGGCGGCGAGCGTGGCCGCCTGCACCTGGCCAAGACGCTGATGCA
Organism: Ottowia beijingensis; assembly: GCF_042680925.1. NCBI lineage: Bacteria > Pseudomonadati > Pseudomonadota > Betaproteobacteria > Burkholderiales > Comamonadaceae > Ottowia > Ottowia beijingensis. The sequence goes on from NZ_JBHUEP010000014.1 coordinate 8,802, forward strand.
GGGCGGCAACGTGCTGCTGCTGGACGAGCCCTCGAACGACCTTGACGTCGAAACCCTGCGCGCGCTGGAAGACGCGCTGCTGGAGTTTGCCGGCAGCGTGATGGTCATCAGCCATGACCGCTGGTTCCTCGACCGCATCTGCACCCACATCCTGGCTGCCGAGGGTGATTCGCAATGGACCTTCTTCGACGGCAACTACCAGGAGTACGAGGCCGACAAGATCAAGCGCCTGGGCGAAGAAGGGGCCAAGCCGAAGCGGATGCGGTACAAGGCGTTGAAATAAGCGCCCCCTGTGGCGCTGCGCGCCTTCCCCCGAAGGGGGACAACGCTGGCGGCCGGGGAGACCCCGGCCGCGGCGTTCCCGCGTGGCCTGCTCCGCGGCCATGGGGTCGGCTTGCTGCGCAGCCGCTTCAAGAACCAGGTTTCGCTCCAGCGGCTCGCTGATGTGCCGGATGCGGGCGTTTCTGCCGGATGGCCCTGCTGCTGGCCGGTGCATGTGGGTTGGGTTAGCGTTCCAGACTTCTGCAACGGGAGTTCGCCATGAACGCTGCGACCGACGCCGCGATGCCCGAATGGGACGTCGCCCAATGGTTCAACACCGACGGGCCATTGCGCCTGGCCGATCTGCGCGGGCAGGTGGTGCTGATCCATGCCTTCCAGATGCTGTGCCCGGGCTGCGTGATCCACGCCATTCCGCAGGCGCGCAAGCTGCATGAGCTGTATGGAGACCAGGGCGTGGCGGTGGTCGGTCTGCACACGGTGTTCGAGCACCACGACGCCATGCAGCCGCACGCGCTGCTGGCCTTCATCCATGAATACAGGCTGAGCTTTCCCGTCGGCGTGGATGCACCTTCAGGCGACGGCCAGCCGATTCCGCGCACCATGGCGCGGCTGGGGCTGCAGGGCACGCCGACCACGCTGGTGCTGGATCGCCAGGGCCGCTTGCGCCTGCGGCACTTCGGGCATGTGGACGACCTGCAACTGGGCGTGGCTCTGGGCCGCCTGCTGGCCGAGCCGGCCGTGGCGGCCGACTGACGCGGAGCGGGCTTCGGTCACGGCAGCCTCGGGCTTGGCTGCGTCGGGCGGTGTGGTTTGCATCCTGTTGCAGCTTTTCGGGTATGGTGACTTCTTGGGCGCCACTCGAGGAGTTTGAGCGGGGGCACAGGGCAGATCCCCGGTCAAGGGGGCGGTTTTCTCAGGAAGAACGGCGTATGCGTTGGTTGTGCGCTCAGGGGGGCGTTCAGGGCAGGCAGGTCCGCGGCAGGCTGTGGGCCAGGGCGCGTGCTGCGCTGGTGGGTGGTGCGGTGGCGTGTCTGGCCACCTCGGCAGCGTGGGCCCAGACGCTGTTCCTCGATCTCAATAACGCCGGCAGCGAAATCGCGGTGATGCAATGGCACGTTGACCCGGCGCAGCGCCCGGCGGGTCAGCGCGGCATGGTGTACGAGCGGCTGGCGCGGCAGAACGGCCTGGTGGGTGGCGCCGGTGCGCGCGCCAACAACACCGAGCTGTACGTGGTGCCGAGCTTTGAACGCATCACGCCCGAGGCGCGTGCGGCGGTGATGCGGGCGGCGGTCGAGAACGAACGCCTCAGCCTGCTGGCGCAGGACTGCGCCGCGCCCGAACCCGGCAAGCGACCCAGCGGTTGCGACACCGTGTGGGACGACCTGCGCCGCACCGAGCTGGAGCGCGAGGCGGCGACCGGGCACTACGGCTTCGAGGATCTGCAGCGCGAGCTCGAGGCCGTGCTGGCGCAGGTGCCGCAGTTCGACCGGCTGGTGGTGTCGGGCCACCATGAAGGCGGCTACTTCCGTGGTGAGCTGGCGTCGGTCACGCGCGAACAATGGCAGACCCTGTTTGCACGCATCCAGCGCCAGGCGGCGGCACCGTTTACGCTGTACGCGCTGGGTTGCCACACGGCGCTGCCGAGCGTGGTGCGCGAGCTGTTTGTGCCGCTGCTGGCGCACCCGCGGCAGACCTTGATCGTCGGCGCCGAAGCGTATGCACCCACGCGCTTCGAGGCGCGCAACCTGAGCTTCATGGACGAAGCATTGACGCTGCAGACCACCATCCACCAGCACCGCGCGGACCTGCGCGGTTTCCAGCAGCGGCTGCGCCGCCACCGCTGGCCGGTGGCACTGTGGCTGGATGGACAGTACGAAGCGCAGGACTACGCCGAGGCGGTGCCGCTGCCTGCGGCCGTGGCGCCGGATGCGGCCGCCATGTCCCAGCGGGACTGATCAGCGTGGCGCGGGTGCCGCGCCGTCCCTAAGAAATCACTGGCTGGCGGTGGTTGACGGTGCCTGCGCCGCATCGGCCGTGGCCTGCGCCGCTTCAGAAGCGGCCGTGGCGCCTTGGGTGGCTTCAGCCGCTGCACTGGCGGCCGACGCGGTGGCGGCGGCAGCCTGCTTGGCAGCGGCTTCGGCATCGATGGCCTTGACCATGGCCTCGCCGGCCGGTGCGGGGGTCTGCGGCGTGGCGGCGTCCTTCTGGCCGCAGGCGGCCAGAAAGGCCGTGGCGATGACGAGGGCAGGGGCGAGTTTCAGTGTGGCGGTGCGCATGAGATGACTCCTGAATGGCCGTGCCGGCACTGCAGGACAGCACGGCGGTGGCTGTGTGCCCATCTTCCGCGTGGGTGCGCCCGGGCCCTGTCGGCCGCTGCCGACGCCGGCTGTCGGACGCCTCGCCGCCAGTGCCGCCTGCGCAGTGGTGTGCGTTGGTCACAATGCCCGCAGCAACTTATGGAGCAAGGGCCATGTTCGAGCTTTCCGTCCCGTGGTGGGAATTCGTGCTGCGCGGTGTCGTGGTGTATCTGTTTCTGCTGTTCTTCCTTCGCCTGACGGGGCGGCGCCAGATTGGCCAGTACGACCCGTTCGACCTGATCCTGCTGCTGATCCTGTCCAACGCGGTGCAGAACTCGATGAACGCGGGCGACAACTCGCTGTTGGGCGGCCTGATTTCGGCGCTGACGCTGATCGGCTGCCACGCGCTGACGGCGCAGCTGACCTGGCGCTACCCGCGCTTGGCGAGGCTGATCGACGGCAAGCCACAGGTGCTGATTCGCACCGGCACGCTGGACGAGCAACTGATGCGCACCGAGCGCCTGACGGCCGACGACGTGCAGGCCGCGCTGCGCGCCGCCGGCTGCCTGCACACGCACGAGGTGGAGCGCGCCACCATCGAGACCAATGGCCAGATCACCGTGGTGCTGCGCAACCGCGATTCGTGGCAGGGCAACACGCCGCCACCCGGCCCGCAGGCGGGCAGCGGCACGTGATCAAAGTGCTACTTTATTGATAGCTTGCAGCGCTTGATGGGCGGGCGCTGGAGCCTGATTTGGCTTGTAAAGAGGCGGCGGCTGCCGTTCAGCGCGCGCCGGCCTTGCTGACCGACACGATGAGCTGCCACAGCGGAATTGTTTCCTCGATGTAGGCCTTGTGTCCCTCAGGCGTCAGGCGGCTGCCGCGCACCATCACCACGCCCTGCGCCTGCTGGTCGGCCACGAAGGCCGGGTCGGCGGCAGCCTGGCGGATGGCGGTGTTCAGCCGCGCCTGCACGTCCGGCGCCAGGCCCTTTGGCGCGTAGAAGCCGTGCCAGATGCTCAATTCGAGTTCGCGCGAGAACATGCGGCGCAGCGTGGTCAGGCCGGCAAACGGGGGGCTGCTCATGGGCATGCCGGTGGTCAACGCATAGCCGCGCACCTCCTTGGCGGCCAGCGGTGCGCGCACCGACGGGGTCTGGTCGCACAGGATGTCGACCTTGTTCTCCTTCAGCGCCGTCATGGCCGGCGCACTGCCCGGAAAGTCGGTGCGGGCGAAGGCCTTGCGCGCCAGGCTCTGCAGGAACATCCCGCACAGGTACGAGGCCGAACCCGCGCCCGCGTCGGCCAGTCGGATCTGCTGTCCGTCGGAGCGCATCAGCCAGTCGGCCAGTTCCTTGGAGGTCGTGGCCTCCAGCGACGGGCGGCCCAGCACCACCATGGGCGACTCCAGCACCAGGCCCAGGTGGCTGAAGGCGTCCTTGGGGTCGAAGGGCAGCTTCTCGCCCAGCGCGGGCAGCAGCGCCACGTTGGTGTTGGTGAACAGCAGCGTGCGGCCATCGGGCTTGGCAGCGGCCACCTCGGCCAGGCCATTCACGCCCCCGGGGCTGGCCACGTTTTTCACCGTGATCGGCGTGCCGCCCAGCGCCTGGCTGAGCGGCGCCACCATCGCGCGCAGCGTGCGGTCGGTGGGGCCGTTCTGTGCGTAGGGCACCACGATGGTGATGGGCGCGGCGCCCGGCTGCGCTGCCGCAGGCACGGCGGCCAGGGCCCAGGCCACGCCGCTGACACCCACCGCGATCCAGCGGGCGGCGCGGCGGCGCAGGCAAGATGAAAAGGGGCGAGGTGCAGTCATGGGCGCGAACGATGAATCAGTGTGAAAAAATTCACACTCATAATAAGCCAATTTTGTGACGACTGGTTACAGAGCATGAAGCTGAAACCCTACGCCGAGGTCGATGGCCTGCCGTTCACCGTGCGCCGTGCCGACCTGCAGCGCCGTCACGGTGCGCCGCTGCGGGAGCGCGGCAATGGCATTGGCCTGACGGAGCTGGACTATGGCGACGTGGTGTTCCGCTTTCAGGATGGCAGCGGCCGCCTGGAAGAAGTCACGCGCCGTGCGGCCGTGCTCTATCTGCTGCTGGATGGCGACGTGGTGGACGTGCCGTTCGCCGGGCTGGCCGCTTTTGTGCCCGCGCACGATGGTGCGGCGTTCGAGCGGGCGGGCTTTCTGGTCAGCCCGCGCTTCGGGCTCGCCTTCGTGCCCGGCCAGCCCGACTGGGTGACGGCGCTGGCGGCGCACTGCATCGAAACCTGGCGTGCCCTGCCGAACTGACCCCTGCCTGTGGCGCTCAGGCGCGTCTGCGCAGCCCGCGTGCCGCAGCGGCCACGACGAGCAGCATCAGGCCCCACAGACCTGGGTGATCCAGTGTGGGGACGGCGGCCACGGTGCCGCCACCCGGCGCAGGCGCCGCAGCCACAACCACTGGGCTGTTCGCGCTGTCGTTGGTCGGGTCCGTGTCGACCTGGTCGAGCCTTGTCACCTGGGCGCCGAAGGGGCCGCTTTGGGTTCCGGCCGTGGCCACCAGGGTCAGCGTCCGGCTGCCGCCGGCGGGCAGGGACGGCACGGTCCACGTGCCGGTGGTTGCGTCGTAGCTGGTGCCTGCGGGCGCCGTGCTGCTGTCGAACGTGAAGCCGGGCGGCAGCGCCACCGTCACGACGATGCCGCTGGCATCATCGGTGCCCTGGTTGGCGAGCGTGACATTGAGGTTGACCGGATCGCCCACTGCGGCCGTGGCGGGCGCGGTCACGCTCACCGCCAGGTCGGTGGGGTTGGCGGCGAGCAGCAGGCTGTTGTAGGCGACGAAGGCGCTGTCGGACTGCCCGCTCAGCTGTTGCACAAAGCCGGCCACCTGGCCGATGTTGGCGGCGTTGATGCCGAAGTCCGCAAGGGTGAAGGCCTGCATGCGCACATCGCGCCCGGGCGAGCGGGATACGCTGGTTGCATAGGTGCGGCTTCCCGTGGCGTTGTAGAACGACCAGTTTTGCCGGCCCAGCAAGGATGCTGTCGAGAAGTTCACGGGCACGGCCTGACCGACGATGGCGTCGTCTGCGTCGACGAAGTGGAAGCTGTCGGAGCTGCCGGGGTCGCCCATCTGCGTCGCCAGGATGATCGGCGCGCCGCTGGCGAGCGCGTCGGGTCGCAATTGCAGCGGGAAGTGCAGTTCTCCAGCGCTGAGGTTGAACACGGCAGTGCCCAGCTCCAGCCCTTGCGCACCGTCGGTCAGGTAGGTGGCCAGCGGGTCGGTCGAACCGGGGATGACGCCGGTGACACCCTGCGTCGTGCCGTCCCAGTTGCGCATGATGCCGATATAGCTGCCGGTCTGGGTGGCAGGCAGCGCATCGGGGCTGAAGGCAATGTAGCGCTGCGCACTGAAGCCGGTGACGTTGTGCGCCAGCAGCGCGGCATCGTCCACGCCCGTGGAGTAGGTGACGCCGCCGACGCTGAAACCGAGCAACTGGTTGCGGTTGTCTGGCACGACGCCCGTCGTCGAATCCCAGAAGCCGCTGAAGGTGCCGTAGGCGGCTGTCACCGGGGCAGCCTGTGCAGCCGCGACCAGGCACAGACTGCACAGCGACTGCGCCATGAAGCGTGCCGCAATGTGGCGGCACCGGGCGGTGAGGGCATGGAATGGATCGCGGGGCATGGTCATCGTGCGGCTGTCTGGCATGGGTGAGCCTGCGGCAAGGCGTTGGGGCGATGGGACTCCCCTGAATTTAATCAACCCGAAACAAGCTATTTAAATAGTAGCATTCTGCGCTTGATGCACAAGCGTTGGCGCGTTATTTGAACAGGACAACATTCAACGCTTGCCCGTCAGCTTCTGCACCGCGTTCAGCGTCTGCTCGACATGCTGCAGCGGGTTGCTGCCCTCGTGGGTGAAGGCGATCCTGCCGTCCTGCCCGATGACGTAGGAGATGCGCGAGGCCACGCCGGGCAGCAGCGAGCTGGCGTCGTAGGCCTTGATGGTCTGCGCCTTCGGGTCGGAGGCGACGGCGAACTGGTCGCGGCATTCCTCGACCGAGAACTTCTTCAGCGTGTCGATGTCGTCGTGCGACATGCCGACCACGGTGGCGCCCAGCGCGGCGAACCGGGGCGTGGCCTCGGCGAAGGCGTTGGCCTCGATGGTGCAGCCGCGGGTGAAGGCCTTGGGGAAGAAGTACAGCACCACCGGGCCCTTTTTCAGCGCGGCGGTCAGGTCGAAGTCGAACGCCTTGCCGGCGACCGCGGCCTGGGTCTTGAAGGCGGGCGCGGCGTCGCCGGGTTTCAGCGCCGCCTGCGCGGCGGGCGCCAGCAGCGCGGCGAAGGTGAGGGTGCAGGAGGCGATCAGGCGGGCCATGCGGAGAGCCTTTCATGCAGGTGGTGACAGGGCCGCAGGGTAGCACCGCCCTTGCGGCCATGCGGATGGCGCGCTGACGGCGCTGCACGGATGCTGCAAAAAAAAAGCTGGAGGCGCCTGCTGCGGGTGGCTCCAGCCTGCTTTTGATCGAAAAATTCGGGGTGTCAGCGCATCAGTTGCGATCCACCCGCACACGGCGCGGGCAGTAGGCCGGCGCGCAGGGCAGGGTGGGGGCGGCCACCAGCGCGTAGGGCTTGCGCGGGCGCTCGGTGATGACGATGGCGGGCGGGTAATAGGTCATGGCGGCGGGGGCCACGGGCACGACCACGACGGCCGGGGCCAGTTCTTCGTGGCCGCTGGCGGGGTTGAACTTGCCCGCGTCCGGCTGGCCCTGCTCCTTCCAGGGCGAGTTGGGCAGCACGTCGTCGGTGTTGTGGGCGCTCAGCGCGGCGTGGGCGGTGCTGCCCAGCAGCAGGGCAGCGGCGACGAGGACGGGCTTGAAGTTCATGGCGGGTTCCCTCAAAGACGGATTGGCGCCAGTGTAACGATTCGTGCCCGCGCCGCCATGCCGGACAGCGCCGCAACGTGACGTGTGTCGCCGCTGGCGCACAATCGCGCGCATGAACCGCACGCCAACCGCTTCGCTGCCCCGCATCGCCGTGGTGGCCACCGGCGGCACCATCGCCGGTGCCGGCACGGCGCCGGGCGATGCGGCGTCGGCCGCGTACCGCTCGGCCGTGGTGTCGGCCGACGAGCTGCTGGCCGCCGTGCCGGGCCTGCAGCGGCTGGCCGCGCTGCAGGCCGAGCAGCTGTTCCAGATCGACTCGGCCGACTTCACCGACGACAAGCTGCTGGCGCTGGCGCGCCACGTGGCCGCGCTGTGCGCGCGCGATGACGTGGACGGCGTGGTCGTCACGCACGGCACCGACACGATGGAGGAGAGCGCCTACTTCCTGCACCTGGTGGTGAAGAGCGCCAAGCCCATCGTGCTGACGGGCGCCATGCGCCCGGGCACGGCGCCCGCGGCCGACGGGCCGGCCAACCTGCTGCACGCGGTGGCGGTGGCGGCGCACGCCTCGTCGGCCGGGCGCGGCGTGCTGGTGGTGATGAACGAGGAGATCCACAGCGCGCGCGACGTGGCCAAGGTGCACAGCCAGCGGCTAGATGCCTTCGCCTCGCCGCACGGCGCGCTGGGCGCGGTGGTGCAGGGTGCGCCGCGCTGGTACCGGGCGGTGACGCGGCCGCACACGACGGCGAGCGCGTTCGACATCACTGCCATCGACGCATTGCCGCTGGTCGGCGTCGTCATGGGGCACGGCCACATGCGGCGCGAGCTGTTCGACGCCTGGGTGGCGGCCGGCGCGCGCGCCATCGTGCACGCGGGCTTCGGCGGCGGCACGGTGCCCGAATACCTGAAGCCCGTGTTTGCCGAGCTGTGCGCGCGCGGCGTGCCGGTGGTGCGCTGCTCACGCGTGGGCGCGGGGCCGGTGATCCGCAACGCGAATTTCGACGACGACGCCTGCGGCAGCATCGCCGCCGACGACCAGAACCCGCCGCGCGCGCGGCTGCTGGCGGCGCTGGCACTGACGCGCTCGCCCGATGTGCGGGAGATGCAGGGCGTGTTCGACCGTTATTGACGGGGTGATCGAAACTATGGTTTCGTTAGTGGGTTGCGCTTATCCAGCAAGGGTTTCAAGCGAAAAATATCTGAAATCAAGGCGCAACGGGCGCAAGCAGCTACGGTTTTTGTAGGAACGGGCTTGCCCGCGATGGGGCTTGCGTGGTGATGAGGCGCTGCATCGCGGGCAAGCCCGCTCCCACAGGTTCGTGCGGGTTCCGAGCGCCGGCGCTTGAATAATCAGCGCCGCCAGCTATCGTTATCGAAGCGCCTCACGCCGCCCGCTGGGCCAGCAGCCGCTTGCGCACGGCGTCGATGTTGTTGCGCAGCGCGTACAGCTCTTCGGCGTGCGCCAGCGGCACGGTGGTCTGGTTGGCCACGCGGTCGAGTTCGTCCAGCTCGTTCAGCAACTCGTCGCGCTCGCCCCGGCCTTCCTCCACCTTGGCCTCGATGCTGCGCAGCCGCGCATACCAGCGGAACACGCGCTGGCGCACGCGGTAGGTGTACAGCGGCGGCACCACGCGCGACAGCGGCAGCAGCAGCACGATCAGGCCGCCGATGACCAGCCACATGCGCTCCAGCAGGTTGCTGGCCCAGAACGGCAGGTAGCGCTGCCAGAACGGCGGCGTGCCGTTGATGGCGCGGTCGCCCTCGGGGCTCACGGGCAGCTCGCTGGTGCGCGTGTTCGGAAAGTCGCGCGCCCGGTTGAACCAGCCCGCGTCGCTGTGCAGCCCCTGCGCCGCCTGCGCGAACAACTGGCGCAGCGCGGGGTGCGTGTCCTCGCGCGTCAGCAGCGAGGTGGTGGTGGCCAGCAGGCCGATGTCGTGCGGCGGAATGTCGGCCGCCAGGTCGACCACGCCGCGCGGCAGCGTGATGGATTGCAAAAACGGAAAGCGCCGCACATACGCGTCGGCCTGCGCCACGTCCATCAGCGCGATATCGGGGGCGTGCAGCAACTGGCGCACCACCGGGGATTCGGGCGCGGTGACCAGCACCATGGCGTCGAGCAGGCCGCCCTGCAGCGCTTCGGCGGCGGCTTCGGGCGCGAGCTGGCTCAGCACCAGCGTGTCGCTGCGCAGGCCGTTGGCCTGCAGCAGGCGCTGCAGCATGTCGGGCACGCCGCTGCCGGGCTGGTCGATGTTGACGCGCAGGCCGCGAAGCTGCGGCAGCGTGGTCAGCGGCGGGGGCGGCGCGGGCTCTGAGGCGGCGGCGGCGGGCGGGCGGGTTGCTGCGGTTTCGGTAGCGGTTGGCGCAGGCGCCGCCATCGTATCGGTACGGTAGAACACCCAGATCGGCTCGTAGAACAGCGCGCCGAGCGAGGTGATGCCGGCATCGCCATCGGCCTGCGGATCGGCGCTGCCACCGCGCACGAAGGCGGAGCCGGCGGTGCCCGCGCGCAGCGCCTGCAGGTTGGCCAGCGAGCCTTCGGTGGGCGACTGCTGCACCGTGATGCCGCTCCTGGCCAGCGCTGCCGCGTAGCGCTGGCCGAACTCGGCATAGGCGCTGCCGGCGGGGCCGGTGGCCAGCGTCACGGTCTTGGGCGGTTGCGGGTCGAGCCACCAGTAGGCGGCCACCAGCACGCCGGCGGCGATCAGCGCCACCGGGCCGGCCGAGACCAGCATGTCGCGGATCGACAGCACGATCAGCTTGAGGGTGCGGCGTACCGGGCCGATCATGGCGATTTCCGGGCTCTGGCGCCGGCGGGGCGGGCGCTGGCAGCTATCAGATCGGAAGCGGCTGGCAACGCCAGCGTGTCGGTGGTCATGCCCTGCGCGGACTGCACCGCGTTCACGCAGGCACGCGCCACGGCCTCGCCGGCCATGGTGCACAGCACGTTGAAGTCGAGCGCGCCGGCCATGCCGGTGGACAGCGCGAACAGCGTGTCGCCGTCGCTCATGGTGTGCACGGGGCGGATCGCGCGCGCCAGCCCGTCGTGCCCGGCGCCGGCCAGGCGCTGGCACTGCGCCTTGGTCAAAGGCGCATCGGTGGCGACGACGCCGATGGTGGTGTTGGCGCCAGCCAGCAGGGCCAGCGGCTTGTCGCCCGCCAGCGCGGCGACCACGCTGCCGCGCAGTTGCTGGCCGTCTTCGGTGCGCGCGCCGGCGATGGGCTGGCCGGTGGCGGGGTCGACCACGTCGCCCAGCGCGTTGACGGCGATCAGCGCGCCCACGGTCACGCCGTCCACGGTGACCGATGCGGTGCCGATGCCGCCCTTCATGGCATACGGCATGCCGAACAGCTTGCCCACGGTGGCGCCGGCGCCGGCGCCGGCGTTGCCTTGGGCGATCTCGTCGCCGGCGGCCTGGCAGGCGGCGTAGCCGGCGGCGGCATCGGGGCGGATGCGGGCATCGCCCAGGTGCAGGTCGAACAGCACCGCCGCCGGCACGATGGGCACCACCTGGCCCGGCGCGCTGCCCACGTAGAGGCCCACGCCTTCTTCCTCCAGCCAGCGCATCACGCCGCCGGCGGCATCCAGCCCCCAGGCGCTGCCGCCGGTGAGCAGCACGGCGTGCACCACGCCCACCAGGTTGGCGGGGTCGAGCAGATCGGTCTCGCGCGTGCCGGGCGCGGCGCCGCGCACGTCCACCCCGCCCACGGCGCCGGTGCGCGCGATGACCACGCTGCAGCCGGTGGGGCGGCGCGGGTCGGTGAACTGGCCGACCTCCAGGCCGCGCACCTGGGTGATGGCGCCGGGGAACAGGGCAGGTGGGGCAGAAGGCATGGGCATGGGCGGTGCAGGGGCGATCCGAGGGCGATGCGCCCGATGTTAGCCGCGCGCCCCGGCCGTCACGACGGCTGCAGTCGGCGCCGGCGGCGGCGCCAGCGCGCCCACAGCCACCAGCCGCCCGACACCAGCGCGTAGGTCAGCAGCCCGCCGATGACGGCGAACACTGCCAGCCCCACGATGAGCGGCTTGCCCAGCGCCTGCAGGCGCTGCCAGGGCGACGGCGGCTCGCCGGTGACGCGCTCTTCGGCCTCCAGCTCCTCGGTGATGCGGGCGATCTCGGCCTCGGCGTTGGGCACCGGCTTGCCGACGATGCGGCTGCCGGCCTGGTAGGCCAGGTAGTAGATCGGCCCGAAGGTGAGCGGGTTGGTCACCAGCGTGCTGCCCATGGCCGCCGGCAGGTTGGCGCGCAGCACGATGGCGACGGCGGCCGAGGCGGGAATCTGCGCGATCGGGATCAGCAGCCCGAAGAAGATGCCGATGGCCATGCCCAGCGCCACGCCATGGCGCGACAGCCGCCACAGCCGCCGCTGGCCCAGCCAGGGCGCCAGCCAGCGGGTGAAGCGGCCAGCCTGCAGCTGCTCGCGGGTGGGGATCAGGCGCTGCAGCCTGGCGCTGAGTGTCATGGTGATTCCATGAGTCGCTGGTGGGGCGGATGGTTCCGCGCCGCCGTCGGAGGATCGTTGGGAAAGCGGGATTCTGGCATTGGTTTGGGGGGTGGCTGCGGCAGTCAGGGGCGAGGCGCTTGGGTCTGGTGCTGGGGCAGATGCTTGTCGATGGCCAGGGCGGGGCGCGAGTCGGCGCGGCCCTCACCCCAGCCCTCTGCCGCCAGCGGGAGAGGGGGCGGGGCACGGCGGGCAGCAGCGCTTCCCGGGTCAGCGCCGCCGGCCCCCATCCCGGCCCCCCCAGCGGGGGAAGGGGCAAGACAGCGCCGCCGGGTTTCTGCGAACCGCAGCGAGCGCGCCCAGAACCCGCAACAATCCCGTCTTTTCATGGTTTTCACGTGACAGGACCTTCCCGTGCCGCTTTCCCCGCCCGTTGCCCGCTCGCACCTGCATGACCGCCACGTCGTCTTTCGCGGCTACCGTCGCGACGACGGCCTGTGGGACATCGAGGCCGAGCTGCGCGACACCAAGACCGCGCCGTTCGAGATCCCCGGCGAAGGCCGCTGGGCCGCCGGCCAGCCGATCCACGGCATGGCGATCCGCCTGACGGTGGACAGCGACACCGTGGTGCACGCCATCGAAGTCGCCATGGACCACTTTCCCCACGGGCCCTGCCCCCAGGCGATGGCGCCGATGCAGCGCATGGTGGGCAGCCGCCTGGCGCGCGGCTGGCGGCGCGCCATCGAGCAGCACCTGGGCGGCATCCAGGGTTGCGCGCACCTGCGCGAGCTGCTGTTCAACATGGCCACCGCCGCCTTCCAGACCATGGTGCAGGACGTCACGCCCGTCGACCCCGAGCACCCACCGCCGCACCTGGGCAAGTGCCTGACCTGGGACTTCGACGGCCCGGTGGTGGAAAAGCACTATCCGAAGTTCTACCTGCGCGACGCGCGCCGCGAGGGCTGACGCCGCCGGCGCCGGCACGCCGACCGCCCATTGCCAGCACTGCCCGCATGGGGAAGCGCGGCGCATTGGCCGGCCGGCGGCAACAGGACTATGGTGAAGCCATGCCTGCCGCCGCCTCATCGTGCCTGTCGTTCGACCGCGAGCACATCGCGCAACTCGTGCACCGCTTCTACGACGCGATCCGCGCCGACGCCGAACTCGGCCCCGTGTTCGAGGCCGAGTTGCACGACCGCTGGGCGCCGCACCTCGAACGCATGGTCGACTTCTGGTGCACGGCCACCAAGGTCTCGCGCAGCTTTCGCGGCAACGTGTACGGCAAGCACATGGCGCTGCCGCGCATCGCGCCGCACCACCTCAAGCGCTGGCTGCAACTGTGGCAAGTGCACACGCAAGCCGTCTTCGCGCCGGCGCCCGCGGCGGAGCTGCAGGACATCGCCACCGGCGTGGCGCGCGTGATGCACCTGGGCTGGTTCGGCCGCCTGCCGCCGCCCGGCGCGCTGCAGCACTGGATCGAGACGGAGGGTGCCGATGCCTGCGCCGCCTGAGGCCAGCGCAGCCGACCCGCGCATCGAATACGACGCCCTGCGCGAACGGTGCCCCGTGGCCTGGAGCGAGGCCCGGCAAGGGTCGGTGCTGCGCCACGCCGAGGTGCTGCGCGTGCTGCACGAGCACGAGACTTTCGGCAACGCCGTGTCTGCGCACCCGGCGGTGCCCAACGGCTACGACCCGCCGCAGCACACCGCCTACCGGCGCGCGCTCGATCCGTTCTTCGCGCCGCCGCGCATGCAGCGCTTCGAGCCGGTCTGCCGCGACATCGTGGGCGCTATGCTGCAGCAGGCGCTGCAGTTGCGCGAGCTGGACGTGGTGCGCGAATTCGCGCTGCCGTTCGCCGTGCGCGTGCAGTCGGCCTTCCTGGGCTGGCCGCCGCTGATCCAGGACGAACTGCTCGACTGGCTGCGCCGCAGCCGCGAAGCCACGCGCTCGGGCGACCGCGCCAGCACGGCCGCCGTGGCGCAGGAGTTCGAGCGCCTGGTCGACCGCATGCGCGCCGCGCGCCGCGAATCGGCGCCCGACCAGGACATCAGCGCCGAGCTGATGCACCTGCAGGTGGACGGGCGCCCGCTGGACCTGCGCGAGCTGGCCAGCGTGCTGCGCAACTGGACGGTGGGCGAGGTCGGCACCATCGCGGCGTCGATCGGCATCCTGGTGCACTGGCTGGCCACGTCGCCCGACTGGCAGCAGCGCCTGCGCGCGCAGCCCGCGCTGCTGCCGCCGGCCATCGACGAGGTGCTGCGCATCGACGGGCCGCTGGCGGCCAACCGCCGCATCGTACGCCGGGCCGTGGCATTGGGCGGCCGCCAGTTCGAGCCCGGCGACCGCCTGACGATCCACTGGATCGCCGCCAACCGCGACCCGCGCGCCTTCGACGAGCCCGACAGCTTCCGCATCGACCGCGATCCGTCGCCGAACCTGCTGTACGGCGCCGGCATCCACGTCTGCCCCGGTGCGCCGCTGGCGCGGCTGGAGTTGCGCGTGCTGATGGAGGAGCTGCTGGCGCGCACGTCCGCCATCACGCTGGCCGAAAGCCGCCCGCCGGTGCGCGCCGTGCACCCCGACGCCGGCTACGCGGCGCTGCTGGTGCGGCTGGTGTGATTCCATTTCCAATTCAATGCGTCGATCACCGTCATCCCGGCGATGGCCGGGATCCATGGCTCTCCGCACACGCCGTCTGGATTCCGGCCCCGTATCGCGGTACGGGGCAGGCTTTGCGCCGGAATGACGAGCTATTGCAGTTTTGATCTGGAATTGGAATGAGTGCGGGCCTGCCGCGCGACGGCGCGCCGTGAGGATCGACAGGCCGCAGCGCAGCGCACGTTGAAAAACCAGGGGGGACCTTGGAAATTATTTCAACAATGAAAATCGCCTTTGGCGCCCATCCGCCGGGCGCAAGCAGCTCTTAATATGAGACTGCACTACCGCGTCAAACCGTTATCGCCTGATTTGGCGCCTTGCAGCGCGTTTCAGAGCCATTTCTGCATCAGCAGCGCGTGGCCTTCGGCCGGGTCGAGCACGTAAGGCGCGAAGCCGAAGCGCTGGTAGCTGCGCAGGGCGCGCTGGTTGCCCGACAGCACCTCCAGCGTCAGCTTGCAGCAGCCGCGCTCGCGCGCATGCGCCTCGCACGCGGCCAGCAGCGCCTGGCCGACGCCGCGCCCGCGCTGCGCCGGCAGCACGGCGATGTCGTGCACGTTCAGCAGCGGCCGCGCCTTGAAGGTGGAATAACCCTCGAAGGTGTTGACCAGGCCCACGGCCTCGTCGCCGATCCAGGCGATGAAGCTGGCCGCCGAGGGCAGGGCCGCCAGCTCGTCGCACAGGCGCGCCTTGACGTCATCGGCCAGCGGCGTGCCGCCGCCCATCGGGTCTTGTGCGTAGGCGTCGAGCAGGGTGATGAGCGCGGCACGATCCGCCGCGGCGGTGTAATCCACGCGGCGGATGGCGGGGGCGGGCAAGCTCACGTCGCCGCGTCGGCGTAGGCGTCCAGCGGCACGCAGCTGCAGAACAAGTTGCGGTCGCCGTACACGTTGTCGACGCGGCCCACGGGCGGCCAGTACTTCACGCTGCCGGGCACGCGGCCGGCCAGCGCGGCGCCCACTTCGCGCGCATACGGGTGCGGCCAGTCGGCGGCCAGCAGGCTGTCGGCGGTGTGCGGGGCGTTCTTCAGCGGGTTGTCGTCCTGCGGCCATTCGCCTTGCTCGACGCGGCGGATTTCTTGCCGGATGGCGATCATGGCGTCGATGAAGCGGTCGATCTCGGCCAGCGGCTCGCTCTCAGTGGGCTCCACCATCAGCGTGTTGGCGACGGGGAAGCTCAGCGTCGGCGCGTGGAAGCCGTAGTCGGCCAGGCGCTTGGCGACGTCTTCGGCCATCACGCCGCTGGTCTCTTTCAAATCGCGCAAATCCAGGATGCACTCGTGCGCGACGTGGCCGTTGGCGCTGGCGTACAGGGTGGGGTAATGATCCTTCAGGCGCTTGCTGATGTAGTTGGCCGACAGAATGGCCACCTCGGTGGCGCGCGTCAGGCCGGCGGCACCCATCATGCGGATGTACATCCAGGTGATGGGCAGCACGCTGGCGTTGCCATAGGGCGCCGCGCTGACAGCGCCGATCTTGCGCACGTCGCCGGCCGTGGCGTGGCCGGGCAGGTAGGGCACCAGGTCTTCCACCACGCACACGGGGCCGACGCCGGGGCCGCCGCCGCCGTGCGGGATGCAGAAGGTCTTGTGCAGGTTCAGGTGGCTCACGTCGCCGCCGAACTCGCCCGGCGCGGCCACGCCGACCATGGCGTTCATGTTGGCGCCGTCCAGGTACACGCGGCCGCCGTGCTGGTGCACGACTTCGCACACTTCCTTCACCTGCGTCTCGAACACGCCGTGCGTGCTGGGGTAGGTGATCATGATGCAGGCCAGCTGGTCGGCGTGCTGCGCGCACTTGGCCTTCAGGTCATCGAGGTCGACGTTGCCGGCCTCGTCGCACTTGGTGACGACCACCTTCAGGCCCGCCATCATGGCGCTGGCCGGGTTGGTGCCGTGCGCGCTGCTGGGGATCAGGCACACGTCGCGCTGGCCCTGGCCGCGCGCCTCCTGCCAGGCCTTGATGGCCAGCAGGCCGGCGTATTCACCCTGGCTGCCGGCGTTGGGCTGCAGGCTCACGTCGGCATAGCCGGTGATGCTGCTCAGCCAGGCGCGCAACTGCTGGTCGAGTTCGGCATAGCCGGCCTGCTGGTCGGCCGGCGCGAACGGGTGCACGTTGCCGAACTCGGGCCAGGTGATGGGAATCATCTCGCTGGTGGCGTTCAGCTTCATGGTGCAGCTGCCCAGCGGGATCATGCTGCGGTCGAGCGCCAGGTCCTTGTCGGACAGCTGGCGGATGTAGCGCAGCATGGCGGTTTCGCTGTGGTGGGTGTTGAACACCGGGTGCGTCATGAAGGCGCTGGTGCGGCGCAGTGCGGCGGGGATGAGCGCGGGGGCGGAGCCTTCGAGCGCGGCGAAGTCGGGCAGCTGCTTGCCGTCACCGAAGATGGACCACAGCAACTCCACATCGGCGCGCGTGCTGGTTTCGTCAAGTGACACGCACAGGTACACGTCCCAGGCCTTGCGCAGGTTGGCGCCCATCTGCACGGCGCGGGCAGCTATCGTATCGGTAGCGCCGTCGGTCTTGAAGCTGACGGTGTCGAAGCCGGAGTCGGCGTGCATGGCCGTGAAGCCCATGGACTGCATGCCGGCGGTGAAGATGCTGACGAGGCGCGTCACGCGTTCGGCAATGCGCTTCAGCCCTGCCGGGCCGTGGTACACGCCGTACATGCTGGCGATGATGGCTGGCAGCGCCTGCGCGGTGCAGATGTTGCTGGTGGCCTTCTCGCGGCGGATGTGCTGCTCGCGCGTCTGCAGCGCCAGGCGATACGCCGGTTTGCCGTGCACGTCGACGCTGACGCCGACCAGGCGGCCCGGCAGGCTGCGCTTGAAGGCGTCCTTGCAGGCCATGAACGCCGCGTGCGGCCCGCCCGCGCCCATGGGCATGCCGAAGCGCTGCGAGTTGCCGACCACGATGTCAGCGCCCATCTCGCCGGGCGACTTCAGCAGCGTCAGCGCCAGCAGGTCGCTGGCCATGATGACGGCAGCGTTCTTGGCGTGGATCTTGTCCGCCTCGCCGCTCCAGTCCATCAGCCAGCCGCTGCTGCACGGATACTGGATCAGCGCGGCGAAGTAGTCGTCGGCGGCAATCGCGGCGTCCCACTCTTCGGCCGAGTTGGCCAGCTTCACCGTCAGGCCCAGCGGCGCGGCGCGGGTCTGCATCACCTCGATGGTCTGCGGGTGCGCGTCGCCGCTCACCACGATCACGTCGCCCTTGGCCTTGACCGATCGCTTGGCCAGCGTCATGGCCTCGGCGGCGGCGGTGGCTTCGTCCAGCATCGAGGCGTTGGCGATGTCCATGCCCGTCAGGTCGGCCACCATGGTCTGGAAGTTCAGCAGCGCCTCCATGCGGCCCTGGCTGATCTCGGCCTGGTAGGGCGTGTACGAGGTGTACCAGCCGGGGTTCTCCAGCACGTTGCGCAGGATCACGCCCGGCAGGTGGTTGGGGTAGTAGCCCTGGCCGATGAAGCTCTTCATCTGGTGCTGGTTCTTCGACGCCATGGCCTTCAGTTCGGCCAGCGCATCGGCCTCGGTGCAGGCCGGCGGCAGCGTCATGGCGCTCTGGCGCGCGATGCTGCGCGGCACGATGGAGTCGATCAGCGACTGGCGCGACTTCTCGCCGATGACGGCGAGCATCTTCTGCTCTTCGTCCGGCGTGATACCGATGTGGCGGGCGACGAATTCGCTGGCGTTTTCCAGGCTGGCAAGGGAAGGGGCTTGGGACATGACGGGTGCTCCAGACAAAACCATGGGCAAGGCGCACCGCTGCACGCGATGCGCCTCACGCAGTGCTTTATCGGCGGATCAGGCGGCGAAAGCCTTGTAGGCGGCCTCGTCCATCAGCGCGTCCAACTGGCTGGCGTCGGACAGCTTGACCTTGAAGAACCAGCCGGCGCCCATGGGGTCGCTGTTGGCCAGGCTGGGTTCGTCGGCCAGCGCCTGGTTGATCTCGACGATCTCGCCGCTGACGGGCATGTACACATCGGCGGCGGCCTTCACGCTCTCGACCACGCCGGCGGTGTCTTTCTGGGCGTAGGTCTTGCCCACTTCAGGCAGTTCGACGAACACCACGTCGCCCAGCGCGTCCTGCGCGTGCTGCGTGATGCCGACGGTGGCGATGTCGCCCTCGACCTTGATCCATTCGTGGTCTTCGCTGTACTTGACGGTCATGATTGCTCCAAAAAAGAGAGTGGGTTGCGCAGATGGGGTGGGCGTTGGCGGCTGATTTGGCTTGAAATCAGCCGCGGTGGTAACGGTTGGGCACGAAGGGCGTGGCGGCCACTTCCATGGGAATCTGCTTGCCGCGCACCAGCGCGAACACGGGCGTGCCGACGGCGGCGTATTCAGGGCTGACGTAGCCCATGGCGATGGGTTGGTCGATGCTGGGGCCGAGCAGGCCGCTGGTGGTTTCGCCGATCTTCTGGCCGTCGGCGTTCTGCAGTTCGACATGCTCGCGCACCGGCACGCGCTCCTTGCCCATCAGCGCCACGCGCTTGCGGGCCACCTTTTGCGCGGCCGGGTTGCCGGCGGCGTCCTGCATGAAGGGCAGAACCTTGTCGGCGCCCGGAAAGCCTCCCGCGCGCTCGCCGCCGGTGCGGCGCACCTTCTGGATGGCCCAGTTCAGGCCCGCCTCGATGGGCGTGGTGGTGGTGTCGATGTCGTTGCCGTACAGGCACAGGCCGGCTTCCAGGCGCAGGCTGTTGCGTGCGCCCAGGCCGATGGGCGCCACTTCAGGCTGCGCCAGCAGCGCGCGTGCGAAGGCCTCGGCCTGTGACTCGTGGATCGAGATCTCGAAGCCGTCCTCGCCGGTGTAGCCGCTGCGGGTGACGTACAGGTCGGTGCCGTTCCAGCCGAAGGCGCCGCCGGTCATGAACACCAGTTGCTCGACGCCGGGCACCAGGCGCTTCAGCGCATCCACGGCCTTCGGGCCTTGCAGGGCGAGCAGGGCGCGCTCGGGCATGGGCAGCACGTGGCAGCGCTCGCCGATCCTGGCCTGCATGTGCGCGATGTCGCCGGCCTTGCAGGCGCCGTTGACGATCAGGAACAGCTGCGGGCCCTCGCGCTCGCCCGCCGCGCGCGGCAGCGCCTCGCCGGTGCGGGCGGCAGGGTCGCCGAAGTTGACGAACATCAGGTCGTCGATGATGGTGCCCTGGTCGGTCAGCAGCAGGCCGTAGCGCTGCTTGTCCACGCCCAGACTCATCACGTCGACGGGCATCAGGGATTCGAGCGCGGCGGCGGCATCGGCACCGACCAGCTTGACCTGGCCCATGTGCGAAACGTCGAACAGGCCGGCGGCTTCGCGCACGTGCCGGTGCTCGGCGATCAGGCCGGCGGGGTACTGCACCGGCATGCTGTAACCGGCAAAGGGCACCATGCGCGCGCCGAGGTCGACGTGCAGGGCGTGCAAGGGGGTTTTCAGAAGTTCGGTACCAGGGGCCGACATGGCAGGGCTCCTCGAATGCGTTGTTCAAAAGCATTGCCCAACGCCGGTCGGCGGCGGGCGGCGGAACCCTGCTGTCCCCTTTACCTGAGAGATTCAACCCGCCGCGGCGGGCGCCGCGCGCAGGTCTTGCCCCTTCGGTGGGCCGCGTGCCTGGTGCCGCGGCCTCTCTCCAGCAGAATCGTTTTGGCCAGTCCTTTTGCCTGAGCGTTCGGCCTTCGGCGGCGCGTGTGACGGCGCTCTCTCCTGACACCAGCGATTCTGCCACGGCCCGTGAATCAGATGGCCGCGGAGCAGGCCGTGCGGGAATGCTGTGGCCGGGGCCTCCCCGGCCACCAGCGTTGTCCCCCTGGGGGAAGGCGCGTCAGCGCCTCAGGGGGCTATCTGTACACGAGATCGCGCAGCCCGAGGGAGAGCGCCGGCACGTAGGTGATCACCAGCAGGCACAGCAGGATCACGCCCACGAAGGGCAGCAGGTGCCGGATGATCTTGTCGAGCGAGATGCGCGCCACCGTGCAGGCCGCGAACAGGTTGACGCCGAAGGGCGGCGTGATCATGCCCAGCGCCAGGTTCACCACCATGATCAGGCCGAAGTGCACCGGATCGACGCCGAAGTGCATGGCCACCGGCGCCAGGATCGGCGCCAGCACGATGATGGCGGCGCTGGTCTCGATGAACATGCCGATGATGAACAGGGCGGCGTTGATGCCCAGAAGGAACATGGCGGGGCTTTGCAGCACCTGCTCCAGCCAGTGGCCGATGGCCTCGGGCACGCCGGCGCGGGTGATCAGGAAGGCGAACAGGCCGGCGTTGGCGATGATGAACATGATCACCGCCGACGACATGACCGACCGGCGCAGCACGGGCAGCAAGTCCTTCACGCCGATCTCGCGGTAGATCAGCATGCCGACGATGAGCGCGTAGAGCACCGCCACGGCCGACGCCTCGGTGGGCGTGAACACGCCGCCGTAGATGCCGCCGAGGATGATGACCGGCATCAGCAGTGCCCAGAACGCCTGCCGGGTGGCGGCGAAGATGCCCAGGCGGCCATCGCCGTCGTTCTTGCCCCAGCCCTTCCACTTGCAGTAGATCCACACGAACAGCATCAGCGCGCCGCTGATCAGCACGCCGGGGCCGAAGCCGGCGATGAACAGCTCGCCGATCGACACCTCGGCCGACACGCCGTACAGGATCATCGGGATCGACGGCGGGATGATCACGCCCAGCTCGGCGCTGGTGGCCTGCAGCGCGGCGGCGTAGCTGGTGGGATAGCCGTGCTTGATCAGCGCCGGGATCAGGATGGCGCCGATGGCGAAGGTGGTGGCCACCGACGAGCCCGACACGGCGGCGAAAATCATGCAGGTGAGCACGCAGGTCATCGGCAGGCCGCCCTGCACGCCACCGACCAGGCTCTTGGCGAACTCCACCAGCCGGCGCGAGATGCCGCCGGTCTCCATCAGGTTGCCGGCCAGGATGAAGAAGGGCACGGCGGCGAGCGGAAACTTGTTGATCGAGTTGAAGATCTCCTTGGCGGAGATCAGCATGTGCGCGTTGTTGACCTGGATGCCGACGATCGACGCCAGCCCGATCGACACCGCGACCGAGACGCTGAGCGCGAAGCCCAGCACCATGGTAATGAGCATGGCGGTGGTCATGCGTGCCCCCACGCTTGACGCTGCGCGTCTGCGCTGCCCCCCGAGGGGGCCTTCGCACCTTGGAGCGGTCCGGCGGTGCTCATTGCGCGGTCTCCAGTTCCATGCGGCGCGGGTCGATGTAGTTGGCGACGATGGCGATGATGGCGAACACCGCGCCCGCCGGCATGGCGATGTAGGCCCAGAACATCGACAGCGATTCCAGCCCGGCCATGGTCTGCACGCTGCCGCGCACCGCGTAGTCGTAGCCCCACCACAGGATGATCAGCATCAGCGTCAGTGCGGCCAGCGCCACGATGGCGTCGAGGATGCGCTTGAGGTGCGTGGGCACGGCCCGGTAGAGCGCGTCCACGCTCACCATGGCGCCCTGGCGGAAGGCCATGGGGATGCCGAGGAACACCATCCAGATCAGGCTGAAGCGGATCAGCACTTCCGTCCATTCCGCCGGCTGCTGCAGCACGAAACGGGTGATGACCTGGAACACCGCCAGGCCCGAGGCCACGGCCAACATCAGGCAGGCCAGCCCCATCGCGATGCGGGTGGTCCAGCTTTCAAAGGAGAGGAACAAGGCCTTCATGGCAAACCATCGCTTGAAACAAAAATGCCCGCCGCGCAGGGCGGGCGGGCACTGGGTGCTACATCGAATGTAGCGATCGAACAACCCGCATCACTTGAAGTTGCGGATGCGGTCCAGGTTGGCCTTGCCGAACTCCTTCTCGAACTGGGCGTTCACGCCGGTCAGCGCGGCCTGGAACTTGGCCTTGTCGACGTTGTCGACCACCGTCATGCCCTTGCTGCGCAGGTCGGCCACGCCCTTGGCGTCGTCCTCGTCCACGCGCGCGCGGTTGGCCTTGGTGCCTTCCTTGGCGGCGTCGATGAAGGCCTGCTTGTCGGCGGCCGAGAGCTTGTCGAACGCGCCCTTGTTCATCACGAAGATGGCGGGCGAGTACACGTGGCCCGTGAGCGACAGGTGCTTCTGCACCTGGTCGAACTTGGCCGAGATGATGACCGGCAGCGGGTTCTCCTGTCCGTCCACCGTGCCTTGCTGCAGCGCGGTGAACACCTCGGGGAAGGCCATGGGCGTGGTGATGATGCCGAAGGCCTTGTAGGCGGCGATGTGCACCGGGTTCTCCATGGTGCGCATCTTCAGGCCCTTCAGGTCGTCGGGCGAGTTGACCGAGCGCTTGCTGTTGGTCATGTGGCGGAAGCCGTTCTCGGCCCAGGCCAGGGCCTTGAAGCCCTTGGGCTCGAACTTCTTCAGCAGTTCGTCGCCGATCGGGCCGTCGAGCACGGCGCGGGCGTGCGCCTTGTCGCGGAACAGGAAGGGCACGTCGAGGATCTTGGTCTCGGGCACGAAGTTGGGCACCGGGCCGCTGGAGCTGAAGGCCAACTCCTGCGTGCCGAGCTGCACCGCCTCGATGGATTCGCGCTCGCCACCCAGCGCCCCGTTGTAGAAGGTCTGGACCTTGTAGCGGCCTTGCGTGCGCTTCTCCACTTCCTTGGCGAAGGTGTCGATGGCGATGCCCTGGTGCGAGTTCTGCGCCACCGAGATGCTGATGCGCATGGTGGTCTGCGCGGCGGCGCCGGCCACCAGGCCGAACGCCAGACCGAAACCGAGGGCGAGTTGGTGCAACTTCATGAAAAGGTCTCCTGATTCAGTATCGAATGCGAACTGCGGGTGCGCGCCAGGGGCACGCACGGCGGCCGCCATTATGTGCGCGCCCCTGGCGCGGGGGCCACGGGGTTTTCGCGCATGAAAAGGTGGCTGCTGTCGCCTACTTGACGGCGCGGATGCGGTCCATCGCAGCCTTGCCGAATTCCTTCTCGAACTGGGCATTGGCCGGTGCCAGCGCGGCGGCGAACTGGTTGCGGTCGATGTTGTCGATGACGGTCATGCCGCGCGCGCGCAGCTCGGCGACGCCCTTGGCGTCGTCCTCGTCGACCTTGGCGCGGTTGGCCTTGGCGGCCACCTTGGCGGCGTCGAGGAAAGCCTGCTTGTCGGCGGCCGAGAGCTTGTCGTACAGGCCCTTGTTCATCAGGAACACCATGGGCGAATACACGTGGCCGGTGAGCGTGAGGTGCTTCTGCACCTGGTCCAGTTTCTGCGACAGGATGACGGACAGCGGGTTCTCCTGCCCGTCCACCGTGCCCTGCTGCAGCGCGGTGAACACCTCGGGCCAGGGCATGGGCGTGGGCATGATGCCGAGCGACTTGTAGGCCGCGATGTGCACCGGGTTCTCCATGGTGCGCAGCTTCAGGCCCTTCAGGTCGTCGGGCGTCTTCACGTCGCGCTTGCTGTTGGTGATGTGGCGCACGCCGTTGTCGGCCCAGGCCAGGGCCTTGAAGCCCTTGGCCTCGAATTTCTTCGCCAGCTCCTCGCCGATGGGGCCGTCGAACACGGCGCGGGCGTGCGCCTTGTCGCGGAATAGGAAGGGCACGTCGACGATCTTGGTCTCGGGCACGAAGTTAGGGATGGCGCCGCTGGTGCAGAAGGTCATCTCCTGCGTGCCGAGCTGCACCGCCTCGATCGATTCGCGCTCGCCGCCCAGCGCGCCGTTGTAGAAGGTCTGGAACTTGTAGCGGCCGTTGGTGCGCTGCTCCACCTCCTTGGCGAACACGTCGATGCCGACGCCGTGGTGGCTGTTCTGCGCCGCCGAGACGTTGATCTTCATGGTGGTCTGCGCCGACGCGGCGGCGGCAAGGCCCAGCGCGCAGAAGGCGCCGATGAGCCAGGAACGGGTTGTCATGGGGTTTGTCTCCGTACTGCTTGGAATACGCAGGCCTGGCGCCGTGTGGGGTGCCGGCCCGGCCGGTGCCCGCACCGGGTGCGCGCGGGCGCAAGCATTATGGGGACGAAAGCTCAGGCAGCGCCAGCGGGGTTTTCTCGCAGGTGGTCGCGGATGATGTCGTCGTAGCTGGCGTCGGCCTGCAGGCCCAGCCGCGCGGCGCGGCGCGCGTTCATGGCCGCCGGCCAGCTGGCGATGATGCGGGTGATGGCTGCGTCGGGCACCCAGTCGATGCGCGCGGCCACGTCGTCGCCGGCCACGCGGGCCAGGGCGGCGGCCATCTCGCCCGCGGTGGTGGCCACGGCGGGCAGGTTCAGGGCGGTGCGCGGACCCCAGTCGGCGTCGCTGGCTTCCAGCGCGCGGACCAGGCCTTCGACGGTGCGCGCGGGCGAGGACAGCGCCACCTTGGTATCCGGCGGCACGGGGCACACGGCGCGCCGGCCGGCCAGCGGCTCGCGCACCATGCCGCTGAGAAAGCTGGACGCCGCGGCGTTGGGCTTGCCGGGGCGCACGCTCACCGTCATCAGGCGCACGCTGCGGCCGCGCACGAAGCCCTTGCGGGTGCAGTCGGCCACCAGCTGCTCGCACATGAACTTCTGTATGCCGTAGCTGTTCTGCGGCGTGGGCAGGGTGTCGTCCTCGATCACGGCGGGCAGGGGCTGCTCGAGCGTGTGGCCGAACACGGCCAGCGACGACGAGAACACGAACACCGGCGGCGTGCCCAGGCGCCGGCAGGCCTGCAGCAGGGCGCGCGTGGCATCGAGGTTGCTGCGCAGGCCGAGGTCGAAGTCGGCCTCGCACTCGCCGCTGACGGCGGCGGCCAGGTGCACCACGGCCTGCGCGTCGGCCGGCACGGCGCGCGTGGTGCCGTGGGCATCGGGGGTGAGCAGTTCGTTCAGGTCGCCGGTGACGACCTGCACGCGCGCATCGGCCGTCAGATCAACGGGCGGCGCGGCGCGGTCGACCAGCGTGAGGCGCGTGATGGGCTGCGGCGCCGCGCCCGCCAACGCCAGCGTGCCGCGCTGCAGCAGGGTGCGGGCCAGCCTCACGCCCAGAAAGCCGGCGCCACCGGTGATGACGAGGTGCATGCGGCCTCCTGATGCGCTGGATGAAAGATGAAAAAACAATAGCTTCTTGCGCCCCATGCACAAGGATTTCAGATCATTTTGTATCTGAAATCCTTATATGACGTGCGCAAACAGCTATCAAATTAATTGCACGACGCCACGCGTGGACGCGGCGCCGTGGCGGTCACATGCCCGAATAGTTGGGCCCGCCGCCGCCCTCGGGCGTGACCCACACGATGTTCTGCGTCGGGTCCTTGATGTCGCAGGTCTTGCAGTGCACGCAGTTGGCGGCGTTGATCTGCAGGCGCTGCGCGCTGCCGCCCTTGGCCTCGTCGGGCACGAACTCGTACACGCCGGCGGGGCAGTAGCGCGCCTCCGGCCCGGCGAACTTGGCCAGGTTGATGTTGACCGGCACCGTCGGGTCTTTCAGCGTCAGGTGCGCGGGCTGGTTCTCCTCGTGGCTGGTGTTGCTGATGAACACGCTCGACAGCCGGTCGAAGGTCAGCTGGCCATCGGGCTTGGGGTAGGCAATGGGCTGGCACTCGGCCGCGGGCTTGAGCTGCACGTGGTCGGGCTCGGCGCGGTGCAGCGTCCACGGCGCGTGACCGCGGAACACCATCTGGTCGAGGCCGTTCATCAGCGTGCCGGTGGTCAGGCCCTTCTTGAACCAGTTCTTGAAGTTGCGGTCCTTGTGCAGCTCGGCGGCCAGCCAGCTGTGCTGGAAGGCGTCGGGGTAGGCGCTCAGCTCGTCGTGCTGGCGGCCGGCGGTCACGGCCTCGTAGGCCGCCTCGCCGGCCAGCGCGCCGGTCTTGATGGCCGCGTGGCTGCCCTTGATGCGGCTCACGTTCAGGAAGCCCGCATCGCAGCCCAGCAGCGCGCCGCCGGGGAACACCGTCTTGGGCAGCGCCAGCACGCCGCCAGCGGTGATGGCGCGCGCGCCGTAGCTCAGCCGCTTGGCGTTCACCTGGCCGTTGTCGTCGGTGAAGTACCACTTCACGCGCGGGTGTGTCTTCCAGCGCTGGAACTCCTCGAACGGGCTCATGTACGGGTTCTTGTAGTTCAACCCGATCACGTAGCCGCAATACACCTTGTTGTCCTCGGCGTGGTAGAGGAAGGCGCCGCCGTAGGTGTGCTCGTCCATCGGCCAGCCGGCGCTGTGCATCACGAAGCCGGGCGTGTGGCGGCTGGGGTCGATCTCCCACAGCTCCTTTATGCCGATGGCGTAGCTCTGCGGGTCACTGTCGGCGTCGAGCTTGAAGCGCTCGATCAGGCGGCGGCCCAGGTGCCCGCGCGAGCCTTCGGCGAACAGCGTGTACTTGCCCAGCAATTCCATGCCGAGCTGGAAGTTCTCGGTCGGCTGGCCGTCCTTGCCGATGCCCATGTTGCCGGTGGCCACGCCCTTCACGCTGCCGTCCTCGTTGTACAGCACCTCGGCGGCGGCAAAGCCGGGGAAGATCTCCACGCCCAGTTCCTCGGCCTGCTGCGCCAGCCAGCGCACCACGTTGCCCAGGCTGACGATGTAGTTGCCGTGGTTGTGCGCGAACGGCGGCAGGAACAGGTTGGGCACGCGCGTGCCGCCACCCCCCTCGTGCAGGAACACGTAGGCGTCGTCGGTCACCAGCTGATTGAGCGGCGCGCCTTTTTCCTTCCAGTCGGGGATCAGTTCGGTCAGCGCCTTCGGGTCCATCACCGCGCCGGAGAGGATGTGCGCGCCGGGCTCGGAGCCTTTCTCCAGCACCACCACCGACACGTCCTGGCCTTTCTCGGCCGCCAGCTGCTTGATGCGGATGGCCGCCGACAGGCCGGCCGGGCCGGCGCCGACGATGACGACGTCGTACTCCATGGCTTCGCGGGGGCCGTACTGCTGGATGATTTCGTCGGGGGTCATGGGCGCCTCTCTCGTGCGTTTGAAATAATGGTCGATTGTCCGCGCGGGCATGCTGCGCGGCTTGTCGGGTGCGTGACTGATTTTATGCACGGGTCATGCATCATCCATGCCCCATTGCAGACGCGCATCCCAGAAGGAAAAAAGCACATGACCTACAGCATTGATTTGTCCGGCCGCGTGGCCCTTGTCACTGGCGCCTCGGGCGGCCTGGGCGCGCAGTTTGCCCGCACGCTGGCCGCGGCCGGCGCCGGCGTGGTGCTGGCCAGCCGCCGCATGGAAAAGCTGAAGGACCTGCGCGCGCGCATCGAGGGCGAGGGCGGCGATGCACACGTGGTCGAGTGCGACGTGACCGACGTGCAATCCATCAAGGCCGCCGTGGCCCACGCCGAGACCGAGATGGGCTCCATCGACATCCTGGTCAACAACTCTGGCGTCAGCACCACCCATCGCATCCAGGACGTGGGCGAGGACGACTACGACTTCATCTTCGACACCAACGTGCGCGGCGCTTTCTTCATGGCGCAGGAAGTGGGCAAGCGCATGATCGCGCGGGCCAAGGGCGCGGCGCCGGGCAGCTTCACCGGCGGGCGCATCATCAACATCGCCAGCATGGCGGGGCTGAAGGTGCTGCCGCAGATCGGCGTGTATTGCATGAGCAAGGCCGCCGTCATCCAGATGACCAAGGCCATGGCGCTGGAGTGGGGCCGCTTCGGCATCAACGTCAACGCCATCTGCCCCGGCTACATCGACACCGAGATCAACCACCACCACTGGAGCACCGAGCAGGGCCAGAAGCTCATCGCCATGCTGCCGCGCAAGCGCGTGGGCGACCCCAAGGACCTGGACGCCGTGCTGATGATGCTGGCCAGCGACCAGAGCCACTTCGTGAACGGCGCGGTGATTGCGGCGGACGACGGCTTTGCCGTCTGATCTTTCCTGCGGCGCAGCGCTTCGGTTTTTCTCCCTCTCCCGCTGGCGGGAGAGGGCCGGGGTGAGGGCGAGCCACCGCGGCGCCCGATGCGCTGACCCTCACCCCCACCCTCTCCCGCGCGCGGGCGATGGGGCCGGGCAGTGCTGACCGGCATCCTCGCCGGCCTGGCCGCCGGCGCGCTGTGGGGGCTGGTGTTCGTGGCGCCGCGCATGGTCAGCGGCTTCGCCGGCATCGACCTGACGGCCGGGCGTTTCGTGGTCTACGGCGCGGTGTCGGTGGCGGTGCTGGCCGTGTCGTGGCGGCGCGCGCGGCGGCCCACGCTGGCGCAGGCCTGGGGCGCGCTGTGGCTCAGCGTGCTGGGCTTCACGGGTTATTACTGGGTGCTGGTGCTGTCGATCCGCGATGCCGGCACCGAGATGCCGGCGCTCATCGTCGGCACCATTCCCATCTGGGTCATGCTGCTGGGCAAGCCGCATGGCCTGCGCTGGGCGGCCATGCTGCCGGGGCTGGCGCTCACGGCGGCGGGGCTGGTACTGATGTCGAATGCGGCCCTGTCCGGCGCGGAGCAAGCGCCGGCAGCTTCAGAAAGCATAGCGACCAGCAGCACCTACTGGCGCGGCATCGCGCTGTCGGTGCTGGCCATGGTGTGCTGGACGGTGTTCACCCTGCTCAACGCGCGCTGGCTGCGCCAGCACCCCGAGGTGGGCTCCACCGACTGGGCCAACTGGCTGGGCGTGGCCACCGGCCTGGGCGGGTTGCTGCTGGCCCTCACGCTCGGCACGCCGCTGCCGCAGCTCATGGCCAGCCCTGGCTGGCCGCTGTTCGCGCTGATCGCCGTGGCCATCGGCTTCGGCTCCAGCTGGCTGGCCACCATCCTGTGGAACCAGGCCAGCCGGCGCCTGCCGGCCAGCCTGTGCGGGCAGCTGATCGTGAGCGAGACGCTGTTCGCGCTGCTCTATTCCTTTCTGTGGGACGGCCGCTGGCCCACGCTGGCGCAGTGGGCGGCGGCGGCGCTGTTCACCGCCGGTATCCTTGCGTCCATCCGCGCCCATCGTTGAACCCCACCGCCTGAAAGCCGCCCATGCGCATCGACATTCCCGAGCAGAAGAAACTGGTCTACGAGATGACCATCCCCATCCGCTGGGGCGACATGGACGCCATGGGCCACATCAACAACACGGTGTACTTCCGCTACATGGAGACGGCGCGCATCGACTGGTTCACCTCGATGGGCTTCGTGGCCAACCCGGCGGGCGAGGGTCTGGTCATCGTCAACGCGTTCTGCAACTTCATCCGCCAGTTCGAGTACCCGGGCGACATCCTCATCAAGACCTACGTCAGCAACGCCGGCCGCACCTCGTTCGACAGCTGGTGCACCATGGAGCGCACCGACCAGCCCGGCGTGATCTGCTCCACCGGCGGCGCCACCACGGTGTGGGTCGACTTCCCCAACCAGAAGTCGGCCCCGCTGCCCGACTGGCTGCGCCAGGTGGTGGCGGATTGATCGGCGCCAGGTGGTGCCTTGCGTGCGCTTTCAGCGCTGCCAGGACATCATCGATCGGCACCAACCGGTGTGGCAGACGGTTTGTTTTTTGCTTCGGTCTTGATAGCTGTTTGCGCCCTCTGGGCAAGAGGCTGCGGCTTGTTCAGGCGATGCGCTGAAGCGCCGCCACGATGTCGTCGGCGCCCTGTGGCCGCACCAGCTTCTCGACCTCCACGCCATCGCGCAGAAACACCAGCGTCGGCCACAGCTTGACGCCGAAGCTGCGCCCCAGCCGCCGGCCCGGACCGTCCTCGACCTTGACGTGCGGCACGTTGGCGCCGGCCTGCTCGAACGCGGCCTGCACATGCGGCTGCGCGCCGCCGCACCAGCCGCACCAGTTGGTGCCGAATTCCAGCACCAGCGGGCCGCGCGAGGCGTCCACGTCGGCGCGGGTCAGGGTTTCGGGGGTGAAGGTGGCGGTGTAGGGCATGGCACCGATCTTACGGAGCCGGCGCGGCGCGGTTGTCGGACAGCGGCGCAAGGCGCTGCCGCCGCCGGGCGCGTGCGGCGCCGCCGTCAGCCCGTCGCGCCCTCGAACATCATCACGCTCACCGCATCGCCCACGGCCACGTTGCCTTGCGCATGGCCGAGCACGATCAGCCCGTTCGCCTTCACCATGCCCGACAGCACGCCCGAGCCCTGGTTGCCGGTGGTGCGCACGCTCAGGCTGCCATCGGCGTGGCGCGTGACGATGCCGCGCTGGTATTCGGTGCGGCCGGGCTTCTTGCGCATTGGCTCTTCGCTGGCGGCGCGCAGCAGCACGGGGCTTTCAGGGCGCGCGCCCATCATGCGCAGCAGGGCCGGGCGCACGAAGGCGTAGAAGGTCACCATCACCGCCACCGGGTTGCCGGGCAGGCCGAACAGGATGGCATGGTTGCTATCGTCTGAATAGCTGTCGGCGCTTGCTGAATCTGCGCTGAAGGCCGATTTGGCCAATGAACCGCCCGCGATGCGCCCCACCGCCATGGGCCGCCCGGGCCGCATGGCGATGCGCCAGAAGGCCACATCGCCCAGCTTCCTCATCA
Source organism: Ottowia beijingensis (assembly GCF_042680925.1). Taxonomy (NCBI): domain Bacteria; kingdom Pseudomonadati; phylum Pseudomonadota; class Betaproteobacteria; order Burkholderiales; family Comamonadaceae; genus Ottowia; species Ottowia beijingensis. The sequence goes on from NZ_JBHUEP010000014.1 coordinate 39,671, forward strand.
TGGCCTTGGTGTAGTCGGCCTCGCCCACGCTCACGCCGCCGCTGGTGATCACGGCATCGGCCTGCGCGGCGGCCTGGGTGAAGGCGGCTTCGAGCAGCGCCGGGTCGTCCTTCACCACGCCCAGGTCGATCACCTGCCCGCCCAGCCGCGTGAGCAGGCCGAACACGGTGTAGCGGTTGCTGTCGTACACAGCGCCTTCGCGCGGCGCTTCGCCGAACGACAGGATCTCGTCGCCGGTGGAGAAGTAGGCCACGCGCAGGCGGCGGAACACGGTCACCTCCGCCAGCCCCAGACTGGCCACCAGGCCTAGCGCGGCAGGCGCCAGGCGCTCGCCTTTTTGCAGCGCGGTCTGGCCGGCCATCAGGTCTTCGCCGAGCTTGCGGCGGTTGTCGCCGGGTTTCACCACGTCGGCGGGCACGGTGACCGTGTCGTCTTCGACGCGCGTGAACTCCTGCGGCACCACCGTATCCAGCCCCTCGGGCATCACGGCGCCGGTCATGATCTTCACGCACTCGCCGCGCACCACGCGGCCGCGCCAGGCGGGGCCGGCCAGGGCGGTGCCGACGATCTTCAGCGCCAGCGGCTGGCCCGGCACCAGTTGCGCGCCGTCGAAGGCAAAGCCGTCCATGGCCGAGTTGTCGTGCGGCGGCACGCTGATGGGCGAGACGATGTCCTCGGCCAGCACGCGGCCGAGGGCTTCGAACAAGGGCACGCGCTCGGTCTGGGTGACGGGTGCGACCAACTCGGCGAGGAAGGCGTTCACCGCATCGGCGGGCAGGGCCTGCGGGTCGTAGCCCTGCAGTTCGGCGGCGATCTGGGCGATCGTCTTCATGGCTGTATTTATGAACAAAAATGGGCTGTAGCGCTTGTGTAGTCAGCGCAGGCAACTATGTAAATCATAGCTGCTTGAGCATCAGCGCCTTGTCGTGGTACTGCTCACCGATCTTGATGGCGCGCGGCTGCAGCCCGTAGCGCACGAAGCCCGCGCCCTCGTACAGCTTGACGGCGGCAGCGTGGTCGGCGGTGACGCTCAGCACCACATGCTCCAGCCCCGGCAGCTTGCGCACCAGGGTGTCGAACTCTTTCAGCAGCGCCTTGCCGATGCCGCGTTGGCGCATCGCGGGCGCGATGATCATGCCCACCAGCTCGGCCTCGTGGCGCTTCTTCAGCCGCGCCTCGCGCTCGCACACCACGGCGCCCAGCATGGCGCCGCCGGCGTCGAAGGCGCCGAGGATGAAGTGGTCGTCGGGCGGCTGGCCCAGGCGCGTGGCGTAGGTGGCGGGCGGCAGCGCGCTGGCGGTGTCGAAGTCGCTGGTGAAGGCTTCCGGGTCGTGCTGCAGGCCGGTGTCGCGCAGCGCCTTGTAGGCGGGCAGGTCGGCGTGGGTCAGCAGGCGGATGGTGAGGTCGGCGGGCGGCATGGCGTGTCTCCTGGGCGTTATCGTGGGTGTTCGAGCGCGCGCAATTCGGCCAGCGTGTTGGCGTTGGCGAAGGCGCGCGGGTCGTCGCCGGGTTCGTTGAACGGCACCACGACCTGCTGGTGCTGCGCCGTCCAGGCGTCGATCTTGCGGCCGCCGCTCTGGGTGAAGCCCACCAGGCTCTCCAGCAGGCTGGTGCGCAGCAGGCAGAACACCGGTTGCGTGCGCAACTGACCATCTTCCTCGGGCGCCGCGGCCATGGCGATGTCGGCATCCTGCGCTTGCAGGGCATGCGCCAGGCGCTCGCAAAGCGATAGCGGAAAGTTCGGCACGTCGCACGGCAGCGTCAGCAGCAGCGGTGTCTCGCAGCGCTCCAGCCCGGTCAGAAAGCCAGCGAGCGGCCCGGCGAAATCGGGCAGCGAATCGGGCCACACCGGCGCGCCGAAGGCTTCGTAGGCGCCCAGGTTGCGGTTGGCGTTGATCATCACCTCGGCGGGCGGCAGCGTCTGCTGCTGCAGCCGCATCAGCGCGTGCAGCGCCAGCGGCGTGCCGTGGTAGTTCTGCAGGCCCTTGTCGACCCCGCCCATGCGGCTGCCGCGACCGCCGGCGAGCAGGAGGGCGGTGATGGCGTCGGAGGCGGGCAGGTCGGTGGAAGTCATGCGGGGGTTATACCTGTTCGTGCGGTGCGATGAGCGCGTCGTCCAGCATGGCCTGCACGATGTCGGCTTGGCGCGCATCGCGCTGGCGCCGCGGGGCGGGGCGCGAGGGTTGCGTCGCCATCCAGCGTTTGAACTCGACGAAGGTGCGCGGCTCGACAGTGCGCATCAGCGCCATGGCGCCCGTGGTGGCCACCACCACCTGTTCGAACACCGGCGCGCTGGCCAGCACGGCGGCGCGCCGCGCCTGCACGGGCCACAGGTCGCCCTCGTCGTCGGAGAAGCGGAACGGGTGGGGGTCGTCGTCCTGCGGCTGGCGGCGCAGAAAGTCGACCTCGAAGCCGCGCGCATTGATCGCGGTTTCCAGCTGGTCTTCCTTGCGCTCGAAGCTCCGGTCGGCCCGGCGCAGCACGTCGAGCAGCGAGCTGTCCAGCCGCGCCATGTCGGCCAGAAAGCGCACGCGACGGCGCGCATCCCACAGCAGATCGACGTCCTGCGTGGCCAGCGCGCCGGGCGTGATGCGCACCCCGGCTGCGCTTTCATAGGCGTACAGCGCGTGCGTGCCCACCACCCGGAAGTGTTCGGCCAGACCGGCCTCGTGCAGGGCCTGCAGCAGCGCCACGACGATGGCGGGTACGCGCCCCACCTTGAGCGCCTTGTTCAGCCGCTCGGCTTCGCGCACCGCGTCGCGCAAGGATTTGTGGCGCGCCTCGATGCGGCTTTTCCGGGCGATGAAGCGGGCGTGGATGTCTTCCGTTTCGGCGGTTCGGGGGCCGATGCGCTGCTGGCGGTTGTCGGGGCTGGTGCGCACCAGGTATTCATATGGGCCCTGGCGTTTGAAGTACATGCCGCCAGCCACGCTGCGCGCCTCACCCTGTACGCGCTGGAATTCAGCGAAGACCGTGGCGCTGTCGATGCTTTGGCGCACGGCGGCATCGGGCAGGGCAATCCAGTCCATGGCAATCTCAATCAATTGGCCGTATAAATTTCAATTTTGAAAATTGTACGGCCAATGCCCCAGCAATCGAAAGGCCGCGGAGCAGGCCACACGGGAACGCCGCGCTCGGGGTTCCCCCGAGCGCCAGCGTTGTCCCCCGGGGGAAGGCGCCACAGGCGACTCAGGGGGGAACGTTTATCCCCCGATGTAACTCATCTCCACCCGCCGCACCGCCTGCTGCACGTCGGCCGGCAGGCTGGCGCGCAGTTCGCTGTAGCGGTCGCTGCGGCCTTGCCAGATGGCGGCGATGGCGGCATCGAGCTGTTCGTCTGTCGCGCCATCGCGCATCAGGGCGCGCAGGTCGTAGCCCTGGCCGGCGAACAGGCACAGGAACAGCTTGCCGTCCATCGACAGGCGGGCGCGGTTGCAGTCGCCGCAGAAAGCCTGCGTGACGCTGCTGATGAAGCCGACTTCGCCGAGCAGCGGGTCGTGCCGCCCATCGGCACCGGCATAACCCCAGCGCTCGGCGGTTTCGCCCGGCGCGCTGGCTTGCAGCGGCACCAGCGCGAATTCGGCTTGCAGCCGCTTGACGACTTCGGCCGATGGCAACACCTCGTCCATGCGCCAGCCGTTGGTGGCGCCCACGTCCATGTATTCGATGAAGCGCAGCGTGACGCCGGTGCCGCGAAAGTGCCGCGCCATGGGCAGGATCTGGTCGTCGTTGGTGCCGCGCTTGACGACCATGTTGACCTTCAGGGCGCCAGGGCGCCCGTCCGGGTACTGGCCCAAGCCCGCCGCGCGCGCCGCCTCGATGCCGGCCAGCACGTCGGCGACTGGAAAGTCCACGTCGTTCATGGCGCGGAAGGTGGCGTCATCCAAGCCATCCAGGCTGACCGTGACGCGATTCAGGCCGGCGCTTTTCAGCGCCTGCGCCTTGCGCGCGAGCAGCGACCCGTTGGTGGTCAGCGTGATGTCGAGCGGCTGGCCATCCGGTGTGCGCAGTGCGGCCAATTGCGCGATCAGCGTCTCCAGCCCCTTGCGCAGCAGCGGCTCGCCGCCCGTCAGGCGCAGCTTGTGCACGCCGTGGGCCACAAAGCGCGTGGCCAGACGCGTGGTTTCCTCGAACGACAGCAGCGCGCTGTGCGGCAGGTAGGCGTATTCGTTGTTGAACACGTCCTTGGGCATGCAGTAGCTGCAGCGGAAGTTGCAGCGGTCGGTGACGCTGATGCGCAGGTCGCGCAGCGGCCGCCCGCGCGTGTCGACCAGTGTGCCGGCCGGCGCGGGCGCGCCCGGCGCCGGCACCGCCAAGCCGACGGTGCGGTGATCAACCAAGGGAATGACGCGTTCGCCCATGCGGCAAATTATCCCAAAGCGCCTGAATCCGCCTTGCAGCAAGGCCATCGGGCCGCGCTACCATGGGCTGCATCGTCCGCCGCCAGCCACCGAAGGATTTCGCCATGCACCGCCTTGCCTTGTCACGCCGCCAGCTGTTGCAAGCGGGCGCCGCTGCGAGTGTGTTGACCGTGCCCTGGGCCCCCGCGCAGAAGGCCGCCGCGACGCCGTTGCCGGCGGTGGGCGCGCCCTATCCGCTGGCCGCCGTGCCGCTGCTGGGCGGCGGCCGCTTCGAGCCGGCGCAAGCCGAAGGCCGCGCGCTGGTGCTGTACTGGTGGGCCAGTTGGTGCCCGTTCTGCGCCCAGCAAAGCCCGGAGATGCAGAAGCTGTGGGCGGCTCAGAAAGACCGAGGCCTGCGCATGCTGGCGCTGTCCATCGACAAGAAGCCCGACGAAGCCGTGGCCTACCTGCAGAAAAAAGGCTACACCTTCCCAGCCGCGTGGCTCGGCCCTGAACTGGCCGCGGCCTACCCCAAGCCCGAGGGCCTGCCCGTCACCGTGGTGCGCGGCAAGGACGGCCGCGTGGTGCAGGCCGAAAAGGGCCAGCTGTTTGCCGAGGACGTGGTGGACCTGGCGCGCTGGCTCTAGCTGGGCCGCAGTTTGCTTTTGACTTGATAGCTGCCAGCGCCCGTTGGACGGGCGCCGGATGGCTGTTTGACCTCTGAATCAGCTGCGGCGCGCGGGGCGCAGGCGGCGCAGCCCCATGGCGCCCAGCAGCAGGCCCATGGCCATCAGCGCGGCTTCGCCCAGCGTGGGCACCGGCGCCACTCGCGCGATGCCCGCCTGCAGGTTGGCGACGGCGTCGGCCAGCGCGGGCACGGCCTGGTCGTTGGTGACCGCGCCGGGCTGGCCCATCGACGCGCTGATGACGTTGTGGAAGGTGCCTGCCCCCGCCACGGCCACGGTCACCGTCGCCGTGCACGAGGCCCCCGGCGCCAGGCTGGCGCCGGACAGCGAGAACGAATCCGCGCCGCCGGTGGCCGCAAGCGTGGCCCCGGCACAGGTGGTGCTGGCGGCCGGCGCGGCGGCCAGGGTCATGCCGGCGGGCAGGGTGTCGGTGAAGCCCAGGCCGGTGTAGATCGGCGTGGTGGGCGCCGGGGCGCATGTGGCCGCCGGGGCCGTCAGGGTCACGGTGAGCTGGCTGCTGCCGCCGGGCGCCACGGTGCTGGGGCTGAAGCCCTTGGTCACGGTCAGGCCCTGTTGCGTGCCCGCCAGGGGCGCGGTCACGGTCACGAAGTTGCCGCAGGCATCCACGGTATTGAAGTAGGTGCGGTACTGGCCGCCGCCCAGGGCCGTGACCTCGGGCAGGCTGAAGTTGCCGGCGTTGGGCAGGCCATCCACGGTGACGGCATTGCCGTCGGTGAACAGCGGTTGGGCGCTGCCCCAGGTGTCGCCGCCGTCCGTGCTTTCCATGTACCACAGCTGTTTGCTGCGTCGGGTCCAGGAGTTGTAGTTGTAAAGCGTGTAGTAGGTGCCCAGCACACCGCCCTGGTCGAGCGTGCGGCCGTAGTTGTGGATGTAGGACGAATTAGGGTCGCCCGGGCAGATGGCGAACGAGCACAGGCCGGTGCCGGCATAGGCGTTGGCGGCCTCCACCATCCCGGTTGGCCAGGTGGTGGGTGGCGAGCTGGTCGTGCTGGGCGTGAGCAGATACCGCCCAAAGGCCTGCGCGGTGTCTTGGCCGAGATAGAGGTGGTCGCCGACAATGCCGAACGGGCCGACGTGGTTGCCGCCCGGGCTGATCGGCAGCGGGCCGATCAGCGTTGGCGCGGTGTTGGCGATGTTGCTGCCGAGCAGCCACAGGCTGGTGTTGTATTTGAACTGGCCCTGGTTGGCGCCATTGGGGTGCCATATCATCAGGATCCAGTTGCCGCCGCCGTCGCGCGAGACGCGCAGGTAGTTGATCTGGGGCTGCACCGTGGCGCCATAGGCCGTCCACCAGTTGGCGGGCAGGGTGAGGTCGCCCCCGAGGGTGGTGAAGTTGATCCCGTCTGACGAGGTGGCGTGGCGAACGCCCGTGAGATCGGGGTTGACATACCACATGTGGTACGTCCCGGCCTCGTAGACGATGGTGTTGAGCGCCTCATACCAGCTGGCCGATGCCAGCACCCGGGTGTCCAGCTTGACGGGCGTCGTCACGGTGGGGAACGGCGCGTTGGCCGCTTGCGCGCCCGCGCCCACCAGCGCGGCCAGTGCCAAAGTAGCGCCGGCAAGCGCCCCGCTCGGGCGCAAGCGACGGGGCAGGACGGGGGGGCAAGCGCGGCGGCGGTCGGTCGCATGGTGGTCAACTCATCGCGGTTTTGGTGCTTCAAAGTGTAATGACGCGTGGACACCTAAAGAAGCAGTGGGTGCGCAGGCGCAGCACTGGTCCGTGCCAGATTGCACGAAATCGGTGGAGTATTGGTCGATTTGTCGCGACCAACGCGCGTGCAAGGTCTGCCGCGCAGGCGCGCTCCACGCCGGCTGCGCCCGGGTTTGGGCGCGCCAACAGGCGGGCAGGCGCGCGAACACGCCTGCCCGACGTGGTCGGTGGGTTCAGGCGGAGGGTGGTCGGTCCGTGGGGCCGGGCGGTCGTCAGACGCAGCGCGCGCCGTCCACCTCGATGCAGACGCCGCTGATGAAGGCGGCCTCGTCGCTGGCCAGGTAGAGCGCGGCGTTGGCCACGTCCAGCGCGGTGGAAAAGCGCCCCAGCGGGATGGTGGCCAGAAACCGGGCGCGGCGCGCCTCGTCGACCGGGCCGCCGGCGAAATCGGCCGACAGGCCGGTGTCGGGGTTGAACACGGGGTTGATGCAGTTCACGCGGATGTTCTGCGGTCCCAGCTCGGCCGCCATCGACTTACTGGTGACGATCACCGCCGCCTTGCTGCCGTTGTACCAGGTCAGCCCCGGGCGCGGGCGCACGCCGGCGGTGGAGGCGATGTTGATGAAGCTGCCGCCGCCCGCCTGCTGCATTGCCGGCACGCCGTGGATGGCGCTCCAGTAGATGCTCTTCATGTTGACGTCGTAGACCTTGTCGAACTCGGCCTCGCTCACTTCCAGCATGGGGCGGTTGCGGTGCGTCCAGCCGGCGTTGTTGACGATCACGTCGAGCCGGCCGCCGAAATCCTGCGCGGCGGCCACCAGCGTGTGCCAGTCGTCGCCCTGGGTCACGTCGCCGGCGACAAAGCGCGCCCGGCCGCCGGCGGCGGTGATGTCGGCCGTCACCTTCTCGCCCAGCGCGGCGTTGATGTCGTTCACGATGACGGCGGCGCCCTCGGCCGCCAGCCGCCGCGCAATGCCTTCGCCGATGCCGCCGCCGGCGCCGGTGACGATGATGGATTTGCCCGAAACGCGCATGTTGCTCTTGCTCCTCATGGTCGTGAAATGGTCGCTGGTCGGGCAGTTTAGTCGCGCCGCGCGCCCACCGATTCGCGGGGATGTCGGCCCTGGGGATACCATGTACGTTGTTTGATCCATCCCTTCACACACCAGCAAGGACTTCTCATGAACGGCTCCCTCATCGACGATCTGCTCGGCCAACTGCAAGGCGCGCCCGCGGGCCAGATTGCGCAGCAACTGGGCACCGACCCCCGCACCGCGCAGGACGCCATTGCCGCCGCGCTGCCCATGATCGTGGGCGCGCTGGGCCGCAATGCCCAGCAACCGGGTGGCGCGGGCGACCTCTTCAACGCGCTGCAGCGCGACCACGCCGGCAGCGGCGCCATGGACCTGGGCGGCATGCTCGGCGGCCTGCTGGGCGGCGGTGGTGGCGGCAGCGCCGGTGCGCTGGGTGGCCTGGGCGGCCTGCTGGGCAGCGTGCTCGGCGGCGGCGCCCCGGCCAGCCGGCAGCTGGATGCCGGCGGCATCCTGGGCCACATCTTCGGCGGCGCGCAGCCGCGGGCCGAATCGGGCCTGGGCCAGGCGACGGGCCTGAATAGCGGCCAGTCGGGCCAGTTGCTGAAAATCCTGGCGCCCATCGTGATGGCCTTCCTGGCTAAGCAGGTGATGGCGAAGAACATGGACGCCGGCGGCCTGGGCAGCATGCTGGGCCAGGAGCACAGCCGCGTGCAAAGCCAGGGCGGCCTGGGCGGCGGCCTGATGAATGCCGTGCTGGACCAGGACGGCGACGGCAAGGTCGACCTGGGCGATCTGCTGAAGATCGGCGGCTCGCTGCTGGGCGGTCGCCGCTGATCGGCTGAATTTGCTTCCAAATAAATAGCTGCCAGCGCTTGCTGCACAAGCGCCGGCAGCTCTTTTTGCTTGAAATTGCCGTGCGCGCCAGTCAGCCGTGGCGCACCGCCACGGTCTTCAGCACGGTGAAGCCGTACAGCGCCTCGAAGCCCTTTTCGCGCCCGTAGCCGCTCGATTTGTAGCCGCCGAAGGGCAGCTCCACGCCGCCGCCGGCGCCGTAGTTGTTGATGAACACCTGGCCGGCCTTCATCCGCCGTGCCATGCGGAACTGGCGCGCGCCGTCGCGCGTCCACACGCCGGCCACCAGGCCGAAGGAAGTGGCGTTGGCCAGTTCGACCGCGTGGTCTTCGTCGGTGAACGGCATGGCCGACAGCACCGGGCCGAACACCTCTTCCTGCGCCACGCGGTGCGCCACCGGCACGTCGGCCAGCAGCACCGGCGCCTGGTAGAAGCCGGTTTCGGGCGCCTCGTCGACCACCGTGCCCTGCGCCACGATGGGGATACCGGCGCTCTGCGCGTCACTGAGGAAATCCCACACGCGCTGCTGCTGCGTCTGGCGGATCAGCGGGCCCACGTCGAGGTCCAGCGCCGCCGGGCCGACACGCAGCGCCTCGAAAGCCTCGCCCAGGCGCGCCAGCACGTCGTCGTAGATGCGCTGCTCGATCAGCACGCGCGAGCCGGCGCTGCACGTCTGTCCCGCGTTCTGCACGATGGCGTTGATGACCACTGGCAGCGCGGCGTCGAGGTCGGCGTCGGCAAAGATGATCTGCGGGCTCTTGCCGCCCAGCTCCAGCGTCACCGGGCAGTGCCGCTCGGCGGCCACCTGCTGGATGAGCGTGCCCACCCTGGGGCTGCCGGTGAAGCTGATGTGGTTGATGCCGGCATGGCGCGCCAGCGCGTCGCCCACCTCGTGGCCGTAGCCGGTGACGATGTTGATGGCGCCGGGCGGAAAGCCCACTTCGGCCGCCAGTTGCGCCACGCGGATCAGCGACAGGCACGCGTCCTCGGCCGGCTTGACCACGCAGCAGTTGCCCGCCGCCAGCGCGCCGCCCACGCTGCGGCCGAAGATCTGCATGGGGTAGTTCCACGGGATCACGTGGCCCGTCACGCCGTGCGGCTCGCGCCAGGTGAACACGCTGTAGCCGCTCTGGTAGGGCAGGGTCTCGCCATGCAGCTTGTCGCAGGCGCCGGCGTAGAACTCGAAGTAGCGCACCAGCGCGGCGGCGTCGGCCTTGGCCTGCTTGGTGGGTTTGCCGCAGTCGCGCTGCTCCAGCGCGGCCAGCTCGTCGGCGTGCTCGGCCACCTTGTTCGACAGGGCCATCAGCAGGCGCCCGCGCTCGGCGGCGCTCAGCGCACTCCACGGCCCTTCGAAGCATTGGCGCGCGGCGCGCACGGCGTCGTCGATGTCGCGCTCGTCGCTGCGCTGGATGTCGTCGAAAGGCTGGCCGTCGGACGGGTCGATCACCGGCAGCGTGCGGCCGGAATGCGAGGCGACGGATTGGTCGGCGATGAAGTTGAGCTGCATCCGGGCATTTTGCGGCAAATCGGCGCACGACCCGGTGTTTCAAGCCAAATTGGCCTGCAGCGCCCGTCCATCAAGCGCCGGAAGCTATTGAAATAATAGTTCAGGAGCGCGCCGCGCCACGGCCCGCGGGTGCGCGCTGGCGCACCGGGCCGGCGCGCTGCTCGATGGCGGCGTGCAGATCGCGCCGCAGCCCCAGCGCGAACACCGCCTCGGCCACCACGAACAGCGGGCCGATGACGAGGCCGACCAGGTCGTCCACGAAGGCCGGTTTGCGCCCTTCGTAGACGTGGCCGACAAACTGGATCGCCCAGCCGACCACGAACAGGCCGATGCCCCACCACAGCCAGGCGCCGGTGGGCAGCGCGGCGATCTGCCCCGCCAGCGCCAGGCCGGCGGCCAGCAGTGCGGCCATCAGCACGCCCAGCGGGCGGTCGAGCGCGACGTAGTACAGGCAGGCCAGCAGCGTGACCAGCAGCGCCGGCGTGAGCACGAAGGCGCCCAGCGGCCAGGCCGGGCGCGACAGCAGCACCTGCACGGCCAGCACGATCATCGGGATGCCGATGAAGTGCGTGAGGATGTTGCGCGGGTCGCGGTGGTAGTCGGCGTACTGGGCGAGCTGCTCGGTCAGGGTCTTCATGCGGTGGTCTCCAGGCTGGCCTGCATGGTAGGCCGCGCCCCGGGCGCGCGGAAGCGGGCGAACCCGCAGCCCGCTGGCGCACAATCGCCCCCGGATCACGACCCGCGCCAACCGCCATGAACCCCGCCGCACCTCGCCCATCCCTGCCCTCCGGTATCTGGGTGCTGGGCTTCGTCAGCCTGCTGATGGACATCTCCAGCGAGATGATCCACGCGCTGCTGCCGCTGTTCATGGTCGGCACGCTGGGCATGAGCGTGGCGCTGGTCGGCCTGCTGGAGGGGCTGGCCGAGGCCACGGCGCTGATCCTGAAGGTGTTCTCGGGCGTCATCAGCGACTGGTTCGGCAAGCGCAAGCCGCTGGCGGTGCTGGGCTACGGCCTGGGCGCCGCCACCAAGCCGCTGTTCGCGCTGGCCACGGGGCCGGGCATGATCTTCACGGCGCGCCTGCTCGACCGTGTGGGCAAGGGCATCCGCGGCGCGCCGCGCGACGCGCTGGTGGCCGACATCGCGCCGCCCGAGCAGCGCGGCGCCGCCTTCGGGCTGCGCCAGTCGCTGGACACCGTGGGCGCCTTCCTGGGGCCGCTGCTGGCCGTGGGGCTGATGCTGGTGTGGGCCAACGATTTCCGCGCCGTGTTCGCCGTCGCGATCATCCCGGCCGTGCTGTGCGTGCTGCTGCTGGTGCTGGGCGTGCAGGAGCCCGAGCGGCCCGCGGGCGCGCCGCGCGTGAACCCCATCAGCCGCACCAACCTGAAGCGCCTGCCGCGCGCCTACTGGTGGGTGGTGGGCGTGGGCGCGGTGTTCACGCTGGCGCGGTTTTCAGAGGCCTTCCTGGTGCTGCGCGCCGAGCAGGTCGGCATCGCCCTGGCGCTGGTGCCGCTGGTGATGGTGGCGATGAACGCCGTGTTTTCGGTCACCGCCTACCCGTTCGGCAAGCTGTCGGACCGCGTGTCGCACCGGCGCCTGCTGCTGGCTGGCCTGGCCGTGCTGGTGCTGGCCGACGTGGTGCTGGCCGCCAGCACGCACTGGACGGGCCTGCTGCTGGGCGTGGCGCTGTGGGGCGTGCACATGGGCATGACGCAGGGCCTGCTGGCCGCCATGGTGGCCGACACCGCGCCGGCCGATCTGCGCGGCACCGCCTACGGCTTCTTCAACCTGATGAGCGGCCTGGCCATGCTGGCCGCCAGCGTGGTGGCCGGCCTGCTGTGGCAGTACTGGGGGCCGGCGTGGACGTTTGGCGCCGGCGCCATGTTCAGCGCCGTGGCCATGGCGGCCCTGCTGTGGCGGCGGGGCTGACCACGCGCGCCGTCAGCGCCGCCGGCGCGCCGGCTGGCTTTGCAGCAGGGCCTTGTCGAACACCGGGCCCCACACCGGGTGGCCGCGCTCGGCCTTGCTCAGCCGAAAGCCCGGCGCCAGCGCCAGCGCATCCTGAAACGCCCGCTGGCACGACGGCAGCCGGTTGGTGACGCAGTAACTGAAGGCGGTGTGCTTGAGCGCCTGCACGCGCAGCGCGGTGGGCGCCTGCACGGCCGCGAAGCGCGCGATGGCTTCGTCGTACCGGCCGGCGCGGTACAGGCGCAGGCCCTCGGCGTACACGGCTTCGCCGGTGGGTGGTGCCGGCTCGTCGGCCGGTGGGGTGGCGGCTTCAGGCGCAGGTGCGGGGGCGGGCGCCGCCGGTGGGGCAGGGCGGGCGCGGGGCGCCTCGGCCGGGCGGCGGGCCGGTGCGGGCTGCGGGGCCTGGCCGATGCCCAGCTTGTCGCGCACCGTGGCGCAACCGCCGAGCAGCGTCAAGGGGCCGAGCGTACCCCAGCACAGCACAGATCTCCGAAGCATGTGACCGTCTCCCTGCTGCGGGCCAGGCCGTGGCTTCACTCGAACTGATGGCGAAGCTGCACGTCTTTCCCCGCTTCGATGGTAATGGTTTCGGTATGGCTCGGCAGGCCGGTGTTGCGCACTTCGATGGTGTGCTGGCCCGGTTGCAGCCAGAACTGCTTGAGCGGCGGCGTCAGGCCCTGCATCTGCCCGTCGACGTACACCACGCCCCAGGGCGCGATGTCGAGGCGCAGGTGCGCGCCGACGGTGTCGGCAGCGGCCGGCGCGGGCGCAGGCGTTGCGGCGGCCGGGGCAGCGGCCGGCGGCGTGGTCGCCGTCGCAATGCTGGGCGCCGCCGTGGCGGGCGAGGCGGGGGGCGGCACCGGCGCATCGCTGCCCGGGCGCCAGGCGGCCAGGCCCAGCAGCACCAGCACGCCGGCCACGGCCAGAACGCCGCCGGCCAGCGTGCGCGCATCGCGCGGCCGGGCGCGCGCGGCGGC
>NZ_JBHUEP010000015.1:0-1098 GCF_042680925.1 Ottowia beijingensis
GCCGCGCCTGCCGCTGCGGCACCCGCGCCCGCACCCGCGCCCGCACCCGCTGCCGCCGCCCCGCCCGCCGGCGCGGCCCGCCCGGCCCTGTCCACCGGGTCCTTCGGCGGTTCCGTGTCCGCCCCGCCGCCTGCACCCGCCAAGGCCCCGCGCTGAGCGGCGCCACGTTCCCAGGTCCACCGACTTTCCGCATGCCCATGTCCCGCACCCCCCTGTCCCTCGTCGTCCTGCTTCTGCTCGCCTCGCTGGCGGCCTGCGCCCAGCCGGCCGCCCCGCTGGCCGACACGGCGCCGGCGCAGCTCCCGGCCGAGGCCCTGCCGACGGCCGGCATCCTGGCCCCGGCGCCCGCGCCCGCCGCCTCGGCCCCCGTGGCGGCCGACGACGCGCGCCACACCGACCCCATCATCATCCGCGGCAACGACCGCCTGGTGGCGCCGCCGCGCATCGCCGCCAACGCCCCCGCGCGCGGCAGCACCAGCCTCAAGTTCGAGGGCGCGCCCGCCGCCGAGGTGGTCAAGGTCATGCTCAGCGACCTGCTCAAGGTCGACTACGTCATCCACCCGCCGCTTGCCGGCAGCATCACCCTCACCACGCGCGACGCCGTCAGCGCCGACCGCGCCCTGCTGCTGCTCGAAACCGCGCTGCAGGTCAACGGCATCGTCATGGCGCGCGACAGCCGCGGCACCTACCACGTCGGCACGCCCGAAGCCCTGCGCGGCGTCGTCAGCGCCCCCGCGCTGGCCGCCGGCGGCCAGCCGCTGCCGCCCGGCTACGGCGCCGTCATCATTCCGCTGCAGTACCTGGGCGCCGGCGAAATGGCCAACATCCTGCGCCCCATGGTCTCGGCCGACGCCATCCTGCGCGTCGACAGCCTGCGCAACATCCTCGTCATGCGCGGCACCCGCGCCGAGGCCGAGGGCTGGCTCGACCTCGTCGCCACCTTCGACGTCAACCTGCTGCGCGGCATGTCGGTCGGCGTGTTCCCGCTCAAGCACACCTCGGCCGCCGAGGTCGATGCCGCGCTGCGCCTGCTCTCCAGCGGCACCGCCGGCGGCAGCGCCGCCGCCCCTGCCGCCCCCGGCGGGCGCCCGGCGGCCC
>NZ_JBHUEP010000016.1:0-6250 GCF_042680925.1 Ottowia beijingensis
GCCATCACGCTGGAACACTGTCCGCCATCAGCATGGAATCGTGTCCGCCATCGCGTGGAATACGCACCATGCACGATGTGGTCGGCGCCCGGGTTCTGAAACCACAAGACACCACAGCGTTCGCCAGCCGGCGCAGCCTGGACGACCGCCCGTCTATCGAGTCATTTTTTCGGCGACTGGCCGACGGTGGATTCCACCGGCTGTCGCCAACCACGGGTGGCTCACCCAAAGATGTCCGGCGCGCCGACCCGGATGCGGCAGCCAAAGCAACTCAGTTCCAACTCGAATACGCCGCTGAGTTGCTCGACACCATCATCGCCAACTACAACGCGACACCCCACAGCGGCCTGGGCACCGCAGTCCACTCGACCAGCTGGAATGGTTGACCGCAAAAGGAGCGACACCCCTGCGCCTGGCCGACCCCGGTGCAGTCCGCAGAATGGTGGGCGTTCGCAAGTTGTGCACCCTGCTCGGCGGTGTTGCGACCGGACGGCGCCCCCATTTCAACTTTGCCAACGCCCGGTATTCGGCCGAATGGCTGTGCCTGCGCACCGACCTCATCGGCAAGAACCTCTGGCTCCACATTGAGGATGAAGACGACGCCCGCTACGCCAGCGTCTCAACCGCCCACGGCCTGTACCTGGGCACCGTGCGTGCGGCCCCACCGTGGCATCAATCGCCTCACACGCTGTACATCCGCCAAGCGATACGTGCACTGCACAAGCGGCGCTTGCTGCACCTGTCTACCCACTGCGACGCCATCGAAGAACTGGTGTGGGTCCGATCGTTGCTGGCGACAAGGTGACGATCGCGATCGAGCAGGTGGGTGAGATGACGTTGTCGGTTGTCGAGGCGGACGAGGTCGCGCCGCGTCCGTACTGAGAAGCAGCAAGGAGACAAATGTGAACAAGATGTCCTCCCCTCTCAAGATCATGCTCGGCGTGGTGGCACTGGTCGCCATGGGTGTGGCTGGTGCGCAGGCGGTTCCCTACCCGAGCAAGCCCGTGCGCGTCATCGTGCCTTTCCCTGCCGGAGGCGGCATTGACGTGCTGGTACGGGCGCTCGGTAACGAGCTCTCCCAGAAATGGGGGCAACCCTTTGTCGTCGAGAACAAGCCGGGCGCCTCGACCTTCATCGGCGCAGAGCTCGCTGCCCGCTCGCCGGCGGACGGATATACGTTGCTGGCAACGACAGATCCGACATTCACGTCGAACCGGCACCTGTTCAAGGCGCTTCCCTATGACCCGGATGGCGGATTTGAACCAGTGATCCAGATGGTCAAGGGCGACAACCTCGTCTTCGCGCATCCGAACGTACCCTTCACGGATCTCCAGGAGATGGTGGCTGCGGCGAAGAAGGGGCGGCAGCATTTCTCCTTCGGCTCATACGGGAACGGCACGCAGCCACAGTTGGTGTTTGGCTACCTCAACAAGCGTGAAGGTGTTGACCTGTTGCATGTGCCCTACAAGGGTATCGCTCCGGTCATGATGGGTGTGGCCTCTCGGGAGGTCGACTTGAGTGTCGCGAGTCCAGGCGTTGCCGGTGAGATGATCAAAAGTGGTCGCGTGCGTCCGCTGGCGGTGGCCGGGGACAAACGACTGCCTCAGTTCCCGAACGTAAAGACGACGGCGGAGCAAGGCTTCCCGTACCTGAAGTCGTTCATCTGGTACGGCTTGTTCGCGCCAAAGGGGACGCCACCGGAGATTGTCAACAAGCTGAACGCTGAAATCGCGTCGATCTTACGCAGTTCGGCCTTTGCCGAGCAGCAGGTGAATTCCAAGGGTATGACTGTGATGGCGGGGTCTCCGCGGGAATTCGCCGCGGTGATCAAGCAGGACACGGCCTTCGTCGGCGAAATGGTTAAGGCGGCCAACGTCAAACCTGAATAGGTGCTTGAAGCCTTGTTACTTCTCTTGCGCCAGTAGCAAATAGGGATTGTTTGGCGGCGTCTCGGCAAACAGCAACCGGGCATTGCCCAGCAGGTAACCGTGGAGGCCGCGAGACTTCCTGGGACCAGTGACCTCGCAGCTCCAGATGTTCAGGCCGTTGGGATGCTTGCGGTGGTATTGCAGCCGTTCGAAGCGCTTTTGCACCCACTGCCAATCCTGCTGGCTTTCCTGTTTCGCCAGCGTGCCCACTTGCGGGTGCTCCTGCGCATATCGCTGGAAGACGCCGGGGCTGACGAGGTAGGCGGTGTCGCCCACGGTGTGTACGAGCGCCTTGGCGTCGTTGATGATGAGCCGCCGCGAAGCGACACCTTGTTGCAGCCATGCCATGAAGTGCTCACCGGATGGCTGCGCGGCAGTGGACGCGGGCGCTGGTGACGGAAGCAGGGGGTTCGCCAGGGGCGGCGCAGGCGTTTCGGGGCCTACGGCAGGCGCTTCGACCGAGACGGCTTCTGCATCCTGCCGGGCGGCGGGCAAATCACCCATTCCCACCATCGCCAGCATGTCTTCCATGACGTCGGGCACGGCTTGGGCGGCAGGCGGATGAGCCACGGCAGCGGCGCCGCTGGCTTCCTCCCAGGGAGCGGGCTGCTGATCTTCGGCGGGCGGCACCGCCGCGATCGCTGGTGCTGGCACTGAAGCATCGGCATCTTTGTCTGCTGGTGTCGTGTCGATCGCCACCGTCCCGGCGAACGGCGTCGGCCGCTCGCCAGGCTCCCAAATCAGCGCAGGTGCCAGCCGCAACAGGGTGAACGAGTGGGACCAGCCGGTCGAACTGGTCACGGTCGCGCGCCAGATCGCCTTGCCATCGGACGTCGGCTGCAACATGCCGTGGTCCTGGAGCACGTTGAACACCGCGGTGTTGTTCGCGGGGATGCCATCGACCCCCTGGGACAGCAGGTGCGCGCGCAGCTTGTCCGATACCGTCTTGCTCACCAGCCACAGCGCGTCCTCGGTGAGCCAGCCATCGGAGGCTTCGGGCTGGTTCAGTTTCAGCTCTTCCTTGAGCAGGTAGCGCAGCCCGTTGACCAGCTTGCGTTGGAGCGAGTGCTTGGGCGCGGCCATGGCGCGCGCGGGGTCGCCGCCCAGCTCCTGGGCGACGGAGGCGCGGTCGGCCTGCACGACCAGCTCGCCCAGCACCCCGGCGTGCTCGTACTGCCCGGCCAGGACGTAGAGCAGCGGCGCCCACAGGGACGGATAGCCGCTGAGCCAGTCCAGCAGATCGCGGTCGAGCAGTTGCCGGTAGAGCAAGCCTGTCGCGGCGCTATGGAGCCGGTACTCGCGGTCGGGGTTGTAGCGGAAGCGGTACGGCTGACGCAGCGGCCCGTGCCACGGGTGCCAGGTGCTGCCGTCGGCCAGTTCGACGTGCAGATCGACCGCCACCTTGCCGATGTCATGGAGCAGCGCGGCATAGGCGACGGCCGCAGTCCAGGCTTCGGCCTGCGCCGCCTGGTCTTCGGGGCTGGCGCCGATGGGCAGCAGATGGGACTGCCGCAGTTTCAGGCTGTAGGCGACGATTTCGAGGCCATGGTCGAGCATGCCGCCCGGGTAGGCGTGGTGGTGCGCTTCGGAGGCCGGGAAAGCCTGGACCAGCTCGGCGTAGCGCTCCAGCGGGGCGCGGTAGAGGGTGGCGAACTGCCGGCGCGAGAGCGACGTGCGCTGCCAGATGTGTTCCAGCAGCTTCTGCCGGCGCGGGGTGGCCAGCAGCGATGCGGCCGACTCCGGTCGCACCCACCCTTTCGGGAGGTCGGTGTCGGGTACTGGCGACGGCGCGGCAGCGACCGGGGGTCGTTTTCGCTGGAACAGGGAGAGCATGTCGGTGTCCTGATGGCGGGCCGGGCGGGAGGCCTTTTGGCCTTTTCGAGGTAGGGCCTTTCCCCTTGCACCCCATTCCCTTGCCGTTTCGACCCTTTGGCCTTTAACCGTTTCGGTATAGCGGGGCCTGGGCTACGGCTCCAGCGTCAATGTGGAACCCGCACGAATGGATTGGACGGCGACCTGGCGCTGGCCCGGGCCCATGCTCCCAAGACGCTGCCCCGCCAGGTAGGCTTCCAATAAGGCGACAAAGTTGACAAGAGAGACAAAGGCGACTAGAGTGAATCCTGTCTCAAACCTACCTGGGAAATGACCATGCCCACTGCCATCGAATTCATTGCCGATCGTCTGCCGCGCGTCACGGTGGAGGATGTGCGCCGATTCGCGGATACCGTCGAAATCCGGGATGCCCCGGCGTTCGCGGCCGAGTTGCAGGCGTTCATCCACGAGCGCGTGGAGGCGGTGAAGCTGCCCGCCAACCTGGAAGGTGAAACGGTGGCGCAGGCCTTGCAGCGCAAGGCGGCCGCGCTGCGCGCCGACACGCGCTGGGCACCGACTGAAACCGACGTCCAGAGAGGCCGCGCCGTGCTGCTGGAAGCCTTCAACCAGCCGGACAACCTGCCGCCTGCCGAGTTCGCCAAGCTGGCGGACAAGTCGCGGCAGCAAATCTACAAGGACATCCTGGCCCGTCGTCTGCTGGCGCTGAACGTGGGGCCGCGCGGCCAGAAGCTGCCCGACTGGCAGCTCGACCCGGTGAAGCAGCAGTTGACCCAAGCCGTGCTTCAGGAGGTCGAGGGCATCGACCACTGGACGATCTACCGCGCGCTGTCCGAACCACTCGAAGGCTTGGGCGGTCGCTCGCCGGTGGATGCGGTGACGCATGGCACGATCGATGACGTGGCCGAGGCCGTGTTCAACGTGCTGGGCGTCCAGGTGCATTGAAGCGAGATCGCCATGAGCCACGAGCTGCCTTCGTTCCTGATCGATGCCGGTGAACTGCTCCAGCATGTGAGCCGCGTCGTCTATCGGGGCAGTCCGCTGTACTTTGGCCGCAGCAGCACGAATCGCTACGATGACCCGGCGGGGGCCTATGGCGTGCTCTACCTGGGGCGCGACCTGCCCACGGCGCTGATGGAGTCGGTGTTTCACAAGCACCAGTGGCTTGAAGACACGAAGCGCTCCATCGCCCTGAAGGAAGTCCAGGTCCGGATGGTGCGCGCAGTAGGCGTGCTGGACGATGTGCTCCTGGCCGACCTCACGGCGCCGGGCGTCATGGCGGGCTACTTCGGTCTGAACCTGGAGCAGTTGGCCAGCCGCGACTACACGCACACGCAGCAGGTGTCCGCCCAGGTGCATGCGATGCGCGGAAACGACGGCCAGCCCCTGTTCGACGGGGTGCTCTACCCGTCGCGCAACAACTATCCCGCCAAGAGCATTGCCCTGTTCGAGCGTGCGGGAGCCAAGGTCAGCGTTGTCGAGGACATCGAGCTGGTTGACCATGTGGACTGGCCGCAGTTCGTTGCCACCTACCGCATCGGCGTGGAACCCGATCCCGGCCCGGTGGAGCCGGAGGACGAAGCGTCCTGAAGCAGCAAGAAAGCGCATTGAAGCCTCAAACCGAATGAATTGGAGCAAACTGGAATAGGCATTCCTCAACAGCAGGAGACGACCATGAACACGACGACCCGCACCAGCACCGCAGAACGCCTCGGCCGCGCCTTTGGCCGTGGATGGCGTGCCTATGCGCGCGGCGAACGGCGGGCGTCGAACTGGCTGGCCTCCAAGGGAGTGCCGCTGGCCGGTGCCGCTGCGCTGCTGTGGGCGATCAAGTTGGTCGTGCTCGGTGTGCTGCTGTACAGCACGGCTTGGCTGGCGCTGCTGCTGGTGTTTGCGATGGTGGCCGCCTGGGTGGCGCGCAATGCTGGGCTGGACGAAGACTTGCCCGAGCCAGAATGGCGCAATGGACCTGCAGGATTCGGCCTGTACACCTACGACGGTTTTCGCATTGATCCGCACGTCGAGGACGCCTAGCTGCGCCTACTTCTTCGACACGGCATTGATCGCGATGCCGCCACCCCTCCCGCCAGCAGCCTTGGCATCTCCCGTCGCGCCGGCGAGGCCTTGCAGGACGTTGCCGGCGCGGATACCTGCCCAAGCCAGCGCCATGATCCAGAACGTGGGTAGCACGATGAACATCGTCCCCATGACGAAGTTCAGCAGCATGTCGCCAAAGGCATTGTTCAGCCCCACCAGTGGATCGAAATTGCTGTGCGGCCGGTTCCAGCCCCAGCCCCATCCATAGAGCGCATCGAGGATGGTGCTGTCGATCCAGCGGGCCAACTGGAACCAGAAATCCACGAAGAACAGCGCGAACTGCACGACGCTCACGGTGACGACCGTCTTCAGGTCATAGGTGCCTACGACTAGCCCGGATATTTCACCGTAGTAGAGCCACAAACGAGTACGGCATTGCCCTTGTGTGCCCGAAA
>NZ_JBHUEP010000017.1:0-66096 GCF_042680925.1 Ottowia beijingensis
CCATCACGCTGGAACACTGTCCGCCATCAGCATGGAATCGTGTCCGCCATCGCGTGGAATACGCAGGAAATCGTTGCCGAGGCGCTGGCGCTGCACCCGAGCGGCCCGCTGTTCACCAACATGGATGACGGGCACGGCAAGGCGATCCCGGTCAGTGTCGACACGCTTTCGGCGGCGGTCACGGAAATGTCGAAGGCCATGGTCAAAGCCGAAGAGGCGCGCTCGTCGTTCTCCCTTCGAGACATCCGCAGGACCTGCGAAACCCAGTTGGCCGCCCTGGGCGTGAGCAAGGACGTGCGCGGCCAGTTGCTCAGCCATGGCCTGGGCGGCGTGCAGGACCGGAACTACGACCGGCACAGCTATTGGTCCGAGAAGGTGAGGGCGCTCAAGTCCTGGGAGAAGCGCCTGAAGGCCGTGGCACAGGGGAAGAACGAGAAGGTCACGCCGATTCGGCGAGGGGTTCACGCATGATTGCGGCAGCGGGCATCAAGCCGAGCGAGATGATTGCGCGGTGGGCAGAGGAACAAGCGTTTCTCGCGCGCGCGGTTGATCGAATCCCCTACGCCATGCGCCTGCACCATTACAGATGCTTGCAGCGGGTAGAGAAGTTGATCGCGCAGCACAGAATCGTTACCACGGTGCCGCGCCTGACGAGCGCTTATCGGCAACTCTCCAAGAAGAGTCTCTACGGGGCTGGTGCGCTGGGTGACCTCGGGGCGCGCCCACTGGGGATACTTTTTCTCACGCACGGCGACGAGGAAATCACGGCTCCGCTGGGCCTCCTTCTGGCCGTGCACGATCTCGTCGCAGCGGTGGATCGGATCGTGCAGTTCGATGCGACCAAGTACCTGAGCCCCGCTGTGCACCGCCAGGCTCAACGCAAAAACGCCAAGCGCGGCCGGCCGAACGCCCGGACCAGAGAAGAGAAGCTGAGGGACATTGGCAGGGAGCTGAAGCGCCGTGGCTGGATCGCTGGCAAGCGCAACCAGGACTTGCTCGTCAAAACGATGATCCTCTACGACTGCTGCGAGAAGGACGTGAGGGATGACCTTGCCCCTGTTTCGTGTAGCTCTTAACCCACGGTTCACGCGGCCTTTTTACGCTGTGCCTCGTACCAGCGCTGCTCGTACTGCATCGGGCTGAGGTAGCCCAGCGACGAATGCAGCCTGCGGTGATTGTAGAAGGCCATCCAGTCCATCACCGCCTGCCTGGCCTGCTCACGGGTAGCGAATTTGCACCCATGTACGCTGGCTGTTTTCAGCCGGCCCCAGAAGCTCTCGGTCGGTGCGTTGTCCCAACAGTTACCCTTTCTGCTCATCGATGAACGCATGCCCCAGCCCTTCAAGGCATCCTGGAACTCATGGCTGCAATACTGGCTGCCCCGGTCGCTGTGGAATATCAGCCCAGGAGGCGGCCTGCGGCGCCACCACGCCATGGCCAGCGCGTCCTTGACCAGGCTGGCCTGCATGTGCGGCTGCAGGCTCCAGCCCACCACCTGACGGTTGAACAGGTCGATGACCGCAGCCAGGTACAGCCAGCCCTCGTCGGTTTGGATGTAGGTGATGTCGCCACTCCAGAGCTGGTTGGGCGCCTCGGGGTTGAAGCGCCGCTGTACCAAGTCGGGCGCCACCGGCAGGCTGTGGCGGCTATCGGTGGTCACCACGAACTTGCGTTTGGTCTTGGCCCTGATGCCGTGCTGCTGCATGAGCTTGCGCACCCGGTCTTTGCCCACTCGGATGCCCCGGGCCAGCAGTTCCTTGTGCATGCGTGGCCAGCCGTATTCCCCCTTCACCTCGGCGTGGATGGCGCGCATGTACGCCAGCAGGGCTTCGTCGCTGTGACGCCGGGCAGGTCCACCGTGGCCAGACTCACGCCGGCGCAGCCAGTTGAAGTACCCGCTCGCGCTGACCTCCAGCTGAGGTTGCCCCTGAAAAGTGGAGTTCTTATCCTCTCTTCATGGCCAGAGCGGTCCTGCAAGAGTTGATAGAGTCCTTGCAATCTACCCAGGGAGTAAAGCCATGTTGATTGCCCTGCACAAGAACGCCCGCACCACGCCCGCGGTGCGTGCCGAGATCGCAGCCAGCAACGAGCCAGCCAACGTCCTGGCCCTGCGCTTCGGGATCACTGAGCAGACGGTTTACAAATGGAAGAAGCGCGATGTTTTTGCAGACCGCTCGCATACGGCCCATCACCTGCAGACCGTGCTCACGCCTGCGCAAGAGACCGTGGTGCTCCACCTCAGGCGTACCCTGCTGCTGCCCCTGGATGACCTGCTGGCGGTCACGCGCGAGTTCATTTGCCCCCATGTCTCACGCTCTGGCTTGGACCGCTGTCTGCGCCGCCATGGCGCGGGCAACCTCAACGCCCTCAAACCCCAGGAGCCTGCGGTAGCACACAAGGCCTTCAAGAGCTACGAGCCTGGCTATGTGCACATGGATGTGAAGTACCTGCCCCAGATGCAGGACGAGAGCAGCAGGCGCTATCTGTTCGTGGCCATTGATCGGGCTACGCGCTGGGTGTTTGTGCAGCTCAAGACCAACAAGACGGCCGCCAGTGCGCAAGCCTTCCTGAAGGCATTGCACAAGGCCTGTCCACTCAGGATCACCAAGCTGCTGACCGACAACGGCAAGGAGTTCACAGACCGCCTGTTTGCCAGCCGGGAACGCGAACCCAGCGGCAACCATGAGTTCGATCAACTGTGCCAGGAGCTGGGCATAGAGCACCGGCTGACCAAGCCCAGAACACCGAGAACCAACGGTATGGTGGAGCGGTTCAATGGGCGTATTGCAGACGTCCTGAAGACCCACAGGTTCAACAGCCGCGAGGACATGGAGCAAACCTTGTTGCGCTATGTGGCGCTGTACAACCACCAATTGCCGCAATCAGCGCTCAAGAGCAGTACGCCCATGCAGGCCATGAAACAGTGGTATCAGTCGCACCCGCATCTGTTTAACAAGCGACCATATGATCGTCCGGGATGCGACAGTTAGGACGACTCCACTCGGGAATCAGTAGCTTGCGCAGCAAGACCCATAAAAAAGCCCGGAAGGCGAGTTGTACGCTCCTCATTCCGGGCTCGAGTGCCGTTAAAGCAAGGGTTAGTCCAGCTTTTCAAGCTTGGCTTCAGCAATTACCTTGGCCCAATGCTGCTGGCACTTGATGTATGCCAGGAAGCCGTCCCGCGTGTTGATGAACGGAATACCGCTCTTTC
The DNA here is from genome assembly GCF_042680925.1 of Ottowia beijingensis. Taxonomy (NCBI): domain Bacteria; kingdom Pseudomonadati; phylum Pseudomonadota; class Betaproteobacteria; order Burkholderiales; family Comamonadaceae; genus Ottowia; species Ottowia beijingensis. Next base: position 3,212 of record NZ_JBHUEP010000017.1, read on the forward strand.
GCATCTCGAGCTGCGCAAATAATTTGCGAATAGGTCTTGTCACGATTCCGCCGTAAATCCGAGTTTTTTGACCAACCGACCCCAGACGTCGTGCTGTTTTCGAAGGCTTTCGCTCATCTCGGCAGCGCTGGAACCCTTTGCGACAAGGCCGAAGCTGGCAAGTGATTCGGCTACATTCCTGCTTCCTAGGGACTGGATGATGCTCTTGTTTGCCTTCGCTATCAGGTCATCAGGTGTAGACGCCGGGGCGAAGAAGCCGAACCACTGCTCCTCGGCAGGATAGCCGTCACCAAATTTCTGTTCGGCGAAGGTGGGGGTTTCTGGTGTGAACGGTGTGCGTCGCACGCCTGATGTGGCTAGAAGCCGCAACTTACCCGATCGCTGAAAGCTCAAGAAATTTCCCGTTGGGGCGATCATGGCGCTGATCTGCCCTCCGACCAAATCGGCTACACCAGGCGCCGCCCCACGGTAAGCCACATGGGTAAGTGGGACTCCTGCTTCTCTGCTCAGCAATGATCCGAGCAAATGCAAGGGGGAGCCCGTGCCCGGAGAGCCGAAACTTGCCTGCTGTGGGTTGGCCTTCGCCCAGGCCATGTAGTCTCTCAGTGTCTTGACCTGATCCGGCACCATGGGTCCAACTGCCAGAGCATCTGTGGTCAATGCCCCAACGGAGATTGGGAGGAAGTCTCTGAAAGGATCGTAGTCGAGCTTGTTGTATATGAACGGGTAAAGCGACAACACCGTGTCGGGTGTCAGCAGCAGAGTGTGGCCGTCGGGCGCGGCGGTCTTGATAGCCGTGCAGGCGATGCGCCCTCCAGCGCCTGACCGGTTGTCAACGACCACTGAATTTGCGTAACCCGCATTGACCATGCCTTCACCAACACGTCGGCTGACCGTGTCGACAACGCCACCCGCCGGGAACCCGTTGATCACCTTCAGCACACTTGTCCCTTGCGCCATTGCGCGGGATGTGGAACCAAGTGCGACGATAGCGCCGATTGAATGAATTATCGAACGTCGGTTGAGCATTCTGCTGAAGTCTCCTCTCATGATTGGGCGGTGAATCCAATTTGCTTCACCACGCCGCGCCAGCGCTGGAGGTCTGAGTTCAGGCGCGCAGCCAAGTCTGCCGAGGAGCTCCAGATTGCCTCCATGCCCATTTGCCCATAGGCATTTACGAGCTCGGTGTTAGTCAGAGCGGCCTTGATTGCAGCATTCGCTTGTTGCACCAGCTTGTCCGGGGTGCCTGCTGGTGCAAAGACGCCAAACCACTCAGTCATGTCGCTGAGTGCAATGCCCAGTTCCTTGAACGTCGGTGCATCCGGCAGAAAGCGTGACCGCGCCTTGCCGGTGACGGCCAGCATTCGGATTTTTCCGCTCTTCATGTGGGGCAGGAATTCGCCAAGGGGCGCTGCCACTGCGGGAATGTGTCCGCCTAGCAGATCCAGTAGCGCTGGTTGCGAGCCGCGATAGCCTGTCTGCGTCATTTTCACGCCCGACAGTCGGCCCAGCAGTTCTCCGAGGAAGTGTGGTCCAGATCCGGTGGCGCCGTGCCCGAATGTTGCAGCAGCCTCCGAAGTCTTGATCCATGCCTGGTAATCCGCCATGGTTTTTACAGACTCTGGCACTGCAGAGCCGACGCCATAGCCGAGTTCAGAAGTCGACACGAGGGCAACAGAAACCAAGTCCTTTACTGGGTCGTAGGCAAGATCCTTATAGGTGTGGGGGTAGATCGCCATCATGGAAGCTGGCGTCAGCAGCAGCGTGCTGCCGTTGGGGGCGGCTGCCTTTACATGTTGGATGGCTAAGCGTGCGCCTGCACCAGTGCGGTTTTCTACGACAACAGTCTTCGCATAGTTGCCGCGGATGCCCTCAGCTAACCTGCGGGCGGCCGCATCAGTGGCGCCACCTGCAGCGAGACCGACTACGATGGTGGCCATGCCGACCGGTGGTTCGGCGTGGGCGAGAGTCGGTATGGTGCCTGCGGCGAGCATCCCAATGCTGGTCAATGCATGACGGCGGGTCATTGTCAAATGTGTCATTTTGATGTCTCCTTCATTAAGTGTTCTTCAAGTAGGAACAGGCGATCGTTGCCCCACCACATCTCATTTCCCACGGCCATGGTGGGTACTCCAAAAACGTGTTGCGCGATAGCGTCCTCGGTGGACTTACGGTACGCCTGCAGTCCTGGTTCGCTTTGGGTGAACTCGATGAAATCATCAGAATCCCAGTTCATGTGGTGGGCTACTGACGCGAGGGTTTTTGGGTCATCCGGTGCTAGTCCGAGACCCCAGACGAGACCGTAGGCTGTACCTACATATTCGGCCTCGCAACCCTTACATGGTTCGTAGTACAAGCCAACATTCAGGCTGCTACTGTTGTAGTTTGGCGGGAACGTCAATGGAATGCCGTAAAGGTCAGCCCAACGCGACAAATCCTTGGCAAGATAAGTTAGTTTCACTGGCATGTCGCGGTTGGCAGGCCCTACATTGCCAATGGCCCTCTTGGCATGACTCAGGTCTATGCTCCGAAAATCTATCTGCCAGCCATGACTGGCAGATAGATTCTTCAGGCGATGTTGCGCCAAATAAGCATAAGGACTGAGAAAGTCAAAATAGAAACGAACCTGCACATTTCCATGTGCGGTTATCTGCTCGTGAGCTTTCTTGTTCATGGCGCTCACCGCGCCGTTTCAGGCCTGCTTTGCGTAGCGCGCATGCAGCGCGGCCCAGGCTTCACCGGATTTCCGAGCGCCAGCCAAGTATTCTTCTGGGACTATGTGATACGGCGGACGGCATGGGCCGGCCTTGAGCCAGCCTGCAGCGTCCATGCGGGCCTTCTCCAAGCCAATGTTGTACTTGGAGAACTCCGAAAAATCTCCGCGAGGAAAGAGCGACAAATCTGCTTGCCGCATGGCATCAGAGATCCCTTTGGCGTCGGTCCAATTCCCGGTTCGTTTTGCTTCGGCCACGACGTCACGCAGGCGCATCGCCGTAGCGGGGCCACACATGGAGCCACTAGACCAGAAGGCGGTCATGCGCTCAGGATCGATCCGCGCAGCTGCGTAGTAATCGTCCTCGTGCGGAAGGAAGCGGATGCTCGGCGCCAGTTTCAGGTCGAGATCGAGCATGCCAATTCCAAGGTACTTGGCGGCAACTACTTGAGGAATGTTCGACACCTGCGCCCAGAACGGCCGCGGAAAATCGAACTTGAAAGCCTCCGGGTTCGCATAAATGGCGATGGCTGCCTCGGGTACTGCCTCTGAGACGTCGCGATAGAACTGTACTGCAGTTGGAACTTCCATCTTGCACCACATCGGAACGCCCAACATGGTTCCGCTTGCGCCAATGTCCATGGCTTCCCGAGTCTGGCGGATGACCTCGCGGGTATGTAAGGCTGTTGTGCCGCAGAAGAACGGCACGCGGCCACGTGCAGTCTCGACTACAGTAGCGATAAAGTCGCGTTTTTCGTCCCATGTCAGGGTGGCACATTCACCAAACGTGCCATTGCTGATGATGCCGTCCACGCCCGCACTGATTAGTGCCTCGACGATGCGGGCCGTTTCGTCCAGATCGACCGTGTGTTGAACGCGCCAGTCGGAAGCGTCTGGAGTTGCAGGTGTTGGCATGATGGTCCATGCGCCGCTGATGTCGTCGGCAGTCAACCGTGTTTTCTTCAAATTTGTCATGAATTTCAGTGCGTTTCGATTCAGAAGGGGTATTGCTGTTTCGATGGCTCAATCGTGAGCCACTTCAGTTCGGTGAACTCATCAATGACGGCGCGTCCGTCGAATCGGCCATAGCCACTGTCTTTAGTGCCGCCATAGGGAGCTTGAGCCTCGTTTTGAACGGTGGCTCCGTTGATGTGGCAGCTGCCAGATTCAATGCGCATCGCTACTGCCAACGCACGAGTGACGTCCCGACCGAATACCCCAGAAGATAGTCCGTAGGCTGTGTCGTTCGCGATGCGCACCGCATCCTCGGTATTTCGCGCTCGGACGACAGTCGTGATGGGGCCAAAGGTCTCTTCGTCGTAAATCTGCATGCCGGGCGTGACGAAGTCGATGATCGTGGCGGGCATCACGGCTCCATCGGCTCGGCCGCCAGCAGCGATCTTGGCGCCCTTGGCCAAGGCATCGTCAATCATGCGGTTGAGTCGTGCGCCGGATTCCCTTACGATCATCGGGCCAATGATGCAGGCCTCCCCAGTGGCAGGGTCACCAACCCGAAGTTCACGAGCCCGTGCGGCGAATTTTTTTACAAACTCATCCGCAATTCTCTCGTCAACTACGATGCGCTCGGTAGACATGCAGATCTGTCCTTGGTAGAGGAACGCGCCGAACACGGCCGCCTTGACTGCTTCGTCGATGTCCGCGTCGTCCAAAACGACAAGGGGTGACTTTCCGCCTAGTTCAAGGAGGCACCGTTTCAGATGGCGGCCAGCTTTCTCTGCGATGATGCGACCAATGCGGGTGGATCCTGTGAAGTTGATGCGACGCACTGCCTTATGAGAGATCAACGCATCAACCACCTCGGCTGCGTCGCTTGGGTCGTTCGTGAGGACATTCAGTACACCTGGCGGCAGCCCAGCTTCCACCAGTGCCTCTGCGATCAACAGGTGGGTTCTAGGGCTGGTCTCTGAAGCGCGGAAAACCACGGAATTTCCGCAAATGATCGGGTACGCGATGGCGCGCGCAGCCAGAACCACGGGGCCATTCCATGGCGCGATGCTCAGGATCACGCCTACCGGTTGACGTACGGTCATCGAGAGCGCGCCAGGCTTGTCGGTCGGGATAGTCTCGCCTTGGATTTGTGTGGCCAGCGCTGCAGCCTCGCGAAACAGGTTGGCTGCCAGCATCACATTGAACCCGGACCAAAGCTCCGAGGCGCCAATCTCCTTTGCCATGGTTTCGATGAATTGCGGTGTTTTCGATTCCAGAATGTCGGCCGCTTTCAACAGGATTCTTCGGCGCTCCGTAGGGCCGCTCTGCGACCAGGACTGGAATGCACGGTGTGCCGATTCCACAGCCGCTACTGCATCGCCTACGCTGGCCGCTGCTGCGCGGGTGACTGCGCTGCCTGTGGTTGGATGGAGTCTGACGTAGGTGGCGTTGCCGGACGCAGGCAAGGCCTGGTTGTCGATGATGAGCTGGGTCTCCATTCTTGGTTTCTCCTGAGTTTGGTCATAGTGCGAAAGAAGACTGCCAACTCTAGGAGTACTACCGATGCCAGTAAAACGGAGAATTCGGATGCCACGTATCGGTCATCCCGATAGTAGTTTGGAACCCCGAGCGTCATCAGTTAGGGATGTCCTGAACAACTCGAATTCGCGAGTGCTACAAGGCCGCAGTTTTCAGATGGCGTAGAGGACGCCATTTTTTCCCTGCAGATGGGCCTGCTTTTATGCGGCCCCGGGGCCCTTGTCGCCGCTTTGGCAACCATTTGGCTTGACCTGCCCCCTTCCTCCGTACCAATCGAACGTAGGAAGTCCGGGGTTGAAAGGTTAATCGATTTGGCTGCTGGGTAACTGGTCTTCGGCAGCATCGACAGCTTGCTGGCGATGCTGCTCCGCAAAGCGTGCGGGGGGAATGCGACCAAGGCTGCTGTGGGGGCGCACCTCGTTGAAATCCTGGCGCCAGGCTGCAACGACAGCTCGGGCTTGAGGCAGCGTTTGGAACCAGTGCTCGTTCAGGCATTCGTCGCGGAACTTGCCGTTGAAGCTCTCGATGTAGCCGTTCTGCATCGGCCGCCCGGGCTCAATCAGGATGTGCCGGATGCCGTGACCTTGAGCCCAGGCCATGAAGGCCCTGCTGGTGAACTCCGGGCCGTTGTCCGTGCGCACGGCACGCGGGTAGCCGCGGAACCGCGCGGTCTCGTCCAGCAGCCGTGTAACGTACTCGCCCGAGATCCCAAAGTCGGCGCCGATCTGCACGCACTCATGGCTGAAGTCATCTGCCACGGTAAGGAACTTGATGCGGCGGCCGCTGGCCAGGCTGTCGCTCACGAAGTCCATGCTCCAGACCTCGTTGACGGCGCGGGCCAGCTGCAACGGCATGCGCTCCGAGGCCGGACGCTTGGCCTTGCGGCGCTTGCGCACCGACAGGTTCGCCTGCTGGTACAGCCGCAGCACCCGCTTGTGGTTGACGCCGGCGAATTCCGGACGCAGCAGGTCGTGGATGCGCCGATAGCCGAAGCGCCGGCGCACATGGGCGATCTCGATGATCTTGGCGCTCAGAGCCTGGTTCATCTCGGTTTCCTGGGGCGGATGGCGGTAGCTGTCACGGGAGAGCCCCACGAGGCGGCAGGCACGGCGCTCAGACAGGTGGAACTGCTCCACCATGGCGGCGATTGCCGTGCGCTTCGCCTGTGGGGCTAGCGCTTTACCCCGAAGACGCCCTTGAGCGCGTGGATGTCCAGGTGGGCCTCCGCCAGCAGCTTCTTCAGCTTGGCATTCTCGGATTCGAGCTCACGCAGCCGCTTGGCGTCGGGCACATCCATGCCACCGTACTTGGCGCGCCACTTGTAGAACGTGGCGTCGCTGAAGCCGCCCTTGCGGCACAACTCCTTCACCGGCATCCCCGCCTCTGCCTGGCGGATGAACCCGATGATCTGCTCCTCCGTAAACCTGCTCTTCTTCATGTCCGTCATTCTCCTGGTTGACGGACCTCGCTAACCTCAGACTGGTACGGCAGGGAGGGGGCAGGTCAGGCTGGGCGGTCTCAAATCTGAAGTGCAACACCCTCACCGAGGGTAATGTATGCAGATGAGAAAGAGATACGAACACTTGCAGCCAGAAGATAGGGTGACGTTGGCATCGCTGCGCCAGCAGGGCTGGAGCATCAGGGCCATAGCCCGCCTTCAAGGCCGCAGCCCAAGCACCATCAGCCGTGAGTTGCGGCGCAACGCCTGCAATGGCAGTTACGCCAGCGCGCCTGCGCAGCGCCTGTGCCAGCAGCGTCGCATTCAGGTCAGGCCATGCCCCAAACTGCACAGCTCCGGGGCGTTGTGGATGCTTGTCACCACCATGCTGTGCTGGCTGTGGTCGCCCCAGCAGATTACACACACACTCCAGCGCATGTATCCCCAAGAGCCAAGCAAGCATGCCTCGCACGAGAGCATCTACACCGCCATCTATGCATACCCACGCGGCGAGTTGCGCCGCCAGCTCATCGCACTGCTGCGCCAGGGCAAGAGTACACGCCGCCCGCGTTCAGCAGGCTCTCATCGGCGCGGTCAGATTCCAGACATGGTCTCTATCCATGTTCGCCCACCCGAGGTCAATGATCGCGTGATGCCGGGGCATTGGGAGGGGGATTTGATCAAGGGCGCTGGCAACAAGTCGGCGGTGGGTGTGCTGGTCGAGCGCTCAACGCGCCTGGTGCTGCTGTGCAAGATGCCTGACGCATCGGCTGAGAGTGCACTGGCTGCGTTCACCAACAAGCTGCGCCAGATTGCAGACCCGATGCGCCAGACGCTCACCTATGACCAGGGCAAGGAGATGGCCCGGCATAAGGAGCTCGCCGAAGCCCTTGGTATGCGCGTGTACTTTTGTGATCCGCACAGCCCTTGGCAAAAGGGCAGTTGCGAGAATACCAATGGGCTGCTGCGCCAGTTCATGCCCAAGGGCACAGACCTGAGCGTGCATGACCAGGAGGCGCTGGATTCCATGGCCGATCTGATGAACAACCGTCCTCGGCAGACGCTCGGATGGGATTCTCCCTATCAGGCCTTACAGCGATTCATGGCGGCTATCGCCGAGAGGAACTCCGCTACCATTCATTGAATATCAACCAGCGGTGTTGCACTTCAGATTTGAGACCGCCCTGTATTCAGGCGCACTCAGCCTCAGATGAAGCCTGGCGCACCAGGTTTCGTAACCAATTCAGGTCTGGAAAGGCTTCTCGGCTTCTTGCCCAGATCATGACCAGATCCATGGTCGGCAACTCGAAGGGCGGTTTGAAGATGTCAATATCGAAGATTTTCACGTAGTGGAGCGCGAGCGATCGGGGCACCAAGCTGATGATGTCTGTATTGACAACCAACTGAGGGAGCAACGTGAAATAGGGAACCTGGAACTGAGTACGTTGTCGCAAGCCTAGGCGGTTCAGAGTTTCCTGCTCAATGGTCTCGTGTCCGTCTGTACGACAATAGACGGCGTGTGGACGTTCGAGGTACTCGAGCTGACTCATTGCCTTTGCACTGCCTGAATGCGCGCGCCACTGGATTGCCACCAAGTCGTCTTGCATGAAAATTTCATACTGAAAATCCTGATCGCTGCGGCTTATGCCGCAGGCTTGCCAATTGGATGGAAGATTGGGGCAGATAATCAGGTCAAGTGATCCGAGTTGCAGTTCTTTGGCGGATGTGCCCGGCGTAGGCGTGAGGGTAAGGGTAATGTTCGGGGCTAGCGTCTGCAGGACAGCCCCTAGCCTCGACGTCACGAGTGCCGAAACATAGTCTGCTGTTGCAATGCGAAAGCGCGATGCAGCCGTGTAAGGATCGAATTGCTCCGTTTGGAACAGACGGCCAGTCAACTCCATGATGCGCTCTACCTCTGGTACCAGTCGCTTGGCTCTTTCAGTAAGAACCATTTCCCGGCCATGCTGCATCAGTAGCTCGTCGCCGAATATCTCGCGCAGCTGACGAAGTGATCCACTGACCGTGGATTGAGTGAGGTGCAGCCTGCCCGCAGCTCTGGTTACATTAGCTGTCCGTAGCAACTCAGCCAATATCGGCAGCAGGTTCATATTGACGCTGCGCAGTGTGTTAACCGAATTTTTCATGGCATGCATTCTCCCGTTTGGCGCAGGCTCTGAACCTTGCCGGACTGCAGTCAATCCAGGCGCAGTATGACCCGCCTGTTTTAATTCTTGATGGGTTAGTCTTACTGTGACCTTGCCCCTGTTTCGTGTAGCTCTTAACCCACGGTTCACGCGGCCTTTTTACGCTGTGCCTCGTACCAGCGCTGCTCGTACTGCATCGGGCTGAGGTAGCCCAGCGACGAATGCAGCCTGCGGTGATTGTAGAAGGCCATCCAGTCCATCACCGCCTGCCTGGCCTGCTCACGGGTAGCGAATTTGCACCCATGTACGCTGGCTGTTTTCAGCCGGCCCCAGAAGCTCTCGGTCGGTGCGTTGTCCCAGCAGTTGCCCTTTCTGCTCATCGATGAACGCATGCCCCAGTCCTTCAAGGCATCCTGGAACTCATGGCTGCAATACTGGCTGCCCCGGTCGCTGTGGAATATCAGTCCAGGAGGTGGCCTGCGGCGCCACCACGCCATGGCCAGCGCGTCCTTGACCAGGCTGGCCTGCATGTGCGGCTGCAGGCTCCAACCCACCACCTGACGGTTGAACAGGTCGATGACCGCAGCCAGGTACAGCCAGCCCTCGTCGGTTTGGATGTAGGTGATGTCGCCACTGCACAGCTGGTTGGGCGCCTCGGGGTTGAAGCGCCGCTGTACCAAGTCGGGCGCCACCGGCAGGCTGTGGCGGCTGTCGGTAGTCACCACGAACTTGCGTTTGGTCTTGGCCCTGATGCCGTGCTGCTGCATGAGCTTGCGCACCCGGTCCTTGCCCACCCGGATGCCCCGGGCCAGCAGTTCCTTGTGCATGCGTGGCCAACCGTATTCCCCCTTCACCTCGGCGTGGATGGCGCGCATGTACGCCAGCAGGGCTTCGTCGCTGTGACGCCGGGCAGGTCCACCGTGGCCAGAATCACGCCGGCGCAGCCAGTTGAAGTACCCGCTGGCGCTGACCTCCAGCACCCCGCAGGACACATTCACCGGGTACAGCTTTCTCATTTGGTGAATCCAGGCGTACCTCGCAGCGTGTCCTGCGCGAAGTACGCCGCGGCTTTTTTTGCGATGTCGCGCTCCATGCGAAGGCGAGCATTCTCTGCACGCAACCGGGCTATCTCCATCTGCTCGGGCGAGACTTGGATTCTCTTGTCACCACCGCCCGCACCGTCCAATTCTCCCTTGGCTGACAGCCGCACCCAGTTGCCCAGGCTCGCTTTGGGAATGCCCAGTACCTTGGCCACCACCGCAATCGCCTGACCCGAGCGGACCTGCCGAACAGCCTCCTGCTTGAACTCTCGCGTGTACTGCGCACGCACCTGCTTGTCACTCATCTCTGAACTCCTTGTCGGTATTTTCAACAAGGGTTAAGAACTCCAGTTTTCAGGGGCAACCTCAGGAGGCAGCGCGTTTGGCTGGACTCACGCGGCGCTACGCGCGGACATAAGCCAGGTCTCCGAGTTCCACATTGTCACCGTCCGAACAGCATCGTATTGACTCGTATAGGTCATTGGAAATCAACGACTTAGCGCTGTCTCGATCGCAAGCATCGCGCCATGAATTGGCAATTTAACCGCTTTGCCAAATTGCTGTGAGTGACCATTGAACGCATCCGAACTAGGACAGCGCCCAATGGAAACCAAGACCACCGCACCCGAGGCAGGGCCACAGCCCACGCAGCAGCCGATCCAGCCGATCGCCGCTGTGATGCCGACAGAGGGCTTTGTCGCCGTAGATCAAATGTTCAGCCTTCGGCCGCGCGGCGACAAGCGAGGCCGCACAGGCTTCACGCCGTTCGGGCGTACGGCCTTCTACGGCTTCATCAAGGATGGCGTGATTCCGAAGCCCAAGCGCCTCGGCAAGCGCTCCATCTACACCGTGGACGCGGCGCGCGACGTGCTGCGCAAGCTCGATCAGCTTGCCAAGGCGTCCTGACATGGACGCCCCAATGAAAACGCCCGGCGGGCAGGCCGGGCGTGGTGAGAACAAGCAGCAATGCTCAATCGAGCCCCGCCAGTCTGCCATGGTGGACACGGCTACGCGCAAGGCCCTGGCCACCCTTCAAGCCGAATTCGCCCTGACCGGCCACGCGATGACCTGGTGCGCCGATGACGACGGCCTCATCACCATCCTGGTCAGCCGCTGGGTCTTTGCCCGCGAGTTCGACAGTATTGAGCAGGCGCGCGCGTTCCTGCGGCAGATCGGGGGGGCCCGATGAACGACATCACCGAGATCAATCGCGTCCGCGCCGCGCTGCATGCCGATGACCGTCCGGCCCGCTGCTGGGGCTGTTTCCAGATGCGCGCTCCCGCCCCCGGCTGGCTGGTGTGCAGCTACAAGCCGCACAACCCCGCCCATCCGAGCCTTGTCTATCTGGTTTGCCCGAAGTGCGCCAAAAGCCAGAAGGCGATGCGGGGCGCGAGGCGCGCCATTGAAACGAAAGCGCGCTCCATTGCGGAGGCGGCGAGGTGAGCGCAGCCCACGAACTCAATCGCGCCCGGGAGGCGCTGGGACACATCCCGCCCGACCTGCCGCGCGATGAATGGGTGCGCGCCGGCATGGCCGCCCAGGCGGCTGGACTGGACTTCGACGCCTTCGACAGTTGGAGCGCCCAGGCCGCCAGCTACGACAGCCGCGCCGCGCGCGACACCTGGCGCAGCTTCAAGCCCGGCAAGGGCGTAGGCGCCGGCACGCTGTACCGCATGGCCACTGAACACGGCTGGCGCGATGACGCCAAGCCCACGCGCCAAGCCCCAGCCAAGCCCCGCAGCAAGCCCCAGGCGCCCACGAAAGCCCCGCGCCCAGGTAGCACCCCTGCCGATGTGTGGGCGCGCTGCGAGCCAGCTACAGCACAGCATGCGTACATCGTGCGCAAGGCCGCCCAGGGCGTGCCGCTCGATCTGCTGCGCGTGTTGCCCCAGGGTGACCCGCTGCGCATCGGTGGGCACAGCATGGCCGGCGCGCTGGTGGTCCCCGCCCATGGCCCGGCCGGCGAGCTGCAAAGCCTGCAGCTGATTCCGCCCGATGGCCCCAAGATGAACCTGGCCGGGGCGCCGATGACCGGCGCATCGCACATCGTCGGCACTGGCGACGGGCCGCTGTACGTGTGCGAGGGTATCGGGGCTGCATGGGCTTGCTGGCAGGCGACCGGGCATCGCGCCGTGGTGTGTTTCGGCTGGGGCAACGTGTCCCGCGTGGCCGCGCAGTTGCGCCAGCGTGATGCATCCGCCCGGCTGGTGCTGGTGCCCGACGTGGGCAAGGAACCGGACGCCGAAACCATTGCGCGCGAGCTGGGCGCCGCCGTGGCCGCGCTGCCCGAGGGCTGGCCCGCCAATTCGGACGTGGGCGACCTGGCGCAGCGTGACGGCTTGGAAGCGCTGGCCGCGCTGCTGGAAGCTGCCGCAGTTCCTGAGCCGCCCGCGCCGCTGCTGACGCCCGTCAGCGTGCTCGACGTGCACAGCAACCCCAGCCCGCCGCCGCGTTTCGTGTGGGATGGCTACTGCCCGCGGAACGTGGTTACGCTGCTAGGTGCGCACGGGGGCACCGGCAAATCGACGGTTGCCCTGATGCTGGCTGCTGCCGTGTCGACAGGACGGGAGCTTTTCGGGGCTGGCACCGACGCCGTGCCCGTGGTGTTTGCCAGCCTTGAGGATGGGGCCGGCATCGTGCGCCACCGGCTGGCGCACATCTGCCAGTGCTGGGGCATCTCCCCTGCCGAGCTGGGCGCACTGCACATCGTTGACGGCACCGAAAACCCGGAGTTGTTCGCCAGTGAAGGCCGCGGGCCTGGAGACGTGACGCCGGTCTATGCCGAGCTGCGCGAGCTGGTGCGCAGAACCGGCGCCGGGCTGGTCACCATCGACAACGCATCGGACGCCTACGGCGGCGACGAAATCCAGCGCCGTCAGGTGAGGGCTTTCATGCGCTCGCTGGCCGCGATTGCCCGCGAAGCCGATGCCGCCGTGCTGCTGCTGGCGCACGTCGACAAGAACACCAGCCGGGCACGCAAGGCCGAAGGCGGCGAGGGTTACAGCGGTTCCACGGCGTGGCACAACTCATCCCGCAGCCGGATTTTCATGAGCCGCGCCGAGGATGGCTCGTTGACGCTGGAGCACCAGAAGAGCAACCACGGCAAGATGCGCGCGCCGCTGGCGCTGGAATGGCCCGAGGGGGGCTTACCGCAGGCCGTGCAGACGCTTTCGCCAGTGGTGCAGGGTATCAGCGACCGCGTGAACACCAAAGCCCTGCTGAGGCTGATTGCCGAATTCACCGAGCGTGGCGAGCACGTCACCACGGCAACGACAAGCCGCACCCATGCCGCGAAGCTGCTTTGCAACGAGCCGGGCTATCCGAGGGGTATCAAGCCCGCCGACGTGTTCGACTTGCTGCGCCGTGCCGAGCGGGCCGGGCAACTGGTGCGCGTGATGCGCAGCGCCGAAAACCGGCACCAGAAAGAGGTATGGGAGCTTACACCGCAAGGCCGCGAGTTTGCCGAGCCGCAGCCCATTGCGCTGACTGCGCTGACTTGCGCTGACTTCGAAGTCAACGCACCCGGCGAAGTGTCTGCGCTGACTGCGCTGACTTCGCAGGGGGGTACGGGGGGAAGCGCGCGCGCAGAGGAAGGCGCAGAGGGGGGTGGGCAATGAGTGCGCCCCGGTCGGTTTTGCGCCGACTTCAAGCCGCCGCCATGCGTGCTTGCGATCACTGGGGCGACTCGCCAGCCGCTCGCCAGGAGATGCGCCGCCAGCTCGCCGAAGTCCCGCCCGAGCACCACGCTGCCCTGCTGGAGCACTTCGAGCGCGCCTACCCCGCACAGGAGATCGATCCATGGGCGCCATGAGCCGCACCAAAGGCAAGGTGGGCGAGCGCGAGATTGCCGCCCTGCTGGCCGAACTGACCGGCTGCGACGTGCGCCGCCGCGTGCGCCAGCACGATGGGGATTCCGACCTGGAAGGCCTGCCCGGCTGGTGCGTGGAGGTGAAGCGCCATGCCCGCGCCTCCCGCGCCCTGATCGCCGGCTGGTGGGCACAGGCCGCCGCCCAGGCCGAACGGCACGGCGGCATCCCGCTGCTGCTGTTCCGCCAGGACCGTGACGCCTGGCGCGCCGTGTGGCCGCTGTCCGTCAACCTGACCATGCAGACCGCTGCCATGTGGCGCGGCTACGAATGGACGGCCGAAGGCTCGCCCAAAGCCTGGGCCGCCGTGTTCCGCGAAACCCTGACCACCACCAACCAGGAAACCACCCCATGATCGATGCACTCGTCGCCGGCAAGCTGTTCGGCCAGGTCCAGCAGCGCACCGGCAAGACCGGTCAGCCCTACGTCACCGCCAAGATTCGCGCGGCCGATGGCCAGGGCGAAGGCCAGTTCATCAACGTGATCGCGTTCAGCCGCACCGCCTGCGATGCGCTCATGGCGCTTGGCGATGGCGACAGCACTGCGGTTTCAGGCGCGCTCACCGTAGGCACCTGGACGGACAACACCGGCAACGCGCGCCCCAGCCTGAACCTGCAGGCGCATGCGGTGCTCACGCCGTACCACGTCACCAGAAAGCGCCAGGCAGTCGCCAAGGACAAGGACACGCCACCGCAGCGCGCACCCGCAGCGGCCGGGTACCTGCCCGACGACGTCATGCCTTTCTGAAAGGCACCCCATGAGCATGGATTGGATGCTGCGCCAGCTTGCCCAGACGGGCGGCGCGACGACGGCGCAGGAAGCGAGAAGGGCCGCCTTCAACCCAAAGCCGCCCGGCAGCGTGCAGGTCGGATCGGCCACGCATCACGTCCTGCGCAAGATGGCGACGGCGCCGGCTGAGTGGTGGGCCTACCGCCAGTTGGCCGTGGGCGTGCCCACCCGGTCGAGTTTCCACTGGGCGCTGACGCTGCTGCTCGCGCGCGGCCACATCGAGGCCAGCCGCAGCGATCCGCGGAACACCCGCAACATGAGGTACCGGCTCACCCCGGAAGGCCAGAAAGCCGCGAGGAAGCGCCCATGAGTAGCTGCACCGATCCCCTGGGATGCGAGCGCGCTCACCAGGCCGTCGTACTGGCGCGTCAGGCGGTTTTGAAGCTGACGGATGGGGCTGCCCAGCTTCGCATCGCCAAAGTCGGTTCTGAGGCGATCCTGGAGCGCCTGGACGAGTTGCGCACCTTGCCGCCCACGCCTGACGGCTCACCACACCCGCGCGCGGTGCAGATCACCCAGTTCGTGCGGCGTGCCATTGACCGGCTGGACAGCCATCTTGACGACGCCTACTGCGAAACCCACGCGCTCATCTACCAACTGGACAGCACGATCGGCCAATGGGAACTTGAGGAGCTGGAACCAGCCCAGCATTGAAGGAGCACACCACCATGACCACCCGCACCAATTACTCGCCTGTCGCCGTCTGGCTGAGTCAGTACCTGGCCAACCGGCCCGACGATCCACCGAAGCGCGCCTGGTTCTTCCTCGTGCGCAACGCGCTGCCCCTGGGTGTCGAGGGCTTCGAGCCTTTCGACATGGAGAGCCGCGAGCTGGTGTACCGGATGCGCAATGGCACGGTGCGGCGGATGAACCGGGAAAGCTTCTCGCGCGTGGTGCGGACGATGCGGGCGAGGATGCGGGAGGCTGCCGAATAGCTGCGCTGGCGCTTTGGTCACACTTTGGACAAACCTCGGATGGCCAGGCGAACCAGCCGCCCGGGTGTTTCCACTGAAAGCGCCGCCTCAGTGCGCTGCGACAGGCTGAGCCACCAGCTTGACCCCGAGCGCCTGGCACACGCGCGAAATGGTGTCGAAGCGCGGCTGACTGTCGGCCCGCAGTGCCTTGTACAGCGCCTCACGACCTAGGCCAGACGCCCTGGCGATCTCGCTCATGCCACGCGCCCGGGCGATCGTTCCGAGCGCCTGCGCCAGTGCGGCCGAGTCGTTTTCCTCGATCACCAGCGTCAGGTAATCAGCAATGGCCTCATCACTGTCCAGATGCTGCGCCATGTCGAATTCGGGTAGGTCGGCTACCTTGACCATCATCACTCTCCTTCGAGCGTTCCGGCCCGCTCCTTGGCCGTTTCAATGTCCTTGCGCTGGGTGGACTTGTCGCCACCGCCCAGCATCACGATCACCACGGCGCCGCGCTGGACGTAGTACATGCGCCAGCCAGCGCCGAAGTGCTCGCGCATTTCCATCACGCCATCACCCACCGGGGCCACGTCGCCGAGGTTGCCAGCCTGCGCCTTCTCCAGCCGGCGCGCCAAGCGTATGCGCACCGTGTGATCCCTCAATCCGCTGAGCCAACGGCTGAACTCGGGCAACAGACGGATGGAATTCATAGGCTGTATTGTATTCGATCGAATACAGATACGCAATAGCGTCCTTCTGAATCTATCGTATGACGATATAGCTTGACACTAGATCATCAATCGTCATACGATATAAGCATGACGGAACCGAGCGACACAGACAAGAAAACCAGGCGCGGCGGTCGCGCGCCACTGGATGCGTCGTCGCCGACGGTGATTGTGTCGGTGCGCATGAGCGAGAAGCAGCGCACGAAGTTGGACAAGTTGGGCGGCGGGCCATGGGTGCGCGAGCGCATCGACCGGGCCAGGCTGCCGGATGAGGAAACCGCCAAGCCCCGCGGCGGATCGAGCGGGGCAAAAAGGCGGGGCCAGTAGGTGGTGACGCACCAACTGGCCCCTGACCATCAATCACGAATGAGGTGAATCAATGGCTACCGAGACTGTAACCGCAGCAACCAAAGCCAAAGTCGGCGTCCTCGACCTACACAGCGAATGGAAGCTGAACCATGACTGTGGGCTCGACAACGACCTGGACTTGCACAGTCACGAAGCCGCCTCCATGGCCTCACGCCTGCGTGGCATCAGCGCGATTGCGCAGGTGCTGCTGGTGGAATCGCCCGGCGTAATGACCATGGGCGCCAACATGCGCGCAGGGCTCTTGGACGCGATCGATGCCCTGGCCGTCGATGCGAACGAGTATCTGGAGCGGGCCAACATCCGCGCGGCGCAGGCTGCCGCGAAGAACACAGCTAGATCGTGGAAATCGAGCCTCGATCAGTTGAAGGCATGGGCGGCAACACCGGAAGGCGGCAGCATCGCATACGCCAGCAACCAGCCGATGCTCGATCGGCTGGGGGCCAGCGCCGACGCCATTTCCGCTGAGCATCCCGACATGGAGCCAGAACAGGTGTGGCGGCGCGCACATGAGCATGTGCTGGTCAGTGTGCGGGAACAGGCCGCAGCAGCCTGACCATCATCAGCACGAGCCCCAGGCCCGCCACCCGGCGGGCTTTTTCATGGGTGCAGAATCGTCCGCCCTAGCGCCCGTACCCTTGTCAGAACCTTGACGTTCCGGGGCCGCTGATTCGTCCGCCCCGATCGCGCTGACCGTAGTAGAACCTTAGTATTCAGATACCCGGAATCCCGGGTATCTCTCGCCGCCACGGCGCACAAAGTGCACCGCCTTCCCCGACCCGCCCTTGTGGTTCAACGCCCCGAAACGATTCGTCCGCCCGGACCGTGAATCTCAACTTTTTTCAACCGGACGAATCACCCCGGCGGCGGCAAACCATGACTTTCCTTAACAGGACGATTCGCCTGCCGCCGTCCGGAATCTCAGGTTTTCTCAGGAGGACGATTCCACCCGACCCCTCCACGCCGGCACAAACCCCACGCCGTCCGCCTCACCCAGCCGCGCCAGCTCCTGCCGCGCCCGGGTGATCTCCGTGCGCAGCGTGCAGCCGTAGGACGGCAGTTCCTGCGCCGCCAGCGCGCGCAGCTTGGCCATGCGCGCTACGGCCAGATTTTCGGCAGCAATCGTCGTCGGATGGGGCGCGGCCTTGGGCACTGCCACCGGCTCAGGCCCGATGCTAAGCACCTTGAAGCCCGTCACCTGCTGGATGCGGCGCTCCAGGTCATCCATGCTGCGCGTGATGACGGTGACGGTGGGATGCGCCAGGCCGGCCAGCTCGGCTTGCAGGCGGGTGACGCCGCGCATGCCGTGGAAGTGCCGGTGCTGGTTGGCCTCGCCGAGCGAGCCGCTGGCCTCCATGCCGCTGTGAAACAGGTCCGGCCGCACGGTGGCCGCGACTTCCGGCGACAGCACGGCGAAGCCGCACGCGGCCATGGCCTGGTGCGCGTAGGTGACGAACTTGCTCATGGGGTTTCTTCCTTTCTTGCCTTCTGGGCTTTGCGGGCGGCCTCCACCGTGGCCTTCAGGTGCGCATTGCGCTGGCGGATCAGGTCATCGAGCTTCTGGCGCTTCTCGTCGGGCGACAGTGCGTCGGAGCGGCGCACGTCGCGCATTTCCTTGTTGATGCCGGCCAGCTCCTTGCCGGCGGCCTCCAGCGGCGAGGCTTCCTCGGCCATGGGGTGCCTTTCCTTGGCGTCGGCCAGCGGCTTTTCTCCCAGCCGATCGAGTTCGCGCAGGGTGCCGCGCAGGCGCTGCGCCTCGTTCAGCATGTCGTAGAACTCGGTTTCGTACCGGGTGCGCCGGGCCGGCTCGTCGGCGTAGAAGCGGCGCAGCACCGGCAATTCGTCCAGGCGCTTGGTCGGCAGCTTGTCGCCAAAGAACGCCTCGTCGCTCAGTTGCAGCCCGTACATCGCCCAGGTGTTGAAGTAGCCGCGCAACAGGGCCTCGGTGCGCGCCGGGTTCACCTGCGCCCACTCGGGCAGTTCGGCCGTGGCCATGCCGAGCGCGCGAAGGGTTTCGCTGGTGTGCGGCTTGGCGCGCATGAACGGCTGCATGTTCTCCATGCCCGGCGTCTCGATGGGCGCCTTGGTGAAGCCGCTGCGGTTGGTGGCCTGCTCCACCAGCGGCGCGATGATCTGCGGGGTGTAGTTCAGGTTGAAGGTCGCGCCCAGGATGCGGGCGAAGTGGCCGCCAGTGCCTTGCGGGTCGGCGTCCACGATCGCCGCCGTCGTGCGCTCGGCGAGGGAGGACATGGCGCCGATCTCCCAAATCTTGGGGTAGCGGAAATGCTGGTCACCGACAAAGAAATGCCAATGCCCGTCCTTGTCCCAGTCGGGCAGGTCCTGGTACTTGGGGTTGTCCCGGTTGAGCAGGTACAGCGCCGAACTCATCAGCGACAGAACACCGGCCTTGGTGGCGATGGCGGCGCGGTTCGGATCGTGTGCCAGGCCGCGGCCAAGGCGGTCGAACGACGTGAGCGCCGGGCGCAGGAACATCACCGTGTCGGTCAGGAAGCCCAGCGCCTGGCTGTCGCCGCGCATGGCAAAGTCCGCGCTGACCTCGCGCCCCAGGTAGGCGGCGTGGCGCGGGTGCTCGCCGGCCTTGATCGCGCGGCTGTACTCGCCCAGGCGGGTGCTGGACTCGAAGGCGTCTGCCAGCGTTTCAACGAAGCCGAGCACCTTGTCAGGGGTGTTCAGCACCGTGCGATGGTCGATGCCCTTGCCGGCGTAGAACTTCTCCAGCTTGGCCCGAAAGCGCCCCTCATCCAGGTAGATCGAGGACAGGCCGCCACCGTTGGCGATGAAGTCCTTGTAAACCGGGTCATTGGTCAGGCGTATCTTCATGCCGCGGATGCTGTCCACCACGGGCCGGAAGCCGGCGCGGCTCATCACGCCGGCCTGTATCGTGTCGCGCGCGATGTTGGCCATCATGAAGTCGGGCGTCAGCGTGATCGTGGTCTGACCCACGCGCTTGGGCAGGCTCAGCCACTTCATCACCGTGGGCATGGCCTTGCGGTCGATGCTTTCCAGCGCGCGCAGCAGGATCGGATCGCCGACCTCGTACCAGGTCGGCTTGCCGTTCCTGAGCACGGCCACCACGTTGCTGCCGGCCGGCGGGATGTTGGTTTGCAGCACGTCGATCAGGCCGGGCGCATCATCCAGCGTCTGGCGCAGGCCGTCGATCAGCGCCTTGGCCTGCGGGTCGGCCTTGTCCAGCCCCATGGCCTTGGCCATGCCGTCGATCATGGCGTCCTTGGTGACGTGCACCGGCCGCGACTCGGGCGGGATGCGGGTCATGAAGCGGCCACCGCCAGCGCCTTCCTTCTCGGCCAGGTTGGCGATCTTCACCCGCGCCTCGTTCTTCACCGCCTTGTCGATCAGCATGGCGGCGTTGGCGGTCATGTTGCTGAGGATGTCGCGCAGGTTCTCGGTGCCGCCGGTGAGCGCCTTCACGCCCGACCAGTCGCCCGGCTTGGCGCGGCCCTGGCCAGGCTGGCCGATGCGGTGGAACGGCATGTATTGGGTGCGCTGCCACTGCGCGCGCGCCTCGGGGTTGATGACGCCCTGCGCCTCGGCGAAGTCCAGGATGCCGCTGTTCCACTTCTGGTACTCGGCGAACGCCTTGTCGTACTCCGGGCGCTTCAGGCGCAGCATGGCGTCGATCTCGCCGCGCGTGAACAGGTGCTCCCGGCCCTGCTTCATCAGCTCATCCGCCGACTTGCCGACGAAGTACAGCAGGCCGTCGTCCAGGCTGCCGGCGATGGGCTTCAGGATGTCCTCCAACCCCTGGCCTTTCCAGGAGAACGAGCCGTCGGCGTTCTTCACCGGCGCGCCGAAGCGCAACGAACCGTCGGCGATGCTGGCCGACGCCCGCGCCAGCCGGGCCGATTCGTAGGGGCCAACCGGGGCGATCTTGCCGCCCGACAGCTCGCGCTCCATGCGGTAGACGCCGTGCAGGTCGTCAAAGACGGCTTGCCGGAAGGCGTCCCGGCGAGTGTCCATGGCGTCCGACAGCGGGCGGTGCATGCCGATCTTGCTGCGGGCGCGGTCGAGCGCGTCCTGTGCGAACCAGTCGCCCATTTCGCGCTGCGCCTTCTTGATGGCCGGGCCGTACTTGTGCGTCTGCACGAAGTCGTCGAACCAGCGCGAGAAGGTGGGCGCCTTGGCCATGGCGGCGTCGGGCTGGGTCAGGTACAGGCGCACGTACTCGGCGAAGCCCTCGAAAACCTTGCCGTTGTCGTAGCTGATCGCGCGCAGCTCCTTGTTGATGGCCTTGGCCTCGGGGCCTTTCAGCCACGCCTGGCGCACCTTGGGCACGCGCCCATCGATCAGGTGCGCGATCTCGTGCGCGGCCACCTCAAGGTCAGCGTGACGCTTCACGCGCACGGTTTCGGTGTCGGTCTTGAAGGTGCCGAGGGTTTTCTTGCCCTTGACGCGGCCGGTGTAGATATTGGTGTCCAGCGCCTTGGCGAAGGGGATCAGAATGTCCTCGCGCCGGATCGGCTTCGCTCGCTTTCCGCCACCGCTGCCGGCGTCGACCAGGCCGCTGCCGGGCACGCCGGCACGCGTCGGACTGTCATCGATCAGGCCGACGTAATTCGCGCCCGGTCCCATGTTGACGGTGCCATCGCGCGGCAGCACCTCGCCATCGTTCAGGGCGTGGCGGGTGGATTGCGCAGCGGCAGCCCCTTGGCCAGCCGGCGCTTGATGGTCGCCCGCGACGGCATCCCCGGCAAGCGCGCGGCCTCGGACAGCAGCATCGTCTGCCCATCCACCTGCACCAGCCTGGCGCAGTTGCGCCGCGCCATCTGCCGGCTGGGCGGCGCCCATTCGCAGTTCGTCGGGCAGTAGTCGCCCGCCGTGTCCTTGCGCACCAGCCAATGGTCTGGGCTGGGCGCCGGCCCCATGTCGCGCAGGAACTGGGCGAAGCTCGCCCGCCATTGCGGGCACATCGTCACGCCCTTGGCCCCGTAGTGGCGATAGTACTTGCTGGTCGGGATGTAGCAGCGCTTCTTGATGTCGCGCCAGATGTTCAACTCGCGGCGGGATGGCATGGTCTGCTCCTTGCGTGGTGCGCGCCAGCCCCACGCCTTCGGGGTCGAGCGCCTGCTCAAGACGGGTCAGCTGGTTGTCGATCTCGGCCAGGCGCATGGCCCGGGCCTGGCCGCCGGGGGCGGCGCGCGCCGGCTGGCGCACCAGCGCGTCGGCCTGTTCATCGAGCCCCAGCCCTTTCAGCTTGCCCCAGCGGGCGGCGGCGCCGGGGTTGTCGAACTGGGGTGAGCCGGGCAGGTCGTTGCCCAGCCGGTCCTGCGCGACCCAGGAGCCCGAGTCGGTACGGCGTGCACGTTCGCTGATGGTCGGGTCGTCGGGCAGCATCGTGCCGGCCGGCGAGCGCGGGCCAGCGGTTTCCTCGGCCAGCAGCTGGCGCGCCAGCTTCGGCGTCATGCCGTCCTGGCGCATCAGTTCCGCGTAGCGCGGGTTGCTGTCCAGCAGCTGGACGTGCGAGGTGGCGGTGATGCCGTCGTGCACGCCGTCGGCCACCAGCGTGGCGCGCTGCTCCAGCGCATCAGCGGCGGCGCGGTAGGCGGTGGCCACGTCGGGCACGCCCCGGGCGTCCATCTCGTCGGCAGCGGCGCGCACGCGGGCGGCCTCGCCGCGGTAGCTATCGACCCGCTGCATGGGCTCGGGCGTGGCAGCGTCGATGCTGTCGGCCAGGTTGCGTGCGATCACGTCCACGCCGCGCTGCTCGGGTGTCAGCTTGGCGGGCAGTGGGTCCACTGCGGGCGGCGCATCCGGCAGCACGGCGTCGGGCGCCAGCGCGGCAGGCGGCAGCGCGTCGGGGCCATCCATGACCGCATCGGCCACGCGCGGCGTGCGCGGCTGGGTGGCCAGCGGCTGAGCCTCATCGATCGGCACGAAACCGCTGCGCTGGCCGGCCTGCACCGCCTGCACCGGAACACCGGCTCGGCGATCCCAATGGGCCAGGGTGTCGGCGACGGTCCTGCCCTTCAGGTAGCGGTTGGCCGCCATCTGCTGCTTGCTGAGGATCGACGCCATGGGCGTGTCGGGCGCCGCCTGCGCCATGCGGATGGCAGCATGAGGCCCGAAGTGGTGCGCCGCGTACAGGGTGTGGTTGTTGACTTCGACGCCCTGCGAGCGCAGCGCGGCGGCGTTGTTCGCGTCCAGTACGCGCGCCATCTGCGCCGACTTGGCGGGGTCGGTGCGCAGTTCCAGCAGTTCAGCCCGGTTCAGCCCCTTGGCCCAATCCGGTGACGCCTGCTCCACGGTGCGCAGCCATGTGCCCTCGATGAACTGGTCCGGCCCCAGCGCCGTGCTGCTCGGGTTCTTGGCCGTCGCCCGGCCGCCGGATTCCAGTGTGCGGCGAAAGGTTTGGTAGCTGGTGGGGGCCTCGGGTGCCGGCCGTGCAGCTGGGCGCCCACCCCGCTTGCCCACCAGCCCGGGCAGCGCCATCGGCAGCGCCTGAATCGTGGTATCGACCGCCGTGGCGGCCAGTGGGCTGCCGGTGGCGTCCAGGGTCTTGTTGCCGACCCAACCGGCGCCCTGCGCCAGCTTCTCGAACGGATAGGCGACGATGCCGGCGGCCTGCTGGCCCATCTCGCCACGCGGCTGGTAGGTCAGCGCCTCGCCGACCGACTGCACCACGTCGGCGCCGCGCTTGTCGGTCAGTCCGACCTGGTGCGCTGCCTCGGTGGCCAGGCCCGCCCACCCGGCGATCGGCTGGGCTGCGCCCATCGACAGCAGGTTCAGCCCCGCCTCCCCGATGGCCGTCAGCGGGTTATTCAGCAGGACGGTGCGCAGCACGCCAGCGGTGGCGGGCGATGGTTTGTCCGGCTCGGCGGGCTGGGGCTCGGCCTGCGCCAGCGGCACGAAGCCCTGTGCGGGCTCGGTGGCGGACGGCGCGGCTGCCTGTGCCTCGGCCAGCGGCACGAAGCCGCGGCGCTCGGGGTCTGCTGCGACCGCCGCCGCCGTGGCGGTGTCGGCGTCCTCGATCTCGGCAAGCGGGGTGAATCCCATGGCGCCCCCCCCCGATCAGCGGTAGTAGCCCACGAGCTTGCCGCGCGCGTCGAGCACTTCCGTGCCCTTGTCGGTGTCCTTGCCCAGCCGGTATTTGTTCATCGTCCGGTCGGTGTTGAAGCGGGCGGTGACTTCCTTGCGCAGCTCGGCCGGCGACTTGGGCGGCGGGCGCTGGGCGCCGTCGAACTGATCGTCCTCGCCGATCTTGCGGCGCGCAGCCAGTCCAGCCTGGCGCGCCAGGGCGGGGTCATAGTCCGGGTTCTCGCGGCCGGTGTTCGTGGTCTTGGCGGTGCGCCGGCGGATTTCGTCTGGGTCCATGCCGCTGATGTACTCGCGCGCGGCGTCGATTTCCAGGTTTGTGCGCTGCTGGGTGACAGTCAGGGGCTTGGCGTTCGGGTTGCCCTTCGCGTCGAGCGTGCGGGTCAGGCGCTGGTCGGCGGCGTCGATGGTGCGCTGCGCGCGGGCATCGGCGGCGGCGATCTGCCGGTCTGTGCGGGCATCGCGGCGATCATCAGCAGCGGCGCGGCCATCCTGGCGCTGGGTTTCGAGCGTGGTCTGGCGTTCCAGCAGTGCGGCGCTGTCCTCGCGCTTGGCGTTGCGCTCGGCGAAGTGCTTCACCGCCTCATGCGGCGCCATGTAGATCGCGGCCTGGGACAGCAAGTCGTCGGTCTTGAGCGTTTGGGCGCCCAGCTCCTCGCCCTTCGGGCCGAACATCGTCACCACCATGGCGCCGGCTTCCTTGCCCGGCGTCAGGCGCACGCTCTGACCATCACGCGCCAGCTGGCTGTTGTACAAACCTTCGAAGGACTTGAGCGCGCCATTGGTGTCGCCGAACGAGAAGCGGCGCACGCCGTCGGTCCAGGCTTGGGCGTACTTGCGGCCCTGTTCCGTGTCGATGAAGGTCTGATAGGCCTTGGCCTGGTCAATCTTTCCCTGCCGCAGCAACTCGTCGACCACCCGCGGCGTGCTGGTTTGCAGATAGTTGGTCAGGGCGCTGTCTTGCACCCCTTGGCTGGCAGGGCCTGGCTGGGCAGCGCCGCCGACTGCGGCGCCTGGCAAGGGGCCGCCCGGCGTGAAGGTGCTCGCGGCCGGGGCGCCTGCGGTGGCGCTGCTGGGCATCCCGCCGCGGTCTGCACGCACGGCGGCAGCCAGGCGCTGGCGGTCGGCTTCCTCTCGATCCTCCTTGGCCCGAAGGCGCTCGGCCTGGTCCAGTTGCACGCCGGCCGCGGCAGCGCGCAGCGGGTCGCTCATGGCGCCTGCCTCGATCAGCTTGCGCGCGCGCAGGCCGGACACCTCACGCTCGGACAGCTCGCCGGCATGGCGGGTGCCCATGAAGTCGGTGACGGTCTGGCGCTGCACGACCTGGCTGGGCAGGATGCCGGCGCCCTGCATGCCACCGCCGGCCAGGTTCGGCGTCGCGGTGTAATTGCCGGCGTCGTCGGTGCCGATGGTGTACAGCGGCTGGCCCTCGGCGTCCTTGGCGTTGGCCAGCGCCTCGATGCGCTTGCCGTCCTCGGCGGTGTAGCCCTGCGATTGCTCGGGCTTGGCGGATAGCGCCGCGTCGGCGGCCTGATTCTGCTGAATCTGCCGGCCCAGGTGGTAGCCCTTGAGGCCGCCGTCGATCAGGCCAGTGAGAAAGCTGAGGTTTGCCCGTCGGCTCATGGTTGCGCTCCTTGGTTCGTAGAGTCGTCGCGCGCCAGCACCATCACCATGGGCCGCACGCCGTTGAAAACGGTGGTGTAGAAAGCCTCGTCGCCCATCAAGCGAAGAAGCGGGGTGTCGACCGGCTCGGGGAACCATACGCCCACGAGGTCGAGCCCGGCCAGGGCTGCGGTGTCGCGCGTCTGCTGCCATGGCCAGGCCGTCGAGTGGGTGTGGTGGGCCAGCAGGTGGTTGTCGCCGTGCTGGCGCTCCATGTCGTAGATCAGCACCCGGCCGCCCGGACGAAGCACGCGCGCGGCTTCCCGGAATGTGGTGAGCCAGTCGGCGGCGTGGCAGATGGCGTGGTTGAACATCACGGCATCGAACGACTCATCCGGCGTCGGGATGTCGTCGAAGCTGGCCAGCAGCTGGGGCATGCCAGCCGGCGCCAGGTCAAGCTGGGCCTGGCTGATGTTCAGCAGCGTGAAATGCAGGTCGGGCCGCTGCTCGCGCATCAGGCGCGCCACTTCGCCCACGCCACAGCCGGCGTCCAGGATGCGCGCGCCCGGCGGCGGGTTCAGGTGGTCGAGCAGGATCGCGCAATGCTCGGCATCGGTTTCGGCCAGCTTCCAGATGTGAAGCAGGCGCACGCCGCGCTCGATGACTATGTGCGGCGTGGCGGCGTCAAGGATGCAGGCGTGGTCGGCGATCGAAAGCATGCCCGTAGTGGGCCATGCTGGATACGGAAACCGGGCGATTTGCGCGAAACCCCCGGGCTGGCGTCACTCGCGGTTACGATTGCGCGCACACAACTACCCGGAGGAAGTGTCATGAAGAAGCTTGTCGTGCTATTGCTCGCCGCCGTCCTCGCCGGATGCGCCACGGTGAACTATCAAGCCTATGAAGGCAAGAACAACCTGCACGAGGGACAGGGCGGCTCAAAGGTAGTAGCCGACGGGGTGGATTTCTGGGCGAATGGCGCGCCGCCCCGCAAGTACACCATCATCGGGGTGGCCGAGGCCGAAGTCGGGGAGGGGTGGGGCGACAACGACATCCTGCGCAGCGCCGTCGCCAGCGAGGTGAAGAAGCAGGGCGGGCATGCCGCGATCCAGATGGCCAGCGAAAGCAGCTTTGGCGGCGTGATGCCGATCGGCGGGATGATGTACGCCCTGAACAACAAGAAGGTTCGCTACCAGGTCATCAAGTACGTGGACTGAACCCAGCATCGCCGGCGGTTCGGCCAATTTGTAACGCCGCAGGGCCGCATCCAGGCCGCCCTACCCGACTGCAAACGGCAACCATACGGCAACGGCGAGGCCCAAAAGAAAAAGCCCGCTAGCGTTTGCATAGCGGGCTTTCCTTGCCTTATGTGGCTCCCCGACCTGGGCTCGAACCAGGGACCTGCGGATTAACAGTCCGTCGCTCTACCGACTGAGCTATCGGGGAATAGCCTTGCATTATAGCCCGAATTTCACGGCATTCGAGCGCGCTGAAAAATTTCTTGGCGTGCGTTCAAGGCTGGCCGCGTTCGCAGACGAAGGTGAGGGCCACGCGTTCGTATTCGGTGGCCAGATTGGCGCGGCCCTGCAGGCCGCCGCGCGCTGGCAGGCGTTCCTTGCGCACATCGAGTGTGCGTGCGGACATGGCAACGCTGGAACAGTAGGTGATGGCTTCCTGGCGCGCCGATTCTTCGGGCGAGAGATCGCCTTCGCGCCCCGTGACGGGGCCTTCGCGATAGATGGTGCGCGCCTGCGGATGGCCACGCAAGGCTTGCGTGGCGTCGCGTTGCGCATCGCCTAGCGTGCCACTGTAGGAGTAGGGCGTGCGGCCATCGGTTGCACAGGCAGCAAGCAGCAATGCAGTCAAGGCCGCAGCAAGGGCAGGGCGAAAAGCGGTCATGTCGAATCTCCTTTTCGCGCTATTATGGGCAACACACTCCGGGGTGCCCGCACACGCGAGCTGAGATGGCTGACCGCAGCCGAACCCGTCAACTTGATCCGGTTAGCACCGGCGTAAGGAAGAGCAGCACCTTCAGCGCATCACCTCGGCATGAGGCCGAATGCGCAACAGGCAGCCCGGAGTCTTTGCATACAGACGCCACAGGAGACTGCCGATGAACGCCCCCGATAAATTCGCCCAGTTGCTCACGCTCACGCGCGAGCCGTTTCCCGCCTCGACCAAGACGTATCTCGAAGGCACGCGGCCGGACATCCGCGTGCCGGTGCGCGACATCCGCCTGACCAATGGTGCTCAGGCCAGCGTGTACGACACCTCGGGGCCCTACACCGATCCGCAGGCCGCCATCGACGTGCGGCGCGGCTTGCCGGCACTGCGGCAGGCATGGATCGACGAGCGCGGCGATACGGAAAGCTACGAAGGCCGGCTGGCGCACATCCTGGACGACGGCGGCAAGCACGATGCGCGCGACAGCGAACGCATCGAGCAACTGCGGCGCGAAGCCGCCGGCCTGCAGCGCCAGCCGCGTCGCGCCAAGGCTGGCGCCAACGTCACGCAGATGCACTACGCGCGCCAAGGCATCGTCACGCCCGAGATGGAATACATCGCCCTGCGCGAAAACGGCCGGCTGGAGTGGGCACGCGAGCACCTGGGCGACCCGAAGCGCGAGGCGCGCCGCCGCGGCAACCCCATGGGCGCCGTGATGCCCGAGGTCATCACGCCCGAATTCGTGCGCGATGAAGTGGCGCGTGGCCGCGCCATCATTCCGGCCAACATCAACCACCCGGAGATCGAGCCGATGATCATCGGCCGCAACTTCCGCGTGAAGATCAATGCCAACATTGGCAACTCGGCCGTCACCAGCAGTATCGAGGAAGAGGTTGAGAAGCTGGTGTGGTCGATCCGCTGGGGCGGCGACACGGTGATGGACCTTTCAACCGGCAAGTACATCCACACCACACGCGACTGGATCATCCGCAACTCGCCCGTGCCGATCGGCACCGTGCCGATCTACCAGGCGCTGGAGAAGGTGGGCGGCATTGCCGAAGACCTGAACTGGGCGATCTTCCGCGATACGCTGATCGAGCAGGCCGAGCAGGGCGTGGACTACTTCACCATCCACGCCGGCGTGCGCCTGCCGTTCATCCACCTGACGGCCGACCGTGTGACGGGCATCGTCAGCCGCGGCGGCTCGATCATGGCCAAGTGGTGCATCGCGCACCACCAGGAGAGCTTCCTCTACACGCACTTCGAGGAGATCTGCGAGATCATGAAGGCGTATGACGTGAGCTTCAGTCTCGGCGACGGCCTGCGGCCCGGCTGCGCATCGGACGCGAATGACGAGGCCCAGTTCGCCGAACTGCGCACGCTGGGCGAGCTGACGCAGATCGCCTGGAAGCACGACGTGCAGACCATGATTGAAGGCCCCGGCCACGTGCCCATGCACATGATCCAGGAGAACATGACGGAGCAGCTCAAGCACTGCCACGAGGCGCCGTTCTACACCCTGGGCCCGCTCACCATCGACATCGCGCCCGGCTACGACCACATCGCCAGCGCCATCGGCGCCGCCATGATCGGCTGGATGGGCACGTCGATGCTGTGCTACGTCACGCCCAAGGAGCACCTGGGCCTGCCGGATCGCGACGACGTCAAGCAGGGCATCATCGCCTACAAGATCGCCGCCCACGCCGCCGACGTCGCCAAGGGCCACCCCAGCGCCCGCGCGCGCGACGACGCGATCAGCAAGGCGCGCTTCGAATTCCGCTGGGAAGACCAGTTCAACCTGGGCCTGGACCCGGACACGGCGCGCGACTTCCACGACGAGACGCTGCCCAAGGACAGCAGCAAGACCGCGCACTTCTGCAGCATGTGCGGGCCGAAGTTCTGCTCGATGAAGATCACGCAGGACGTGCGCGACTACGCCGCGAACCTGGGTGTGAGCGAGCAGGAGGCGCTGCAGCGCGGGATGGACGAGAAGTCGAAGGAGTTTGCGGCGAAGGGTGGGGAGTTTTACATCCCGATCAACAAGGCTTGATCTGGCGAAGCGCACTTCAGCCAAGATAAGCTCGATGGAAGAAACAGGCCTCCAGCCTTATCTATCTAGCGCAAGCAGCTATAAGAGAAGTAGCTATTCATGAGCAAAGCCTTGCACATGGGCATCGCCGGTGCCGGCCTGCTGGGTCGGCTGCTGGCTTGGCAGTTGTCCCGGGCGGGGCATCGCGTCAGCGTGTTCGACCCGTCGAGCAGCGCGCAGCCCGTCGCGCGCAGCCAGGCGCCCGATCCCTACGTGCCCACGGCGGCGGCGTTCACGGCGGCGGGCATGCTCAGCCCGCTGTCCGAACTGGACAACGCCGAGCCCGCCGTGGCTGCGCTGGGCTGGCGCTCGATTGCCTTGTGGCGGCAGATCGCCGCGCAACTGGGGCGCCCGGAACTGGTCAGGGCCGAAGGCAGCCTGATGCTGGCGCACCGCGCCGACCTGGGTGCCGCGCAGCGCGTGCTGGACCGGCTGAAGGCGGCCACCGCCACGCCCGAGTGGCAAGCGGCCAGCCCGCGCGAGGGCGTGCAGCCGCTCGACCTGGCAGCGCTGCGCGCGCTGGAGCCATCGGTGCAAGGCCCCGCGCACGCTTGGCTGCTGCCGGGCGAGGGGCAGATCGACACCGTGGCCGCGATGGCGGCGCTGCACGATGGCGCGAAGGATGTCGATTGGCATTGGGGCACCCGCGTGCTCGCCGTTGATGGGGGCGAGGGCGGCGGCACGCTGCGCCTGGCCGATGGGCGCGTACTGGCCTTCGATGTGGTGATCGATGTGCGCGGCGTGGGGGCCAAGGCGGCGCACCCTCACCCCAGCCCTCTCCCGCAGGCGGAAGAGGGAGCCAAAGAGGACATCCGTGAGTCGGCTGTTTCTCCCTCGCCCCTCTGGGGAGAGGGTCGGGGTGAGGGGCCGGTCACTGTTGAGGTGGAAGCCCGGTCAGCCCCCACCCCAACCCTCCCCCAGCGGGGGAGGGAGTCGATCGCCTCGCCATGCGACGCCTCAGCCGTCCGCGGCGTCCGCGGCGAAGTGATCTGGCTCGACTGCCCCGGCCATGGCCTCACGCGCCCGGTGCGGCTGCTGCATCCGCGCCACCGCGTCTACGTCGTGCCGCGCACGGCGCGCGACGTGCTGGTCGGTGCCAGCGAGATCGAGAGCGAAGACCGCTCGCCCGTCAGCCTGCGCAGCGCGGTCGAACTGCTGGCCGCCGCGCACAGCGTGGTGCCGGCGCTGGCCGAGGCGCGCATCCTGAAGATGGACGTCAACCTGCGCCCCGCGCTGCCCGACAACAATCCTTTGGTCGACTGGCAGGGCCGCAAGCTCACCATCAACGGCTTGTTCCGCCACGGCTGGCTGCTGGCGCCAGCGCTGGTGGAGCAGGCGCTGCGGCAGACGGGTTGGTGTGCAGCGGAAGAGGTTGCTCCTGAAATCGAAGCTTCCAGCGCAGTATAGACGGGGGTTGCGGCATGAAATCGTTTGATAAAAGCACGAGTGCTCCGGTCGAGGCATCGGCCAAGGGCGTCACGATTCAGCTGGATGACCAGCCGAAGCATGTGCCGGCCGGCACCACACTGGCGGAGCTGGTGGCCGCGCTGGGCCATGCACCGCAGGCGGTCAGCACGGCGGTCAATGGCGCCTTTGTGGCGCGCACGGCGCGTGACCGGGTTCTGGCGGAAGGTGACACCGTGCTGCTGTTTCAACCGATCGTGGGTGGATGAGTGGGCGCAGCAGACCGACGCGCAGGTTGTGGTGAGAAAGTGGAACCATGAGTGATGTGATGAACAAGGGTGCTGCGGCCGATTCGTGGATGGTGGGTGACGTGACCCTCGCCAGCCGCTTCCTCCTTGGCACCGCCGGCTACCCTTCGCCGCAGGTGCTGGCCGATGCGATCGCCGCCTCGGGCGCGCAGATCGTCACCGTAGGGCTGAAGCGCCAGCTGGCCGCCGCGGGCGACAACAGCTTTGTCGAGATCATCCGTGCGGCGATGGCCACGCACGGCGCGCGGCTGCTGCCCAACACCGCCGGCTGCACGACGGCGCGCGAGGCGGTGCAGCTGGCCCACATGGCGCGCGAGCTGTACGACACGCCCTGGGTGAAGCTGGAGGTGGTGGGCGACGAATACACGCTGCAGCCCGACCCGGTGGAACTGGTCGAGGCCGCGCGCCAGCTCGCCAGGGACGGCTTCACCGTGTTCCCGTACTGCACCGACGACCTGGTGACGTGCAAGCGCCTGCTCGATGCCGGCTGCCCGCTGCTGATGCCCTGGGGCGCGCCCATCGGCTCGGGGCAGGGCCTGGTCAACCCCTTCGCGCTGCGGCTGCTGCGCGAGCGCCTGCCCGATGTGCCGCTGATCATCGACGCCGGCATCGGCGCGCCCAGCCACGCCGCGCAGGCGATGGAGATGGGTTACGACGCGGTGCTGCTCAACAGCGCCGTCAGCCAGGCCAGCGACCCGGTGCGCATGGCAGGAGCGTTCCGCCAGGCCATCGAGGCGGGGCGCACGGCCTACCGGGCCGGCGTGATGGCCAAGCAGGACTTCGCGGTGGCGACGACGCCGGTCACTGGCAATCCGTTTCTCATCAATTGAATATGCCCTCAGCGCTCGATCTGCTTGCGCCAGCAGCTCCTGAATCCGTAGCTAAACCGATTATCTGGAGCATCGCCGGCAACGATTCGGGCGGCGGCGCGGGCCTGAGTGCCGACCAGCGCGCGGCCGAGGCCTTCGGTGTGCACCTGTGCCCGGTGGTCGCGGCGGTCACGGCGCAAAACTCGGTGGGCGTGGCGCGCGTCGAGCCCGTGTCGCCCGAACTGCTCGACGCGCAGCTGGCCGCGCTGGCCGACGACATGCCGCCCGCTGCCGTCAAGACCGGGCTGCTGGGCAGCGCCGAGAACGTGGCGGTGGTGGCGCGCTGGATCGACCGCCTGCGCGCGCGCGATCCCCGCGTGGCGCTGGTGGTGGACCCGGTGCTGGGCGCCAGTACCGGCGCGGCGTTCGCCGATGAGGCGGTGCTGCGCGCCTATGTCGAACTGTTGCTGCCGCGCGCGACTGTGGTCACGCCAAATGGGCGCGAGGCAAGGCGGTTGATCGTGGCCTTGCGGCAGGATGCGGCGCGGCCCCTCACCCCAGCCCTCTCCCCAGAGGGGCGAGGGAGCAAGACGGCGCAGGCGCCTGGGAGCAGCCAGCGCTTGGCGCACACACCAGCAGGCGGTTCGGGCCGGCATGACGCCGCCGGCAGCACGGGTGATTTTCTCCCTCGCCCCTCTGGGGAGAGGGTTGGGGTGAGGGGCGAGCCGTCATCGCCACCCTCCCGCACCGCCATCCCCACGCTTTCAGCCGCCCTGCGCGCCACCGGCGCCCAGGCCGTCGCCCTCACCGGCGGCGACAGCGCCGATGCACCCGGCTGGTCGCTCGACTGGATCGACACCCCACACGCCAACGGCTGGCTGGCGCTGCCACGCATCGACACACCGCAGACGCACGGCACCGGCTGCACCTTTGCCACCAGCGCGGCGTGCGCGCTGGCGCGCGGCTTCGTGCTCGCCGACGCGCTGGTGCTGGCCAAGATGGCCACCACGCACGCGCTGCGCCACGGCTATGCGGCCGGGCAGGGCGCGGGCCCGGTGGCGGCGCGCGCGGGCTTTGCCACCGAGCCGGCGCTGATACCCTTCATGTCCTGGTCTGAGAGCTTTGATTTTGATAGCTGCTTGCGATTGATGGACGCGCGCTGCAGACCGATTTCATCTGAAAACGCCGACATCGGCCTGTACGCCATCGTCGACAGCGCCGAGCGCGTGCAGCAGGTGGTGCAAGCGGGTGTGCAGACGGTGCAATTGCGCATCAAGACGCCCGACGCCCCCGACGCCGCCTGGCACGCCGCGCTGCGTGAATCCATCGCGCAATCGCTCGCCGCGTGCCGCGGGGCGGGCGCCACGCTGGTGGTCAATGATCACTGGCGGCTGGCCGCCAAGGTGGCCGCGGGCAACCGGCAAGGCCTGGCGATCCATCTAGGGCAGGAAGACCTGCTCGCCCTGGGCGACGCCGGCCGCGCCGAACTGGCTGCCACGCTGCTGCCGCTGGGCATCAGCAGCCACAGCCTGTGGGAGCTGGCACGCGCCCGCAGCCTCAGCCCCTGGTATGTGGCGTGCGGCCCGGTGTGGCCCACGCTGACCAAGGCCATGCCCTGGGTGCCGCAGGGGCTGGACAACCTGGCCTGGTGGGTGCACATGGCCGGCGTGCCGGTGGTCGCCATCGGCGGCATCCTGGACCATGCCCAGGCCGCGCAGGCGGCCCAAAGCGGCGCCAGCGGCGTGTGCGTGGTGCGCGGGCTGGGCGACGACCCGGCGCAGACCCTGCCCGCGTGGCAGGTGGCACTGCAGGCCGGCCGCGCCGCACCGCGCCTGCCGGTGCCGGCGTGGCCGCACCCGTCGCTGCACGTGACGGCGTGAGCGCGTTGTGTCACGATGCGGCAGGTCAGGGCAGCGCTGCCGGTTGCTCTTTTTAACATAGCTGCTCGCGCTTGTGTGACGGGCGCTGGAGGCCATTTTGACCATGAAGAAGCTCGACCACAGCCAGGAATACCTTCGCGTACTGACCATCGCCGGCTCCGATTCGGGCGGCGGCGCCGGCATCCAGGCCGATCTGAAAACCTTCGCCGCGCTGGGCGCCTACGGCATGAGCGCCATCACCGTGCTGACGGCGCAGAACACGCTGGGCGTGGCCGGCATCCATGCCGCGCCATCCGACTTTCTGGCGGCGCAGATCGACGCCGTGGCCAGCGACATCGGCGTGCACGCGGTGAAGATCGGCATGCTGCATTCGCCCGAGCTGGTGCACACGGTGGCGCAGGCCATCGACCGCCATGCGCTGCCGCACGTGGTGCTCGACCCGGTGATGACCTCGGCCACCGGCGCGCGCCTGATCGAGGCGCCGGCCGTGCAGGCGCTGGTGGCCGAGCTGTTTCCGCGCGCCGCACTGATCACCCCCAACCTGGACGAAGCCGCGTTGCTGCTGGGCCGCCCGGTGGACAGCGCGGCCGACATGCCCATCGCCGCGCAGGCGCTGCTGCAGATGGGCGCGCGCGCCGTGCTGCTGAAGGGCGGGCACCTGCCGGGCGAGCAGGTGCTCGATCTGCTGATCGAGCGCGGCGCCGAGCCGCACGCCATGCAGCATGAGCGCGTCGACACGCGCAACCTGCATGGCGCGGGCTGCACGCTGTCGTCGGCGCTGGCGGTGTTTCTGGCGCAGGACTTGCCGCTGCGCCTGGCGGCCGAGGCGGCGCGCAGCTACGTGCTCGACGCGATCAAGGAAGGTGCGCTGGTGACCACGGGGCAGGGCGTGGGGCCGCTGAACCACGGCTTCTCGCCCCGCGCCACGGTGCTGCGCCAGCCCAAGGCATGAAAAAACCCGCCGGTGGCGGCGGGCTCCGGGGCGGGTGGGGCGCCGGCGCCACGGCGCCAACGCCCGGGTGAGCATCACTTGCCGCGAATGCGCTCCACCGCGGCGTCGTAGGCAGCGCGCGCTTCGCGTTCGCAGCGGTCTTCGGCCTCGCCCCGCAGGTCGTCGCAGCGTTCTTCGGCGACTTCGTAGGTGGCCTTGGCCTTGGCCAGTTCCACCGCGCGGGCGTTCTTGTCGCTCGGCTCGCGCTGTTGCTCCAGCTCGGCGCGCGCGATGTTGCGCTTGCCCTTGGCTTCTTCCTCGCAGATGTCCTCGGCGTTGCCTTTCAGCTTGTCGCACTGGGCCTTGGCCGCTTTGTAGTCGGCGTTGATGCGGTCGCGCGCGGCGCTGTATTCCGCGCTGGTCAGCGCCAGGCTGCTGCCGGCGAACGTGCCGGCGGCCAGTGCCAGGATGAGTGCGGGGGTGAACTTGTGCATGGGGGTACTCCTTGGGGATGGTTGTCGCACGGTGTGGTGCGATGACTGAAAGTCTAGGAACATGAACTTAAGTTGCTCTGAACGCTGAGCCCGTCGGCCAGCGCACGGCATTGCTGTGAGACCAGGCCGACGCACCTTGCACCGCGCACCGCATCCCCCACAATCGCGCCATGCTGACCTACCTGAATCCCGGGCAAAGCCAGCACGCGCCGCGCTTCGAGTTCTTTCGTGGCGAGCGCGTGCCCTGCTTCGAAGGGCCGGCCCGGGCCGATTTTGTCGAGCAGGCCTTGCGCGCGCGCGGCCATGCGCTGCGCATGCCCGAGGTGGACAGTACGCCGCAGCTCGAACGCATCCACACGCCGCGTTACCTCTGCTTTCTGCGCACCGCGTGGGACCAGTGGCTGGCGCTGGGTGCGGCCAATGCCGACGTGCAGCCGTTTCCTTCCGTGTGGCCCGTGCGCACGCTGCGCAGCGATGTGGAGCCGGCCAACTTCACCGCGCGCCTGGGCCTGTATTCGATGGACAACGGCAGTCCCTTGTCGGCCGGCACCTGGGCCGCAGCCAAGATGGCCGCCGATGCGGCAGCCAGCGCCGCGCAGGCGCTGCAGGGTGGCGAGCGCGCCGCGTTCTGCGCCACGCGCCCGCCCGGCCACCACGCAGGGCCGGACTTCATGGGCGGCTACTGCTTTCTGAACAACGCCGCCGTGGCCGCGCAGGCGCTGCGCGACGGCGGCGCGGCGCGCGTGGCCGTGCTGGACGTGGACTACCACCACGGCAATGGCACCCAGGCCATCTTCTACGACCGTGCCGATGTGCTGTTCGTCAGCATCCACGGCGACCCGCGCACCGAATACCCGTTCTACCTGGGCCACGCCGATGAAACCGGGGCGGGCGAGGGCGCCGGCTGCAACCTGAATCTGCCGCTGCCCGCCGGCAGCAGCGCGGCGACGTGGTTCGCCGCGCTCGAAGCGGCCTGCGCGCGTGTGGCGCGGCACCGGGCCGATGCGCTGGTGGTGTCGCTGGGGCTGGACACCTTCGCGGGCGACCCGATCAGCACCTTCCAGCTGCAGGCAGCGGATTTCACGTGCCTTGGCCAGCGGCTGCGGCGGCTCGGCCTGCCGGTCATCTTCGTGCTGGAAGGCGGCTACGCGGCGGCCGCCCTGGGTGAGAACGCCGTTTGCGTGCTGGAAGGGTTCGAGACATGAGCGCCGAGCAGGTCGATACCGTGGTCATCGGCGCCGGCGTGGTGGGCCTGGCGGTGGCGCGCGCGCTGGCCCTGGCTGGGCGCGAGGTGATGGTGCTGGAGGCTGAACACACCTTCGGCACCATGACGAGCGCGCGCAACAGCGAGGTCATCCACGCCGGCATCTATTACCCGGCCGGATCCCTGAAAGCGGGGCTGTGCGTGCAGGGCCGGCGGATGCTGTACGACTACTGCACCGAGCGTGGCATCGGGCACCGCCGCTGCGGCAAGCTCATCGTGGCGTGCAACGATGCGCAGGTGCGCGAACTGCGCGCCATCGAGGCGCGCGCCGTCGCCAACGGCGTGACCGACCTGCGCTGGCTCCCGCGTGCCGAGGCGCATGCGCTGGAGCCGCAGCTCAGCTGCCAGGCCGCGCTGCTGTCGCCTTCCACCGGCATCGTCGACAGCCATGGCCTGATGCTGTCGCTGCTGGGCGACGTGGAGAACGCCGGTGGCGTGCTGGCGGTGAATTCCAAGGTGAATTGGCTTGCAGCGCAGTCAGGGCCGGCGCTAGCAGCTATCAATATAGGAGTTTCCGACCCCGGCCAGAGCGGTGACGAACTGGTGCTGCAAGCCCGTCAGGTCGTCAACGCCGCCGGCCTGGGCGCCATCGCGCTGGCGCATCGAACGCAGGGCCTGGCGCCCGAGCATCGCCCGCCAATGCCGACGCACTGGGCCAAGGGCAACTACTTCACCCTCGGCGGCCGTGCGCCGTTCGCGCACCTGATCTACCCCGTGGTCGAGCGCGATTCGCCCAGTCTGGGCGTGCATCTCACGCTCGACCTGGGCGGCCAGGCCAAGTTCGGGCCAGACGTTCAGTGGCAGGACGCGGGCGACGACTATCGCGTCGACGCGGCGCGCGCCGACAGCTTCTACGACGAAGTGCGCCGCTACTGGCCCGGCCTGGCCGACGGCGCGCTGCAGCCGGGCTACGCCGGCATCCGCCCCAAGCTCACCGGCCCGGGCGAAGCGGCCGCCGACTTCATGATCCAGGGCCCGCGCGAGCACGGCGTGCCGGGGCTGGTCAACCTGTTCGGCATCGAGTCGCCTGGGCTGACAAGTTGTCTGGCGCTGGGCGCCGAGGTGGCCCGATGCCTTGATCCATAGCGGCTGGGCGCGGCTCAGGAACGCAGGCCGAAGCAATGCGTCCGCTTCTTGATTCTGGACAAGTGGCCACACTGCCGAACGCATGGGCAAGGCGTTTCGCCAGCGCTTGCCTGTCTACACTTTGGCCGGCGCGAGGACCGGTCCTTGCCGCCGCCCCAAGGACGACCCATGACTTTCAAGACGCAATACCAGGCCAGGCGCTGCAGCGCGGCCGATGCCCTGCGGCATGTGCAGGACGGCGACACCATCGTGGTGCCCACCGGTGTGGGCGAGCCGCCCGCGCTGCTGACGGCGCTGTCGGAGCAGCGCACGCGCTTCAAGGGCGTGGAGGTGTCGCAGATTCTGCCGGTGCGCAGGTTCGGCTACTTCGACCCGGCCACGGTGCAGCATGTGCGGCACACGGCGTATTTCTTCGGCAGTGCCTCGCGCGCGGGCGGGCAGGAGGGCTGGGTGGATTACCGGGCCTCGTACTTCTCGGAGATGCCGCAGCTCATCGAGCGCGGGCTGATGCCGGCCGACGTGGTGTTCACGCTGGCCTCGCCGATGGACGAGCATGGCTACTTTGCACTCAGCCTGGGGCCCGACTACACCATGGCCGCCATCAGCAAGGCGCGCGCCGTGGTGCTGGAGGTGAACCCGCACGTGCCGTTCGCCTTCGGGCAGTGCCACATCCACGTGTCGCAGGTGGCGGCGCTGGTGGAGGACGAAACGCCGATCACCGAAGTGGGCCTGCCCACCATCGGCCCGGTGCAGCAGACCATTGGCAAATACGTGGCCGACATGATCGACGACGGCGCCACGCTGCAGATCGGCTACGGCGGCATTCCGGACGCGGTGGTGATGCAGCTCACCGACAAGCGGGATCTGGGCGTGCACACCGAGATGATCGGCGACGGCATCATGACGCTGGTGGAATCGGGCGCGGTGACCAACCGCCGCAAGAACCACCTGCCGGGCAGGATCATCGCCACGTTCGGACTGGGTTCGCGCAAGCTGTATGACTTCATGCACCGCAACCCGGGGTTGGAGATGCACCCGGTGGATTTCACCAACGACCCATACCTGGCGGGGCAGAACGACAACCTGATCTCGATCAACGGCAGCATGCAGGTCGATCTGTTCGGGCAGTGTGGCTCGGAAAGCCAGGGCTTCAAGCCGTATTCGGGCACAGGCGGGCAGAGCGATTTCGTGCGAGCGGCCAACCGCAGCAGGGGCGGCAAG
Source organism: Ottowia beijingensis (assembly GCF_042680925.1). Taxonomy (NCBI): domain Bacteria; kingdom Pseudomonadati; phylum Pseudomonadota; class Betaproteobacteria; order Burkholderiales; family Comamonadaceae; genus Ottowia; species Ottowia beijingensis. The sequence continues at coordinate 41,800 of NZ_JBHUEP010000017.1, forward strand.
TCGTTCATCGTGCTGCCGTCCACCGCCAAGGACGACACCATCTCACGCATTGCCCCGGTGCTGAGCCCGGGCACCCACGTTTCGACCAGCAAGAACGATGTCAACTACGTGGTCACCGAACACGGCGTGGCACAACTGCGCGGCAAGACGGCGAAGGAGCGCGCACGCGCGCTGATCGGCATCGCGCATCCCAGGTTCCGCGACGAACTGACCGAGGCGGCGCGGAAGATGAAGCTGCTCTGATTTCCGCGCCGATGCGCGTTGACGCTGGCCAACGCCTTGTCATACAATGCATGACAAGGAGACGATGCCATGCGAGTCAACGCCCGATTCGACGCCGAGGCCGAGCAGCAGGTCACATATCTGGCCGAAGTGACGGGCATGGGCGTGAGCGAAGTGCTGCGCACCAGCGTGCAGCACTACTACGACATGGTGCGCGCCCGGCGCGGCGGGCTCAGGCATCTGTCGGCCTTCATCGGCCAGGGCGACAGCGGCCGCAGCGACGTGGCCGGCACCTACAAAGCGCGGCTGGCCGAGGGCTGGTCGGCCAAGCATGGCGTGCCAATTGATGCGCCCCACGCCGTGCACGAACCCGAGGCAGCCTTCAAGCGCAGCCAACCGGCGGGCGGCGCGTGATCATTGCCGATGCCGGTTTCTTCTATGCGCTGATCGACCGGCGCGACGCTTGGCACAGCCGCGCCGTGAGCGCGCTGGATACGCAGGCCGAAGGCTGGATCACCACCTGGCCGGTGCTGACCGAAGCCACGCATCTGCTCACCCGCTGGATTGGCACCGACGCCGCGCAGGCGCTGTTGCGCGAGGTGGCCGACGGCGCCATCGCCGTGTGGAGTTGGCCACTGGCGCACACAGAGCGTATGGTGCAGTTGATGGCGCGCTATGCCAGCCTGCCGATGGATCTGGCCGATGCCTCGCTGGTGCTGCTGGCAGAAGAACTGGGCCATGGCCGCATTCTGACGACCGATGCGCGCGACTTCGGCGCCTACCGGTTCAAGAGCCAGCAGCCGTTCCAGAACCTGCTGTTGGAGAGCGCCCATGGCTGAACTTGCGGTAACCGAGCCGCCCAGTCCGCCCGCGGGTGCGCCCCAGCCCCTGCCACCGCTGCCGTCGTCCACATCGCCGAGCCGCCGTGCGTGGCAGCGCTTCAAGCGCAACCGGCTGGGCTTCTGGAGTCTGGTCATCTTCTGCACCTTGGTGGCGCTGAGCCTGCTGGCCGAGGTCCTTTCCAACGACAAGCCGCTGGTCGTGCGCTACGAGGGACAGTTCTACTTTCCGCTCGTCAAGACATATGCCGAGAAAACCTTCGGCGGCGATTTCGAGACGGAAACCGACTATCTCGACCCCTTCATCCGCGATCGGTTCTCAAAGGACGGCAACTGGGCTGTTTATCCGCCCAACCCCTATGGCAGCAAGACCATCAACTACTTCGCCAGGCAGCCCAACCCCAGCGCGCCCAGCCGCGACAACTGGCTGGGCACCGACGACCGCGGGCGGGACCTGCTGGCGCAGCTGATCTACGGCTTTCGCGTCAGCGTGCTGTTCGCGCTGGCGCTGACCACGGTGGGCGTGCTCCTGGGCGTGGCGGCGGGGGCGGTGCAGGGCTTCTTCGGCGGCAAGACGGACCTGGCCTTCCAGCGCTTCATCGAGGTGTGGGGCTCGATGCCCGAGCTGTACCTGCTCATCATCTTCAGCGCCATCCTGGCGCCGAGCATCGGGCTGCTGCTGGTGCTGCTCAGCCTGTTCGGGTGGATGGGGCTGTCGGACTACGTGCGCGCCGAGTTCCTGCGCAACCGCCAGCTTGATTACGTCAAGGCCGCGCGCGCGCTGGGCGTGCCCAACCGGCAGATCATTTTTCGCCACATCCTGCCCAACAGCATGACGCCGGTGGTCACCTTCCTGCCGTTCCGCATGAGCGCGGCCGTGCTGGCGCTGACCTCGCTCGACTTCCTGGGCCTGGGCGTGCCGCCGGGCACGCCCAGCCTGGGCGAACTGCTCAGCCAGGGCAAGAACAACATCGATGCATGGTGGATTTCGCTGTCCACCTTCGGCGTGCTGGTCTTGACGCTGCTGCTGCTGACCTTCATGGGCGATGCGCTGCGCGATGCGCTGGACCCGCGAAAGGCCGATGCATGAGCGCCGTCCTACCGAGTAACCCAACAGCCATACGCAGAGGGCGCAGAAGTCACGCAGAGGGCGCAGAAGCAAGGCGAAGATCACTTTGGAGTTTTTTGCGTCTTCTGCGAAATCTCTGCGTCCTCTGCGTCCGGCTGTTCAAGCCGCGCTAGAACCCGATGTCGAATCTGCTTCAAGTCCAAGAACTGCACGTCGCCTTCGGCCCCAAGACGGTGGTGGAGGGCGTTTCGCTGTCCATCGCGCCGGGCGAAAAGCTGGCGCTGGTGGGCGAATCCGGCTCGGGCAAGACGGTGACGGCGCTGGCGCTGCTGCGCCTGCTTCACGGCGCGCGCATCAGCGGGCAGGCGCTGTTCAACGACGGGCGGCAGACACGCGACCTGCTGGCGCTGCCGGAGCGCGAGCTGCGCGGCCTGCGTGGCGACGACATCGCCATGATTTTTCAGGAGCCGATGACGGCCCTGAACCCGCTGATGACGGTGGGCGAGCAGATTGCCGAGGTCATTCGGTTGAAAAGGGCGGTGACGTCCGCCCAATCTGCGCAGGCAGCTATCGAACTGTTAGCAAAGACGGGCATCCCCGAGCCCGAACGCCGCGCCGGCGCCTACCCGCACCAGTTGAGCGGCGGTCAGCGCCAGCGCGCCATGATCGCCATGGCGCTGGCCTGCCAACCCAAGCTGCTGCTGGCCGACGAACCGACCACCGCGCTCGACGTCAGCCTGCGCGGCCAGATTCTCGATCTGCTGGGTGACTTGCAACGCGACAACGGCATGGCCGTGCTGCTGATCACGCACGACCTGAACCTGGTGCGCCGCTTTGCCGACCGCGTGGCGGTGATGCAGCACGGCCAGTTGGTGGAGCTGGGCGCCACGGCCGACATCTTCCACGCACCGCGGCACCCCTACACGCAGAAGCTCATGGCCAGCAAGCCCGAGCGCGATGTGGATGAAAGCCCGCACGCGCCCGGCGCCACGCCCGCGCTGGCGGCGCAGGGGCTGCGCGTGGTCTACCCCACGCCGTTGCCCGGCATCCGCGGCTGGTTCAAAAAGGGCGAGTTCGTGGCGCTGCACGGCGCCGATTTCGCCATCGCACCCGGCCGCACGCTGGGCGTGATCGGCGAATCGGGTTCGGGCAAGTCCACGCTGGCGCAGGCCGCGCTGGGCCTGCTGGCGCGCACGCAGGTCACGGGCGACGTGCTGGTGTCGGGCCAGCGCTGGCAGCTGAAGGCCGCGGCCGACAAGCCGCTGCGCCGCGTGGCGCAGGTGGTGTTCCAGGACCCGTTCTCGTCGCTGTCGCCGCGCCTGACCGTGGAGGAGATCGTGGGGGAGGGCCTGCTGGTGCACGCGCCCGAGGTGGCGGCGCCCGAGCGCGCTGCCCGCGTGCGCTCGGCGCTGGCCGAGGTGGGGCTGACCGAGGCGCAGTTCCCCCACCTGCTGGCGCGCTATCCGCATGAGTTCTCCGGCGGGCAGCGCCAGCGCATCGCCTTGGCGCGGGCGCTCATCGTCGAGCCGCAGCTGCTGGTGCTGGACGAACCCACCAGCGCGCTCGACGTGACGATCCAGAAGCAGGTGCTGGCGCTGCTGCAGAAGTTCCAGCGGGAGCGGGGCTTGAGCTACCTGCTCATCACGCACGACGTGGATGTGGTGCGCGCCATGGCGCACGAGGTCATCGTGCTGAAGGACGGCGCCGTGGTCGAAGCCGGTCCTGCCGGTCAGGTGCTGACGGCTGCGCAGCACCCGTACACGCAGAAGCTGCTGGCCGCGGCTTGATTCAACTATCGTTTATGTGGCTGATGGCGCAATGCACACGGGCGCTGGAGCCCAAAACGGCTTGGAAATCGATTCTGCCCGGCCGCCAGGCGCCTCAGGCGCCTTGGCGCACGTAGGTCCTTGTCAGCACGGCGCTTTTCGTACTATAATTCCATGGATTAGACGACGACCAAATGGGCGGCTTCCAACCCGCCCATTTTTTTTGCCCATCGATTTTCAGGTGGGCCGCGAGCCATCAGGATAACGTGACGCTGCAGCAGACGACAGAAGACACCGTGCGAGGCCTCGGCTTCGAGTTGGTGGAACTTGAACGTTCCGCCGGTGGATTGCTGCGCGTCACCATCGATTTTCCCTGGTCACCCGGCGATCTGGCCGATCGCCTGATCACGGTCGAGGACTGCGAGCGCGTCACGCGTCAGCTGCAATACGTGCTGGAGGTGGAGGGCGTCGATTACGCGCGCCTCGAAGTCTCGTCGCCCGGCATTGATCGTCCGCTGCGGCATGCGCTGGATTTCGAGCGCTTCGAGGGCGAGCTGGTGGATGTGGCGCTGAAGGCCCCCATCGGCCAGGCGGCGGCGGGCCAGGTGCATGCCAACCGCAAGAAATTCCGCGGCACTTTGCACAAGGCCGAGGGCGAGCAGTGGCAGATCGTCTGGCGCGACGAGCCCGCCCCCGCCAAGCCGGGCCAGCGCGTGAGCGCCAAGCGCCCGCCCGCACCCGAGCAGGCCCTGACGTTCTCGCTGGATGAGCTGCAGTCGACGCGACTGGCGCCGGTGGTGGACTTCAAAGGCCGCAAGTCGGCCCCATCTGGGGCGAAAGAAGATTGACTAACAGATGGAAGGCGCGGCAGGCGCTTTCGTTTTAAGAGCATTTGGAACAGGTAGAAATCATGAATCGCGAACTGTTGATGCTGGTCGAAGCGATTTCCCGCGAGAAGAACGTCGAGCGCGACGTGGTGTTCGGCGCCGTCGAGGCGGCGCTGGCGCAGGCTGCCAAGAAGCTGTACGAGGGCGAGGTCGACCTGCGCGTGGCGATCGATCGCGACAGCGGCGAGTACGAGACCTTCCGCCGCTGGCACGTGGTGCCCGACGAGGCGGGCCTGCAGCTGCCCGACCAGGAAATCCTGCTGTTCGAGGCCAAGGAGCAGATCCCGGACATCGAGGTCGACGAGTACATCGAGGAGCCGGTCGACTCCGTGCCCATCGGCCGCATCGGCGCCATGGCTGCCAAGCAGGTGATCCTGCAGAAGATCCGCGACGCCGAGCGCGAAATGCTGCTGAACGACTTCATGAGCCGTGGCGAGAAGATCTTCACCGGCACCGTCAAGCGAATGGACAAGGGCGACATCCTGGTCGAGTCCGGCCGGGTCGAGGGCCGCCTGCGCCGCAGCGAGATGATTCCGAAGGAAAACCTGCGCAACGGCGACCGCGTGCGCGCCATGATCATGGAGGTCGACCTGACCCTGCGCGGCGCGCCGATCCTGCTGTCGCGCTCGGCGCCCGAGTTCATGATCGAGTTGTTCCGCCAGGAAGTGCCCGAGATCGAGCAGGGCCTGCTGGAGATCAAGAGCTGCGCGCGCGACCCCGGCAGCCGCGCCAAGATCGCCGTGCTGAGCCATGACAAGCGCGTCGACCCCATCGGCACCTGCGTCGGCGTGCGCGGCACGCGCGTGAACGCCGTCACCAACGAACTGGCCGGTGAGCGCGTCGACATCGTGCTGTGGTCCGAGGACCCGGCGCAGTTCGTGATCGGCGCGCTGGCGCCGGCCAACGTGTCGTCCATCGTGGTGGATGAAGAGAAGCACGCCATGGACGTGGTGGTGGACGAGGAGAACCTGGCCATCGCCATTGGCCGCGGTGGCCAGAACGTGCGCCTGGCGTCCGAGCTGACGGGCTGGAAGATCAACATCATGGACGCCAATGAATCGGCCCAGAAGGAGGCCGAGGAAACCGGCGCCACGCGCCAGCTGTTCATGGAAAAGCTGGACGTGGACCAGGAAATCGCCGATATCCTGATCGAGGAAGGCTTCACCAACCTGGAAGAGGTCGCCTACGTGCCGATCCAGGAGATGCTGGACATCGACGCCTTCGACGAAGACACCGTGAACGAGTTGCGCGCCCGCGCCAAGGATGCGCTGCTGACGCTGGAGATTGCGCGCGAGGAAAGCGTGCAGTCGGTGTCGCAGGACCTGCGCGACCTGGAAGGGCTGACGCACGAGCTGATCGCCAAGCTGGCCGAGGCCGGCGTGCAGACGCGCGACGACCTGGCCGACCTGGCCATTGACGAATTGACCGACATCACCGGGCAGTCCGAGGAGGACGCCCGCGCCCTGATCATGAAGGCGCGCGAGCACTGGTTCGCCGATCAAGAGTAAGGGTATGGAGACAAGCACCGAATATGACGAACATCACCGTTGCCGAATTCGCGAACGAACTCAAACGCCCTGCTGACACCCTGATGGAGCAGTTGCAGGCCGCCGGCGTGCCCAAGCAATCGGCGTCCGACGCGCTGACCGACGCCGACAAGCAGAAGCTGCTGAACTACCTGCAGGGCGGTGACGCCGCGCCGCGCCGCAAGATCACGCTGACCAAGAAAACCACCAGCGAGATCAAGCAGGCTGACGCCACGGGCAAGGCCCGCACCATCCAGGTCGAGGTGCGCAAGAAGCGCACCTTCGTCAAGCGCGACGACGAGCCGGTGGCCGCGCCCGAGCCGGTCGAGGCCCCGGCACCGGCTCCTGCCGCGCCGGTGATCGACGCCGCCGAGCAGGCCCGCCGCGACGACGAGGCGCGCCGACAGCAGGAGCTGATGCGCCGCCAGGAAGAGGAGGCCGCCGAAAAACGTCGCCAACGCGAAGAGCAGGAGCGCCAGGCGGCCGAGCGCACGGCTGCCGCCGACGCGCCCGCCGCTGCGCCGGCACCCGCGGCCGAACCTGCGCCTGCGGCCGCTCCTGCCGCATCCGCGCCTGCGCCGCTGGCCGAGCCCGCCGCGGCGCCGGCCCCTGCCGCCGAACCAGCGCCGGCCCCCGCACCCGCCCCTGTGGCCGCTGCCCCCAGCGCCGAGGCCGAGGACGAGGCCGTCCGTGCCCGCGAGCAGGAGGAAAGCCGCCGCAAGGCCCTGGCCGAAGCCGAGGCCATCCGCGCCATGATGAGCGCGCCGCGCAAGGTGCTGGTCGCCAAGAAACCGGAAGACCGCAAGGCCGACGAAGCCAAGGCCGGTGCCAAGGGCACGCTCACCAAGCCGGCCGGCACCGCCGCCAAGACCACGACCACCGCCAACAAGGAGGTCAAGTCGGCCAAGCTGTCGTCCAGCTGGGCCGGCGATCCGGCCAAGAAGAAGGGCATCCCGACCCGTGGCGACACCAGTGGTGGCGTGGGCCGCGGCAACTGGCGCAGCGGCCCGCGCGGCCGCCGTGGCGATCGTGATCGCGACGAACGCAGTGCACCGGCCGCACCGGTCGAGCAGCGCGTGATCGAGGTGCACGTGCCCGAAACCATCACCGTGGCCGAACTGGCGCACAAGATGGCGGTCAAGGCCTCCGAGGTCATCAAGGCGCTGATGAAGATGGGCCAGATGGTCACCATCAACCAGCCGCTGGACCAGGACACGGCCATGATCGTGGTCGAGGAAATGGGCCACACGGCCGTGGTGGCAGCGCTGGACGACCCCGAGGCCTTCACCGAGGACGAGGTGCAGGCCGCCGCCGCCGAGGCGCTGCCGCGCCCGCCGGTGGTCACCGTCATGGGCCACGTCGACCACGGCAAAACCTCGCTGCTGGATTACATCCGCCGCGCCAAGGTGGCGGTGGGCGAGGCCGGCGGCATCACGCAGCACATCGGCGCCTACCACGTCGAAACGCCGCGCGGCGTCGTCTCGTTCCTCGACACGCCGGGCCACGAGGCCTTCACCGCCATGCGTGCCCGTGGCGCGCAGGCCACCGACATCGTCATCCTGGTGGTGGCTGCGGACGACGGCGTGATGCCGCAGACGCGCGAGGCCATCAAGCACGCCAAGGCGGCGCAGGTGCCGATCGTGGTGGCGATCACCAAGTCCGACAAGCCCGAGGCCAACCCCGACAAGGTCAAGGGCGAGCTGGTGGGCGAAGAAGTGGTGCCCGAGGAATTCGGCGGCGATTCGCCGTTTGTTTCGGTGTCCAGCAAGACCGGCCAGGGCATCGACGAACTGCTGGAGCACGTGCTGCTGCAGGCCGAAGTGCTGGAGCTGAAGGCGCCGGTCGAGGCAGCCGCCAAGGGTATCGTGATCGAAGCCAGTCTGGACAAGGGCCGCGGCCCGGTCGCCACCGTGCTGGTGCAGTCCGGCACGCTGAAAGTGGGCGACGTGGTGCTGGCCGGCCAGACCAGCGGTCGCGTGCGCGCCATGCTGGACGAGAACGGCCGTCAGGCCAAGTCCGCCGGTCCTTCGATCCCGGTCGAGATCCAGGGTCTGGCTGATGTGCCGCAGGCCGGCGACGACTTCATGGTGATGGCCGACGAGCGCCGCGCGCGCGAGATCGCCACCTACCGTGCCGGCAAGTTCCGCAACACCAAGCTGGCCAAGCAGCAGGCCGCCAAGCTGGAGAACATGTTCGCCGACATGACGGCGGGCGAGGTCAAGACCCTGCCCATCATCATCAAGGCCGACGTGCAGGGTTCGCAGGAAGCGCTGTCGCAGTCGCTGCTCAAGCTGTCGACCGACGAAGTCAAGGTGCAGCTGGTGTACACCGGCGTCGGCGGCATCAGCGAGTCCGACATCAACTTGGCGATCGCCTCCAACGCGGTGGTCATCGGCTTCAACGTGCGTGCCGACGTCGGTGCGCGCAAGCTGGCCGAGGGCAACGACATCGACATCCGCTACTACAGCATCATCTACGACGCTGTGGACGAGCTGAAGACCGCCATGTCGGGCATGCTGGCGCCCGAGCAGAAGGAAGAAGTCATCGGCACGGCCGAGATCCGCACCGTGTTCGTGGCCTCGAAGATCGGTACCGTGGCCGGCTCCTACGTCACCAGTGGCGTGGTGCGGCGCGATGCGCACTTCCGCCTGCTGCGCGACAACGTGGTCATCTACACGGGCGAGATCGAATCGGTCAAGCGCATGAAGGACGACGTCCGCGAAGTCAAGGAAGGCTTCGAGTGTGGTATCAAGCTCAAGAACTACAACGACATCAGGGAAGGTGATCAGTTGGAGATCTTCGAGATCAAGGAGATTGCGCGGACGCTGTAAGAACAGCCGAACGCAGAGGACGCAGAGGTTCCGCAGAGAACGCAAAATTTTGTTTTGAATCTCTTGCGCCTTCTGCGCAATTTCTGCGTCCGGCATTTGTCATTCTCTTCATGCCCAAGAAGCATTCCACCCCCAACCGCGGCTACCGCGTCGCCGACCAGATCCAGCGCGATCTGTCGGAATTGATCGCGCGCGAGCTGAAGGACCCGCGCGTCGGCATGGTCACGCTGAACGCCGTCGAGGTGACGCCCGATTACGCGCACGCCAAGGTGTATTTCAGCCTGCTCACGGGTGACCCGGCCGAGACCGAGGAGGCGCTCAACCACGCCGCCGGCCACCTGCGCAACGGCCTGTTCAAGCGCCTGCACATCCACACTGTGCCCACGCTGCACTTCATCTTCGACCGCACCACCGAGCGCGCGGCCGACATGAACGCGCTGATCGCCAAGGCGGTGGCCTCGCGCTCGAAGGAAGACGACGCATCGTGATGGCTGCTCCTCGTGCGCGGGTGCAGCGGCGCCCGGTGCATGGGGTGTTGCTGCTCGACAAACCGCTGGGCCTGTCCAGCAACCAGGCGCTGCAGAAGGCCAAGTGGCTGCTGCGTGCCGAAAAGGCCGGCCACACCGGTACGCTCGATCCGCTCGCCACCGGCGTGCTGCCCTTGTGCTTTGGCGCGGCCACCAAGTTCAGCGGCCTGCACCTGGACGCCGACAAGACGTACGAGGCCACGATCCAGCTGGGCGTGACCACCACCACCGGCGATGCCGAAGGCGAGGTGCTGGCGCAGCGCGCGGTCCCCGCCATCACCGCCGAACAGCTCGAAGCGGTGCGCCAGCGCTTTCTGGGCCGCATCACCCAGGTGCCGCCCATGCACAGCGCGCTGAAGAAGGACGGCAAGGCGCTGTATGAATACGCGCGCCAGGGCATCGAGGTGGAGCGCGCGGCGCGCACCGTCCAAATTTATAAGCTGAATATGGCTCCAGCGCAATCTGGGCAAGCGCTGGTAGCTATCGATATTGAAGTTTCCTGCAGCAAGGGCACCTACATCCGGACGTTGGGCGAAGACATCGGCCAGGCGCTGGGCTGCGGTGGGCACCTGAGCCGCTTGCGCCGCACCGCGACCGGCCCCTTCCTCACCGCCCAGTGCATCACCTTGCAAGCCCTGGAGGCGCTGGATGACGCGGCGCGGCTGGCGGCCTTGCTGCCGCCCGAGGCCCTGCTGCCCGATCATTTACCCATCACCCTGGAAGGCGAGGAGGCCGGGCGCTTTCTGGCCGGCATGCGCCGGCGTGGCGACTGGCCCGATGCGGCGCAGGTGGCCGTGTTCGGCGCGCGGCCGCGCGCGCTGCTGGGCACCGCGCATGTTCGCGCGGGCGAGCTGATCGCCCAGCGCCTGCTCTCGCCCGTCGAGTTGCAGCAGATGCTGGGGGTTGCATGAGCGCCGACCGGCCGCGCCGAAGGCGCTCGCACCCGCAGCCCGCAGGACGGAGGGTAGTCCGGTGAGCACCGCGCCTTCTTCTTCGGCCATGGCGCCGGCCGAGCAATGGGCGCAGGTCCTGCGGGCCTGGCAGGCCGGGGCGTGCGCCGAGGTGCTGGCGCTGCTGGCGCCCTCACTGGATGCGTCGCAACCCGCCGATGACGTGCTGCAGCTGGCGGCGCTGGCTCACCAGCGCCTGGGAGAGTTGCCACAAGCGCTGCAGCGTCAGCAACAGTGGGTCGATCGCCATCCACAGCAGGCGGCTGGGTGGATCAACCTGGCCAACATCCAGGCCGATCTGGGCCAGGTCGATGCCGGGCTGGACAGCCTGGCGCGTGCACTGGCGCTCGATCCGCAGCAGGCTGCCGCCCACTTCAATCGTGGCAACCTGCTGATGCGCCAGGGCGACGCCGGCGCCGCATTCGATGCGTTTCGCCGTGCTGGTGAGCTGGCGCCCGAGCGCCCCGATCCACTGTGCAATCAGGCCCAGGCCTTGTGCGCGCTGGGCCGGTTTGGCGAGGCGCTGGCGATCATGCAGTCCGTGGTGGCCCGCTATCCGGGCCTGGCTGCTGGCTGGAACGGGCTGGGCATGGTCTGGCACCGTTTGTCCGACGACGCTCAGGCGCTGCGGAGCTATCAACGTGCGGTGCAAATCGATGCCAACCTGGTGGACGCCTGGAGCAACGCCGCGCAGGTGCTGGCGCGGCTGGAGCGCCCGGACGAGGCGGCGCAATGGGCGCGGCGCGCGGTCGAGCTGGGCGGCGGCCAGGCGGCCGCGCGGACGCTGGGCGTGGTGCTGGTGTCGGACCGGCAAAACCCCGAGGCCCGCCAGTGGCTGGAACAGGCGCTGCAGCGCGACCCCGGCGACACCGTCGCCTTGAACAACCTGCTGACGCTCGACAGCGTGCAGTGCGACTGGGACGCGCTGGATCGACATTTGCAAGCCTTGCGCACGCAGTGGCAGCAGGGGCGCATCGAAGGCCTGCAGCCCTGGCGGCTGCTCAGCCTGCCGGTGGGCGCCGCCGAGCTGCGCGCCGTGACCGAACAGGACTGCGCCCGGCGCTTTGCCCACGTGGCACCTACCGAGCCCGGCCGCTGGCGCGTGCACGTGGGCAAGCCGCGCCCGGCGCGGCTGCGGGTGGGCTATTTTTCGAGCGACTTTCACCAGCACGCCACCAGCGTGCTGATGGCCGGCCTGTTCGAGCGGCACGACCGTTCGCGCTTCGAGGTGTTCGGGCTGTGCCTGGGGCGTTACCGCACGGATGCGCCTGACCCCATGCGCGCGCGCGTGCAGGCCGCATTCGAGCATTTCGAAGCCGTTGGCCGGCAGGGTGATCCGCAGGTGATCGAGCGCGCGCGGGCGCTCGACCTGCACATCGCCGTGGACCTGAAGGGCTACACCCACCAAAGTCGCCCGCGCCTGTTTGCCGAGCGGATGGCGCCGATCCAGATGCACTACATCGGCTACCCCGGCACGCTGGGCATGCCGGGCGCCATCGATTACCAGGTGGCCGACCGCATCGTCGTACCACCCGAGGCGCGCGACGGCTACAGCGAAAAAATCATCGAACTGCCGGTCAGCTATCAGGCCAACGACCGCACGCGAATGATGGATCCGCAGGTGCCGGCGCGCGCCGCGCTGGGCCTGCCGGACGGCGCTTTCGTGTTCTGCTGCTTCAACAACAACTACAAGATCACGCGCGAGGTGTTCGCGCTCTGGATGGATTTGCTGCGCGAGCGGCCGGGCAGCGTGCTGTGGTTGCTGGCCGAGCAGGGCGACGCCCAGCGCAACCTGCGCGCCGCCGCAGCGGCGCAGGGTGTCGACCCGGCGCGGCTGGTCTTTGCCGAGCGCGCGCCATTGCCCCAGCACCTGGCGCGGCATGCGCAAGCCGATCTGTTTCTGGACACCTGGCCCTGCAACGCCCACACCACCGCCAGCGACGCGCTGTGGGCCGGCTTGCCGCTGATCACCCATGCTGGCAGCACCTTTGCATCGCGGGTTGCCGCCAGCCTGTTGCACGCCTGCGAGCTACCGCAGTTGGTGGCCGACAGCCCGCAGGCCTATCGCGCGCTGGCGCTGTCGCTGTCGGCCGCGCCCGAGCGGCTGCAGGCCATCCGGCGCCAACTGATGGATACGCGGCAGACCTTGCCCCTGTTCGACGCCGAGCGCTTTGCGCGCCACCTGGAGCGCGCCTTCGATCTGGCGTGGGAGCGCCACGTCCGGGGCCAGCCGCCGGATCACCTGGTGGTCGCGCCCCTGCCCCAATGAATTTTTGATTTTTTCCGGAACCAAGCACCATGACCCGTCCCATTCGCAACATCGCCATCATCGCCCACGTCGACCACGGCAAGACCACCATGGTCGACCAGCTGCTGCGCCAGTCCGGCACCTTCGCCGACCACGAGAAAGTGGTCGACACCGTGATGGACAACAACGCCATCGAGCGCGAGCGCGGCATCACCATCCTGGCCAAGAACTGCGCCGTGTCCTGGCAGGGCACGCACATCAACATCGTCGACACGCCTGGCCACGCCGACTTCGGCGGCGAGGTGGAGCGCGCGCTGTCCATGGTCGACGGCGTGGTGCTGCTGATCGACGCGCAGGAAGGCCCGATGCCGCAGACGCGCTTCGTCACCAAGAAGGCGCTGGCGCTGGGCCTCAAGCCCATCGTCGTCGTCAACAAGGTCGACAAGCCCGGCGCGCGGCCCGACTACGTGATCAACGCCGCGTTCGACCTGTTCGACAAGCTTGGCGCCAACGACGAGCAGCTCGACTTTCCGGTGGTCTACGCCTCGGGCATCAACGGCTGGTCGAGCCTGGAAGAGGGCGCGCCGGGCGAGCAGTGGGGCGAGGACATGGCGCCGCTGTTCAACACCATCCTCAAGCACGTGCCGCCGCATGAGGGCGATGCCGCTGCGCCGCTGCAGCTGCAGGTTTCGGCGCTGGATTACTCCACCTTCGTCGGCCGCATCGGCGTGGGCCGCATCAACGCCGGCACGCTGAAGCCGGCGCAGGACGTGCTGGTGATGGAAGGCCCGGACGGCAAGCAGTACAAGGGCCGCGTCAACCAGGTGCTGGCATTCGAGGGGCTCGACCGCGTGCAGGTCAAGGAAGCCTTCCCGGGCGACATCGTGCTCATCAACGGCATCGAGGACCTGAACATCGGCGTGACGGTGACCGACATCGCCAACCCGCAGCCGCTGCCGATGCTGAAGATCGACGAGCCGACGCTGACGATGAACTTCTGCGTCAACACCAGCCCGCTGGCGGGCCGCGAGGGCAAGTTCGTCACCAGCCGCCAGATCTGGGACCGCCTGCAGAAAGAGCTGCAGAGCAACGTGGCCCTGCGCGTCAAGGAAACGGGCGAGGACGGCGTGTTCGAAGTGGCCGGACGGGGCGAACTGCACCTGACCATCCTGCTGGAGGAAATGCGCCGCGAGGGCTACGAACTGGCCGTGAGCAAGCCGCGCGTGGTGTTTCGCGACATCGGCGGTGAGAAATGCGAGCCGATCGAGATGGTCACCGCCGACATCGAGGAGAACCACCAGGGCGGCGTGATGCAGGCGCTGGGCGAGCGCAAGGGCGAATTGATCAACATGGAGCCCGATGGCCGTGGCCGCGTGCGGCTGGAATACCGCATCCCGGCGCGCGGGCTGATCGGTTTCACCAACGAGTTCCTCAACCTGACGCGCGGCACGGGCCTGATCAGCAACATCTTCGACGGCTACGAGCCGCACAAGGGCGAGATCGGCGGGCGCAAGAACGGCGTGCTGATCAGCATGGACGATGGCGAAATCTTCACCTACGCGCTGGGCAAGCTGGACGACCGCGGCCGCATGTTCGTCAAGGCGGGCGACCCGGTGTACGAGGGCATGATCATCGGCATCCACAGCCGCGACAACGACCTCGTGGTGAACGCCACGCGCACCAAGCAGCTCACCAACTTCCGCGTGAGCGGCAAGGAAGACGCCATCAAGATCACGCCGCCGATTCTGCTGACGCTGGAATACGCGGTCGAGTTCATCGAGGACGACGAGCTGGTCGAGATCACCCCCAAGAGCATCCGCTTGCGCAAGCGCTTCCTGAAGGAGCACGAGCGCAAGCGGGCGAGCCGTGAAGGTGCTTGAGCGGGCGCCTGCGTTTGGCGAGTCGCAGACCACGTCCGCGGACACGCTGGTATTCCGCCGCCGCAACGTAATCACGGATACGCGGCCGGCGTTGCGCCCGCTGGTGAAGGCCATCCCATGGGCCACGCTGGTTCTGGTGCTGGCGATCCCGGTGGTGGTGCTGTTGGCGGTGGCGCAGCGCCACCCCGATGGCTGGCCGGCGGCGTGGCCAGCGCTGTTGGACATCTGGCGCAAGGAGCCGCTCCGCTGGCTGGGCATGGCGGGACAGTTGCTGCTGATGCCCGTCATCGTGTGGGTGGTGCTTTCCGGGGGCTGGGGCGGCCGGCTGGTGCTCGACCGCAAACGGCTTCGTTACCAATCCAGCCTGCCGATTCTGTCGCGTTGGCTCGACTGGCAGCTCGATCTTGATGGAGTGCGTGCAGGTCGCGTGCAGCTCCATTGGGTGGGGGCGCCCTTCGGGGCTGATCCGCTGCGTACCTATCGTCTGAGCTGGGGATCGAGCGGCCTGCGCGCGCTTCTCGCCGCGAGCTGGATCCTCACGGACGAGCCGCTGCCGCCCGCCCGCAAGCCGCACCGTACGCTCGGCCTGGTGCGCTGGCAGCTGCCGCAGAACCGGCAGGTGCTGAACGACAACCTGCGGGCATTGCCTCTGTCGCAGGCTTTGGCAGCACGCGGCGTCGTGCTACCCGAGGTCACGGGCGGGCGTCAGGTCGGCGGGCTGGACCTTCTGAGTTATCCACGCCTGCGGCTTGCCATCGCCGGGTTCTTTTCACTGGTGGCGCTGGCAGCATGGCTGGCGTATTTCACGCGATATCAGCACTTTTTCGTGGCGCCCAGCGAACGGGATTACGTGGTCCTCGGTGTCGTCACGGCACTGCTAGCCGCGCTCTGGCTGTGGCCGGAGCTGCCGCGCGAAACCGAGGCGCGCGCCAGCCCTGGCGAATTTCCGCTGGCCAAGGGGGTCGTCAGCGTGCTGTTGGGTGTAGCCGCCGCGCTGGCTGGGCCGCAGCTGGGGTTGGCATGGGTTTCCTGGCGGGTGCCGGCGCAGACCGTGTCCTTTGAGGCGCTGGCGGAAAAGCCGCCGCGACTGCGTGCGCTCGATGGTGCGGGTGCTTTGCCGGACATTCATCCGACTGCCATACCCGAATTCTGGGCGAGTCTGCAGCACGCGGGGCCGATCGAATTGTCAGTGCGCCGCGGCGTTGGTGGCTGGTGGTGGCAGTACGACGCAGAGCCACTTGCCGACCGCGTCGACGAGTTCTACGCGGCTACGCGCGCGGGTAAGGCGACGCCATGAAGCCCTGGTCTCACGCCCGCGCCGCGTGGATGATGGTGCTGGCCACGCTGCTGTGGTCCACCGCCGGCGTGGTGACGCGGCAGCTGCAGGTGGCGCAGGGGTTCGAGGTGACGTTCTGGCGCAGCGCCTTCAACGCGCTGTCGCTGCTCGTCATCCTGCCGCTGTGGCAAGGGCCGGGCGTGTTCGCGCGGCTGCCGTGGCGGCGCGGCACATTCTGGCTGTCGGGCGTGTGCTGGGCGGTGATGTTCACCGCCTTTATGGTGGCGCTGACGATGACCGGCGTGGCGCGCGTGCTCGTCACCATGGCGCTGGGCCCGCTGCTGACGGCGCTGATCGCCCGCGTGGTGACCGGCCACCGCTTGCCGGCGCGCACCTGGGCGGCCATCGTGGTGGGCGGCCTCGGCATGGCGTGGATGTTCGTCGGGCAGCTCGGTCTTGGGGCGGGCGATGCGAAAAGCGCGACGCAGTGGCTGGGCTCCATCGTCGCGCTGGGCGTGCCCATGGCCGCGGCGGTGAACTGGACGGTGGTGCAGCGCAGCCAGGCGCAGGGCGAGCCGATTGACCTGGTGCCGGCGGTGCTGCTGGGCGCGCTGATCTCCAGCGCCGTCACGCTGCCGCTGGCCTGGCCGTTCCAGGCCACGGCGGGCGACCTGGGCTGGCTGGCGTTTCTGGGCTTCACGCAGCTGGCGATTCCGTGCGTGCTGGCGGTGCTGTGCGCGCGCGTGCTGCCGGCCGCCGAGGTGGCGCTGCTGGGCTTGCTGGAGATCGTGTTCGGCATCGCGCTGGTGTGGCTGATCGTGGGCGAAGCGCCCCGGCCCGAGGTGCTGGCGGGCGGCACACTGGTCATTGGCGCGCTGCTGGCGAATGAGCTGCTGGGCTGGCGCGCGGTGCGGCGGGGGCCGCCAGCGGCGGACGAGAGCGATGTCGCACCGCTCGGGCCGGCCTAGGGCGCGCCGGCGTCGCCTGCGCGACTTTTCACAAGCCAAATTGGCCTCCAGCGCCCGACAGGTGGGCGCTGGAAGCTATCATTTTTGATATGATCTGCGAATGACGAAGAACCACCCTTCGAACACCGATCCTGCCAGCGCGCCGCTGGTCATCACCCAGCGCACGCCCGGCGGCCTGGGCCTGATCACGCTGAACCGCCCCAAGGCGCTGAACGCCCTGTCGCTGCAGATGATCCGACTGCTGACCGACGCGCTGCGCGGCTGGCAGCACGACGCGGGCATCCACGCCGTGGCGATCCGCGGCATGGGCAAGGCGGGCGAGGGCTTCGCGCCCTTTGGCGCCTTCTGTGCCGGGGGCGACATCCGCTTCTTTCACCAGGCGGCGCTCGCGGCTGACGAGGCGCTGGGCGACTTCTTCACCGAGGAATACGCGCTCAACCACCTGATCCACACCTACGGCAAGCCCTACATCGCCTTCATGGACGGCATCGTCATGGGCGGCGGCATGGGCCTGAGCCAAGGCGGCAGCCTGCGCGTGGTGACCGAGCGCACCAAGATGGCCATGCCTGAGACGCGCATCGGCCTGTTCCCCGACGTGGGCGGCGGCTGGTTCCTCAGCCGCACGCCGGGACACGTGGGCGAATGGCTGGCGCTGACGGGCCATGTGCTGAAGGGAGACGAGGCCGTGCCAGCCCGGCTGGCCGACGGCTGCGTGGCCTCGGCCGAGCTGCCCGCCCTCTGGCAGCACCTGGCCGACACGGCCTGGGACAGCGGCGCGGCGGTGCAGCGCTGGGTTGCTGCACATTTCGCAGCGGGCGGCGCAGATCAGATCAGCGATCGCGCCCAGATCGACCACTATTTCAGCCTGCCCAGCATGCCGGCCATCATCGCCGCGCTGGAGGCCTCCAGCGCCGAATGGGCACGCCAAACGGCCGAAGAACTGCGCACACGTTCGCCGCTGATGCTGCACGTGACGCTGGAACAGATCCGCCGCGCGCGCCACATGGCGCTGGCCGACGAGCTGCGCATGGAGCGCGATCTGGTGTACCACTGCTTTCACCAGCGCGCCGGCGCCGACAGCGAGACGGTGGAAGGCATCCGCGCGCTGGCCGTGGACAAGGACCACGCGCCGCGCTGGAACCCGGCGCGCATCGAAGACATCACGCCCGAGATGGTGGCGCGCTTTTTCGTCAGCCCCTGGGCGCCCAAGGGGCATCCGCTGGCGGGGTTGTGATCGCGCTTTGGGTGCGATGTGGCGCAGGGGCGCCGCCGTATACTCCCCGCTATGCTATCCGTCAGCGCCCTATTGACGGGCGCTAAAATCATATACTCCCTAATAGTATAGATTTTATCCTGCTTGATGCTGAATTCTTGAACGCAAAAGAACGCCAAGACTTCGCAATAGGCGCAGAACAGGATGCTGAAAACCCTGCGCCACTTCAGCGTTCACAAGCGATGGTGGCCATCTTTCTTGCTTGATCATCAAGAAGTCCCTGGCAGTGTTGTGGGAGCGGGCTTGCCCGCGATGAGGCGCCTCGCCGCGACGAACGCTTGATCGCGGGCAAGCCCGCTCCCACACAGCGGACAAGGTCCGCGCGCCATCGGAGACTTCTTGACAATCAAGCTTCCTTGATGACCGGCAGACGATGTTTTTCGCGTCTTCCGCGCTGCCTTGGCGATTTCTGCGTTCAAGGGTTTTTCAAGCTGCTTTCTTTCGAGTCATCAAAAAAGCCGTGGCACGCCACGGCTTTTTCGTTGAGCGCAGGGCAGGGCGCTCGTCAGCACTCAGTCAGGGCTTGGCGATCTTCCAGTTGCCGCCCACACCATCGCCCAGGCGGTCGCCGGACTTGGTGTCCTTGGCGTAGTAGTACAGCGGCATGCCCTTGAAGGCCCACTGCTTGCTGCCGTCGGCGCGGGTGATGATGGTGTAGTCGCCCAGCGGCACGGCGGTGGCGGCCACGCCCAGCGGCGGCCAGTTGGCGGCGCAGGCGTCGACGCAGGTGGATTTGCCGCTGCCGGCCACGTCCTTGGCGAACACGTACAGCGTGCGGCCATCGGGGCCGATCAGCGTGCCGTCGGCGGCCTGCGTCAGCGTGCTGGGCTTGGCGCCGGCGGCCGGGGCCGTGGTCTTGGTGGTGCCGCAGGCGGCCAGCAGGGCGGCGGTGGCCAGGGCGGCGGTCAGGGTCTTGATGTTCATGCGAAGGCTCCTCTTGGCGAAGTGGACAACCGCAAGAGTGTAGTCCCCGCGCGCCGCATCGGCCTGTCGGACAACAGGCCGCATCGCGCGCGCTGGCGTGTCAGCGGTGGCGCTGCTTCATGGCGCGTTCCACCTCGCGCTTGCCCTCGCGCTCCTTGATGGTGTCGCGCTTGTCGTGCGTGGCCTTGCCCTTGGCCAGGGCGATCTCGCACTTCACGCGGCCGTTCTTCCAGTACAGCTTCAGCGGCACCAGCGTGTAGCCCTTCTGCTCCACCTTGCCGATCAGGCGCTTGATCTCCTCGGCGTGCAGCAGCAGCTTCTTGGTGCGCACGGCGTCGGGGCGGATGTGGGTGCTGGCCGTGCCCAGCGGGTTGATCTGGCAGCCGATGACGAACAGCTCGCCGTTGCGGATCACCACGTAGCCATCGGTCAGCTGCGCCTTGCCGGCGCGCAGGGCCTTCACCTCCCAGCCTTCCAGCACCATGCCGGCCTCGTAACGCTCCTCGAAGAAGTAGTTGAACGCGGCTTTCTTGTTCTCGGCGATGACCGGGCTGGACGATGCGGGCTTTTTCTTGGTGGCCATCTGGGGCATATGAAGCGCCACGGGCGCTTTTGCAAGCTTCGCGCGGCAGGCGCCTGGGGAAGGGCGCCTAGAATCGCGGGCAAACGCGCATTGTATGAAATCCGTCCACAAGTCCGTCCTCATCTGGTACACCGCGCAGGAGATGTTCGACCTGGTGATCGATGTCGAGCGCTACCCCGAATTTCTGCCCTGGTGCAGCCACGGCAAGGTGCTGGAGCGCACCGACAACGGCATGACGGCCGAGGTCGGCATCGCCTTCAAGGCCGTAAAGCAGACCTTCGTCACCCGCAACGAGCACATCCCGGGGCGCGAGGTGCGCCTGCACCTGGTCAAGGGCCCGTTCTCCAAACTGGAGGGCGTGTGGACCTTCACCCCCGTGGGCGAAGACCAGCGCGCCTGCCGCATCGACCTGAAGATGGACTACGGCTTCTCCAACAAGCTGCTGGCCACGCTGGTCGGCCCGGTGTTCGACAAGATCGCCAGCAGCTTCGTCGACGCCTTCGTGCAGCGCGCCGAGCAGGTGTACGGCAGCGCCGCGGCGTGACTGCGCTGCTCAACGTCATCGTTGCCTACGCGCCGGCGCCGCGCGAAGTGCACGAGGTGGCCGTCACGCTGCCTGCCGGCAGCACGGTGCAGCAGGCGCTGGCCGCCAGCGGGTTGCTGGCGCGGTTTCCCGACATGAACATCGAGCCCGGCCACGTGGGCGTGTGGGGCCGCAAGGCGCCGCCCGATCAGCCCCTGCGCGATCGCGACCGGGTGGAGGTGTGGCGCCCGCTGCGGGTGGACCCGAAGCTGGCGCGGCGCGAGCGCTTCGGCCAGCAGGGTGCGCGTGCGGCGGGCCTGTTTGCCAGGCGGCGGCCGGGTGCCAAGCCGGGCTACTGAGCGGGCGTGCGGCCCCATGAAAAAACGCGCCGGGTGGCGCGTTTTTTTGTGCCAATGCTATGGTTTAGATAGCTGTCGGCGCTTTATGGACGGGCGCTGAAGCCCGATGGGATGCTTATTTGCAATCCTGCGCAATGATCTGGTTGACGCGCTTCAGCTCGGCCGCGCGCTGGGCGTCGTCCAGCACTTCGCGCTCGCCCTTGTCGTTCAGGCGCGCCATGCGCATGCCCGAATCCAGCGTGGCCTTGGCGTTCATGGCGCGCTTGCAGTTCTCGGCGCGGGCAGCGGCCACCTTTTCCTGCTCGGCCTTCTTCTTGGCGGCTTCGGCGGCCTCGGCCTGCTTCTTCTTCTCTTCCAGCGCCTTGTCGACGCCGGCGGGCGCAGCGCTGGCGGCTGCCGCCGGGCGGGTGGCGGCGTTGGGTGCCTCGCCCGCGGCGGGGGTGCTGGCGGCCGCGGCAGGCGCTGCCGGTGCCGTGGTGATCAGCGGCGCGTTCGACATGCGCGGCTGCTTCAGCACGTTCTTCTGCGGCACGTCGGCGGGTGGCGGGCGGTCGCTGAACACGCGGCGGCCGTCCTTGTCGATCCACTGGTACTGGGCGTGCGCGGCCATGGTGGCGGCCAGGGTCAGCGCGAAAAGCAGGGCGCGGGCAGGTTTCATGGGCAGGCAGTGTAGCGGTGTGCGGTGTCAGTCAGACCCTGAAACGCCCCGCGGTGGCCTGCAGCCGACAACCGGCGCCGCTTCATTCGTGCGATATGCACGCCCACGGCGCCCGGCGGCCCAGCCGCCGCGCGGCAAGGGCGGCCCAAAACAGCCTGTTTACAATCCGCCTTTTGGAGCCTCAAGCCATGCGCCTTCTCGGCAAAGCGCTGACCTTCGACGACGTGTTGTTGGTGCCAGCGTACTCCCAGGTCCTGCCCAAGGACGTCAACCTCTCCACCCAGTTCTCCCGCAACATCCGCCTGAACCTGCCCCTGGTCTCGGCCGCGATGGACACCGTCACCGAGGCGCGCCTGGCCATCGCCATGGCGCAGGAGGGCGGCATCGGCATCGTGCACAAGAACCTGACGGCCGACGAGCAGGCCGTGCAGGTGGCGAAAGTGAAGCGCTACGAAAGCGGCGTGCTGCGCGACCCGGTGGTCATCACGCCCGAGCACACCGTGCTGCAGGTGATGCAACTCAGCGACGAACTGGACATTAGTGGCTTTCCGGTGATCGACCATGGCCGCGTGGTCGGCATCGTCACCGGGCGCGACCTGCGCTTCGAGACGCGCTACGACGTGCCGGTGCGCGAGATCATGACCCCGCGCGAGCGCCTGGTCACCGTGCCCGAGGGCACCAGCCACGCCGAGGCCAAGGCGCTGCTGAACAAGCACAAGCTCGAGCGCCTGCTGATCATCGACGACCAGGACCGCCTGAAGGGCCTGATCACGGTGAAGGACATCACCAAGCAGACCACCTTCCCCAACGCCGCGCGCGACGACCACGGCCGCCTGCGCGTGGGCGCCGCGGTGGGCGTGGGCGCCGGCACCGAGGAGCGCGTCGAGGCGCTGGTCAAGGCCGGCGTCGATGCGCTCATCGTCGACACCGCCCACGGCCACAGCCAGGGCGTGATCGAGCGCGTGCGCTGGGTCAAGCAGAACTATCCGCAGGTGCAGGTGATAGGCGGCAACATCGCCACCGGCGCCGCCGCGCGCGCGCTGGTGGAGGCGGGGGCCGACGGCGTGAAGGTCGGCATCGGCCCCGGCAGCATCTGCACCACCCGCATCGTGGCCGGCGTGGGCGTGCCGCAGATCACCGCCATCGACAACGTGGCCACCGCGCTGCACGGCACCGGCGTGCCGCTGATCGCCGACGGCGGCGTGCGCTTTTCGGGCGACATCGCCAAGGCCATCGCCGCTGGTGCCAGCAGCGTGATGATGGGTGGCATGTTCGCCGGCACCGAAGAGGCGCCGGGCGAAGTGGTGCTGTTCCAGGGCCGCAGCTACAAGAGCTACCGCGGCATGGGCAGCATCGGCGCCATGCAGCAGGGCAGTGCCGACCGCTACTTCCAGGAAAGCAGCACTGGCAACCCCAACGCCGACAAGCTGGTGCCCGAGGGCATCGAAGGCCGCGTGCCCTACAAGGGCAGCGTGGTCGCCATCATCTTCCAGCAGTCCGGCGGCCTGCGCGCGTCGATGGGCTACTGCGGCTGCGCCACCATCGAGGACATGCGCGACAAGGCCGAGTTCGTCGAGATCACCGCCGCCGGCATTCGTGAATCGCACGTGCACGATGTGCAGATCACGAAAGAGGCGCCGAATTATCGGGCGGATTGACGCACGGGCGGCGGCGTTTGGATGCGCCGTTGCCTACTGCCCGGTTTGCATCTAGACTATGCGCATGAATCTATGCGCATTTTTCTCTGCGCACCCGCCATGTCTACACTACCTGTTGTTTCCTCCTCGCCCAAGCGCTCTGCCAACCTGAGCCTGAGTGCCGACGTGCTCGACGCGGCCAAGGCTTTGCGCATCAACGTGTCGCAAGTGTGTGACCGCCATTTGCGCGAAGTGGTGCGGCAGGAGCAAGCGCGCCGCTGGCAGCACGAACACGCCGACTTCGTGGCTGCCTACAACGCCACGCTGGAAGTCGAAGGCTTGCCGTTGGCCGAGTTCAGGACGTTCTGATGGCGCGCTTCGACGTGTACCCGAATCCAGGGCCGCACGCTCGTACCACGCCCTTTCTACTGGATGTTCAGACCGATCTGCTGAGCGGCTTGGACAGCCGTGTGGTGGTGCCCCTGCGCAGTGCGGATCAGTTTGCTGAGGTCAAGATTCCCGAGCGCTTGATGCCGACGCTCGATGTCAACGGCACGGCTTGCCTGATGGAAACGCCCAAGCTCGCCGCTGTGCCACAGCGCGTGTTGAAGCAGCCGGTGGCCTCGATGGCGGATGAGCAAGACCGCATCCTGGCTGCGCTGGATTTCCTGTTTCAAGGTTATTGACTCCTCATCATGAAACTCGCCGAAGCCCTGCTGATCCGCGCCGATCAGAAGAAGAAAATCCTCTCGCTGCGCGAGCGCATTGCGCAGAACGCGCTGGCGCAGGAGGGTGATGCGCCGCGCGAGGACGTGGCCAAGCTGATCGCCGAATGCTTTGCCGTGATTGCCGAGCAGCAGGCGCTGGTGCTGAAGATCGACGCCGCCAACGCCGCCGCCAAACTGCCCGACGGCCGCCCGCTGACCGAGGTGCTGGCGGCGCGCGACGTGCTGATGCAGCAGCACGGCATCCTGAAAAGCGCGGTGGAGGCCACGCACAAGGAGGCCGACCGCTACAGCATGCGCGAGATCAAGTGGGTGCCGCAGATCGACGTGGCGGCCACGCAGAAGCAGATGGAAGACCTGAGCCGCAAGATCCGCGAGTTGAACGTGCAGGTGCAGGAGACCAACTGGCGCACCGAGCTGTGAAGCGCGCCACGGCGCCCGCACACACCTGCAAGCGGCCAGAACAGGCGATAGCCATTTGGCGCCATGTTGCAGTATGAAATAAAGAGCTGCTGGCGCCCGATGACTGGGCGCTGAAGCCTGTTTTCAATCATTAAATAAGGGTCTTAGGAAGCAAACCTCTCTACCAAGTGAGCTAACTTCCTATCGTGATTCAGAAAAACAGG
>NZ_JBHUEP010000018.1:0-54315 GCF_042680925.1 Ottowia beijingensis
CTACCAAGCATTGCTATCCTTGCTCAGAAACAATCCGCTTTGATAGCGTTTGCTTCCTAAGACCCTAATTTGAGAGGTCCCCCCCCTTAGTGAACCTGCAAACCTGATGTTTCTGGAGCGTACCGGGCGAGCACAAGACCCCGGCGTGGGCGCCAGGGGGTTGAAAACATACTGGGGCCTAGCGTATTGGCGCGAAGGGCAGCGCCACACGATGACCCATCAGCCCGCCACCCCTGACCCGGCACACCGCACCCCGCACACCTCACCACCATGTGCTGACGGTACGCTCCACCTTCTTTGCACCGCCCGCGCGCCACAGTGCTGCGCCCATGAAAAAGCCCCGCCATGGCGGGGCTTTGACGTTGAGGCTGTGTGCCTGATCAGCCGCGGTCGGCGCGCGGGGCACGCGGGGCCGGCGCGGGTGCGGGGGCCGGTGCAGTGGTCGTGGTGGTTGCAGCCGGCGCGGGCTGGCTGGCCGCACCTGCGGGGCCTGCGGGGTTGAACTGGCCGGGGCGGGGCTGGCCCTGCTCGGTGGCGGTGGGCTGGGGCGGCGTGGTGGTGGTGTTGACGGGGGCCTGTGCAAAGGCACCACCGGCCATCAGCAGGGCGGCGGTGAAGGCGAGCGTGTTGCGTTTGGACATGGGGAACTCCTGATATGTGTTGGAAGAGAAGTGCGAGGAGCGCGCCGTCAGGCGCGACCACACACCGCCATCTTGTGGTCGCAGCCGCGCCCACCGCACCGGTGCATGGCGCTTGCGGCAGTAGGAGAAGCGCCCGGCGTGCCCGAAGCACTGGTCTGCCTCGCAACATAGCCGTGGCCGCGGCGTGCGCTGGCCTTGCGGAGGCGGCGCGCTTGTGCCGCGCGCGGCCGCATCGGCCAAAATAGAGGGTTTTCCGGCACACCGCCCTATCCGCTCCGCGCGCCCCTCGGCTGCTCTCATGTCCCACCACAAGATCCTCATCCTCGACTTCGGCTCCCAGGTCACCCAGCTCATCGCCCGCCGCGTGCGCGAGGCGCATGTGTATTGCGAGGTGCACCCCTGCGACGTGACAGACGACTGGGTGCGCCAGTACGCGGCCGACGGGCAGCTGAAGGGCGTGATCCTCTCCGGCAGCCACGCCAGCGTGTACGAGGTGGATGACAAGGCACCGCCCGCCGTGTTCGAGCTGGGCGTGCCTGTGCTGGGCATCTGCTACGGCATGCAGACCATGGCGCAGCAACTCGGCGGCCAGGTGGAGGGCGGGCACAACCGCGAGTTCGGCTACGCCGAAGTGCGCGCGCGCGGCCACACTGCGCTGCTGAAGGACATCGCCGACTTCACCACGCCCGAAGGCCACGGCATGCTGAAGGTGTGGATGAGCCACGGCGACAAGGTGACCGAGCTACCGCCGGGCTTCAAGCTGATGGCCAGCACCGACTCATGCCCCATCGCCGGCATGGCCGATGAAGAGCGCCGCTTCTACGGCGTGCAGTTCCACCCCGAGGTCACGCACACCGTGCAGGGCAGGGCGGTGCTGGATCGCTTCGTGCTCGACATCTGCGGCGCCAGCGCCGACTGGGTGATGCGCGACCACATCGAGGAAGCCGTGCAGGCCATCCGCGCCCAGGTGGGCGACGAGGAGGTGATCCTGGGCCTGTCGGGCGGCGTCGATTCCAGCGTGGCCGCCGCGCTCATCCACCGCGCCATCGGCGACCAGCTGACCTGCGTGTTCGTCGACCACGGCCTGCTGCGCCTGCACGAGGGCGACATGGTGATGGACATGTTCGAAGGCAAGCTGCACGCCAAGGTGGTGCGGGTGGACGCGAGCGAGTTGTTTTTGAAAGAGCTGGCCGGCGTGGCCGACCCCGAGCAGAAGCGCAAGATCATCGGCCGCCTGTTCGTCGACGTGTTCAAGGCCGAGGCCGAGAAGCTCAAGGCCAGCGGCGCGGGCCACAAGGGCGCGACGTTCCTCGCGCAAGGCACCATCTATCCGGATGTCATCGAATCCGGCGGCGCCAAGAGCAAGAAGGCCGTGGTCATCAAGAGCCACCACAACGTCGGCGGCCTGCCCGAGCAGCTGGGCATGAAGCTGCTGGAGCCGCTGCGCGACCTGTTCAAGGACGAGGTGCGTGAACTGGGCGTGGGCCTAGGCCTGCCGCAGGACATGGTGTACCGCCACCCGTTCCCCGGCCCCGGCCTGGGCGTGCGCATCCTGGGCGAGGTGAAGAAGGAGTATGCCGACCTGCTGCGCCGCGCCGATGCCATCTTCATCGAGGAACTGCGCTCCACCATCGAGCCCAACTCGCAGAAGAGCTGGTACGACCTGACCAGCCAGGCCTTCACCGTCTTCCTGCCCGTGAAGAGCGTGGGCGTGATGGGCGACGGCCGCACCTACGACTACGTCGTCGCCCTGCGCGCCGTGCAGACCAGCGACTTCATGACCGCCGACTGGGCCGAACTGCCCTACGGCCTGCTCAAGCGCGTGTCCAGCCGCATCATCAACGAAGTGCGCGGCATCAACCGCGTGACCTACGACGTGTCCAGCAAGCCGCCGGCGACGATTGAGTGGGAGTAAATTTCTCCAGTTTCAGGACTTCCCATAGCGTTCCGGTTTTTCCGGGAAGCATAGTTCTGACAAGGGGTTAGCTTCTCACTCGGTGTCATGCCGTTTCACCGGTGCCCGACGCTTTGTCGGTACGGGTGACGGTACCGGTCACCTGATCCTCCAAATACCCAACTTGATACCGTCATCTGGTCTGACGGTATCAACTGACGGTATCACGTTGGAGGAAAAGATGATTACTGACAAGCAGTTACGGGCGCTGAAGGCATCTGACAAGGTCTACAAGGTCGCCGACCAGCAAGGGTTATACGTAACGGTTCTGCGAACGGGGAACATCAGCTTTCGATACGACTATCGGCTCAATGGACGCCGTGAAACCCTGGTGATCGGGCAGTACGATCCGGCGCTTGCGGCCAGGAAACCGCGTGAGATGGCGACGCTCGAGTACGGCATGCTCTTGTCGCTTGCCGAGGCGCGTTTGCTTCTGGCGAATGCACGGCGAACCATTGAGCAGGGCGAGAGCCCGTCTCGTGCGAAAGTGGAGAGGCGGGCGGAAGCCAATGAGGGGATGACGTTTGGCGGGTGGGCCGAAAAGTACTTCGCTGAAGCCAAGTTGGCAGAGTCAACCCGTGCGATGCGCAAGTCCGTCTACGACCGCAACCTAGCTAACGAGTTCGGCCGCCTCAAGTTGGAAGAGATCACGCCATCACGATTGATGGCGAGATGCGAAAAAATCAAAGAACGCGGTGCACCAGCGCCAGCCGTCCAGTCGCGAGACATAGTGCTGCAAATCTTCCGTTTCATTCAGGCGAGAGGGTTGAGGATCGAGAACCCCGCGGAAGCAATTCGTCCGAGCGCCATTGCTGCCTTCAAAGTCAGGGATCGGGCCCTATCGCCTGAAGAGATCCACAAGTACTTCAATGCGCTCGAGGAGGTCTCTTCGGCTGCGACCTTGCGCCTCGCAGTCAAGTTCATGTTGCTGACGATGGTGCGAAAGAGCGAGTTCACCCAGGCCAAGTGGGAAGAAGTCAATTTCGAAACGGGCGTATGGACGATTCCCAAGGAGCGGATGAAGGCGAGTCGACCCCACAACGTCTATCTCAGCCAGCAGGCCATCGACATCCTGGTGGCCTTCAAGACCTGCTACGGTGCTAGCCCCTACCTCCATCCTGGACGCTACGAGTCGGATTTCCCGATGAGCAATGGAACCTTGAACCGGCTCGTTGTCGCTGGCACCGAGGTGATCGTCGCTCGTGGTGAAGAGTTCGAGCCGTTTACGGTGCACGACCTTAGGCGGACCGCCAGTACCCTGCTGCATGAGGCGGGATACAACAGCGACTGGATCGAAAAGTGCCTTGCTCACGAGCAACGGGGCGTGCGCGCGGTTTACAACAAGGCGGAGTATGCCGAGCAGCGACGGGCGATGCTTCAGTCGTGGGCAGATATGGTGGATACCTGGATCGCGAATGGGCCCAGTCCTGTTCGGCCCATCAATCTGGGCTTGCCGCCGGAGACGCGCTTGGAGGAGTTTCAACTGCTGGGGCCAGCCCAGGCCGTGTGATCAGGACGCTGCGGAGCGCCGGCAAGCAGCATGGAACGTGCGGGAGGAGGTTGGTGCGAGCCTCCTTCTCACGCATCGTCCCGATTGTTCAGATCCCGTTGCGCCGCGATTGCTCAGTTGAACACCTCGACGCGGAGCAAGGACATAAAGCGAAATCTGGTGCCATAGGAAAGTCAGCCGGATACAGCGCCGTTGTCGGTGGCGCTCATTCCCCAACGCTTGAACGGCATCGGTTGGCCTCGTCAAATGGAGCTACCTCTCCATCTGATGAAGGACTGAGATGTTGACTGACAAGCAGTTGAAGATGCTGAAAGCGTCCAACAAGGTCTACAAGATCGCTGATCAGCAGGGACTATATGCCGCTGTTTTGCGCTCGGGAAACATAAGCTTTCGCTACGACTACAGACTTCACGGGCGCCGCGAGACGCTAGTCATTGGCCAGTACGACGCGGATCTGGGCGCCAAGCATCAGCGCGAATTGGAGCAACTCCATTTCGGCATGCCGTTGTCGCTTGCGGAGGCGAGATTGCTTTTGACACGGGCGCGACGATCCCTGGAGCAGGGAGAGAGTCCGTCCCGATCGAAGGTGGAGAAGCGGATCGAAGCCAGCGAGGCATTGACGTTCGGTAAGTGGGCAGAGAAGTACTTTGCCGAAGCAGGGCTGGCGGACTCCACTCGAGCAATGCGTAAGTCAGTCTACGACCGGAATCTCGCGACGGAGTTTGGCCGTTTGATGTTGGAAGAAATTACTCCCGTCCGGCTGATGGCAAGATGCGAGAAGATCAAGGAGAGAGGTGCGGCGGCGTCTGCGGTGCTGGCCCGCGAGATCGTGCTGCAGGTCTATCGTTTCATTCAGGCGAGAGGTTTGAAAATTGCCAACCCGGCAGAAGCAATCCGTCCGAGCGCGATTGCGACCTTCAGGGCGAGGGACAGGGCGCTGTCACCAGCCGAGATCCACACGTTCTTCAATGCTCTGGATGAGGTCGCTTCTGCCCCGACATTGCGCCTAGCCGTCAAGTTCTTGCTGCTGACGATGGTGCGCAAAAGTGAGTTCATCCAGGCCAAATGGGACGAGATTGACTTCGAATCGGGCATATGGACGATTCCGAAGGCGCGTATGAAAGCAGGCCGTCCACACAACATCTATCTCAGTCAGCAGGCGATGGGCATTCTGATGACACTCAAGGCTTGCTGCGCAGGGAGCTCCTATCTGCTTCCCGGACGCCATGAACGCGATTTCCCTATCAGTAACAGCGCGTTGAATCGCGTGCTGATGGTCGGCAGAGATGTGGTCCAGAAGCGGGGTGAGGGGATTGATCCCTTTACCGTACACGACCTCAGGCGTACGGCCAGCACATTGCTACATGAGGCAGGTTACAACACCGACTGGATAGAGAAGTGTCTCGCGCATGAGCAAAAAGGCGTCCGCGCGGTCTACAACAAAGCTGAATACGCGCAACAACGGCGAGGAATGCTGCAGGACTGGGCAGACATGGTGGAGTCCTGGATTCATGACGGCCCAAGCCCTGTATATGTCGGTGCTGGGCCTGGAGTCAGCAGAATAAGTGGCTTGATCAGCTCATCTGGACACGTAAGCCTCCGTGATGTGGCCGTGGTACCCCCCACTTCTTAGCGGTCGTCCTCGTGAGAGGGCATGCTCTCGCCCCACGGGTCTCACGGCGGCGTCGAGCTGAAATCCATTCTGCCTGCAGCGGCGCCAATGGAGTCTGGCTGCGCGTTTCGGCACCATGACGCCTGATTGCAGGTGCACATAGGGATCGGCCTTGTCGCTAGACAACCATGCGGCTGCTGGCGATCTGACTTTTCCCGAGCAGAGTCTGGATCTTCTGCAGCGCAGCACTGAGTTCGGCGTGGCTTCTTGCTCCACCGACGGAGATGCGAACGCCTGAGGGCAACTCGTCCTCTACGCCGAAGGCATTCGTTGCGGCGATGCGGACACCCATGTCTTCCAGGGCTTGGCTGAAGGCAGTTGGCCGCCATTGCGGCGGCAAGGGCAGCCACAGATGAATGCCACTCGGGTGCGCCTGGATGCTCCCTGGCAGAATCGAGCGCGCCAGAGCCTGCCGCGACCGGGCTTCGAGCTGGATTTCTCCCAGCAGCGACTTGGCGGTGCCGTTCACGATCCAGGTCTGGACCAGACCGGCGAGCAGTGCTGAGCAGCCCATGCTGGTCGCGGCGAAGCTCTCCAGCAGAGTGGTGGTGGCCTGACCGGACGGCGCTACTACGTAGGCTGCGCGCAGGCTCGGTGACAGGCATTTGGACAGCGAAGCCAGGTAGTACGAGCGCTCCCCTGATGTGCACGCCGAGATAGGCAGAGGTGCGTCGTTGAGCAAATGACGATACGGGTCATCCTCGATCAAGGTCACCTTCGACTTGCGCAGCACTGCTGCGATGTCCTGGCGCCGTGCAGTGGGCATGGTTGAGGCCGTGGGATTCTGGATCGTGGGATTCAGATAGAGCAGCCCCGCGCCCGTGTCCCGGCAACTGCGCTCCAGCGCGTCGGGAAGCATGCCGGAGGCGTCGCCTGGCACACCGATGATTTTGAGGCCCAGCGCCCTTGCTGCCCGTAGGAAGCCTGGATAGGTCAATGGGTCGCACAGCACGGCGTCGCCGCGCCGGGTGTGCGCCTGTAGCAGGTTGAAGATGGCTCCTTGCGTTCCGGCGCACATCAGCACTTGGCTTTGGCCCATGGCGTCCAGCATCGGGCCCAGCCAGGTCCGTGCCGCCTGCAAGGCTGTCGGCTCAAGCACTGGATGGTGGTAGCCGCTGACAGATTCCGCATCGTGCCGGGTCACTACCTCGGACATGCCCGCCTTGATGTGGTCAGCCAAGGCTCTATTGGCGGGCTGCGGCGGGATGTTCATGGCCAGGTCGACCATGCCCCGCTGTGAAGGATCGTAGGGTTCCGCGATGAAGGAGCCCCGTCCACCGAACGAAGCCAGCAGCCCTCGAACTCGCGCTTCGGCATAGGCGCGCGTCACGGTGGTCAGGTCAACACCGAGCTCGGTAGCCAGCCATCTTTGCGGCGGCACCTGATCGCCAGCCTTCAGTTCCCCGTTGCGCACGGCATGCGCGATCAGATCGGCAATCTGTAGGTATCTTGGCCCGCTGCCTGCAACGAGCGGCTTGAGCCAAGCGGGGCGCCGTTGCATGTCCGCTCCCTGGCTCACGGCCATGCCGCGTTCATGGGCTTGTCGATGTTTCATACGCTAGTGACTATAATACACATACACTTTTATTTTAACGCATACAAAATAAAAGTGTATGGATTTATTGTTCTCCCACTGAATGATCCACACCCGCCGCAGATGCGCTATGAGTCAATCACACATCCACCCGGCACCTGGCATGGGGACGCCTTTTCGGGCCCCGCAGACTGCCGATGCCTACACCGAAGTCATGGTGCCCGTTTATTCCCCGCTGGATGTTCTGGCGGTTCGAGCGCAGGGCGCGACGGTCTGGGACGCCGCAGGCAAGGAGTACATCGACCTGTCGGGTGGAATTGCCGTCAATGCCCTGGGCCATTGCCATCCCGCGCTGATTGAGGCGCTGACAGCCCAGGCCCATCGGCTCTGGCATATCTCCAACACCTACAAATCGGATTCCACGCTGCGCCTTGCCAGAGCGCTTATCCGGTTGACGTTTGCGGAGCGGGTGTTCTTTGCGAACTCTGGCGCGGAGGCGAACGAAGCGGCCTTCAAGCTCGCGCGCCGCTATGGCTTGCACCAGTCGCCGCGGAAATACGAAATCGTCGCGGCGCACAACAGCTTTCACGGCCGGTCGCTGTTCACCGTCAGCGTGGGCGGGCAGCCCAAGTACTCGAATGGTTTCGGCCCGGCCATCGAAGGGATCCGGCACGTGCCGTTCAACGACCTGGGCGCGTTGGAGCATGCCGTGTCGCAGAACACCTGCGCCGTGGTGCTGGAGCCCGTCCAGGGGGAAAGCGGTGTGCTTCCGGCCACGCGGGAATACCTCGCGTGCGCCCGTGCCCTGTGCGACCGCCACAATGCGCTGCTCATCTTCGATGAAGTGCAGACGGGGGTAGGGCGGCTGGGAACCCTGTTTGCCTATGAGCACTTCGGCGTGGTGCCGGATGTAATGACTATCGCAAAGGCCATCGGCTGCGGCATTCCGCTGTCGGCCATGCTGACGATGGACAAATTCGCCGAGCACCTGGGGCAGGGCACGCATGGAACCACATTTGGCGGCAACCCCTTGGCCTGCGCGGTGGGCGAGGCCGCGCTGCATGCGATCAGCCAGCCGGAATTGCTCTACGGCGTTCGGGAGCGCCATGACTACCTGGTCAGCAGACTGCGACAGATCGGTAAGCGCTACGGCGTTTTCGAGGAAGTCCGCGGCATCGGTCTGCTGATCGGCTGCGTGCTTGCCGAGCCTTGGCGTGGCAAGGCCAGAGAGGTTGCCAAAGCAGCGCTGGCGCACGGCGTCATGGTGCTGCAGGCAGGCCAGGACGTGATGCGGCTGGCACCTAGCCTCAACATTAGCTATCCCGAGATCGATGAAGGGCTCGCACGCCTTGAGGTCTTGGCCCAGGAGCTCAGTCACGAAGCGGTGATTTGCTAAGCCTGTCCCCGAACTCCCCACTTTCCATACCGACAACCCAGGAACCCGATATGCAGACCCCCCATCTCCCAATCTATATGGACTACAGCGCCACGACTCCGGTAGACCCGCGCGTCGTCGATGCCATGATTCCGTGGCTCCGGGACCACTACGGCAATCCCGCATCCAACACCCACGCCTGGGGTTGGGAGGCCGAGAAGGCCGTAGAGCGCGCCCGTGCGCACGTCGCCGCGCTGGTGGGCGCAGATCCGCGCGAAATAGTCTGGACTTCGGGCGCCACCGAATCAGACAACCTCGCCCTCAAAGGCGCAGCCCACTTCTACCAGGGCAAGGGCAAGCACCTCATTACGGTCAAGACCGAGCACAAAGCCGTTCTCGACACCATGCGCGAACTGGAGCGGCAGGGCTTTGATGTGACTTATCTCGACGTGAAGTCGGACGGCTTGATTGACCTCGAGACCTTCAAGGCGGCACTGCGCCCCGACACCATCCTGGCATCGGTGATGCTCGTGAACAATGAGATCGGCGTGATCCAGGACATTCCGGCCATCGGCGCCATCTGCCGGGAGCGCGGCATCGTCTTCCACGTCGATGCCGCCCAGGCCACGGGTAAGGTGGATATCGACCTCAAGACGTTGCCCGTGGATTTGATGAGCCTGGCGTCGCACAAGACCTATGGCCCCAAGGGCATCGGTGCGCTCTACATCCGGCGCAAGCCGCGCATCCGCATCGAGGCGCAGATGCATGGCGGCGGCCACGAGCGCGGCATGCGATCCGGCACTTTGCCCACGCACCAGATCGTCGGCATGGGCGAGGCATTCCGGCTCGCTGGCCTTGAGATGGGGACGGAGCGCGAGCGCGTTCGGATGTTGCAGCGCAAGCTGCTGAGTGGCTTGCAGGAGATCGAGCAGGTCACGATCAACGGCAACCTGGAGCATTCCGTTCCGCACTCGGTCAACGCATCGTTCAATTACGTCGAGGGCGAATCGTTGCTCATGGGCATCAAGGCCGTTGCGGTCTCGTCCGGATCGGCGTGCACTTCAGCCAGCCTGGAGCCCAGCTATGTGTTGCGCGCTTTGGGCCTGAGCGACGAGGTGGCGCACTCGAGCCTGCGGATCACCATTGGCCGCTTCACTCAGGAGCACGAGATTGATACGGCGGTGGCCGTCATCAAGCAGCACGTCGCCAAGCTGCGCGAGCTTTCGCCGCTGTGGGACATGTACAAGGACGGGATTGACCTCAGCACCATTCAATGGGCTGCGCATTGAGGCCGAGAGTGGAGAGCGCTATGAGAATTGCCTTCGTTGGTGCCGGAAACATGGCTTCCAGCCTGATAGCCGGAATGGTTGCCATGGGTATTGATGGAGGTCGCATATCAGCAAGCGCTCGGCGGCCTGAACAGCGAGAGCTGCTGAAATCGTGCTACGGGGTTGATGTTCACTCCAGCGCTGGGGAGTGCGCTGCCGGCGCAGACGTGGTGATCCTATCTGTCAAGCCGCAAGTGGCGCAGGTTACATGCCGGGAAATTGCACCGCATCTGTCCGACGATGCATTGATCCTCTCAATCATGGCAGGGATTCCTGTTTTGAACTTGCTGGCGTGGCTCAACTCTTCACGAACGTCTGCAAGGGCGATAGTCCGGTGTATGCCCAATACCCCAGCTTCAGTTGGCTTTGGGATGACGGCGTTGTACGCAAGTGCCGCCGTTAGTCCTTCTCAGAAGGAGTGCGCGTACAGCCTGATGTCCTCGGTGGGGCGGGCTATCTGGGTGGGCGATGAATGTCAGTTCGATGCGGTAACTGCTCTCTCGGGGAGCGGGCCAGCCTATGCATACTTGCTCATGGAGGCCATGGTTGAGGCAGGAAAGGAATTGGGGTTACCGTCTCAAGTCGCGGAGACCTTGACTCGGCAGACGATTCTCGGTGCCGCGCAATTGGCATCTGATCAAGGACGCGCCCTCCAGGAGCTTCGGCGACAAGTGACGTCGCCGCACGGAACTACCGAAGCCGCAGTCAACCTGCTTGAGGCGCAAGGCTTCAAATCGTTGGTTGGACGAGCAGTACGTGGTGCGGCACGCCGATCTGCAGAACTCCCGTTAGAGCTATAGCTGCTGGGTCCAGCGTCGACAGAGGGTAATCACTATGCGGCACGCCGCATACCTGGCTGCAGTCCATATGCCCTGTAGGGCCGATATACCTGAGGCACAGCATTGAGTCATTGTGCCGGCTTCCGCGTGTATCGAATTCGGCATCGATGGGGCGTAAAGAGGACTTGACAGTCGCTGCCATGAATATTGATTTCCAACTAGTATGCTGGTTATGGAACTTGTCGAAATCAATGGAAACCATTTAGAGGTTGAGCGCATTGGCGATTCTCCTGCCTCTGATCATCGGGCACCGCTTGTCTTTTTGCATGAGGGGTTGGGTTCCATCGCTCAGTGGGGCGATTGGCCGGCCAGCCTTTGCGCGGCGACTGGGCGGGAAGGCGTGGTGTATTCGCGGCGCGGCTACGGTGGCTCCAGCCCCGTGCCGGACGTGCGTGGCGCAGGGCGCCTTGGGCCCGACTACATGCATCGAGAAGCGTTGCAGGTGTTGCCTGCTCTGCTTGAGCGCATAGGTATCAGGCAACCGGTGCTGGTGGGCCACTCCGATGGCGGGACCATTGCACTCATCCATGCCGCACACCACCCTGTGTCAGCCTGCGTGGCACTGGCACCGCATGTGATGGTGGAAGACATTTCGGTCAGCGGCATCGAGGAAGCGCGACACGAATACGAACACGGCTCGCTGCGCGAGCGCCTGGCACGTCATCATGACGACGTGGACAGTGCCTTCTGGCAATGGAACGACGTGTGGCTTTCTCCTGCCTTCCGAGCCTTCGATATTCGCAAGGAACTCGGCGCCATCACAGCGCCCTTGTTGTGCATTCAAGGTGAGCAGGATCGATACGGCACGCTGGCCCAGATTCGCGATGTTCAGAGCGCTGTGCCTGCCGCTCTGCTGCTGGAAATCGCTGACTGTGGTCACTCCCCTCATCGTGATCAGCGGGACACGGTAAACGTGGCGATTGCGAATTTCTTGCGCGACGTGAACTGATAACGCCGGAGGGCTCAGG
The DNA here is from genome assembly GCF_042680925.1 of Ottowia beijingensis. Taxonomy (NCBI): domain Bacteria; kingdom Pseudomonadati; phylum Pseudomonadota; class Betaproteobacteria; order Burkholderiales; family Comamonadaceae; genus Ottowia; species Ottowia beijingensis. The sequence continues at coordinate 11,822 of NZ_JBHUEP010000018.1, forward strand.
CTGGCTGCAGGTTTGCCGCAGAGAGCCCCCGATCAGGCGGAGGCGGGCCGAGTTTCCTCTACTCTGTATCGATCCGGTATTTGGCGACGGCCTCGCTTAGCTGGGCCGCGTCTCTGCTCATGAGTGCCTGGAATTCGCCAGGTGTGGAGGTTTGGGCGACCGCCCCGCTGATAAGCATCCCGCTGCGAACCTGTGGATCCGTCATTACCTTTCGCAGTGCGGCATTCAGCTTGGCGATCACTTCATCTGGCGTGCCAGCGGGAGCCAGCAGACCGAACCAAGCCTCGGAGACGTAGCCGGGAACGGCTGACTGAATGGTAGGAATGCTGGGAGCGATGGGGTGGCCGGGGCTGGCGCTCGCGATACCTAAAGCCCTCAATGTTCCTTGTTCCACCAGGCTCAGCATGTCGGCGGAAGGGGGCGTCAGCAGGATGTCGACTTCGCCGGTGCGCAACGCGAGCGCACCGTTGGATTGACCTTTGTAAGGAATGTGCTGCAGCTTGATTCGCGCGGCGTCGCCAAGACGCGCGGTTTCAATATGAGTGAGTGAAGCAGTGCCTGACGAGGCGTAGCGCAGTCCGTTGGGTTGTTCGCGGGCATAGTGCAGGAAGTCAGCGAGGTTCTTTGCGGGGAAGTCCGACTTCACCAAAAGAACCATGGGAGATGTCGTCAAGGTGCTGACTGGCTTGAAGTCCTTGAGCAGGTTGTAGCCAGCGCGCTTGTTCACGATGGGAGTGATGAGCAGGCCGTTGTTTGCGTGCAGGAGGGTGTACCCGTCCGGCTTCGCGCGCGCGACGCTCACGGCAGCGATTGCACCCGATGCGCCCGGCTTGTTTTCAACGATGACGGGCTGGCCAAGTGACTCGGACAGTGCCGTTTGGATCTTGCGAACCTGGATGTCACTGCCGCCGGCGGGATATGGAACCACGATGGTGATCGGCCGAGAGGGGTAGGGCTCGCTCGCGTTGGCGCTACCCAATCCGGCGGCGGCGAATACTGCGAGGGCGGTGAGCAATGAGAGAGGATTCATGGTTGTCTCCGGGTGTCAACAAGCGCAAATGGGATGAAGGTCTATGCAACACAGTGCGCGCTCCATGTGTACGTGCGGGGGCGCTACACAGATTCGGTCGATTGCCGCGAAGCTCAGGGCACGAGAAACTGGTTCGTCAAGGCAACCCAGTAGCTGGCTCCCACACCGATGAGGGTGTCGTTGAAGTCATATTTCGGGTTGTGGACGGCGCAGGCTCCCATCGCGTCTCCCGCTCCGTTCCCAACGAAGAAGTAGCAGCCAGGCACTTCCTGCAGCATGTAGGCGAAGTCCTCGCTGCCGAGCATGAGAGGCCCCTGATCGACGACCCGGTCCTTGCCTACGATCTGGTACGCAATATCGCGAGCGAATTCGGTCTCGGAACCGGACACTGGGGGCTCGAGCAAAGGTGGCGATGGAGGCGACCCCCGGGTGCGTGCTGTTGCCGTCGTCGTGCCGCACTTCGTCGCCGGCGAGCTTTCCGAATTGCTCGCCTTGGTCGCTACGGTCCTTGCAGCCGCGTGACTGCCGACGCTACCCACGGTGGCGGTAGGCATCGGTGCGGCGCTTCTGCTGCGGCAATTGTTGGCGTGAACGAATGTGGCCGCTCGGTGCCTCACGCGCGCCGTGGCTGCATCCACATCAGTGCGGCCCAAGGGGAAGGCCGTTGTCGTGAATTCTCAATGCGGCTAGCCGAAGCGCAAGGCGTGGCTGAGTGTTCTTCCATCGCCTCCATGTCCGGCGCACTTTGTCGGACGGGTTGGTCGAACGTTCCTAGCGCTCCGTCTTTTGGACGACGATGATGGTCTGCTGCATGAGCGCGCACAACGCTTCCGCTTCATTCTTGACGACGAATACCTCGGCCTTCGTAACGATCAGCGTTCTGCCCCGACGAACCACCTGCCCGCGAGCAATGAGCTTCTCGCCGTCCGCTGGGGCGAGGAAGTTCAGCTTGTACTCAACCGTCAAGACCGAAGCGCCTGCAGGAGTCATCGTCATCGCCGCGAAACCAGCCGCCGCGTCAGCAATCATCCCAACCACTCCGCCATGCACAAATCCGTGCTGCTGCTCGATGCCATCCCAGTGTGGGACATGGATCTCGGTGGCGCCCTGTTCGATAGCAGGCAACGTCGCCCGAATCAAGCGCATGGCCCTCTGCTTGTCGAAGCTGGCAGCAACATCTTGCCTGAAGTTGGGGTTGGCAGAGTGGGTCATGAAGCGTCCTCGTCTTTGCTTGCACAAGAAGCCGCCCAATCTGGCGCAGAGGACCTAGAGAGAGCGGTCAGCTTGATGGAACTAACAACCTATCTCAGTGCCTGAGGGTGGGGCCTCCTGGCGGACGACTGCCTCTGAATCCAAGCCGACAGTCGCTCAGTCGACACTGAGGCGATCGTGCGTCGAGCCTCTGGCGAAGCCCCGCCGTCCATCAGGCGCAGTCGAACGTCAGTTGCGGTTCGGTCTTGGCTTGCAGATCATCGCGGGAGACGCCGGGCGCAAGCTCCTTGACCACGAGTCCGCCGTCCGTTACGTCGAACACTGCCAAGTCTGTGATGATCTGGTTCACCACGCGTTGGCCGGTCAGAGGTAACGAGCACGCCTTCAGCACCTTCAACGCGCCGTCGCGCGCGACGTGCTCCATCAACACGATCACTCGGCGCGCGCCGCCCACCAGATCCATCGCCCCGCCCATGCCCTTGACCATCTTGCCGGGAATCATCCAATTGGCCAGATCCCCGCGTTCGCTGACTTGCATGCCGCCGAGGATGGTCAGATCCATGTGGCCGCCACGGATCATGGCGAAAGACATCGCGGAGGAGCAGATCGAAGCCCCAGGGGCCATGGTGATGGTCTGCTTGGCGGCATCGATCAGATCGGGATCGATCTCGTCTTCGAAAGGCGGCGGACCGATGCCGATCAGGCCGTTTTCCGATTGCAGCCAGACTTCCATTCCCTCGGGCACGTGGTCCACCACCTTGGTCGGCAGCCCGATCCCTAGGTTCACATAGTCCCCGTCGTGGAGTTCCTTGGCGGCGCGGGCCGCCATTTGTTCGTGTGTCCAAGCCATGTCGATCTCTCAAAGGTTGCGGGTGCGGAAGCTCTTGCGCTCGATGCGCTTCTCGGGATTCGGAACGACGACGATGCGATCCACAAAGATGCCGGGAAGATGCACCTCATCGGGGTCCAGTTGGCCCAAGTCCACGATCTCTTCCACTTCGGCGATCGTCACAGTCCCGGCCATGGCCACTTCAGGATTGAAATTGCGCGCGGTGCGGGAGAACACCAGATTGCCCGATGAGTCCGCCTTCTTGGCCTTGACCAGGGAAACATCCGCTCTCAAGGCACGCTCCATGACATAGGTTTGCCCGTCGAATTCGCGCGTTTCCTTGTTCTCGGCTACCACCGTGCCAACGCCGGTACGCGTGAAAAAGGCGGGTATGCCCGCGCCGCCGGCGCGCAGCCGCTCGGCCAGCGTGCCCTGCGGATTGAATTCAAGCTCCAACTCCCCGTTCAGGTATTGCCGCTCGAATTCCTTGTTTTCTCCCACGTAGGAAGAAACCATGCGCTTGATCTGGCGGGTTTGCAGCAGCAATCCCAGTCCAAAATCATCGACCCCGGCGTTATTGCTGATGCAGGTCAGCCCATTGACGCCGCTGTCGCGCAGTGCTTCGATCAAAGCGGAGGGAATTCCGCACAAGCCAAAACCCCCGACGGCAATGGTTTGGCCGCTTTTGACCACATCGCCTAAAGCGGCCGCCGAGTCTCCATATATCTTTCTCATTTCCGAATCAGCCTTTCAAGACAAATCAAATGGCGAGGAAATGCCATTCAATAGGCTGATGCTAGCGAGGCAGCGGCCGATTCGGCAACAGCTATGGGTGCAAAATAAGGGTGCACCTATGCACAACGATGACAATTTGATTGCGCATTCTGCGATCAGCTCGGGCGGCGGAACAGATCCGGATGCTGCTCGATCAGTTGGCGAATGTGGTCCCAGACAAAGCGGTAGCGCCTGATCTTCAGCAGATCTTCTGGCGCGGCAATCCACAGGCCACGCGTCATCAGCGGCTGGTCGGGAAAAACGCACACAAGGTCGTTGCCCTGGCGCGCGACATACGGCGTCAGCAGGACAAGGCCCAGGCCCGCCGCCGCTGCTGTGCGTTGAGCCAGGACGCTGGTGGTAGAAAAGCTGCGACGCGCGTTGGGCGTCAACTCTTGCAGGATCCGGTAGCGATCGCTGACCGATCCGTCGTGGATGTAGTCCACGAACTCTTGGTGGACCACGTCACCAAGTTCCCGGATGGGTGGGTGCGAGGTCCGGTAGCCGGGTGAGCAATACAGGAAGTAGTCCACCTGCGCCAGCCTTGCGACCTTGTAGCGACCCGCTTCCGGGGGCTCCAGGGTCACCAGAATCTCGACCTCCCGGGTCACGAGGCTGGGGAACTGGGGTTGTGCCATCAACTCGATGTGCAGCCCAGGGTGCTGATCACGCAACCGCGCCAAGCTGGGCGCGAGGACGTGGATGCCGAAGGCCTCGGGCGTTCCCACCCGCACCGTGCCTTCGATGACTTCCGCCTGGCCCAGGCTCTGCTCAACCGCTTCGAGCAGGGCAGCCTCCATCTTCTCGGCATTTGGAATCAGCCTTCGACCGGCGTCGGTGAGCGTGTAGCCGCTGCGGCGACGGTCGAACAACACCGCGCCCAGCTTCTCTTCCAGACGGTCGATGCGGCGCGAGACCGTGGAGTGCTCGATACCCAACCTCTCTCCGGCCAAAGAAATCGTGCCCAGGCGGGCCACCATCAAGAAGACTCTTAGGTCATTCCATTCCGGAAGCTGTTTCATAGGCTTATTGTGCATCAGTGCACAACAAGGGTGCAATCGTTTTCTTTCGCGAAGCAATGGTGCACCAGATAATTTAAAAGCCTTCAGCGAATATTTGCTCGTAGGTGCTCGGCGACTAACGCCACGCTCGGCTTCTAATTATTTGCCGCAGCCGTAGAAATAATAGGCATTGGAGACAAATATGTCATTCGTTGTGGTGCTGTGCGCCCTGGTATTTTTGATGCTCGCCGCATACCGCGGCTACAGTGTCATATTGGCGGCGCCGATTGCGGCACTCGGTGCCGTTATTTTTTTCGAGCCATCCGCCGTCGCACCGGTATTCGCCGGCGTCTTCATGGAGAAAATGGCGGGCTTTCTCAAACTGTACTTCCCGGTTTTCATGCTGGGGGCGGTGTTTGGCAAAGCGATCGAGTTGTCGGGGTTCGCGGAATCGATTGTGGCGACCGCGATCCGCTACTTTGGCCGCTCCAGAGCCAATCTCATCATCGTCTCGGTCTGCGCACTGCTGACCTATGGCGGCGTATCGGTGTTCGTCGTCGTGTTCGCGGTGTATCCGTTTGCGGCTGAACTCTATCGGCAAAGCAATATTCCCAAGCGCTTGATGCCCGGGGCGATTGCCCTGGGCGCCTTTTCGTTCACGATGGACTCGTTGCCCGGCACGCCGCAGATCCAAAACATCATTCCGACGACCTTCTTCAACACCACCTCATGGGCGGCACCGGTGCTTGGCGTGCTGGGCGCCTTGTTCCTGGCCGTGACTGGCCTGGCGTATCTGGAGTGGCGCCGCCGCGTAGCGGCCAGGAACGGCGAGGGCTATGGTTCCGATCACACCAATGAGCCGCAGCAACTGGCAGGGAAGCAGCTCCCATCGCCGCTGTTGGCCGTGCTCCCGCTGCTCGTGGTGGGGATCGGTAACTTCTGGCTGACGAAAGCGATCCCCCAGTGGTACGGCGCACTCCACAGCGTCAGCCTTCCGGGGCTGGCCAAGCCCGTGGAAACCCAAATCGCCGGCTTGACGGCAGTCTGGGCGGTGCAAGGAGCGCTGCTGCTGGGCATTCTTGTCGTGTTGGCTACTGCGTTCTCTGCGGTGAAGCAGCGTTTTGCCGAGGGCAGCAAGGCTGCCGTGGGCGGGGCGATGCTGGCATCCATGAACACCGCATCCGAATATGGCTTCGGCGGGGTCATCGCCGCGCTGCCCGGCTTCCTGGTCATCCGGGACGCTCTGCACAGCGTGCCGGACCCGTTGCTGAATGCGGCAGTCTCCGTGAGCACGCTGGCGGGCATTACAGGCTCGGCGTCGGGCGGCATGAGCATCGCGCTGGCGGCCATGTCGGAGAACCTGATCGCTGCGGCCAACGCCGCCCATATTCCGATGGAGGTGCTGCACCGCGTTGTGGCCATGGCCAGCGGCGGTATGGACACCTTGCCGCACAACGGCGCGGTCATCACCTTGCTTGCGGTTACGGGGCTCACGCACCGGCAAGCCTACAAGGACATCTTTGCAATCACGCTGATCAAGACCTTGGCAGCCCTGTTCGTGATTGCCGTTTTCTATCTCACCGGCCTCGTCTGACCCTCTCACTACCTTGGAGCTGAACATGACCCAGAGCAACCGTTATCAAGGCTATGAAGCCATCGAGTTCGATCGTCCGCTGGAGGGTGTACTGCGCCTGACCTTGAACAAGCCCGAGCGCATGAACGCCCTCGATTCGCGCGGCCATGCCGAACTTGCCGATGTTTGGCGCGAAATCGATACCGACCCGGACGTCAGTGTTGTCGTGCTGCGCGGCGCAGGGCGCGCCTTCTCCGCGGGCGGCGACTTCACCATGCTCAAGGAGATGACGGACGATTTCAACGTGCGTGCCAGGGTGTGGCGAGAGTCGCGCGACCTGGTCTACAACATCATCAACTGCTCGAAGCCCATCGTCTCGGCCATCCATGGCCCGGCAGTCGGTGCGGGTCTGGTGGCAGCCCTACTGGCCGATATTTCCATCGCGGCCAAGACGGCGCGCATCGTGGACGGCCACACCAAGCTGGGCGTTGCGCCGGGCGACCACGCGGCCATCGTTTGGCCGCTGCTGTGTGGCATGGCCAAGGCCAAGTACCACCTGATGCTGTGCGAACCCCTGAACGGCGAGCAGGCCGAGGCGCTGGGGCTGGTGTCTCTTTCCGTCGAAGACGACGCCCTGCAGGAGAAGGCTCTGGAGGTGGCGCAGAAGCTGGCGAACGGCGCGCCCGCAGCGCTGCGCTGGACCAAGTACGCGCTGAACAACTGGTTGCGCCAGGCAGGTCCGATCTTCGACACCTCGCTGGCACTGGAGTTCATGGGGTTTGGCGGCCCCGAGGCGCAGGAGGGTCTCGCCGCCTTGCTGGAGAAGCGCGCGCCGAAGTTCTCGCAGCGTACCCCTGTCTGAGCATTCGGGCCGTGTGCCCGAATGGCAGATCCCAAGAAATCATGACGCCGTGGTGGCGTCAGGCGCCTTCGTGGCAGGCCCGGCCCACGGGAAAGGGTGCGCCTGAGCCGCCGCAGCGAAGGAGACATGCACATGAAACTCAAGACCGTAGCATTCATCGGTGTCGGCAATATGGGCGCGCCTATGGCCCGCTGTGCCCGGCGTGCCGGCTTCGATTTGATCGTTTGCGATCGCAACCAGGCCGTGCTCGAGGCGTTCGCTCAGGAGGGTGCGACGGTCACTACTGACGTCGCTGCCTGTGCAGGCGCGGATGCGGTGGTCGTACTCCTGGCCAATGATGCGCAGATCATGGAAGCCGTGTTGGGCGAGCGCGGCCTGGTGCAGGCGATTGCGCCCGGGCAGCGTCCCATTGTCTGCATGATGAGTACTACCTTGCCGGATACCTTGCAGGCGCTGAAGGGCCCGATCGAAGCCGCCGGTGCGCGCCTGATCGATGCGCCGATCAGTGGTGGCATTGTGGGAGCAGAGCAGGGCACGCTCACCATCATGTTGGGAGGCGACGCCGCCGACGTGCAGGCCGTCATGCCCCTGATGGAGGCCATGGGCGAACGCATTTTCCATTGCGGCGCGCTGGGCGCGGCGGAGGTGGTCAAGGTGATCAACAACATGCTGTGCGTGACCAACATGTTCCTCACCGCCGAGGCCATCGAGCTCGCGCAGCGGCATGGCGTGAGCTTCGAGGGGCTCTCACCGATCCTGGCCGTGAGCACTGGGCTGAATTTTCTCACCGCCGATGCCCAAACGGGCAGGGCGCAGTACCGCGCATGGGCGCGCTCGGAGGAGGCCTATACCGCCATCTACAACGTGGTCAGCAAAGACTTGCACCTTGCGTTGAAGCTGGCGGATCTCGCGCAACTAGATCTGGGGCTGCTCAAGGGCGTCTCGCAGTACGTGGATTCTGCCGACCCTCAGGCTATGGGGCGCTGGATGCGCAGCGGCCAGGTCAACTGAGACGCGGCGTTGTCGGGTTGCCAGTTCAGTCCAGATCAAAGGTACTGGAGATGTCTAGAGCGAACTCCGGCGCAACCCTATGTTGCCCAAGACCTTGCCTTCTGGACGACAAAGTCGATGAGCGTGCGGGTCGCAACGGTTTGATAGGCGCCGGGCATGCGAAGCAGGAACATGCGGGTACCGAATACGCTCAGGCGCCAATCGGACAAAGCGGTGACCATGCGTCCCTCGGCTACATCCTGGCGGACGACATAGTCGGGGACGAGACCGACGCCCAGACTGGCGAGGATGGCTTCGCGAAGGAACTGGAAGTTTTCCGATGCCAGGGTGGGGTGCAGCGTGAGTTCGCGCCGTTCCTCACCTTCTTGATAGGCCGAGACTCTCAGGTTGCGCCCTGCCACAGCCGACGTGATCAGGGGAACATTGCCGAGTTCCTCCAGCCGCTCTGGCATCGCGTGCCCGCGGGCGTAGTCGATCGATGCGCAGGTGACGTAGCGCACCTGGGCCAGCTCGATGGCCACCATCTGTTGCGGAGGCTCCGACATGACGCGCACCGCGATGTCCACTTCGTCGCGCAGGAGATCGTCGACGCGGTTGTCGAACAGCAGATCGAGATCGATGTCGGGATAGAGGCGCTTGAACTCGATCAGCCAACTGGACATCACCATGTGCCCGAATCCGGTGGGCAAGCTGAGCCGAACCGCGCCATGCAGGCCTTTACCGAACACGGCCACCGACTCCTTGGCGGCGAGCACTTCATTGCGAATGACACACCCGTGGTGGTAGAGGCGCTGGCCGATGTCCGTGAGCTCCACGCGCCGCGTCGTGCGCCGCATCAGCTGCATCCCGACCGACCTTTCAAGCTGGGTCAGGTGATAACTGATATTGGCCCGGCTCATCTTCATGTTGCGCGCGGCCAGGCTGAGATTCCCCGCTTCCACGATGTCGACGAAGAGTGTGAGTGCGTGGGCGTCCATGGATCCTATATGTCGAAATTTTTGAACAGAATGTTCATTTTCTTTCTAATTGTCAAGTTCATTCGATCATTAAACAATCCTGCCCATTCAAAGGAGATTCCCCATGGCGCTTGATCAAGAAACCTTCCAACTGCTGAAAGACAGCGTTCAACGCTTTGTCCGCGAGCGGCTGGTGCCCGCCGAAAACCATCTCGAAGAGCACGACGAAGTACCGGCCGACATCGTGGCCGACATGAAAGAGCTTGGCCTGTTCGGCATCTCGATTCCTGAGGAGTACGGCGGCGTTGGCCTGTCGATGGCACAGGAGTGCGAGGTGGCCTATGAACTCGGCCAGACGGCGCTCGCTTTCCGCTCGGTGGCGGGGACGAACATCGGCATCGGCTCGCAAGGCATCCTGATGGATGGCACGCCCGAACAGAAGGCCGAGTACCTGCCGCGCATCGCCAGCGGCGAATTGATCATCTCCTTCGCGCTCACGGAACCCGATGCGGGGTCGGATGCTGCCTCGCTGAAGACCAAGGCCGTGGCGGACGGCAGCGACTACCTGATTAGCGGCACCAAGCGCTTCATCACCAATGCGCCGCGCGCAGGTGCCTTCACGCTGATGGCGCGCACCGGCGGCTCGGGCGCGGGCGGCATCTCGGCCTTCATCGTCCCCGCCGGCCTGCCAGGTCTGACGCTTGGCAAGTCCGACAAGAAAATGGGACAGAAAGGCACGCGCACCTGCGACGTCAACCTCGATAACGTGCGAGTTCCCGCCGCCAGCATCATCGGCGGCGAAGCAGGCAAGGGCTTCAAGACGGCAATGAAGGTGCTCGACCGTGGCCGCTTGCACATCTCGGCGCTGGCCTGCGGCATGGCGCAGCGCATCCTGCGGGAGAGTGTGGCCTACGCGCAGCAGCGCAAGCAGTTCGGCCAGCGCATCGGCGACTTCCAATTGGTTCAGGCCATGCTGGCCGATAGCCAGGCCGAGTTGCTGGCCGGCTGGGCGTTGGTGCGCGAAACCGCCCAGCGCTACGACGCCAAGCCCTTTGGGGTCACCGATCCGGAAGTGAGCATGCGCGCCTCGTGCACCAAGATGTTCACGACCGAGATGGTGGGCCGCGTGGCCGACCGTGGCGTGCAGATCCACGGCGGCTCGGGCTACATCAACGAGTTTCCGGTCGAGCGCTTCTACCGCGACGTGCGCCTGCTGCGCCTGTACGAAGGCACCACGCAGATCCAGCAACTGGTCATCGGCAAGCAGCTGATGAAGGCCGAGTGAGGTTGCCCATGCTCGACATACGCAACGGCATCGCCGTCATCGCCCTGGACAACCCGCCCGTCAACAGTCTGGGCCACGCATTGCGCGAACGCATCGTGCAGCACCTCGACGCCGCGGAGGCCGACTCCGCCGTGCGAGGCATTGTGCTGACCGGTAGCGAGAAGGCATTCTCGGCCGGTGCGGACGTAACCGAGTTCGGCACGCCGCGCCAGTTGCAGGAGCCCATCCTCCGCACAGTTATCGCCCGTCTCGAGGCGAGCAGCAAGCCCGTCGTGGCCGCGATCTCCGGCGTTGCCTTGGGCGGTGGCTTGGAACTGGCGCTGGGCTGCCATGGGCGTATCGCACAGGAAAAGGCCCGAATCGGGCTTCCCGAGATCACGCTGGGCCTGATCCCCGGCTCTGGCGCAACGCAGCGGCTGCCTCGCCTCGTAGGCATTGCCGCCGCCCATGCGCTGATGTCCGGCGGTCAGCCCCAGGGCGCTCGACAACTCGCCACGTCGGGCCTTTTCGACGACGTGGTGGCCGGCGATGTCATTGGCGCAGCCGCTGCGCGCGCGACGGCGCTCGCGGAAAAGGGCGCTCCCTATCCGCGGGCTCGGGATGGCGAACTCGATGCTGCGGAGGTGCAGTCCACGGTGGCTGCGCAGCGGGCGAAGCTCACCGCCCGTCAGAAGCTGCAGCCGGCTTATGGCGCGCTGCTCGACGCGCTGGCTGCGTCGACGCTGCCGTTCGACGCAGGCCTGCAGAAGGAGCGCGAACTGTTTCTGGCCCTTGTGCCCACGACTGCCGCCCAGGCGCTGCGATACCAGTTCAAGGTCGAGCGGGAAGCCACCAAGCTGCCGCAGGCGTTTCAGGCTCCTGCGCGCGAGGTGCGTTCCATTGCCGTGATCGGGGCTGGCACCATGGGCTCGGGCATCGCCATCTCGGCGCTCGACGCGGGCTTGGCCGTGCTGTTGCTTGAGCAGGACGGAGCTGCGCTGGAACGAGGGCGGCAACGCATCACGGACCACTACCGTGAGCGCGTCGCTGCAGGCAAGCTCTCGGCCGATGCCGCGTCGTCCAATGAGGCACGCCTTCAGACCAGCCTCGAATGGGAACGTCTGCAGCAGGTCGACCTGGTGATCGAGGCGGTCTTCGAAGACATGGCCGTCAAGCAGGAGGTCTTTCGCAAGATCGACGCCCATGCGCGGCGGGGTGCCGTCTTGGCGACGAACACCTCCTACCTCAACATCGACCCGATTGCTGCGGCCACTTTGCGGCCACAGGATGTGCTGGGGCTGCATTTCTTCAGCCCGGCCAACGTGATGAAGCTGCTGGAGGTGGTGCGCGGCGCAAAGACCGCCCCTGATGTGCTGGCCACCGGCATGGCGCTCGGTGCCACCCTCAAAAAGATGCCCGTGCTGACCGGCAATGCCTTCGGCTTCATCGGCAACCGCATCTACAACGCCTACCGCCGCCAGTGCGAGTTCATGCTCGAGGACGGAGCCTGGCCTGAGGATGTGGACAACGCGCTGACCGGGCTGGGCTTTGCGATGGGACCGTTCGCTGTGGCCGATCTCTCCGGCCTCGACATTGCCTGGCGCATGCGCAAGGCGCAGGCGGCGACGCGTGATTCGCGCGAACGCTACGTGTCCATTCTGGATCAGCTGTGCGAGGCTGGGCGCCTGGGGCGCAAGACAGGTGCGGGCTACTACGCCTATGTAGACGGCAAGCAAGAGAAGACCACCGATGCGGCTGTCCGCGATATGGTCCAGCAGGCGAGCGCGCAGCGCGGCATCACCCGGCGCAGGCTCGCACCTGAAGAGATCCAACGCCGGGCTCTACTCGCCATGGTCAACGAGGCCGCCTTGCTGTTCGCCGAAGGAGTGGCGTCCCGCCCCAGCGACATCGACGTAGTGCTGGTGCAAGGCTATGGCTTTCCTCGCTGGGAGGGCGGCCCGGTGTTCTGGGCGCGCCAGCAGGATCGCGACCAGCTCGAGAACGATCTCCAGCGTCTCGCGGAGGAGGCCGGCTTCGGCTTCACCCTGGGCGACCTCGACCCGCTGCTTTCAACCTGATTCAAAGATCATCATGAACACTTCAGAAGCCTTCATCTGCGACGCCGTGCGCACCCCCTTCGGCCGCTACGGCGGCGCCCTGGCCGGCGTGCGCACCGACGACCTCGGCGCCGTGCCCATCAAGGCGCTGATGGAACGCAACCCCAACGTGGACTGGACCGCCGTGGCCGACGTGCTCTACGGCTGCGCCAACCAGGCCGGCGAGGACAACCGCAACGTGGCGCGCATGTCGTCGTTGCTGGCCGGCCTGCCCATCGACGTGCCCGGCGCCACCATCAACCGCCTGTGCGGCTCGGGCCTGGATGCCGTGGGCTCGGCCGCGCGCGCCATCAAGGCCGGCGAGGCCCGCTTGATGATCGCCGGCGGCGTGGAAAGCATGAGCCGCGCCCCCTTCGTCATGCCCAAGGCCGAAACCGCCTTCAGCCGCAACAACGCCGTGTACGACACCACCATCGGCTGGCGCTTCGTCAACAGGCTGATGAAGGCCCAGTTCGGCGTGGACTCCATGCCCGAGACCGCCGAGAACGTGGCCGACGACTTCAAGATCGAGCGCGCAGCCCAAGACCGCATGGCCCTGGCCTCGCAGCAAAAGGCCGCCGCAGCCATTGCCGCCGGCCACCTGGCGAAAGAGATCGTGCCCGTGTCCATCGCGCAGAAGAAGGGCGACCCCATCGTCGTGAGCCAGGACGAGCACCCCCGCGCCACTACGCAGGAGGCGCTGGCCAAGCTCAAGGGCGTGGTGCGGCCTGACGGCAGCGTCACCGCCGGCAACGCCAGCGGCGTGAACGACGGCGCCTGCGCCCTGCTGCTGGCCAATGAAGAGGCCGCCAAGCAGTATGGCCTCACGCCGCGCGCCCGCGTGGTCGGCATGGCCACCGCCGGCGTGGCGCCGCGCATCATGGGCTTCGGTCCCGCGCCCGCCGTGCGCAAGGTGCTGGAGCTGACCGGCCTGACGCTGGCCCAGATGGACGTGATCGAGCTGAACGAAGCCTTTGCCGCCCAGGGCCTGGCCGTGCTGCGCGACCTGGGCATCGCCGACGACGACCGGCGCGTCAACCAGTGGGGCGGCGCGATTGCGCTGGGCCACCCGCTGGGCGCCTCGGGCGCACGCCTGGCCACCACCGCCGTGAACCAGCTGCACACGCTGGGCGGCCGCTACGCGCTGTGCACCATGTGTATTGGTGTGGGGCAGGGTATCGCTGTCATTCTCGAAAAAGTCTGACGTTCCAAGCCAATCGATCACCGCGTTGTCCGGCGCGGTGGGCCGCTTTTCCGGACGGGGAGCAGTGGCATAGCCAGAAATACAGTCAATGGAGACTACCCACCCATGAGCCCTGAGGACATTCATAGTACCTACGGCCCGCGTGAAGCGATGGAGTACGACGTGGTTGTCGTTGGCGGCGGCCCGGCGGGCCTCGCCACCGCTATCCGGCTCAAGCAGCTCAAGCCCGACGCCAGTGTCGTTGTGCTGGAGAAGGGCTCAGAGCCCGGCGCCCACATTTTGTCAGGCGCGGTGATGGACCCGCGCGCGATGGAGGAGCTGTTCCCGAACTGGAAGGAGCTGGGCGCCCCGCTGGGTCAGCCCGTCGCCGGCGACGACGTGCTCTTCCTCAGCGCGACGGGCAGCTCGCGCACGCCCGACTGGCTGGTGCCGCGCAACTTCCACAACCATGGCTGCTACGTCATCAGCCTGTCCGACGTCACCAAGTGGATGGCCCAGCAGGCCGAGAGCCTGGGCGTCGAGATCTTCCCGGGCTTCGCCGCCGCCGAGGTGCTCTACGATGAGCAGGGCCGCGTGAAGGGCGTGGCCACCGGCAACATGGGACTGGGCAAGGACGGCGAACCAACCGACCACTTCCAGCTCGGCATGGAGCTGCTGGGCAAGTACACCGTCTTCGCCGAGGGCGCGCGCGGCCATCTCGGTAAGCAGTTGCTTGCCAAGTACAAGCTGACCGAAGGCAAGGACGTGCAGACCTTCGCCATCGGCATCAAGGAGCTGTGGGAGGTCCCCGCCGACAATGCCCAGCCCGGCAAGGTCGTGCACACGGCCGGCTGGCCGATGGAGAGCGACACCTTCGGTGGCGGCTTCCTCTACCACCTCGAGGGCAGCCGGGTCACGATGGGTTTCGTCATCGGGTTGGACTACGCCAACCCCTACATCAGCCCCTTCGAGGAAATGCAGCGCTGGAAGACCCACCCGGCCATCGCCGCCCACATCGAAGGCGGCAAGCGCATCGGCTACGGCGCCCGCGCCATCAACAACGGCACGCCGCAGGCCCTGCCCAAAACGGTCTTCCCTGGTGGCTGCCTGGTCGGCTGCGATGCCGGCTATTTGAACGCGGCCCGCATCAAGGGCAGCCATGCCGCCATCAAGAGCGGCATGCTGGCCGCCGAGGCGCTGGCCCCTGCGCTGGAGGCTGGCCGCGCGCAGGACGAGCTGACGGCCTATCCGGAAGCCTTCGAAAAGAGCTGGCTGAACGAAGAGCTTCAGCAGACCCGCAACTTCAAGCTCTGGTTCAAAAAGGGCAAGACCACCGGCCAGTTGATGACCGGCATTGAGCAGTGGCTGCTGCCCAAGCTGGGCGTCAAGAGCCCGCCATGGACGCTGCACAACCACAAGGCCGACCACAACGCGCTGCGTCCGGCGAGTGAGTTCTCGCCGATCAGCTACCCCAAGCCCGACGGCAGGCTGAGCTTCGACAGGCTGTCGTCGGTGTTCATCAGCAACACCAACCACGAGGAAAATCAGCCGGCCCACCTGACGCTGAAGAATGCGGCGGTGCCGGTGCAGGTCAACCTCGCGAAGTTCGCCGGGCCCGAGAGCCGCTACTGCCCGGCCGGCGTCTACGAGTTCGTGACGAACGACGACAACAGCGAGCGCCTGCAGATCAACGCGCAGAACTGCGTGCACTGCAAGACCTGCGACATCAAGGACCCGACGCAGAACATCGTCTGGGTCACCCCGGAGGGCGGCGGCGGGCCGAACTACGCCGGGATGTAGGCGCCGCCCGTGTCCAACCACATGAGGTAACCTTTTCGCCGATGAACATCTTGACACGCGAGCACCTTCTCGACGGAAGCTATCTGGCCCGCTTGGCGTTGCCGGCAGACTTTTCCTGGTCTGAGGAAGATGTCAATCGTTCCCTGGCGCAAGCGCTTGAAGGCAGGCCATCCGACATGATCTGGGTGTTCGCCTACGGCTCGTTGATGTGGAATCCAATGCTGGAGCTGGCGGACAAATCACCGGCTGTGCTCGACGGATGGCATCGCAGCTTCAGCGTGCGCTCGATCTCAGGCCGCGGCACGCTAGAGCACCCAGGCCGTGTGCTGGCTTTGGAAGCAGGTGGACAAGTACAGGGGGTTGCCTTGCGCATCCGCCCAGAAGTTGTCGACACCGAAATGCGGCTCCTATGGCTGCGCGAGATGGCCGGGGGCGCCTACTTGCCGAGCTGGGTTCCCGTTGTGCTTGCTAGTGGCGATAGTGTCGAGGCCCTGGCCTTCGTGGGTAACCCTGCTCACCCACAGCATGAAACGGATGTATCTGTGGAAACGGTTACCCGATTGGTTGCCAAGGCGGCAGGCCGCTTTGGCTCGAACGCCGACTATGTTCTTGCACTTCACCAAGCGCTGATCGAGCTTGGCCTTGAGGATGAGTACATCAAAGCCATTGCAGGCGGCTTGCAGAGCCAATCACGCTAGATCGGCGCATCCAAAGTGTGTTTGACCCTCTGCACCCCTTTGCTGCGAGCCCGGTGTCTGCCCAGGAATACCCTGTAGGCATCCCGAGGCATCCCGAGGCATCCCGAGGCATCCCGAGGCATCCCGAGGCATCCGAGAAGAGCTTGCCGAAGCTGAAGGACGCGGCGCTCAGCGCAGGAGAATGGCCAACGGTCTGGGATGGCCAGTCCCAGCGGCTGACGCATCAGGCTTCTTCGTACTCGAGCAACCCGTTGTCGAGCACGACGATGCCGCGCTCGATCACCCGGCACCGGAAGCCCGCCAGCCCTTGTGCCTCCCTCCAAATGTCGGTGCAGAGTGTTTCGCCGGGATAAACCGGCTTGGAGAAGCGCGCGCGCAGGCTGCGAACACGCGCAGAGTCATAGTGGCACAGTGTCTTGAGGAGGGCATGGCCGGCAACGCTGACCGTGCATAGGCCATGCAGAATGGGCCGCTCGAATCCTGCGCCTTGTGCCACGACAGGATCAGCGTGCAGTGGGTTGGAGTCCCCATTCAGGCGGTAGAGCAGTGCAGCCTGCGGCAGAGTTGGGAGCTCGCAGCTGGCATCAGGGTGTCGCGCGGGGAGTGCGTGCAGAGGCCGAGCCGTGGCAGCGGGGCCGCCGAATCCTCCCTCGGACCTGCAGACGTAGGTAGAGCGCACTGTGCAAAGCCGTTGTCCACTCGATTGGTCGGTCACCGTGCGGGATGTATAGATCAAGGCGCCCTTGTTGATCCCTCTGTCGATCACGTCGTCGATCGTCGTTCGGCCGATCACCACCCCTTGACTGGGCAGCGCCGCATGGAGCTCGATGCTGACCTCACCGTACAGCACGCGGGACCAGTCGAGGCCGAACTCGGGGTCGTGGAACCACAGTGCGGAGTCGCCCAGCACCAGGGACATTGTCGGCAGCACCTGAAGTGCCTCTCCGTACACGTACCGGAGTTGATGGGGGTCCGTGGGGTCGGCGCCGAGGCCGACAGACAGCGCGTAAAGAATGGTGTCGCGCGCCGAGTAGGCATGCACGACCTCTTGGAAGGGCCAATTCTTCAGGCGGACGGGATCAATGGGCATATGCGGGCACTGGTTAGCTAGGGCCCGATGTCTCGGGTGGATCGCGGCGCCGGCATGCTCTGAATGAGTTCACTGAGCACGGTGCCGACGCGGAGTGCGGGGGGGGGGAATCTGGTCAGAGCGGGATGCTAGGCAGGCAATCAGGGCGCGTCGGTCGGGCCGGAGGATCCTCGCGCGGAGCGTCGGCGTCGGGTTTCGCGCCACGCATTGAATTCGCCCACTATCCCGCGGCGGAACAGCATGACGCACAGCACGAAGATTGCGCCCATGATCACGGTGACCCAGGAGCCGACGCGGTCGGCGAGTTGGTTCTCCAGCGAGACGATGGTCAGCGCGCCCACGGCAGGGCCCAAGATCGTTCCTAGGCCTCCGACGATCGTCATCAGGACCACTTGGCCCGACATGTGCCAGTGCACGTCCGTCAGTGTCGCGAGTTGGAAGACCAGCGACTTGAGCGCGCCGGCGACGCCGGCCATCGTCGCCGAGAGGATGAATGCCAGCAGCTTGTAGCGTGACACGTCGTAGCCGAGAGAGATCGCACGGGGCTCGTTTTCACGAATCGCGGTCAGCGCATGTCCGAAGGGCGAGTGGATGGTTCGATGGATGAGCCAGAAGCCTGCTGCGCAGACGGCGAGCACGAAAAAGTACATCGCAAGGTTGTCTGAGAGGTCGAGGACACCGAACAGGCGGCCGCGCGGCACACCCTGGATGCCTTCCTCGCCACCCGTGAAGGGCAGTTGCAGGGCCAGGAAGAAGATCAGCTGCGAGAGCGCCAGCGTGATCATGGCGAAGTAGATGCCGGCGCGGCGCACGGCGATCCAGCCGAATATCGCCCCCAGTACCAGCGCGTACAGCGCACCGGCCAGGATGCCCAGTTCCGGCGTCAGGCCCCATTGCTGGACCACCGTCGCGCAGATGTACGCGGCGCCGCCGAAGAAGGCCGCGTGACCGAAGGAAAGCAGGCCCCCGAAGCCGAGCAAAAGGTTGAAGGCCGTGGCGAACAGCGCGAAGCACAGGACCTTCATCAGGAAGGTTGGGTAGATGAAGAAGGGGGCCGCGATGGCCAGCAGGATTAGGAGGATGTAGCGCGCGCGCATGCTGAGATTCCTTGGATTCGAGTTGAACGCGCCGCTCAGGCCGTCTTGCCGAAGAGACCGGCGGGACGTACCAGCAGGACCATGACCATGACGACGAAGATGACGATGGCCGACGCCTCGGGATAGAAGACCTTGGTCAGGCCCTCGAGCAGACCAAGTCCCAGACCGGTGACGATGGAGCCCAGGATCGAGCCCATGCCTCCGATCACGACGACAGCGAACACCACGATGATCAGGTTCGATCCCATCACCGGGTTGACCTGCATGATGGGCGCCGCCAGCACCCCGGCATAAGCCGCCAGCGCTACGCCGACCGCATAGGTCGCGGTCACCATGACGGGCACGTTGATTCCCAGCGCTTGCGTCAGCCGAGGGCGTTCGGTGGCTGCGCGCAGCCGTGCTCCAATGGGCGTGCGCTCGATCACGTACCAGGTCGCGAAGCAGACGATCAGGGAGGCGACCACGACCCATGCACGATACAGGGGCAGGTACATGATGCCGATGTCCACGCCGCCTTGCAGCGCGGCAGGGATGGGATAGGGCGCCCCCGAGATGCCGAAGGCCCAGCGGAAGAAGCCCTCGGCCATCAAAGCGAGTCCGAAGGTCACCAGCAGGCCGTAGAGGTGGTCAAGCTGGTGGAGATGCCGCAGCAGCAGGCGTTCGATAAGAACCCCCAGCGCGCCCACGACGACGGGGGCGATGATCAGCGCCCCCCAGTAGCCGATGCCAAACCATTGCATGGCCAGCAAAGCGCAGAACGCGCCGATCATGTAGAGCGCGCCATGGGCGAAGTTGATGATGTTGAGCAGGCCGAAGATCACCGCAAGGCCCAGACTCAGGATGGCATAGAACGAGCCATTGATCAGGCCCAGCAGCAGCTGGCTCAGGAGGGCTTGGGTGCTCATCGGGATCTCCGGCCGGACTTCAGGACTTCTTGATCAGTGGGCAGCGCGACGCGGACAGCGGCTGGAAGGCCTCGGCACCGGGAATCGTCGCGCGGACGTGGTAGTAGTCCCAGGGGGCCTTGGACTCGGACGGCTTCTTGACTTGGAACAGGTACATGTCGTGCACCATGCGGCCGTCCTCGCGGATCTGCCCGTTCTTGGCGAAGAAGTCGTTGACCGGCGTCTTGCGCATCTGCGCCAACACCTTCTGGGTGTCGTCGCTGTTGACGGCCTTGACGGCCTTCAGGTAATGCGTGATCGCGGAATACTGGCCCGCATGGATCATCGTGGGCATGCTCTTGCGTTTCTCGAAGAAGCGCTTGGACCAGGCGCGGGTCTCATCGTTGAGATCCCAGTAGAACCCCTCGGTCAGGTACATGTTCTGGGTGTAGTTCAGGCCAAGCGAATGGACGTCGGACAGGAACACCAGCAGGCCCGCCAGGGATTGCTTCTGCGAGATGCCGAACTCGGCCGCCTGCTTGATGGTGTTGATCATGTCGTTGCCGGCGTTCGCCAGGCCGATCACCTGCGCGCCAGAGCTCTGCGCGCGGAGCAAGTAGGACGAGAAGTCATTGCCGGGGAATGGGTGGCGCACCGCCCCGACGACCGTGCCGCCGTTGGCTTTGATGACGTCGGAGGCGTCTTTCTCGAGCGAATGCCCGAACGCGTAGTCGGCAGTGATGAAGTACCAGCTCTTCCCGCCCTTCTGCACCATTGCACGCGCCGTGCCGTTGGCCAGCGCGTAGGTGTCGTAGGTCCAATGGATCGTGACGTCGTTGCAGTCCTCGTTGGTGACCCGGGTCGACGCAGTCGCAGTGTTCAGCGCGATCTTGTTCTTTTCCTTCGCGATCTTCTGCACCGCCAGGCCGACGGAGGTGGTCACCAGCTCGGAGGCGATGTCCACCTTGTCGCGCTCGAACCACTCGCGCGCCTTGTTGGAAGCGATATCGGGCTTGTTCTGGTGGTCCGCCGTGACCATCTCGATCTTGAAATTCGGCTTCTCCTTCGCGATGAAGTCGTCGATGGCCATCTGCGTGGCGACCACCGAGCCAGGACCTGCAAGGTCGGAATAGGTGCCGGAGAGGTCGGTCAGCACGCCGATGCGCACGACGTTGTCGGAGATCTGCGCGTGCGCCGATGCTCCGAACAAGGTGGAAATGGCGGCGCAAAGCGCCAGCGCCTTGAATTTCATGGCTGTCTCCTGGGTGGGGTGGGGGTGTTAGACACCGAGCAGTTCGTGCAAGGTATCGGTGCGGTCCGCAAGCTCGGTCCGGTCGATGGTGAGAACGACCTGGCCGTGCTCGAGGACGTAGTGGCGATCGGCTAGCGGTGCGGCGAACCGGAAGTTCTGCTCCACGAGGACGATCGTGTAGCCGCGCTCCTTGAGCTGGCGGATGGCTTTGCCCAGCGCGGTCACGATGACCGGCGCGAGGCCTTCGGTGATTTCGTCGAGCAGCAGCAGTCGGGCGCCGGTGCGAAGGATGCGGGCCATGGCCAGCATTTGCTGCTCTCCGCCGGAAAGGCGCGTGCCGGGACTGCGACGGCGCTCGTGGAGATTGGGGAACATGGCGTAGATTTCGTCCACGCTCATGCCGCCCGGCTGCACCACGGGTGGCAGCAGCAGGTTTTCCTCCGTCGACAGGCCGGCGTAGATGCCTCGCTCTTCCGGGCAGTAACCGATGCCGCGCCGGGCGATCTCATGGGGCTCGAGCTTGCCGATGTCCTGGCCCTTGAATCGCACCGCGCCGGTCTTGCGGTCGGTGAGGTTCATGATCGCCTTCAGGGTGCTTGTCCGGCCTGCACCATTGCGGCCCAGCAGGGTGACGAGTTCACCCGTGCGGACTTCGAGGTCAACGCCATGCAACACGTGGGACTCGCCGTAGTAGGCGTTCAGATCGCGTACTTCAAGGAGGATGTCGCTCATGCTGCCTCCGCTTCGGCGCCCATATAGGCCTCTCGCACACGCGCGTCGTTCGAAACAGTCTGGTAATCGCCTTCGGCGAGGATGGCGCCGCGCTGCAGCACGGTGATCGTGTCGCACAACTGGGAGACCACGGACAGGTTGTGTTCCACCATCAGGATCGTCCGGTGGGCGGCGACCTTTTGGATGAGGCCCACCACCTGTCCCACGTCCTCGTGGCCCATGCCCTGGGTCGGTTCATCCAGGAGCATCAGCTCTGGCTCGAGGGCCAGGGTGGTGGCTAGTTCGAGCGCGCGCTTGCGGCCGTAGGGCAGTTCCACGGCCTTCACGCCGGCCAGGCCACCGAGGCCGACCGACTCGAGCAGTTCCATGGCTCTGGCGTCATGCACGCTCAACGCTTTCTCATGGCGCCAGAACTCGAAGGACGCGCTTTGCCTGCGCTGAAGCGCAACCCGCACGTTTTGCAACACGGTGAGATGCGGGAACGTGGCCGAGATCTGGAAGGACCGGACGATGCCCCTGCGAGCAGTTTTCGCGGGGGTCTCGTGGGTGATGTCGTCGCCGCGGTAGCGGATGGTGCCGCTGGACACCGGCAGAAACTTCGTCAGCAAGTTGAACACCGTCGTCTTGCCAGCGCCGTTAGGGCCGATCAGGGCGTGGATCGAACCCCGGCGCACGCGCAGGTTGACCTTGTTCACGGCAGTGAAGCCACTGAACGTCTTGGTGAGATCGGTGGTCTCGAGGATGGTGTCGGATCCCATGGGCGTCCTTCTCGGGCTGATGGTGGGCAGAGCGGCGCGTCAGGCGTTGCGGGAGGCGAGGGCCTCGGTCGCATTCGGTCGTCGCCGGGTGGCTAAATCGGTCGTGCGAAGCTGTCGGGAAGAAGTGGGCCGGCCCGGGTGGACGGCCCTTGGAAAGCAGATACCGGATCCCATACGTTGTCTCGTGAAACTTCTTGAAGTCTTTTGGATGCCGAGAATATACGTCAATAACTTGATATAAAAACTAGGGAAAACCTGGGGCTTTTACTGTGGTGTGAGAGATGTGGGTGGTTAAGGTATATAAGGATGTAGATGTGAATCCGGGGTGTCCTTGGCTCTGGCTCCTGTTTGGGGTGCCATGTTTCCCCCTGATGAACTGCTGGGCGCCAAGGCCGCGAGACACTGCGCGAGCGGCCGCGAAGTCCGTCGCCGTGATGGGCTTTGTGTGACTAGGCCGCTTTTCCTTTCGGGCCGCGGGCGTCAGCTTGTCGGACAGCGGGGTGATGACTTCCTTGAACGACTCTTGGCGACGCCGATGATCCGGGCGACCGCGGCAACTGCGGTAAAGCGCCGACATGAGGAGTGCCCCATCTCTTGGCGAGTACCTGACGGGCAATTTGGGCCCGGCCTTCAATCCAAAGGGGGTTTATGTCAACATCCTTGCGCAAAGCCGCTAAGATGGACAAATGGCTGTCGATGCTCGCGGCGCTTAGGGGAAGACGCGTTTTCGCGGATCGCGGTACGGCGCCTGTCCGTCGTTCCCGTGAGGTGTTCAGCTACCTGATGGCTCGGTTCTGAACTCTTTGAAGCTCCCTGACTACTAACCTGCGCATGTCTGATAACGAAAACTACGATCAATCGGTTTCCGCCGTTCACAACCGATTGTTTTTTCGCCTGTTCCAAGCTGGCAACACCTTGGATCGCCAGTCCGTCAAGGAGCTTGGCATCACCACAGTCCAGTGGGCGACGCTGGGAGCCTTGTCGCGTAAGCAGGTGAAGGATGGAATGTCGTTTTCCGACCTGGCGGACTATCTGGTCGTGAGCCGCCAGAGTCTCGATGGGGTTCTCAAGCGCCTGGAGCGCGAAGGGCACGTGGCTCGCGTCGTGGATCCAGCTGATAGGCGCGCCAAGAAAGTTGTGATGCTGCCACCGGGTCGGGCGTTCTGGGACGGAATCCAGCCAAGAATCTACGAGTTCTATCGTCAAGCGGTGGCAAGCTTTCGCTTCGACGACAAGATCTCTCTGCTGCACCACATTAACCAGCTCAATGACGGGATGTCGAAGGTCGCCTTGGAAATGGATGCTATCCCTGAGGAAGATGAGGGCTAGAACCGAGATTCCGAGGTGAGTTATCGTCCGCTGTAGGGCGTTCTGGTTGAGCGTCATGGCTAGGGCGCCACGTCGCCGGAGGTGGATCCGAGGCAATGCAACGGCAACGGTGGTTCAAGCGTTTGCTTGATCGGGGAGCAAGGGTGTCCGTCTGCACGCCTCACGAAACTTCGCCAAATCCTTCCACGATCATGAGAGATCCTTTCGAGGCTCCTTGGCGAATTGGTACCAGCGCCTGGTACTCGGGTGATTCGTACCAGGCGCGGGCTTGGGCCACGGACGGGAACTCCAGGACGACGAGGCGGTCTGCTGGAAGCGCTCCTTCGCGCAGTTCCTTGGCTCCGTTGCGGATGAGGTACTTGCCGCCATGGGCTGCGATCGTTGCAGGTGCGCCTGCTGCATAGGGGGCATAGCTTGACGGATCTTCCACGTCAATGAATGCCAGCACGTAGCCTTTCATCCAAGTCTCCGAAGTGAGTAGTGAACAGTGCTAGTGGATGGTTAGGACAAGCTTCCCGATCACCCCTCTTGATGTCAGCCGGGCGGCTGCGTCAGCGAAAGATTCAAGAGCGAACACTTGCGTGATGTGTGGGCGCAAGAGTCCCTGCAGGTAGAGTTCGTTCAGTTTTGCTTGAGCCTCTGCGACGAGCTCGGGCGAGTAGGTCGGGTAGTCCGTCCACTGCATACCGGAGACAGAGATGTTCTTGAGCAGCAGGTAGGAGCCTTTGATCACCGGAATCTTGCCAGCGGCGAACCCGATGATCACCGCCCGGCCGCGCCGCGCGAGCGAGCGAATGCACGCATCGAACACATCGCCGCCCACGGGATCGAGGAAGACGTCGGCTCCTTTTCCATTCGTAGCGCGATGCACTTGCTCGCGAGTGGACTCGGGAAGGTTGGCGGCCGAGAGGTCAATCACCTCATCGGCTCCGGATTGATGCACTGCTTTCGCCTGGGCTTCCGAGGTCACGCCCGCGAGGACTTTCGCGCCTAGGGCCTTGGCGATCTGAACGGCGGCAAGCCCTACACCCCCGGCAGCTCCACTGATCAGCACGGTCTCTCCGTTGCGGAAATTGCCGCGGTCCGTGAGCGCAAAGTACGCCGTCTGGTACACGAGGCCCATCGCGGCCGCATCAGCGAAGGGCATTTCTGTTGGTATCTTTTGTGCGCTCGACTGAGGAACGGACAGGCGACTTGCGAAGCAGCCGTTCTCCACTTGGGCCACAACGTGGTCCCCTTGCTTGAAGGTGCGGACGTTCGGGCCGACGGCCTCCACGATGCCAGCTGCGTCCTTTCCAGGAGTGAACGGGCGCTCGGGAAGGATTTGGTACTTCCCGCTCATGACCAGGAGATCGGGAAAGTTGAGAGACGCTGCTTTGACAGCGATCAGGATGTCATCGGAGCCGACAACCGGTTCGGCCACTTCTTCGACGTGATGTGTGCGAGGGTCCTCGCTGAACTGACGAATGAGTACGGCTTTCATGCTGCTCGGAGGGGGAGGGGTGATGGGGACGTGTCAAAACTACGGACTCAAGTTGCCCAATTCTGCTGATGATTCTGATGCGTCGATTCTTGGAATTATGTAATCATATTTGCATAGATCGGTTTGATTTTCCGTATAAATATAGGTGTAAACCCTAGTCTTTAGAGAAATTATGTATCAATAACTTGATATAAATTGCTGGCTCTGCAAAGATCGCGCCGTCGCTAGAGCGATGGGCTGCGCGCAGGTCTGTTCTGGTCGCTTGTGCTTCGCATGAGCGCGCCGATGTAGCACGTCTTGGTCGTGGTTCCGATGTATCCCTACCGAAACAAGGAGACAAGACCCATGCGAGAGATCAACGTGCACGAACTTGCCGATGAGGCCAAGTTCAATCGTTTCCATGCCAAGGTGCTGGCCTGGTGCTTCGTGGTCATCATCATTGATGGCTATGATTTGGCGGTCGCTGGAGCGGCGCTTCCGGCCATCATGAAGGAGATGGGCGTGGAAGCCGCGACCGCTGGCTTCATGGCCAGCTCGGCTCTGTTCGGGATGATGTTCGGCGCTATCTTTCTGGGCGCGCTGTCGGACAAGATCGGCCGCCGTTGGACGATCTCTCTTTGTGTGTTTCTCTTCAGCGTATTCACCGCGGCAGCGGGGCTGACCAAAGATCCTGTCACCTTCAGCATCGCGCGCTTCATCGCGGGGCTGGGCATTGGCGGCGTGATGCCGAACATCACAGCTCAGATGACCGAGTACGCGCCCAAGCGGATCCGGAGTTTCCTGACGACCGTGATGTTTTCCGGCTACGCCATCGGCGGCATTCTGGCTGCCGTGCTGGGAAAGCAGTTCATTGCGCAGTTTGGCTGGCAGATCGTGTTCTTTGCCGCCGGTGTCCCGGTGCTGCTGATCCCCTTCATCCTGAAGTCGATGCCTGAATCGCTGTCGTTCCTGGTATCCCGGCGAGACAGTGCGCAACTGCGTCAGATCGCCCAATCCATCGATCCGGGGTTGAAGATCGGCGCCAACGACACCTTCCATCCGCCTCGGGCCACCAATGCTGGGGCCGGTGCCACCGTAGCGCAACTGTTCCAAGATGGGCGCGGACTGAGCACGGTGATGTTCTGGGTGGCTTTCTTCACTGGCTTGTTCATGATCTACGCGCTCAGCACCTGGCTGACGAAGCTGATGGCCATGTCGGGCTACAGCCTTGGCTCCGCATTGAGTTTTGTCATCGCACTCAATGTGGGTGCGGTGATCGGATCGATCGGCGGCGGGTGGCTTGCGGACCGGTTCCACATCAAATGGGTCGTGGTCTGCATGTACGCGTTGGGCGGCGTCTTCCTGTACATGATGACGCTGAAAACCTCGACGGAGGTGCTCTATTTCATCATCGCAGCGGTTGGGGCTTGCTCGACGGGGGCGCAAATTGTGGTCTACGCCTACAGCGGCCAGTACTACCCGTCAGACATTCGGTCCACCGGCATCGGCATGGCGTCGGGCATCGGGCGCATGGGGGCGATCGCTGCGCCTTTGCTGATCGGGTTGATCGTGTCCCTGCAACTTCCTCTTGAGCAGAACTTCCTGGTCATCGGTGCCGCAGGCGTTGTGGGAGCGATTGCGCTTGCGTGCATCAACCATGGCCGATCGGCTTCGGAACTGACCCTCAAGACCCTCAAGACGAGTACTGCCACGTGAGTGGCATGGATGTGGGGGCCTCGCGGCCTGGCCAGGTGCTGCTAGCCCAACCTCGCCTTGCCGGGGGGAGGGGGCGCCGCGCGTCGAATGCGAGTTCCACACCTGGTTCGGCATCCCCGCACGCCTGTAGGAGCTGTCATCGTCGTAGCGCCGATCGCTTTCATTTGTGTAGTGATGTTGATGGTTATTTGGATTGAGATGTTATATGAAGTAGGTGTTAACCCTGTATTTCTCAAATAAAATACGTCATGATCTTGACGTAAATTGATGGGGCGAGGATCATTGCACTCACCCCAAACCCAGCACGAGAGACAAACATGTCAACCTATCCACACCTCCTGAGCCCCCTGCGCGTCGCTGGGGTAGATCTGCCGAACCGCATGGTGATGGGCGCAATGCATACGCGCCTGGAAACAATGGATCGTCCCCATGAAAGACTGGCGGCCTTCTACGCGGCCCGTGCCGCAGGTGAGATCGGCCTCATCCTTACCGGCGGCTACTCCCCCGTGCCCGAAGGGGTGATGGATGAAGGTGGTCTGGTGCTGCAAAAGCCCGGGGATTTGGGCGAGCATCGCGCGATCACCTCGGCGGTGAATGAGGCCGGTGGACGCATCGTCCTGCAGATTCTTCACGCAGGCCGTTATGCCAAGGTGTCCACCTGTGTGGCGCCGTCGGCCGGCAAGGCGCGGATCAACGTCTTTCCTCCACGTGCGCTGACGACCGAAGAGGTCTGGGCAACGGTCGAGAGCTTTGCGAACACATCGGCACTGGCAGAGCAGGCTGGCTACGTGGGTGTCGAAATCATGGGCTCCGAGGGCTACCTGATCAACGAGTTCACCGCAGCATTGACCAATCAGCGCGACGACGAGTTCGGCGGCGACTTTGATCGCCGGATCCGCTTCCCCCTTGAAATCGTGAAGGCCGTGCGGGCGCGGGTCTCGCCCGAATTCATGGTCATCTACCGCATCTCGTCCATCGACCTGATGGACGGGGGTATGACCGGCGAAGAAGTGGCCGAACTCGCCCGCCGGGTCGAAGCGGCGGGTGCCGACATGATCAACACCGGCATCGGCTGGCACGAATCGTCCGTGCCGACCATGGCAGCGCCGGTCCCGCGTGCGGCATGGATCGACGCGATCCGCAACGTGAAGCGTGCGGTCGGCATTCCGGTGATGGCGTCCAACCGCATCAATGCTCCTGATGTGGCTGAAGAGATCATCGCTTCCGGCGCTGCCGATCTGGTTTCGATGGCCCGTCCGCTGCTCGCCGATCCCGAGTTCGCCCGCAAGACGCGCGAGAACCGCGCCGACGAGATCAATACCTGCATCGCCTGCAACCAAGCCTGCCTTGACCGCATTTTTACCGACCGCGTGGCGACTTGCCTGGTGAACCCGAGGGCAGGGCGCGAGATCGAGTTCGACGATAGCAAGACCACCGCGCCCAAGCATTTCGCCGTTGTCGGTGGCGGGCCTGCCGGCATGGCCTTTGCGATCAATGCCGCGCAGCGTGGTCATCGGGTCACCTTGTTCGAGGCAGGCGATCAGCTCGGTGGCCAACTGAATATGGCTCGCAAAGTGCCGGGCAAGAACGAGTTCAACGAAATGCTGCGCTACTTCCGGGTCTCGCTGGAGCGCCTGAAGGTCGCGGTGCATCTGAAAACCCGAGCCGATGCGGAGGATCTCGCCGCGCGTGTGCGTTCGGGTGAGTTCGACGAGGTGGTGATTGCGACGGGCGTGATCCCGCGCGAGCCCGAGATCAAAGGCCTTGATCACCCGAAGGTGGTCAGCTACCTGGATGTGCTGGCCAACGGCGTGCCGGTGGGCAACAAGGTCGCTATCATCGGCGCGGGCGGAATCGGCTTCGACGTGGCCGAGTACCTGGTCGGCAGTGCCGAGGAGTCGCTCAAGCCAAAGGTATTCATGGATGCCTGGGGTGTGGATACGGCCATTCGCAGCGCGGGCGGGCTCAAGGCGCCTGCGCAGCACGGCACCGAGCGCGTCATCCACATGTTCCAACGCAAGCCCGAGTCACTGGGCAAGAACTTGGGCAAGTCCACCGGGTGGATTCTCAAGGCCAAGCTGCGCAAGGCAGGCGTGGCGATGACGGCCGGAGCAAGTTACCAGGCCGTTGACGACCAGGGCCTGCACTACAGCGTGAATGGCGAGGCTCGCGTATTGGACGCGGACACTGTCATCCTCTGCGCGGGACAGCTCTCGAACCGGACGCTGTTTGATGGTTTGGCCGAGCGAGGCGTCAAGCCCTACGTGATCGGCGGAGCCGATGTTGCTGCCGAATTGGACGCATTGCGCGCCATCGACCAGGCAACGCGTCTGGCCGTTTCGTTCTGACTTTGACAGCCCTAACTCAGAGACAAGCATGACGAACAAATTCAAACAAGGTCTTGACAAGAACCCGGCCAACTACCAGCCACTGACCCCGCTGGCGTTGCTCGACCGAGCGGCGGACATCCATCCAGACCGCATCGCTGTCATTCATGGCGAGCGGCGCTATACATGGGCCGCCTACGCCCAGCGTTGCCGCAGCCTGGCACGCGCGTTGATCGGCGCGGGCATCCAGCGTGGAGATACGGTCGCCATCCTCGCGGCCAATATCCCCGAGATGCTGGAGGCGCAGTTTGGGGTGCCCATGGCGGGCGCTGTCGTCAACTCCATCAACATCCGCCTGGACGCGGCGGCGATCGCCTTCATCCTGCAGCATTCCGAGACCCGGTTGCTGATGGTGGACCAGCAATTTGCCGAGGTGGCGCGTGCGGCGGTGAAGCTCTCCGGCTTGCAAATGGATGTGGTGGACATCCGTGCAAGCGACGTCCCAGACGCCGACCCGGTGGGTGTGATCGACTACGAGCGTTTCCTGGCCGATGCGCCTGCTGATGCGCAGCTGCGCTACCCCGAGGACGAGTGGGACGCCATCGCGTTGAACTACACCTCGGGAACCACGGGCAACCCCAAGGGCGTGGTCTACCACCACCGTGCGGCCTATCTCAATGCGCTCGGCACCTCCCTCTATGCGCGGTTGAACGTAGGAGTCCCGGTCTACCTGTGGACCTTGCCGCTGTTCCATTGCAACGGCTGGTGCTATGCGTGGGCCCTGGCCGCCGTGGCCGGGACGAGTGTGTGCCTGCGCAAGGTGGTCGCGGAGGACATCTACGACGCCATCGGCCAGCATAGCGTGACGCATTTCTGCGGCGCCCCGGCGGTGCTCAGTTCGCTGATCGCAGGCAAGCCGCAGAACTGGAGCAAGCCAAGCTCCCCCATCTGGGTCGCCTGCGCCGGAGCCTCGCCGCCAGTGTCGGTGATCGCTCAAACCGAGGCCCTGGGCTTCGAGGTGCTGCACGTGTATGGCATGACTGAGCAGCACGGTGTCAACACCACCTGCGTGCCTCAGGATTCGTGGGCCGCCATGCCGGCTGAAGAGCGTCTGCGCCACATGGGCCGTCAGGGCGTTCGCACGGCGGTCGCGGGAGACATGATGGTGGCCAATCCCCATACCCTGCAGCCCGTGTCCCGCGACGGCAAGACGATCGGCGAGGTGCTTTTCCGAGGGAATCTGGGCATGAAGGGCTACCTCAAGAACCCCGAGGCTACGCGAGAGGCCTTCGAGGGTGGCTGGATGCACAGTGGCGATCTGGCCGTGGTGTATGAGGACGGCTACATCGAGATCAAGGACCGCTCCAAGGACATCATCATTTCCGGCGGCGAGAACGTCTCTTCCATCGAGGTCGAGGAGGTCCTGTTCACGCACCCGGCGGTGTTCCAGGCCGCGGTGGTCGCCGTGCCGGACGAGAAATGGGGTGAGGTCCCCTGTGCAGTGCTGGAGCTGCATCCGCAGCACGTCGGCACCTTGACGCAGGAAGAGGTCATCCAGTTCTGCCGCGCCAGGCTACCGGGTTTCAAGACGCCGAAGCACGTGCTCTTCGAGCCCATCGTGCGCACTGCCACCGGCAAGCTGCAGAAATTCAAGCTGCGCGACCACGTCGCTCAGGTCATCGCCAACCGCAATCACTGACTCAATTTATTTACAGGAGAGCATTCCCATGCGTGGACTCAAAGACAAAGTGGCCATCATCACTGGCGCAGCCGGCGGCATCGGGCGCAGCCTGGTGCAGCGTTTCCTGGAGGAGGGTGCGCGCGTCGCCGCACTGGATCTGAACCAGGCTGGCCTCGATGAAATCAAGGGCCAGTTCCAACAGTACGCGGGTCAGCTGACCACGGCTCAGCTGGATATCACGGATCACGACGCGGTTGCCAAGGCTGTGCAGAAGATCCACGCCGATCTCAAGCAGATCGACATCCTCGTCAACAACGCCGGCTGGGACGTGGCCAAGCAGTTTGTCGAGACCACGCCCGATCTGTGGGACAAACTGATCGCGATCAACCTCAAGGGCCCCCTGAGCCTGCAGCATGCCGTGGTGCCTTTCATGGTGGCGGCCGGCGGCGGCAAGATCGTCAACATCGCCTCCGATGCGGGGCGCGTCGGTTCGTCCGGCGAATCCGTCTACTCCGCATGCAAGGGCGGCATCATCGCCTTCAGCAAGACGCTGGCCCGTGAGACGGCACGCAGCAATGTGCGCGTCAACGTGGTGTGCCCGGGGCCCACCGATACCGCGCTGCTGCAGTCCTTCACGGGCGGCGGCGAGTTCGGCCAGAAGATCTACGACGGTCTCAAGCGGGCCATTCCCCTGAAGCGCCTTGGCCAGCCCGAGGACATTCCCGGCGCCGTGGCGTTCCTCTCCAGCGACGACGCCAACTTCATCACCGGCCAGGTCATCTCGGTGTCCGGCGGCCTGACCATGCACGGCTAACCCCACCAGGAGACGACCATGAGCAACTACACGGACATCCTCTACGAAGTGAAGGGCGGCGTTGCCCGCATCTCCATCAACCGTCCCGAAAAGTACAACGCATTTCGCGGCAAGACCTGCGACGAACTGATCGACGCGCTGCACCGTGCCGGCTGGGACAAGAGCATTGGCGTCATCGTGCTCACCGGCGTGGGCGAGAAGGCGTTCTGCACAGGGGGCGACCAGTCGGCCCATGATGGTGGCTACGACGGCCGGGGCCTGATCGGTCTGCCGGTCGAGGAACTGCAAGGAATGATCCGCGAGGTGCCGAAGCCCGTGATTGCCCGCGTCAATGGCTTTGCCATCGGTGGCGGCAACGTGCTGGTGACCTGCTGCGATCTCGCGATTGCTGCGGACACGGCTCAGTTCGGCCAGGTCGGCCCGAAGGTCGGCTCGGTGGATCCCGGCTTTGGCACGGCCTATCTCGCCCGCGTGGTTGGCGAGAAGAAAGCCCGTGAGATCTGGTATCTGTGCCGCCGCTACAAGGCGCAGGAAGCGCTCGCCATGGGGCTAGTCAACGCTGTCGTTCCCATGGCGGAACTGGATGCCGAAGTCGATCGCTGGTGCCAGGAAATCATGGAAAAGAGCCCGACAGCGATTGCCATCGCCAAGCGCTCCTTCAACGCCGATTCGGATTCGATCCGTGGTATTGGCGGCCTGGGCATGCAGGCGCTGGCGCTGTACTACGGTACCGAAGAGTCTCACGAGGGTGTCAAGGCGTTCCTGGAGAAGCGCAAGCCGCGTTTCCGTCCCCAATCCGACGAAGGCAGCCAGGCATGAGCGCGGAGCTGACCTACCGTGATGGTGTCGCGATCCTGACGCTGAACCGCCCGAAGGCCTTGAATGCGCTGAACGCCGAGATGGTCGGAGAGATCTCCAACCGTCTTGACGAGGTCGCGGTATCGGACGCCCGGGCACTGCTCATCGTTGGTGCAGGCGGCGGCAAGTCCTTCTGCGCGGGCGCCGATGTGAGCGAACTGCAGGGCAAGAATGCCGGCGAGCAGCGCGAAACCGCACGGCGTGGTCAGTTGGCGTTCGCCAAGCTGGACAGCCTGCGCATTCCTTCCGTCGCAGTCATCACTGGCGTGGCGTTCGGGGGCGGGCTCGAGCTGGCGATGGCGTGCACCTTTCGGATCGCGACGCCCACGTCGCGGCTCGGCCTCCCCGAGATCAAGCTGGGCCTGATTCCCGGCTACGGGGGAACGCAGCGGCTGCCGCGCCTGGTGGGCGTTGGGCGAGCTGTGGAGTTGATTGCCAGCGGCCGTGCGATCGATGCCCAGGAAGCAGAGCGCATCGGCCTGATCCATCGCATCGTCGAGGTCGAGGATCCGATCGATGCGGGAGTCGCCTATCTGAAGAGCCTCGGCGAGCCGTTTCCGGCGTCCCTGGGCCATGCGCTCGAGGCGATCCGGCATTCGCAGTCCATGCGCATGGAGGACGGGCTGCAGCAGGAGGCGGAGTGTTTCTCGGCGGCGACCCAGACCGGTGATGCCGTCGAAGGAGTCACTGCCTTCCTGGGCAAGCGCAAGCCTCTGTTCACCGGACACTGAGTGGTTTCCCCACGCAGTCTTTGATTC
The DNA here is from genome assembly GCF_042680925.1 of Ottowia beijingensis. Classification (NCBI taxonomy): domain Bacteria; kingdom Pseudomonadati; phylum Pseudomonadota; class Betaproteobacteria; order Burkholderiales; family Comamonadaceae; genus Ottowia; species Ottowia beijingensis. The sequence continues at coordinate 44,869 of NZ_JBHUEP010000018.1, forward strand.
AGGGAGTCCCTATTTCCAGCGCATCTGATCTCCGGGAGCCAGCGCATTCGGCGGCAAGTCCGATGCTGGTGCGCTCGATGCCCCTTGTGTTCGTGGTCATCTGGGCCACGGGCTTTGTCGTGGCCAGGTACGGCATGCCGCATTCGCCGCCCATGAAGTTCCTGGCGGTTCGCTATGCCTTGTCCGTCGGCTGCTTTGGCATTTGGGCCGTTGCCGCCCGGGCGACGTGGCCGCGGGACGCCCGGAGCTGGCTGCACCTGAGCGTCACCGGGATGCTGATGCACGCCATCTACTTGGGCGGCGTGTGGGCCGCAGTGAAGATGGGGATGGGCGCGGGCCTGACTGCATTGCTCGTCGGGTTGCAGCCCGTTCTGACGGCGATCTGGCTTTCCCGCCGAGGCGGCAGCGTGACAAGAGCCCAATGGGTGGGGCTTGTTCTCGGACTGCTGGGATTGCTGCTGGTGGTTTGGGCAAAGCTGGGGTTCGGGGAGGTCGGCCCTGCCAGTTTGGGTTGCGCGTTGACGGCTCTGCTGGCCATCACCATGGGAACCCTGTACCAGAAGCGCTTCGTGGCTCCCTGCGATGTTCGGACCGCCAGCTTCATCCAATTGCTGGCGGCGTTTGTGGTGACCACACCTCTGGCGTTGCTGGAAACGGAGCCGATGCGGTGGGTCGGCGCCGCTGGGGGCCTGAATTCGGAGCTGGCGGGGGCCATGGCCTGGTCCGTGCTGGGGCTGACGTTGGGAGGCAGCTCTTTGCTGTATCTGTTGATCCAGCGAGGCGCCGCAACCTCCGTCACCAGTCTTTTCTACCTAGTACCTCCCACGACAGCGGTGATGGCGTGGGTGCTTTTTGGCGAGCCGGTCACGGGGCTGACGGTCGCCGGGATGGTCGTCACCGCAATCGGCGTCGGGATCGTCGTGCGCAAGCCGAACTGATTCCGATCACGTCCTGAAGGAGTTGAAGCATGACATTCAAGAACATTCTTTTCACGGTGGACAGCGGCGTGGCGCGCATCGTGCTGAACCGGCCGGAGAAGCTCAACAGCCTGGACGCCGAGACCATGGTGGAGCTCCATGAGGCCATGTCCCGAATTGAAGCCGACCGCCAGTTGCGGGTGCTGGTGCTTGGCGGGGCGGGACGTGCCTTCTGCGCGGGGCAGGATCTTGCCGATCCCGCCATGCAGGAGGTCGATGGCAAGTTGCCGGACATCGGCAATCTGGTGGAGCGGTACTTCAAGCCGCTGGTGATGCGCTTGCAGAGCCTGCAGGTTCCTACTGTCGCGGCGGTGCAAGGGTTGGCTGCGGGAGGCGGCGCATCCATCGCGCTGGCTTGCGATCTGGTGGTGGCCGCCCAATCCGCTTACTTTCTGCAAGCCTTCTCCAGGATCGGGCTGACGCCGGATACCGGCAGTACCTGGTTTCTCACGCGATCCGTTGGCACCGTGCGTGCTCTGGGTCTGGCAATGCTCGCCGAGAAGCTCCCAGCCGCGACGGCGGCTGAGTGGGGGCTCATCTGGCAGGTGGTCGAGGACTCGAAGTTCGCCGGCACCATCGATGCCTTGGCAGCACAAATCGCCCAGATGCCGACCAAGGCGTTGGTACGCACCCGGCAGTTGATGCATGCGGCCACCAGCCATTCGCTGGAGCAGCAACTGTCCATGGAGGCCAGCTTCATTCGCGAAATGGGCTGGAGTGCCGACTACCGGGAAGGTCTGCAGGCGTTCTCCCAAAAGCGGCCCCCGAACTTCACCGGCGAGTGAGCGGCATGCTCTTGCAGCAAGCCCTTGCGATGTCTCAGGCAGCGGTACTTCACGACCGAGGCATCGCACACGGTTGGAGATCCGAATAAGAAATTTATCCATCTGTTTGCGTTGTTGAACGCAAGCGCTTCGCCACAGGAGGCACTATGAGTCAGTACACCCCACCTTTGCAGGACATGCAGTTCGTTCTGAATGAGCTCGCGGACCTGCATGAAATCGCAGCGCTGCCCGGCTATGGCGAGGCCACTCCCGACCTTGCTCGCGCAGTGCTGGAAGAGGCTGGAGTCTTTGCCTCGGAGGTCATCGCTCCTCTGAACCACTCGGGAGACATTGAGGGCGTTCGCCTTGAAGGTGGCGCGCCCCGTATGCCAGCGGGCTGGGCGCAGGCGTATGCGCGTTTCGTCGAGGCCGGTTGGCCTGCACTGTCCGCGCCTGAAGAGCAGGGCGGACAGAATCTTCCCGGCGTGCTGGCCGCTGCAGTCGAAGAAATGTGGAACAGCGGCAGCGTCGCGTTTGGCCTGCTGAGCCTGCTGTCGCGAGGCGCGGTGAACGTGCTGCGTCACGCTGGTTCGCCTGAACTGCAGCAGCGGTACCTGCCGCGCATGGTCAGCGGTGAATGGACCGGCACGATGGTGCTGACCGAGCCGCAGGCAGGCTCTGACCTTTCCGCCGTGCGCACCCGCGCCACCCGCGCGGCCGATGGCTCGTACCGATTGCATGGCACCAAGATCTTCATCACCTACGGGGACCACGATCTGGTTCCGAACGTGGTGCATCTGGTGCTTGCGAGGGTCGAAGGCGCCCCGGCCGGAACCAAGGGGATCTCGCTGTTCGCGGTGCCGAAGGTGCTGGTCAATGAAGATGGTTCGCTGGGCGAGCACAACGACGTGCGAGCAGTGTCGATCGAGCGCAAGCTCGGCCTGCATGCCACGCCCACGTGCGTCATGGCTTTCGGCGACGGTGCGGGAGCGGTCGGCTATCTGGTCGGTGAGGAGAACCGCGGGCTGGAGTACATGTTCATCATGATGAACTCGGCGCGCTTCGCCGTGGGCCTGGAGGGCATTGGGCTGGCCGAACGCGCTTACCAGAAGGCCAGGGCATATGCGCGGGAGCGGGTTCAAGGCGTGGAGCAAGGCGGTGAGACCAGCGCCAAAGTTGCGATCATCCGGCACCCCGATGTGCGCCGAATGCTGTTGAGCATGAAATCCCGGATTGAGGCCATGCGCGCGCTGGCGGCGGTGATGGCGGCAAGCATGGACCAGGCTGCGCTGAATCAGGATCCGGAAGTCCGGGATGCCCACCAGGCCTTCGTCGAACTGATGATGCCGGTCGCCAAGGGGTGGTTCACGGAAACCGGTCTGGATATCGCCTCCATGGGGATCCAGGTTCACGGCGGCGTGGGCTTCATCGAAGAAACCGGAGCCGCGCAGTATCTCCGCGACGCCCGCATCACGACGATCTATGAGGGCACGACCGGCATCCAGGCGATGGATCTGGTGGGACGCAAGATCGGCCGCGATGGCGGACGCGCGATTGGTGCGGTGATCGTGCGTATGCGGCAGGTCCAGGCTGACCTGGAATCCCATGCGCATGCCGAACTCCGCGCCATTGGTGCTCAGTTGAACAAGGGTATCGGCGACCTCGAGGCAGCAGTGGAGTCGCTTGTGAAGTCTTGGGAGGGCGGTCCCAAGCCTGCCCTGGCGGGTTCTGGTCCGTTCCTGGAACTCCTGGGCATCGTCGCGGCTGGATGGCAAATGGGACGGGCCGCATTGGCTGCCGACCGCCTCCTCGCATCGGATCCTGGCTCGGACTTCTTGACCTACAAGATTTTGACCTGCCGCTTCTACGGTGACCACGTTCTTTCCAAATCGGCGGGGCTGCGGCATGCAATCGTCTCTGGCTCGGGCGCCACGCTGGAGTTCTCTGACGCAGCGTTCTGAAGAGGCAATTGCTTGTATTGCAGACGCGGTCACTCTCTGTGCCGTGAACCTGCGAATGCTGCAATCGGCCAGTCAAGCGGCCTGAATCTGCGGGAAGCCCCGGTGGGGATTCTCGTTGGGAATGCCGCCTGCGAAACCGTCGCTCTATCTCATGCCGCTGCAGGTGTTCATTCCGGGATACCCGCCAGTGAGGGATGGTTGCTAGAGGCGGTGAAGAGAAGAGGTTTGACGAAGTAGTTTCTTCAACGCTCCTTCGAGGGCAGGTGCACCGCTATGCACCAGAAGGAATGCCACATATCGAGAGGAGTATTCATGCAGTCAGCCCCCAGCGCAGCAATGCATCGCCGTGACGCCCAGTGCATTGGCATTCCCCGCGAAACCTTCCCGCTCGAAAAACGCGTCGCCACCGTGCCCGACGTGGTCGAAAAGCTCATTAAGCTGGGCTTCAAGGTCTCCATCGAATCCGGCGCGGGTGAAGCCGCCAACTTCAGCGACGATGCCTACCGCGCCGCCGGGGCCGAGGTGCTGCCGGACGCGGCCGCGCTGTGGGCCGCGTCGGACATCGTGTTCAAGGTGCGCCCGCCGAGCGAGGCCGAAGTCGGCCTGATGCGCGAAGGCGGCACGCTGATCGACTTCATCTGGCCCGCGCAGAACCCCGAGCTGATGCAGCAGCTGGCCGCCAAGAAGACCACGGTGCTGGCCATCGACTGCCTGCCGCGCACGCTCTCGCGCGCGCAGAAGATGGATGCGCTGACCTCCACCGCCGGCGTCTCCGGCTACCGCGCCGTCATCGAGGCGGCCAATGCCTTCGGCCGCTACTTCAACGGCCAGATCACGGCCGCGGGCAAGGTGCCTCCGGCCAAGGTCTTCATCGCCGGCGCGGGCGTGGCCGGCCTGGCTGCCATCGGCACGGCGGCCAACCTGGGTGCCATCGTTCGCGCCAACGACACGCGCGCCGAGGTGGCCGACCAGGTCAAGTCGCTGGGCGGCGAGTTCGTCAAGGTGGACTACGAGGAAGACGGCTCGGGCGGCGGCGGCTACGCCAAGGTCATGAGCGAGGGCTTCCAGGCTGCGCAGCGCAAGATGTACGCGGAGCAGGCAAAGGACGCCGACATCATCATCACCACCGCGCTGATCCCCGGCAAGCCTGCGCCCAAGCTCATCACCGCCGAGATGGTGCAGAGCATGAAGCCCGGCAGCGTGATCGTGGACATGGCCGCCGAGCAGGGCGGCAACTGCGAGCTCACCGTGCCCGGCGAGGCCGTGGTGCGCCATGGCGTGACCCTCATCGGCTACACCGACCTGGCCTCGCGCCTGGCCAAGCAGTCGTCCACGCTGTACGCCACCAACCTGCTGCGCCTGACCGAAGAGCTGTGCAAGGCCAAGGACGGCGTGGCCGTGGTCAACATGGAAGACGAGGCGATCCGCGGCCTCACCGTGGTCAAGGACGGCGCCATCACCTGGCCCGCACCGCCCCTCAAGCAGGCGCCCGCACCGGCGCCCAAGGCCGCGGCCGCGGCGGTGGCCGAGAAGAAGAACGGCCACGGCCATGGCGCGGGCGCGCCCATGTCCGCCAAGGCGCTGACCATTATCTTCGCCGTGGCGGCCGTGCTGTTCTGGCTCATTGGCGCCTATGCGCCCGCGGCCTTCCTGGGCCACTTCACGGTCTTCGTGCTGGCGTGCTTCATCGGCTACATGGTGGTGTGGAACGTGACGCCCGCGCTGCACACGCCGCTGATGAGCGTGACCAACGCCATCTCCAGCATCATCGCCATCGGCGCGCTGGTGCAGATCGCACCCCCCGAGGCGGGGACCAACGGACGGCCCGATGGGCTCATCATGTGGCTGGCGTTCGCCGCCCTGGTGCTCACGGCCGTCAACATGTTCGGCGGCTTTGCCGTCACGCGCCGCATGCTGGCCATGTTCCGCAAGTAGGCATCGCCACAACAAGAAGAACGAGGAGAGCACAACACCATGTCCCCAAGTCTCGCCACGGTCGCCTACCTGGGCGCCGCCATCCTGTTCATCCTCAGCCTGGGTGGCCTGTCCAACCCGGAGACCTCGCGCCGCGGCAACCTGTTCGGCATGATCGGCATGGCGCTGGCCGTGCTGGCCACGGTGTTCGGCCCGCGCGTCAGCCCCTCGGGCATCACCTGGATCGTCATCGCGCTGGTCATCGGCGGCGCCATCGGCCTGTACGCGGCCAAGGTCGTCAAGATGACCCAGATGCCGGAGCTGGTCGCGCTCATGCACAGCCTGGTGGGCCTGGCGGCCTGCCTGGTGGGTTTTGCCAGCTACATCGACACCTCGGTGCAGTTCCAGGGCGCGGAAAAGATCATCCACGAGGTGGAGATCTACATCGGCATCCTGATCGGCGCCGTCACCTTCTCCGGTTCGCTGATCGCCTTCGGCAAGCTCAACGGCAAGATCGGCGGCAAGCCGCTGCTGCTGCCGGCGCGCCACTGGCTCAACCTGGTCGCGCTCCTGGTCGTGATCTGGTTCGGCCGCGTGTTCCTGAACGCGCACGGCCCCGGCGCGGGCATGACGGCGCTGGTCGTGATGACCGTGATCGCGCTGCTCTTCGGCGTGCACATGGTGATGGCGATTGGCGGCGCCGACATGCCGGTGGTGGTGTCCATGCTCAACAGCTACTCGGGCTGGGCGGCCGCGGCCACCGGCTTCATGCTGAACAACGACCTGCTGATCGTCACCGGCGCGCTGGTGGGCTCGTCGGGCGCGATCCTGAGCTACATCATGTGCACCGCGATGAACCGCAACTTCATCAGCGTGATCGCCGGCGGCTTCGGCTCGGGCGCGCCCAAGAAGGCCGATGGTGGCGCCGCTGCCGCCGAGCCGCAGGGCGAGGCGGTGCCCATCAGCGCCGTCGAAACGGCCGAGCTGCTGCGCGAGGCCAAGAGCGTCATCATCGTACCCGGCTACGGCATGGCCGTGGCCCAGGCCCAGCACACGGTGAACGAAATCACCCAGACCCTGCGCGCCAAGGGCGTGGAAGTGCGCTTCGCCATCCACCCGGTGGCGGGCCGCATGCCCGGCCACATGAACGTGCTGCTGGCCGAGGCCAAGGTGCCCTACGACATCGTGATGGAGATGGACGAGATCAACGAGGACTTCCCCGACACCGACGTGGCCATGGTCATCGGCGCGAACGACATCGTGAACCCCAGCGCCCTGGAAGACCCGGACAGCCCTATCGCCGGCATGCCGGTGCTGGAAGTGTGGAAGGCCAAGACCAGCATCGTGATGAAGCGTTCCATGGCCTCGGGCTACGCCGGCGTGGACAACCCGCTGTTCTACAAAGAGAACAACCGCATGCTGTTCGGGGATGCGAAGAAGATGTTGGACGAAGGGCTGGCCGCGCTCAAAGGCTGAGGGCGAGTGTGCGAGTCGAGTCCGAGAACTGATACGACGACTGAATGGGCACGTATCTGCTCGGAGGATGTAAGGGTGGTGGGGGGCGTTCAGGAGTCCAGAACGAGAGGTTTGTGCAGCAAGTTCGCTTGCATCGGATGGCGATTCAATTCTCGAAGTGGGCGGACAGAGGGGGAAGCCTATGCCAAGTCATAACACTCACGTCCTCAGTGAAGAGGAGATCGCTGAAGGTGCTCAACGCATCCGCGGCCGTAGTCATCAGCCTCATGAAGATCTGGGGCTGTACTTTCTCCTCTTGGCCACTGGGGCTCGACCGTTGGAGATCGCGCGTCTGGAGATCCGAGACTACCTTGACCCCACTGGGGGCGTGCGCCACTCGTCCGAGTTTCGACCAGAGGTCGCGATCAATGGCCGGTCGCGGCCATTGTTCTTTCGCAGCTCTAGGCTAGATGAGGTTCTGAGCAGCTATCTCGCCGAGCGCGTTCTCCGAAAACTCGGACTTGGTGACGATAGGGCATATAGAGGGCTCGATCCAACCACTCGACTGTTCTTGTCTTCCAGTGGACGGGGTTTTGAAATCACGCCGTACGAAGCGAACGGTCAGAGGCAGTTTCAATGCCGCAGCATCCTGGAAGCCTATCGCAAGATCTTCTGCTATGCCGAGCTCAAGAATATGACGGCGCTTCGAGCGCGCCATACTGTTGCGGCAAAGCTGTATGCGAGAGGGGCGGACGAAGTGCAAGTTGGACTGCTACTGGGTATCGCCGAGCCTAGCGCGGTGCGAGCGCAATTTCCGCGAGAACGCCTCACACTGGAACAGCTCGTAGCCAATCTGATATAGCTTCAGCGCGTTACAGGAGCTTGAAGCTCGGTGGCGGATGCGCCGATCGCCTTGATTTCTGGCTGTCGATCAGTAAGGTGTCTCGTATCGCAAGGAGGTTCTATGCGAAAAGCCATCTTCCTCTTCATCCTAGTGCTGGGCGCAGGTCTCGGCTACCTGCCTGCGCGCCACGAAGACTGGGGGGTACGCGTTGTCATGATGGTCTTGGGGATGCTGTTCGGGGGGGCAATCGGAGGAGCGCTATCGCAAGTTGGGAAGCGGCAGCGTTTGCTTCGCCGAGCTCCGACGGAGGAGGAACTCAATCCGATCCCCGGAATGGGTACCTCCGGTCGAGACCTGGCGGCGAACTACTGGCGGGACGAAGGACATCCGCCGTTCATGAAGCCGCCGCACTCTGAGTACGGCAATCGCATGCACGACGCAGACAAGAGCCTCTAACGGGTCTATTTCTTCAGCGCATCTTTGACAGCTTGCTTGGCGTCCTCAACGATGGGGGCGGCATCCTCCTTCACCTGCTTGCCAGTTTGCAGCATCAGGGACCGCTCCGAAGCCAGGGTCCCATCCGGCGTTTTGGTGATCTGCGCTTTGCGCTCGAAGGTGGCCTGATCCGCGGAGGAGCTTGCACGGATACGCTGGCCTTCTGCCTGGACCTCGCTGCGCATGGCCGACGGGGACTCGCCCGGCGACGCAGCCCTGGGCCCACCGCCAGAGCTGCGCACGCTGCCTTGGTTGGCGCGGTGCTGGCCTCCAAGATCCGGCGCAAGGGCAGGGCTGCTGGAATTCTGCAGGTGCTGGACGGACAGGTCCCCAAAGGCGGACGGCACTGCAGTGCCGTCCGAGAACACCCGGTTGGGCTGCAGCGACTGCCTGGCCAGCTCCGCTTCCATCAGCACGCGCGCCGACGCGCTGTTGCCACCATACTGCTCGGCGTAGCGGGTGAACATCGCGAGGTTGTGGGGATCCTGGGCGATATCGATCGAGATAGTCTCTCCTCGCTCATAGGCCGTCGAGACCCGCTCTGCGAAGGCGCTACGCTCGTTCAGGCTGGCGTCAGCCCGCTCGGTCCGCGCGGTGGTCGATGCCAGCCGGGCGGACAGGTCCTGGGCTTCACGGCTATCGCTGGCGACCATGCTGATGAAGCTTCTGTCCCGAGACACCCGGTCGCCAAACTGCTTGAACTCGGCCAGTTGCTCGCTGTTCATGGAGGTCAGCACCTTTTGTTCAGCGGCAGATAGCCCCGATAAATAGCTCTTGTCGCCAGACGCGTTTGCGCCTAGTCCCGCAAGGGGGGTATTGATTCCCACGTGACCGGATGCACCCATGGCAATGCGTGCCACCTGAGATTGCGTGAGCCCCGTCGTGTCCGCCACACTTTTGCTGATCTGGTCCAGCCGGTTGACCGTCTCGCCGAACTGCTCGAAGCCGCTCGATGTGGTGCCGGTGCTGTTGGGGTCTCCTCGTTTTCAGTGCAATAAGTGACGGTACGAAAAGCTAGCACTGGCGCGGAGGTGGTG
>NZ_JBHUEP010000019.1:0-58450 GCF_042680925.1 Ottowia beijingensis
CAAATCCGCGCCGCGATGCCCCGCTGCGCACGCCGTTGGCTACATGCGTGAAATATCCGGGCTAGCACCAATGGGATGCAGATCACGAGCGCCATCTTGAGGAGCGCAAGCACCATCGGCAGCGCTTGGCGCACCACGTCCATTGCCGGGAACGCCGCGATACCCCCGACGGCCATCCCCACGTCGCCGGCAGCGCGCGTGATGATGTTCGGCAAGGTCTTGTCGATCTGGCCGCCGTAGTCCGTATAGACGCTGCCCTGGTTCAGCTTCTGCTGCCGCGGTGACGCGATCGCGCGGATCACCGAATCGTCCACTTGGGCACGGCTCAAAAAACCCGCCCAGCCCGCCAGCCGCGTGAGCAGGCTCGGGTCCACCTGGCCCAGCAACCGCGCCCGCAGGCCGTTGCTGCCATCGGCCCACCATTGCCTGCAGGTCGGATAGCCGCCGCCACTGGCGACCTGCGCCAGCCCGGCGTCGCGGGTACTGTCGTAGGGCCAGTTGTCGCGCGGTGTGGCGGACCGATAGCTGTCGTAGTAGCCAGCGGTGTCCGTGAAGAAGCGCGAGCCGATCCAGGTGACATCGTGCATCTGCGCCTCATCGAGATCCGGGCGCTGCATGAAAAGTTTGGCGCGCGCCGGCCCGTAGCAGTTGTGCGTGAAATCCGCCACCTCCTGAGCCAGTACCGGATCGTCGATGCGCGTGGCATCGATCTCCATCCTCATCTGCCGAAGGTCTGTTCCGCACGGGATGGCCGCCACCGAGGCGCCCGTGACGGCACGTGATAGCGCGTGCATGAAACCCCACCAGACCGGCACCTTGGCGCTCTGGTTGTTGAGCGTGCTGAAAGACTGCGACCAGCCTGTATCCGTGGGTTGAGGCACGCTGACCTGGCACTGGGCGGAGCGCGAGCTGTCGTACTGGATGGTGTTGAGGTCCACGTCGATGAACGGGATGCCGGCGAACATCACGACGACGATGGCGACGAACACCCGGTTCTCGATGCGCGCAGCCGAGAGCACGCCCTTGTTGCCTTCGTCGGCGCCTTCCGCACGGGCCTTCAGCCACTCCTGCACGATGATCGCCACGAAGGGCAGCGCGGACACCCCGCTGGACACCAGCACCGCCCAGATGCCGTTGTTGATGATCCAGGACACGAGGGTCAGGTAGTACTCCAGGTAGTCGGTCGTGAAAAGAGTCATGGCCTGAATCTCCCCTCAGCCCCGCATCAACAGGCTGGCTTCCAGCGCCACGATGGCAACGACGCCAGCGATCTCGCTGCGCATCAGGCGCCGCCGCGCCTGCTCGTCGTCTTCGCGCGCCAGCAGCCGGCGGCGCATCCACACCCATCCATAGGCCGTTGCCCCATACAGGCACAGCCGCCACACCAGGAAGTAGCCTGAAGCTGCCGCCAGCCACTGCTCCCAGCCGGCAACGCTGCCCAGCAGGTAGATGCCCACGATGTTTGCGCCCACGGCAGCGGCGACGAGCGCCACCGCCCACAGCAGCGCCTTTGCCGCGCGCCGGCTGAACAGCCAGCGCGGGTGCAGCCAGGTCGTGTTCATGGCCTGCCCCCGGGATTGCCCTTCTGCAACCGATCGAGGCGGTCGGGCACCGGATCGCCTTCGTAGATGCCGCGCGAGCCAGCCGCCCGCGTGCTGTGGCGCTGGATGATGGCCATGGGCGAGTTGTTCGCCAGTTCGCGGCGCAGTTCCAATTCGGTCTTGAGGTTGCGGATGTCCTGGTCGAGCGTGTCGCTCTCGTGGTTCACGGTCTCGACCGCCAACTGGTTCGCCGCCACGTTGGGCTCCTTCTTGCCGGTCAACAAAGTCCGCTGAAGCAGCAATGCCTTCTCCAACACGGACGACAGCGCAACTTCGGAGGCAAGGCGCCGCGCCAGCAGGTCCTGGTCCGGCTCGTCACGCAGTGCCTCGATGACGCCGCGCGTGATCGGCAGCGAGGTGCTGCCGGCAGCGCGCAGGTTCTCGAACGTCGTGTTGCGCGCCCCCGAGACCAGTTCCTGCAAGGCTTCCAGCTTCGCCTCGTATTCCTCTTGGATCAGCGGCGTCAGCCCAACGCCGGGTACGGTCTCGGTCTTGGTGCAGGAATCGCACGTGCGCTGCACCTGTTCCCCGAGGACCCGCGTGGCCCATTCGGTTGCTTGCTGTGGCGAGGTCCAGGTCTGGCAGGACAGGCTGGCGCAACTGACGGGCGCAATGGAGGACGTGTCGGTCACGCCGCGGCCATTGACCAGGTTGTAGCCCGCCCGGGTGACGTCGCCGACCACGCGGATGGCGGTCTGGCCTGCGCCGCCGGCATTGTTGCCGCCTACCCAGGGCACGCCGTCGTTGCCCCGGCGCGTCTCGGCCTGCTCGACGGCCGACACGGCGTCGTTGCTCCCCATCGCGTCACGCAGCGCCATGCCTTCCGCCATCTGGCTCCAGCCAAGCTGGCCCCCCGCCGTCTCGGCCATCTTTTCCGCCATCGCGCGGCACGTCAGCTTGGAACGGTCGAAATCCAGCCGCGCCTGCAGCACGCCGTTGGTGAGCAGGTTGTACAGGCCAGGATCAGCGCGCTGGATGATCAGCGCAGGCAGGGACGCCACGGCACTCGTGGCGCTCTGGATCACGTTGCTCATGATCTGCTGAAAGCCGTTCGTGATGCCGTTGAGCTGGTTGCGCAGCGTGGTCTGGATGCTCATGTCACCGCAAATGAGGTTGCTGTTCCAGCCCACGCCGACCCCGATCGAGCGCATGCCGGCCGCACGGCCCATGGACACCGCGCTGCCGCCACCGATGGAGTACATGACCTCATCGCCGATCACCGGGCCGCTGGTCTGGAATCCCGTCTGTGCCCACGCCAGGCCGCAGCCCAGCGCGAGCGCGCCGGCCAGGATCGCCGGACGCAGAAGGCGACCCGTCTTGGTGGAGAGGTTCGTCAGTTCAGGACGCTTCATCGCCGTACCCTCAATAGAAATCGACGCTGCCGAGGAACACCTGGCCCCTGCGTTCGCAGCACGCATAGGGCCGCCACAGCGCCCAGGCGTAGTCGCCCTGTTGGGCCTGGGTCAGGAAGCCGCTGCGAGGGAAAACCGTGCAGGACGAGGACAGGACGGGCGTGAGTTCCTGCCACTTGCCGGTCGAGGCGTCGCCCTCCATCAGCGCGCCGGCAGGCCAGTAGCCGTCGCGGGAGCTGGCGAGCAGCGGCTGATAGACGTGGATCTGCCCGCGGCGCGTGACGACATCGCCAGCGCGTTGTGCGACTACTGCGCCAGCCTTAAGGTCGTCGCTCTGGTGCAAGAAACCGCCGCGGGGATACACGTTGCCCCAGAGGTTCATCGTGGCGCGCGCACCGACCTCGCGCCGGCCCGGAATCAGCGCTTCCGGATAGGCCATCTCGGGCACGTTGTAGCGCCAGGCCAGCGTGTCCAAGGTGCTGAGCAAGTACGGCATGAATGCCGTGCCCGCGCCCTCGCAGAAATAGCCCGAGGACGAGATGAATTGGTTGAAAACCTCGACGCCAGGGTGGCCGATCACGTCGGCGTTCTTGAACTTCGCGAGGTTGTTTTCGTGATCCTCGTTCGTGGTTCCATCGCCGCCTGCCTGGGCGGACGGGTTGGGCGTGCTCATTGCCCGGACTTCGACCCAGGGGTTCTCGCCGGTGTTGCTGTAGCTGGAGACGACTGCATCGGGAACGTAGTGGCGAACCTTGGTGGACGTGCGCACCGTGCAGCCCGTCCAGGTGCAGTAGAGCCAGTAGCAGATGCCGACGACGCGGTATTCGAGGCAATCGGGCGAAGCCACCGAGCCGACGATGGTGGCGGTGTTGAGGGCGTAGCTGCCGGTGGCACTGAGCAGCAGCACGGACGCCACGCTAGCGTGCAGGCGGCGCATCAGGTCGAATGCTCGGGTCACGGCTGGGTCCTCCGGTGCTGCTCGATGCGCGCAATGGCGCGAGCCACGTCCGGCTCGCCATAGGCCACGTAACGCTGGTCCACCACGACTGCTGGGAGGCTGGTGACGCCCAGGCTCCATGCGTCGGTGACGCCCTGATATGCGGAGGCGATGCGGCGCTGGAGGTCGGCGCCGCCGCTTGAGAGCCGGCGCTTGACGATGGCCGTCGCTTGTTCGGGATCGGTGGGCAGTTCCGCTGAAAGCTCCGCTTCAATCCTGTGAGCTTCGTCCAGCTCGATCAGCCGCTCGCCGCCCATGGTCTTGACCGGGTGGCGGCTGTCGGTGACGACCACCACGTCGGCGGCGAAGGTGGCCGGGCTGAAAACGGCCAGGGCTGCCGGCAGCGCCACGGCCAGGCCGAGGGTTCGCCAGCCCGGCGCGAACCTGGAAATAGATGCTGGCATGTCGCGTGCCCTTGAAGTTGATCAGAGCAGTAGTCAATCGCGAAGCCGACGCGGCCCCAACAAACAATGCGCATCGCGCACTGCCCGCATACCTGCTTGTCTCGCGCCCATGAAAAAGCGGAGGCCGAAGCCTCCGCGTGGATTAGCAAGCCGATGCCATCGCTACAGCAGGCCGGATTCCGCGAACGAGTACGGCGTGCCCTGGCCGACGATGAGGTGATCCAGCACCCTCACATCGATCAGCGCCAGCGCGGTCTTCAGCGTCTGGGTCATCGCGCGGTCCGCGCTTGACGGCTCCGTGCAGCCCGAAGGGTGCTGGTGCGAAAAAATGACCGCAGCGGCGTTAAGTTCCAGGGCGCGCTGCACGATTGGGCGCGCATGCACCGTGGTCGAATGGACCGTGCCCTTGAACATCGGCTCGTAGGCCAGCACCTCGTGCATGCTGTTGAGAAAAACGATGGCGAAGATTTCGTTGGGCTCGGCGGCCAGTTTCAGGCGCAGGTAGTCCTTGACGGCCGCAGGCCTCTCCAGGGATGGCCCCTTCTTGAAGACCCGCTGCTCCAGCAACGCGATGGCTTGCCGGATGATCCAGTCATCGGATTGGGACGCGGGGGAAAAACGTGGCTCCACGCAGGAGTCGTTGGCGACGAGAGACATGGCGGACCTCCAGAAAGTGAGCGGAGGGCGCCCCCTGGGAGGGCAAGCCCTCCTGGGGATGGAAACAGCGGAACAAGGTGCATCCATCACCGCGCGGCGGTGATTGTTCGCGGCCAGGATGCGAAAGCGAACGGGTAGCGGTCAGCGCGGCAAGCCGTGCCGTAGCCTCCAAGACCGAGGGCTACCTGGGCATGTCGCCGACAACGTCGGCAGGCATTTCGGATGTGGCGGTGGCGGGTGAAGCCGCCGCGTCGCTGGCCATGTCCCCAGCCGCCAGCATGTCCATGGCCGACAGCAAGGCATCGCCCTCGATAGGCCCCTGCAGCAGGATGGCCTGGCCCGTCTGGCGATCGAGCAGCCGCAGCGACGGTGTGGCGGTCACGCCGCTCTTGGTGGCTTCTGAGGACTGGACGCGAATGGCGGCGCCGGGACGTTCGCTTGCCATGCACTGCTCGATGGCTGGCGTGGATTCGGGGTACTGAAGCCCGTCGGGCAATCCTTGGCCGTCGCTGCGCGTATGGGCATAGACCCATTCGACGGCTTGCCAGAACGCAGCATGCCCGCCAGCTTCAGCGGCGCACTCGGCCAGACGTGCCTCGGCCGACGCGGCCGGCTCGTGCGCAGCCAGCGGCTGGTGGTGCCATTGCAGTGCGACGTCGGTGTTGTTGCCGACCCAGCGCTTGAGCTGCGGGAAGTACTCCCGGCAGAACGGGCACTCCAGGTCGGCATAGAGCGTCAGCGTGAAGCGGCCCTCCGGGTTGCCCATCTGCCAGGGCGGCCCGGAAGGCTGCGTCATGCTGGCCGACGCGGGCGGCTGCGGCGGGGATTCGCCGGGCGACCGGAACACCAGCCAGATCAGCAGCAGCGCGACCAGCGCAGCAGCCAAGACCCAGGGCCAGCGAGGCCGCCGAGTGCGGCCGCGGAACGCCTGGACCTGCATCGGGATGGAAGGACGTTTCGGTTCCATGGCGTTCTCCGGCTTACGACAGTTCCAGGGCCGGCGACTCGATGCCGCGCGCCTGGTCGATCTTCTCGGCCACCTTGAAAGCCGCTTCCAGTTCGGTGCAGCCGTACTGCTGCATGAGTTGGTAGCGCTCGGCCTTCTCCTCTGGTTCTGTCTGCGCGAGCGCGAGGTACAGGCTCGGTGGCACGGCGCGGAACAGCACTTCCATGCTCTTGGAGAGGATGACGCCTTCGGTGAATTTCCCCGCCTCTTTGCGGGCCGAAAGCATCAGCGCCTTCTGCGCGGGCGAGAGTTCGCGGAACCGCGCGATCTTCTCGACTTCATCGGGCGGCATGCTGAGACAGATCCACCACTCGATCATGTTGAGCATGGGCTCTGCAGCGCGTGGCAAGTCGTCGATATTCTGCGTTGCGAGCCAGAACCAGGCCCCCAACTTTCTCCACATTTTTGTAATTTTCACGACATAGGGCGCGAGCAGCGGGTTCTTCGTGATGATGTGCCCTTCGTCGGTGACGTTGATGATCGGGCGTCCCAGGTACTGATCGCGCTCGGCGATGTTGTTCACCGTGCTGATCAGGCTGATGTAGGCGATGGAGAGCTGGGCGTTGTAGCCCTCGCGGGCGTAGGTTGCGAGGTCCACCAGGGTGATGTCCGCCTCGGGCCACGGCGTGCCGTCACGGTCGAACATCTCGCCGTCCGTGCCTTGGCAGAACATGTCCATCGCGTCCGCCATCTCCAGCAGCCGCACACGCCGCATCTCGGGCAGCGTCGGGTCCTGGCCGCGGGTGCGCAGCGCGTTGCGCACATCGCGCGTGAGCACCGTGCGTTTCTCGGCCACGCAGTGCTCGGCGGCGTCGAGGATGCACTGGCGGACCAGCGAGCGGTCGGCCCGCGTCATCCGAGCTTCTTCCTTGTCCTCGCCGCCGGTGATCATCAGCCGCGCCGTGATCTCCAATTCGCCCAGCACGTCGCGCTGCTCGTCCGCCTCCATGGCCGAGGCATCCGGGGGAAGGTCCTCGTCCAGCGCGTCGGCATCGAGCGTCTGCACGTCGCTCGGCGTTTCGATCAGCCGGCGCGCATCGGCGAACGGTGCCAGGCTGATGCCCGAGCCAGGGGCCAGTTTGACCCGGTTCACGGTCAGGCCCAGCCGCTTGGCGAAATCGCTGAACAGGCCGAAACTGTTGCCGGCCTCCACGATGAACAGCCGCGGCCGATAGATGGCCGTGACCTGATTCAAGAGGTTGTTGAGCGTCGCGGACTTTCCCGAGCCCGTAGGGCCGAACAGAAACAGGTGGGCATTCATCTGCCGATCCAACCTGTTCAAGGGGTCAAACGTAATCGGGCCGCCACCGCGATTGAACATCGTGATGCCGGGGTGCCCCGTGCCTTGGGCGCGGCCCCACACCGGCGACACGTTCGCGATGTGCTGCGCGAACATCAGTTGGGTGTACCACCTACGCCGGTCCTGACCGGGGTTGTAGCAGCACGGCAGCCAGCGCAGGTAGCTGTTGAGCGGTGCCACCTCGTCGTCCTCGCGCACCGGCTGCAAGCCGGCGTTGAGCATGACGTTCGCCAGGTCCAGGCCGCGCCGGTCCAGCTCCGCTTCGTCGCGCCCGCGCAGGTAGAACGCCAGCGTCCCCCGGTAGAGCTTGTGTGCGCTGCCGATCAGGGAGCGGGCTTCCTGCACGTCCTTGAGCGTCTGCTCTGACGCCAGCGTCTCGCCCACGGCCTTCTTCGCCAGGTGGTTCAAGTCCGCTTCCAGGACATCCTGCGGCGTGGCGACCATCGTGAGACAAAGCAAGGTGTCTTCCGGCATCTGGTCGAACAGCGTGTTGATGGCATCCCCTTTGCGGGTCTCGCCGGTCAGGTGTCCGGTGCCGGGCGGCATGCGCAGCCGGTCGGTGATCAGCACGCGGTGCGGCATGCCATCGAAGTACCAGGTGCCACGCTCCACGTCGGAGCGTGGCTGGCCGAAGAACAACCGCTGGCTGAAATCCCGACCGCTCGCCAGTTCGATCTCGCCGTCCTCGGTCTCGTCGGGGTAGCGCGCCAGCGCGTAGAAGCGCTCCCGGTCCTCTGCACTCGGCCCGAGCATCGCGGGGCGCGGATTGAACCAGCGCAGCAGCCAGTCGTGGACGTCGGCTGCGACCATGCGCCGTGCCTGGATGCCTGCGTTCGCCAGCCCGCCGCACAGGCGGTCGCAGACGATGTTCAGCATCTGCTCGGGCGTCTGGCCGCGGCGGCTTGCCTGCCCGGTGGCACGGCGATAGATCACCATGCGCACCCGCCGCGTCTGGCCGCGCCAGCGCAGCCGCGTGACCACCGTGTCCTCGAACAGGCCGCCCGGCTTGGCGACCGCGCGCAGGTGGTGGCTGAAGAATCGAAGGTAGAACTCCGTGAATGCGGTGCCGCGGGCGCGCGGCTGCACGTAGTTGCGCAGGTTCTCCATGTACTGGTCGAAGCTGGGTTCGTCCTGGGCGTAGAGCTGGAGCACCCAGGGGTTCTCGTCCAGTTCATCGAAACTGTCTTGCAGCGCGTTTTCGAGCGCATCGCGGGCATGTGCCAGCCAGCCGGGTTCCCGCCCCTCGGTGCCTAGCGGCACCAACTCGTAGAAGGCCGCCACGGATTGCCCGTCTTCGAGCAGCATGGACTTCGACTGCGGCAAGAACTCCACCCAAGGCAGCAGTTCCGCGAACGACGGCGCGACGTCGTACAGCGCCTGCTCGTCGGCTACCGTCGCCGGCCTGCGGTCCTGGACCGCTGCGCCGGGTTCAGGGACGCCGGCCTGGCGCAAGGCCTCGACGTGGCGCTGACAGCCGTCCGGCTTCTCTTCGTCGCCGGTGCCGGATGCGGCCAGCTTCGGCCAGGGAAGTTTCCAGCGCATCAATAGTCCTCCAGCCGTTCACCGGGCATGGCGTACTGCACGCGCTGGTACAGCGGGAAGACCGTCGTGTAGCCCGGAACCGGCACGGGGTCCGTGCCCGCCAGGTGCGGGTACACGTACATGACGAGATCGGGGTTGGGCAGGCGCTGGAACTGGCGATAGACCTCGTTGCGCGCGGTGCGCGTGTAGCGCATCTGCTCGGCCGGTGCGGCCTGCACATCGGCGTCGGTCAGCGGCCGGCGCAGGCGCTGGCGCGCGTCGAGCAACTGCCGGCGGGCGACCTGGCCGGTGCCACTGCCGCCGCCGCCCGTTTCCTGCTGCCAGATGTCCATCATGGTGCGGTCGCTATGGGTCAGCAGCTCTTCCTTGCTGGTGGCGCAGCCGCCGAGCACGGCGACGGCCGCTGCCAGCGCGAGGCCTTTAATCGAGTTCGAGCGCATGGCTTTCTCCTGCACGGTGATCGACGCGCCGGCCTTCGGGGTCGTGATCGATGGCGAGCGGCTTTTCGAGGTGGACGGCGACCTTGGCGCCGGGCTGCACATAGACGGCGGCGAAGGCCTGGCCGTAGAGCTTGTTGACCCAGGCCGACATGTCCCGCACGCCGCCCGCGAGGATCTGGCCGACCGCTTCCTGGCCGCTGATCCCCACGGTGCCGATGGCGCCGTCCGAGCCGACGTAGGACATGCGGCCGCTGTCGCTCTCGATGAGCGAGGCGACGCCGGCACCGGCCGCCGTGATCAGGGCCTGCGAGCCGAGGTATTGCTGGGCGTTGCTGCGCCGCTCGCCGCTGACGCAGGGGATGCCGTGCGGATCGATGATCCAGCCCAGGCCGTCGCGTTGCTGGTTGTTCTGCTGGTTGCCTTCACGGTCTTCGGGGATGGTGCGGATCGTGCCGTCGTTGAAGACGAAGGTGATGCTGCGCACTTGGCCGCGCACGCACGAGAGCGTCCAGTCACCCGATGCGGTTCCGCTGAACACCGCACCGGCCACGTCGGGAATATCAATCCCGTTGGCCGTGAGGTTGTCCGGCCCGACCAACACTTTGAAGGGGTACGGATCGTTCACCGTCCCGTCGATCGGCACACGACCGATCAGCGCCGTCATCGCGACCGACCCCATCAGCGTCGAGTTGGTCGGCACGGTATAGACCGGCTTGGCCCTCTTGACGCCTGCCGCACGTGCGCCGGCGTTCGCCACGGTTTCCGCGGTGGTTTCCAGCGTGCTTTGCGCGGGGCCGAAGCTCGTCGGGAAGCTCATGCCGTTGCCCGTGCCACGACTGCCATTGCGGCCCTCGGCCTTCTTCGCGTCGTCCGGTTCGACCCATCGCATGCCGCCTTCCATGCCGGCCTCGTCGCCATCACGCAGCCCCAGGCCCACCGGCAGATCAGCATGGCCGCCGCCGCGCCCGCCGATGCTGTCCAGGCGCCGCTGCAGGTCGGCGAGCAGCCCCTCGGTCTGCTGGCGCGCGCTGGCCGCCTGTTCCTGGTCGCGGCGCAGGTTGGAGCGCTCGGATTCGAGGGCCGAATTGATGCGCTGGTCGATGGAGTTTTCGCGCTGGCGCAGCCGCTGGTTTTCCTCGCGCTGCGACTTGTTGTCGGTCAGCGCGGTCTGAAGCTCGGTGCGCAACTGCTTCACCTGGGCCACCAGGGTTGCAACGGTGTCGCGCGGGGTATCGCCTTCGATGCCCAACGCCTTCATTTCCTCGGGCGTAAGCTTGGAGCCGGCATCCGCGGCGGGCGGTGCCGACGTGCTTCCGCCGGAGAACAGCCGGATGGCAACGAACAGCACCAGCAAGGCGACCGGGATCATCAGCCACTTGAGCAAGCCGTTACTGCGCATGGCGGGCCTCCTTGCCGTCGTCGGCTTCCGCTTCCGGCTGCGGCAGATGCACGGCCGGGTCGAAGCGGTGGATCGCCGGCAGCAGCGATTGCGCGAGGCCGCGTCCGCGCGTCACCAGGTACAGGACGGTCGTGTCCTCGGGCGTCCCGCGGGGGCCGAGCGCTTCGTGCTGGAAGGTGGCGGTGAGGAAATCGCCTTGCAGCACGCGCGGGTCGAGCGTGACCCAGCCGCTGCTGCTGTTGGTCAGGCGCACGGCGGTGACCCACTGGTCTTCCAGACGCCATGACGCAAGCGCGACCGCGCGCACGGGCAGCGTCGGCATCAGCGTGCCCAGGTCGAGGTCGCGGCGCAGGTTCACCCGCATGACGCCGGGCAGCGGCTCCACGGTGCGCAGGGGCGCGTAGAGGTTCTGCGCGGCGAAGCGCGTCAGGACGACCGAAACCGGCGTCTCGCGCCGCGCTGCCCGCGTACCTGTCTCATCCTGGGCGCGTGCTGGGGCCTCATTGGCACCGCCTGCCTGATCACCATAGCGTGCCGGGGTGCTGCTGCCCTCGACGATGCGCACCGGCTCCAGCTCGGCTTCGCCGTCCTTGGGCGGCTCGGCCGCGATGTCGAGCAGGATCAGCGCGCCCGTGTCGGCGTCCTGCAATTGCAGCCGCGTGGGCTCGATCGGCTCGCTGGCGCGCAGGTACACCGCACCACCCGCGCTCTGCACGCGCAGGCGTTCGCCCACGCCCGCAGGCACGCCCACGCGGACGTTCCGATCGATGAACACGATGCGCTCCTGGCCGACCTTCAGCGGCACCGCCAGCGGCATGCGCTCCCAGCGCAGAATCTCCACAGCATGGGAGACGGGTGCCGCGGCCGCGGCCAGCAGCCCCAGCAGCACGAGTACAGGATGCTTCATGGGGTGTTTCCTCCTTGGGGCGCTTGCGGAGACAGGCCGTCAGGCGCCGGGCGCGTCGGCTCCGGGGCGCTGATGCGCTGGGGCGCACCGTCGTAGCAGTCCAGCGCCAGGCCGAACGGATTGCGGGCGGGATCGACGTCCACCCGCGTGACTTTCACCGGGTAGCGCACGAGCGCGCGCTTGACCTGCTCGGCGCCGTAGTACTCGTCGGCGGTGATGTCGAGCGTCACCACCCAGTCGCGGTCGGAAACCACGCGCACGCGCGCCGTGGGGTCGTCGCCGTAGCCGCGGCCGGGGATTTCATAAATCCCGCGCACGCGCTGGCGCAGTTCGCCCGTGCTGCGGCGGTAGTCGTAGTCCGCGCGCAGGAAGGCTTGGCAGGACGGGGTGAGGTACGGCGAGAGCGTGTGGAGGTTGCGCGCGTAGTCCTCTTCGCCGTTCGTCGGCCAGCGGTTGAGGGTCTGGAACACGTAGAACGTGAACGCATAGACCGATTCGGGCGGCACTTCCCACCACTTCCGGGTACTGCCGGAGCGCAGGTCGGGCGGGACGTGGATGGTCAGGTCGCGCGGCGCGCTCCACCAGCCACCGCCCATGACCAGGGCGACGATGACCAGCGCGCCAGCGCCCAGGCGAAGCGTCTTGATGTGCGCCTGCAGGTGGATGATCTCGTTCTTGAAGCGGCTCATCGTGCCCCCCTTGCAACGGACCTTCGGGTGGACCAGAAGCCGGAGCGCGAGATCAGCACGTGCCCGCCTACCCAGCCCGCCATCAGCGGATGGCGCGTGGCGATGCGCCATTGCAGTTGCCGGTACAGCCAGGTGTCGGGACGCCCGCGCTTGAGCCGGCGCAGGATGCCGCCGCCGATGAAGACGCCCAGGGCCACGCCCAGGACGACGAACGTCGGCGCGATGGCGATCGTGCGGAACACCCAGGACAGCGGCGCACCGACCAGCAGGCCGGCGGCGCCGGACAGGCCGCAGCAGATCCACAGTTCGTCGGCGGTGAGGCCGCGCACGACCACGGGGTGGCGGTTGAGCCGATGCGGAAGGAACGTGACCGTCCCGTCCGCACGGATGTGCTGCTGGTCGGACATACCGGCCTCGCCTTACAGGATGCCGGTGGCTTCGGTGAGCAGCCAGATGCCGATCACCAGCAGCACGGCACCGATCGCGACGGTGAGGCCGAACTGGCCCCAGGTCTTGCGGCCGGTGTGGATTTCCGCGTAGGTCCCGTAGGCGTGGTAGCAGACGCCGATGAACATCGACGCCACGACCAGGAGGGCCACGAGCATGATGATGTCGTAGCCGTAGTTCCTGATCGTTTCCATGATGCCGTTGCCGGTGCCGCGGGTTGGGTTCTCCAACTGCGGCAAGCCTTGCGCGAACGACAGCGCGGGCAGCGCGGCGGCGCCCAGTGCCACAGCGGCGCGCTGGGCAAGACGGGAATGGAGGATGCGGTTTTGCATGGTCATGCCTTTCAGGTCAGGAGAGGAGGAAGAAGCTCAGGACGAGGTACATCGCGACGAAGCGGATGCAGACGCCGAGGAACTGGCGCTGGTTGAGGCGGCTCTCGGACCACCCCACGTAGGCCGTTCGGATGGCCCAGACGCCCCAGACGAGCAGGACCGCGAACACGGCGCCGACCAGGACGGTCGCCATCGCCGACGGCGCGATGCCGCTGTTGGCTTGAAATGCCGAGACCTGGGCACCGTTCATTGCTTGCCCTCCGCAGCCGTCGTCGGCGATGGCGGAGCGGACCGCTCGGTGCGGTAGTCGCCGGCCAGTTCGGAGGGATCGCGCGGCTGGGCACGCGACGGTGTGAGATGGGCTTGGATGCCGGCGCGCACGCGCGCCAGGTCAGCCAGCAGCCGCGGGTAATCGAAGTGGTAGCGCTCGCCCGGCTGGACGGGGGCATGCGCGGCGCTGTCGGCGACGGTGCGCTCCAAGGCGTCGAGCTGGCGCAGCGCGGCGACCAGCTCCTGGCGCTGTGCGGGGGACTCGGCCAACGCCATCGGGGACTGACCCAGCAGCAGGGCCGTCACGAGAAAAATGGGCACGCCGCGATGCGCGGCGCGCTGCCAGATCGGAGCCAACATCGCGCCATTCCTGTGTGATCAGCAATGGCTTGATCGTGGGCAGCGAGGGGCTTTTAGGCCGCAAACAATAGGAACTCGCGCATGCCCGGATTGATGGCCTAGAGGTACTTCTTGAAGCTGCCTGCGGTCAGGCTCACGGCCAGTCCCAGCAAGGCGGCGCTGGGCAGCAGGATCAGCAGTGGATGCACCGAGATCGGCAAGGCCAGGTACGTGACCCACGGCAGCACGGCCAGCGGCATCAGGCTCGCCTTCGCGCGGTGGTAGATGAAGCCGGATTCCCGGCCTGCGCCGAACCGGCGCACGTCCCGGCGCACAAGACCGTCGATCAGGCCGACGAACGCCGCGGTGAAGATCAGCGGCAACGTGAGCACCAGAGCCAGCAGGCGCACCAGGAACGTGAGCGTGGTGAAGGCCGCGGCAATCAGGTAGTTCTCGGCCCAGACATAGACCTGGCTGATGTAGTAGCGGAAGTTGCGCGTCTGCCCGTGGCTGGGTGCGCGGGCGCGCTCGGCGGTCTGGCTCATGCGCTCCAGCAGCCCGGAGCGAACGAATACCCATTCGTAGCCGGTATCCACCAGTTCGTGCGCGGTGCGCCCCGGCTCCTGCACGACGACGCTACGCGTGAAGTGGCTGGACAGGTGCCCCAGTTCGTACTGCAACATCTGCTGCGAGTGCCGCCAGCCCTGGTCCTTCCAGAACAGGTGCATGCCTACGCACTCCACGACGATCGAGAACAGCAGCGAGCCGATCAGCACCCCGAGCAGCCGGAACGGCAAGGTGATGGTGCCGACGATCAGGCCCTGGCGCTGGTTCTGCTCCCGTTGTGCAGTCGAGGCGGCGTCCTTCATGGCGAGGCCTTGTTGCCGGTGTCCTCGTCGGTGGCAATGGCCACCGCGGGAGGTTCGGCCGCAGCGGCGTCATCCAGCAGGTCGTCGGGCAGGCCCGTGTCCTGCAAGGCGGGGGAACTGGTGAACTCCCACCACTGCGTCGCTTCGCTGTAGCTCTGGCGCATGTACCCGGCCAGTTGCTGCAAGTCTGCCGGCATCACTTCGTCCGGGTCCGGCGCCGGCAGCGGCATGCGCACTTTCCAAAGCTGGCCGCCCTGCAGCAACGCGAAGCACTGGCCTTTCGGCAGGCCGACGACGTGAGACGGCTCGATCATCGGCACGCTGGACATGCTGATGCGGTCCTGAGTGTTCGACGTGAAATCCGTCGCCCCGCGAATGTCCGAGCTGTCGGTCGCGCCGCTGACGATGGTGGTCGTATAGACCTCGACCTTCGGCAATTGCCGGGTCAGCAGTTCGGCGGTCGCGGTCTCGCGCACGCGCAGCATGAACAGGTTGTTGAAATTTCCGATCACCTGACCGGCCTTGGCGCGGTTGCCGATGCGGGCCTCGATGTCCGAGAGGGTCTGCGTGTACGCAGTGACTTGCAGGCCGGCACCGCCGCCCTTGTTGATCAGCGGGATGAACTCGTCTCCCATCAACTCGTTGAACTCGTCGGCGTGGACATTGATCGGCACGCGCGCACTGGCCGATGCCGACATCGAAGTGTTTGGCAGGCCATCGTCGATCCCATGCTTGTAGATATGCCCGGCGACCGACACGAGATCGCTGAAAATCGAGTTGCCGACCGCTGCGGCGACCTCGGCGTCGGAGAGCGCATCCAGGCCCACATAGACGATGGCCCTCTTACGGATGATCTGCATCCAGTCGAAGATCGGGCGCGGGTCGGCCAGGTCGGAGTAGTTCGGAGCCAGGAGCTGGGCGATCTTGCCGCTGGTGAGCTTCTCCAGCAGCGGCAGCAGCGATGCGACGATCTTGTCGAAGTACGTCTTGTCGTAGCGAACCGCCGTGCGCAGGCCATCCAGCACCGGGTCGTAGTTGCGCGCCTGCGAGAGGTACTGCTCCAGCGCCACCACGCGCTTCTCGCGCCCGATCATGTTGCGCGGGATGTTCTTCTCGTTGATCTTGGCCTCGATCTGGACGATCACCTCCCAGGCCTTGGGCTCGGTCTTGGCGAAGTAATGCTGGGCGTACTCGATGAACAGCGCGTCGATGTTGATGACGTGCCGCTGGATCAGCATGTAGTCCGGGCGCTGCCCCAGCTCCACCAACGCGCGCGCAATGATGTTGACGAAGCGCCAGGCGAACTCGCGGAACGCCGCGCTGTTGCCTTCGCCGGAAAGCTGCCCCGCGACGCGGGTGGCCACCTCGCTGATGCGCCCAAAGCGGCCCACGGCGTTGTAGCGCGCGGAAATGTCCGGCCAGCCCAAATGAAAGACGTAAAACTCGCCTTCGCGGCCCGCGCGCTTGGCCTCTACGTACATCCGCTTCAGGAGATCGGCATCGCCCTTGGGGTCGATCACGATCACCACCTCGTGCTCGCCCGCAGCGTTCACGCGCCGGATGTCCTGGGTCACGAACAGTTCGGCCAGCCGGGTCTTGCCGACGCGCGTGGTGCCCAGCACTAGCGAATGCCCGACGCGCTCGCCCAACGGCAGGCTGACATCCACCTCCTCGGGCTCGATGCCGTGCAGGCGCGGCAGACCGCCCACAGGCGGCAGCGGCCGCACCGGGTTGAAAGGCACGTCCCAGCCGGTGAGCGCTGGCAGCCGGGACAGCGGGAACGGCGCGAACTCCAGCCGTTCTTCCAGACGCCGCGCCAGCCGGTACGCGGGCGTCGGCTCGACGTAGCGGCGGAACTCCGGCCGGTACGTCTGCATCAGCCTATGGGTGTGCTTCTGCTCCCACAGGAAACCGCGCCCGACGAACAGCCGCTGCTGGCTGACCGGCACGTCCTTGCTGGTCATCACGTATCGAGGCAGGCGGCGGATGTTGCGCCGGTAGCGCAGGATGACGCGGGCATCGCGGTAGCGGATGGCACCGTAGGCGCCGAACGCCAGCGCGCTGCCGACGCCCATGGACGGGCTCAGCGCGAGCGACCATGGGGCCACCAGGGACAGAAACGCGGCGCCCGCGCATGCGGCAACGGTGTATAGCTCCACCGCTGGGCGTAGCAGTACCTCGACCGGCTGTTTCCCCGACATGGCTTCATTGCTCGATGCCGGTGGCCGTGATCAGCGCCGGGTAGTGCCGCAGGCCCAGACGCTCGGCCAGGTCGTCGCCGGACACAGGCGCGAGCGGCACACCGGGCACCAGGGCGCGCAGCAGCGCCAGGCCCTGCACGGTCTCGACGTTGACCACCAGGCCGACCGCGCCGCGCTCGCGCAGCGCTGCCGCCTGGCTGCGCAGCCAGGCCCGGGATGCCTCGTCGTCGCCGACGACCACGAAAGGCCGCAGGCCCGGTGCCTCGATGACCCGCCGCGCGACGGTGCCGGGCGTGAGCTTGGCGCTGCGCACGGGTAGCATCGCGGCCTCGTCCGCCGGCGTGGCGAGAACCTGGGGTGTCGGGATCGGCGGCCGGGCCGGCGCGTTGGCGCGCGGCTGGAGGTTCAGGGCTTCGTAGTACGGCAGCGCCGACGCGCCGCCACGGTCTTCGACCACGATCAGCGGCTCGCCGGCAAGCGAGGCCAGCGGCAGGCCCGCCAGCAGTACGAGCAGGCCCCGCAAGGCCAGATGGGATGTCGTCATGGGGATGTCTCCTGGCGTGCGGCGAGAACCGCGGCGGTTGGGCGTGCGCCCTGCACCCGGGCGAGGTGGCGCGACACGCTGCGCCGGTAGCGGGCGGCAGGCTCGCCGCCCGCAGGACGGTGGTAGCGGCCGATCGCCAGCAACCAGTCCTCGCCGGGGGTGTGCTGCTCGCGCAGGATCTCGGCAGCGATGGCGAGGTTGCGGTACGGGTCCAGCAGGTCGCACGCGCTGGCGTAGCGCTGCTGGTGGTAGCCGAGGTTGATCTGGCCCAGGCCGGCGTCGATGCGCGTGTGCGGCGTGGAGCGCATCACCTGCTGCAAGCCCGCGCAGGCATCGGCGCGGGTTGCATAGCGGCGCGACTGGCCGGCGACATTGAGCGACCACGGCCACGGTACGATGCGCCCGTTGCGCCGGATGCCGCTCTCCTGCAAGGCGACGGCGTAGAGCACCGTCGAGGGGATGCCTGCGCGCTGTGCGGCGAGCTGGTAGGCCGGTGGCGGAACCTCCTGGGCCTGGGCGACGCAGGCGCACAGGCCAGCGGCGAGCATCAGTGCGCGCAGGAGTGCGGCTATGGCTGGCGCTGCCATTGGCCGTTCACCTCGCGCACGACCGCGGGCAAGTCGCCGGGCAGGCCCAGCGACAGCCAGCGGCCGCCGTCGTGGTTGAGCGTGATGGTGCCGCTGCGCACGCGCGCCGGATCGACGTTCGCGCGTTTGGCCCAGTCGCGGATGCGCGCATCGTCCTGGCGGCTGCCGACCATGTACAGGTCGAACTCGGTCCCCGAGGATTGCAGGCGCTGTACGAGCTGCCCGCAGGCTTCGCAGCCGTCCTTGACGAACACCGCCGTGCGGCCGGAGCCGCGCGTGGCTCCCGCGACCGGCTTGTCGTCGGGCATGTTCACCCGCTGCATGCCGGGGTTCAGACGCTGCCAGGCCTCGTCGTAAGCCCTCTGGTAGGCGAGCAGCTTCTCCACGCGGCGCGCTTCGACCTGCACCTGCAGCTCGGCGTAGCGGCGCCGTTCTTCATCGGTGCGCGCCTCGATGCCCAGGGCCGACAACGGGTCCAGGTTGGGCGAGTAAATTCCCAGCGGCCCGTCCATCAGTTCGCGGTAGCGCGTCCACTCCTGCGGTTGCAGGCCCCAGTCGCTCGCCACCCGGTCGTCCAGAACGCGAGCGGCCAGCGGGCGCTCCTGGCTCTGCGCATTGCGGGCGGGAGCCGTGGCGGGCTGCTGCCCCCACGCGGGCCCCTGGGTGGACGCCAGCAGGAGCGCGGAAAGGATGATCGATGGCTTCATGCGATCTGCTCCGGTCAGGGAATCGCCACGCGGCGGGTCTGGTCGCCGGCCTGGAACACCGCGGTGTTGCCTTCGATGACCTGCAAGCGCCACGGGCCGACGGCATCGCCGGGTAGCAGCACCTGAAGCTGGTCGGGCGTGAAGTCGCCACTGCTCGGCGCGACGGACACGCTGCGCTCGCCGGCGCGCAGTTCGGCACCGACGATGCGGAACGGGAGCGGCGGGGGTTCAGACTTGGCGGCTGACTTGCTCGGTGCGCGCGGCTGGGCGGGTACTGCGGCGCGTGCGGCGGTCTGGCGCGCCTTGACCTGCTCGACTTCGGCGCGCAGTGCCTGAAGATCGTCGGCAGCGGCATAGGCGCTCAGCGATTTCTCGACCTGGGCCGCGCGTGCTTCCAGGATTTGGTGGGTGTCTTTGAGGTCTGCCGCCGTGGCGACAGCCGGACGCTGCTGGATGGCCTCGATGTTCTCGGCCAGGCCTGTCGCCTGCGCTTCGAGGCGTTGCAGGCGGGAATCGAGGCGCTCCTGGTCGGTCTGGTCGTTCATCGCCTGGTAGCCGAGGGCGACGAGGACACTCAGGCCGATCAGCCAGAGCCACATCAGGCTCTGCACCACCACGGCGGCCGTTGAACGATGGGCGGGCTGCGGGGCGTTCATGGCTGGCCTCCCGATGCCGCGGGCGCCAGCGGGAACGTCTGCACCACCTCGGCGGCGGGCGGCGCGGGTACGTTGTCGGCGGTCATGCTGTCGCCGGGCCGCTCGAAGCAGACTTGCCGCGCGCGGTCATCCGCGTGCAGTTCCCAGGCCGGACCAGCCAGGGTGAGCAGCGCATCGCGCAGGGTCATGGGACCGAGGTGCAGGTGCACCGCCGGCAGTGGCAGTGCGTACAGCTCGATCACGGCGTGCGCCGTCTGGCACAGGCCGTAGCCGCTGCGCTTGAGCACATGCCGTAGCCCGTCGCCGACCGTGGCGCGGGCATCCTCGGGCATCGACACGTCGATGGTCTGCAACAGCAGGTCGCGCTGCGCTGCCGTCGGTGCCAGTTCCACGAGGGTGTAGCGGCCGTAGCGCACGACGGGGATGTAATCGGGCGCCTCGGGTACGGGCGCGGCCGAGATTTCCTCGATGGTGTCGGGCGCGACCGGCGCGCTCGTCGTGGCGCAGCCGCCAGCCAGCACCGACCAAAGCAGGCCGAGAAAACCCGCCAGCAGGCGGCGTTCGGGATGGTGAAACCAGGGGGGAGAGGGGCACATGGCGCGTCGTCCTGAAACATCGAGCCCTCACCATCGCCGCTCGGGCCACGAGCGGCAGCAAACAATGCGAACCAGGCAGCGCCCGATTTCCCGGCAGCCTCCCTCCAAAGAAAAAGGCCCCCGAAGGGGCCAGTGAAGATGCAGCCACGTCCACGGAGACCGTGGGCGTGGCTGCAAGGTGGGAACAATGGAAAGCCGGCGGCGCGAGGCCGGCGTTGGCGTGGGGATCAGGCGGCGACAAGTTGCCGGGCCAGTGCGACCTCGACGGAATCACCGTCTTGGTTGAGCACATCGAGGCCCGATTCGGGCACGTCGCCCGAGGTGGACTGCGAGACCATGATCTTCTTGGCCATCAGCTCCAGGCAGGTCATCTGCGAGGAACCGGCGTAGCCCAGGTAGATCACGCGCACCGGCTGTTTCTGTCCGATGCGCCAGGAGCGGCGTGCCGCCTGCTGGAGCGAGTACACGTTGTAGCCCGACTGCATGAAAACGATCGTCGGGAAGTCCAACAGATCCAAGCCCGTCTTGACCAGCTCGGGGTTGGTGATGAGCACGTCGATGCCACGGTCCAGTTGCTCGGCGATCCAGTCCTCGCGGCGGCTGGCGTCCACGCTTGCGCGCAGCACCGCCACCCGAAAGCCTTCTTGCTCCAGCAATACCTTCAAGCGCGACGTGGTGTCGCGCGTGCCGGTATAGACCGTGTAGGCCAGAACCTTGCGGCCCTGCGCCTTCTCTTCCTTGCAGATGTCGATCAGCTCGCGCTCTTTCGGCGTCACCTCGAACTCGTTGAACTGAGCCGGGACGAACGCCAAGGTGTTGCGCGTGCGCGGATGCACTACGGTTTCCGACCGGAAGCAGCAGTCCGGCCAGGCCAGCAGCACGTTGAGCACCACACCCAGCAGCGTCGTATCGCGTCGCGCCAGAGCCTGTTTCAGCTCTGCGGTCAGCCGACCCGCCAGGTCGCGGTAGGCCGCGGCTTGCGCCGTGTCCATTGCGACTTCGCGGAACTCCTCGTCATACGGCGGCAGGACGTTGCCGCCGATGTCCTTGAGCTTGAGGAAGATCGTGAACGGCAGGATGCACCGCAAGACCCCCTTTGGCCCGAAGCCGGGAGCCTTGACCGTGCGCACCGATACCTTGGTGCCCCTGGCCGTCTTGTGCGCCGTGCCGGTGCTTTCGGAGTAGATGTCCTTGAGGACCCCGTGGTCCCTCATGAACGCCATGGCCGCCGAGGTCATGCTGCCGCTCGTGGTCGGGCGGTAGCCGTCTTCGATCATCCGCCCAGGCAGGGCTCGGAACAGCAGGTAGAACAGGTCGTCCCCGTAGCCGCCCATCAGCGTGCCTGTCAGCAGCAAGGTCTTGCGAGCCTTCGCCGCCAGCACGCCCATAGCCTGACCCTGGGCACTGCCACCGTTCTTGTACTCGTGCGCCTCGTCCGCGATGCACAAGTCGAACGTGCCTTGCGGCAGATAGCGCTTGATGAACTCGGACGGCTGGTAGCCGCCTTCGCCAAAGCCGAACTCCATGTTCGCCATCGCTCTTTCCATGCGATGCGCCTGGCGGTCAGAGAAGACCAGTTCGCCGTTGCCATCCATCAAGTTGATGAACTCGTGGATGTTGTCGCCCAGCATCGACGCCAAGAACCCGTCGCCGAACTTCTGCATCAGCTTCTGCGCAGTGACTTCCCCGATCGTCGGGATGCGCTTCAAGGCTTTCAGCACGGCCGAGGACTGGTCGCTGCCGGACAGGCTGCGCGGGCGGATCAGTGTCCACAGGGGGGCGGCGCAATGGCTGCACTTCCTGCGGTATTCCTCGGCTTGGAGCGCGACCGGGTTGACCGGCTCGCCGTCGAGGTCGGTGATGACCGTGCCGCAGTCCGGGCACGCCGCCACGTTGCCGTGACGGGTACGCCGCTGGGTGAAGACGGGCTTCCAGTGGAACCCCATCCGCATCCTGACCCGGCCCAAGACAAAGAACTCCTGGCCCGTGGGCTGGACATTCAACTGCTCGCGCAGCTTGATGAGCTTGACGAGCGTGTCCGGCCCGTTGAGCACCCACACCTTGGCGCCTGCCACCGTCTCCTGGATCTCGCGCCGCCACTTGTAAACAAGGTGCGGCGGCGAAAGAACCAGGGTGCGGCGGTAGCCTTCGGCGTTGAGCACAGCGGCCGTGGCGATGCCGACGGTCGTCTTGCCGCAGCCCATTTCGCCATTGACGATCGCGGCGCGTTCGCCACGGTCGATCAGCAGCTCGGCGGCGGCGTGGACGACTTCGGCCTGGGCCGGGAACAGCTTGCGCTTGAGGCTGGCGACGACGAGTTGCCGGTGCGCCTGCGGCTGGCCGTTATAGACCGGCGGGTTCGCGCTGTTGAGGGCGTCGAGCAGTTCGTCGCCGAACTCGCCGACGAAATCCTGAAGGCTCAGGGTCAGAGGGGAAGATTCCGCATCGAGCAGTTCGCCCTGTACGGGCGCGGCTTCAACGGCAGTGGTTTCGAGATCGAGGGACATGGTGATGCTCCAATGAAAAATGGGGCATGCACCACCCCCAGCGGGGCAATGGCATGCCCCGCAGTGGGAAGGAAATCGGCGCTTGGCCGAGGTGGTCGAAGTTGCCGGCCGTGGCGGCCTGCTGGTGAATCGTGCTCAGTCTTCGGACGGCAGCACGATGACGGTGGCGCTGCGCTGCGCATCGGTGACGATGCGGATGGCCAGCCCCGGATGGATCACGTAGCGGGATTCCAGCGATGCACCGGATTGCAGTGCAGTGCTGTTGGCCTGCCATTGCTGGATGTTGACGTCGCCCCAGTCGCCACGGGTGTGGCGCCTGAAGTACGGGATCGGGTCGAGGCGACCCGTTCGGACCAGGCGATCGATGCCCCTGCTGAAGATGAGCGCACCGATTGGAAACGCCAGCCTGTGGCAGTAGGTTTCAATGCGATGTGATGCCATGGGCTCCTCCTTGATGAGTCATTGAGCCACGACACCCCTGGCGGAGTGAAGTGGCTCCGGCAGGTGGATGAAGACGACAATGGTGCTGTCAGATCATGTCCCGTTCTTCGGGAAGCTGGATCACCGTGGTCTGGTGGTCCTCGCTGGTTTTGACGATCAACACCAGTTCGGGCGTGATCCTGAAGTGGGAGATCATCGGATCGTCCCCACGGATTGCGACATCGTTGGCTTGACGGGTGGCCTCATCGGTCTCGCCCCAGTCACCGCGCACATGGCGCTGGACAAGAGCCAAGGGGTCGATCAGGCCTTTGCGGGCCAGCCAATGCACCTTTTCGCTCAACTGCAACGTACCTGGTGCGAACAACGGTTGCTTCTGCGGCGCGGGCCGCTTGAACAGGCTTGAGAACATGGGTGTTTCTCCTTCGAGGTGGTACAGCAGGACGGCAGCGCGTCCGGTGGACTAACGGATGGTCAGGACCTCGCCCCGTGTCGCGGAGCCAGGCGTCATGTCCCACGCGCGGATGACGGGTACGAACTTGTCGGTGAGGATGCGGGTCTCGGCGATCGAGCCGTCTTCGCGTTCGGTGAATTCCCGCTGGAGCGTCTTGTCCTTGTGGGTGTCACCTTTGACGACGAGCACGCGCCCGGTCTTGGAGCGCACAACCCCCGAGATCGCGCCCGCGGCCAGAGCCAGGGCGAGATGCCAGTGGGACAAGGCACGCGCCGGTGGACGCAGCGATTGCTGCGCGGCCCCCAGGTGCGTGTCCAGCGACGGCCAGAGGCCTTGCAGCCGACCGACCTCATCGGCGAACTGCTCCGGCTCCATCGTCACGCGGAAGAAATGCTCCGGCTCGGCCGGACTGGCGGGGACGATGTACGGCAGGAACGGCCAATCGCTCGGCAGTTCCTCGGCTTCGACTTCGCCAAGCCCAACCTGCAGCAGCAGATTGCGCACGGCCTTGACGCCATCGGGTGCCTGCTCGCGCTGACGCACCCTGCGACCGAAGATCACCACCTGCTTGAACTGCGTTTCCACCGCTCGGTAGATCCGCAGGTCGGTGTAGTGGCGCGTCAGCCAGCCGACCAGCTCCGCGTCGAGCACGTAGCCGGGGACGATGAAGACCAGCACGCCGCCGTACTGCAACAGCGACAGGCTGCGCTGATAGAACAGTTTTTCGAGGCGGGCACGACCCTGGCCCTGATAGCCGATGTTGCCGTTGACGTCCTTGGACAGGTCGCCATACGGCGGGTTGAGCCAGAGCAGTCCGAACGACTGCTTGGAGACCATCGTGTCCATCAGGTCCGCGTGCAGGCAGTGATCGACCAGGCCACGGGCATGGCGTGCCCGCTCCGCGTCGAACTCAACGGCGAACGCCTTGGCCTGCTCGCGCCCGAGGGCGTGGGCGGCTTCGGCGATCGCTACGCCTTCGCCGGCGCAGGGATCGAGGATGCACATCGGCCCGTCGCTGGGCATCAGTGCGTTGAGGGCTCTTTCGAGCGTGGGTTCGTCGGTCGGGTAGTAACCGTTCTTGGCGAAATTGCGGGCGAGCCGCGGGAACATGAGGGCCATGGAAGTCTCCTGGTTGGCGGGGATGAAGGGCGAAAGCACGCCTTGGCGTGCTCTCGCGGGTGGGTCAAGCCGCTACCGCTTCCGGCGTCCAAATCTTGGCCGGATACGGATAGGCGGTGAGCACGTCACTGCGGATCAAGGAGCCCAGCGCCAGGGTCAGCGCCGGCACGTCGATGGCGAGCCGATGGCCTTCCAGCGGCCCGAGGGCGAACGGAAGGCGGGCCAGCATCTCGCGGGTCTGTAACAGCTCCAGCACGGTTTCGCGCCAGTGGTCGAGCAGCGGCAACGGGCAGGTGTCCCGCACCAGCATCCACAGGCGGTCAAGCCTGTGGGCGCTGTCGCGTGGCAGCAGTGCCAATGCGCTGGCGTTGGCCTTGTCGGGCTTGACGCAGCGCCGGTCGAACAGCCACACGTTGGACAGCGAGCCGAACAGCGTCCGCCGGTACGCGCGCGTGATGCGCTTTTCCAGGCGATCGACGTTGCCGATGAATACCGGGACGCTGCCGCCCTGGTCGGTGATGACGTGGAACTGGTCCAGTCCCTGCTCGTCGCGCCCGAGGGTCAGGCGAGCGAGGAACTGCTGGACGGCGGTGTCCCGCGCCCAGATGGACAGGAAGATCAGGTTGCCCTGGTCATCGCCGACGCAGGCGTCGGCCATCACGTCCGGGCATTCGTCGATGCGGTACAGCGTGGAAGAAGTGTTTGCGGGCATGGTGGTGTCCTCGGATGAACGGGAACAGCACCGCCCGCTGGGGCAAGTACTGCCCCAGGGGGTGGAAGAAAACCGCTCAGTCCGGCTCGAACTGCCGGGTGTGCGGGTTGAAGTGAAGCGCCTCATCTACCGAAGTGATTGGCGTGAAGCCCTCCAGGTAGATGTTGTTGAGGTACGGGTCGCGGTAGGTCAGTGCCTGCCGCGCCTGTTCGTCGGTGAGGCCGTTGCTGATGAAGTACTCCAGCATTTCCTCGTCGGAAGAAACTTCGTCGTTGGACAAACTCCCTTCAACGAGCTTCAGCAGCAAGGGCGGGAGCGCAGCCAGGATCGGGTCCATGTCGGTTCCTCCTGGCTCAGGCCATCAGCGCTGCGGTGGGTGCCGCAGGTGCCATGGGTGTGCGCCGCCGCGCGTGGTAGGCGCGAACGCCTGCACGCCAGTCGGCGGACTGTTCTGGTGCGAGGTCCAGATAGGACAGCGGGCACGAGTAGTGGTACGGGTGCATGGACTCGTCCAGCGGCTTGTAGCCCCACTGACCGCCGCTGCGTTCGAGAAGATCGCAGCGGATGTAGCGCAGGGATTGGCCCGGCGCCAGATGACGATGCACGCCTTCGACCTTGGCCGTCACTTCCGTGACGGACCAGAGGACGTTGCCGCGCAGCGCGTGGGCAATGACCTTGACGCTGGCGCGCTCGGTCTCTTGCGGTGCGATCAGTTCCGCGATCAGTTCAGATCGCGATTGGGGGGAAAAATACCAGCCCATGAGAGGCCTCCTGAAGAATGGAGCCGGAGGCCTCCCCGTGGGGGAGAACCCCCAGCGGGTGATGGAATGCCGCGCGTGCGGCGAAGGAACCTATGCTTTGCCCTTAGTCCCAGTCGTCATCGTCGCGATCACAACCGGCCGGGCAGTAGCCGAACTCGATCCCGTGAGAGCAATAGCCATGCTCCGCATTTCAGTCCTGGGTTTCCTGCCTTTCGGCAGGCGTTGCGTAGTCCCATTCCCGGGCTGCGATTTCCAGCGCTTGAGTGCGCTGGTCCTGCGGCAATCGACTGGCTTGCGCGTCGATTTCCGAACTGAAAAGCGTGACCCAATGATCCCAGGACAGGCCGCAACCACGCTGGGCGCGCTCGGCGGCCGTCTTGCAGACAGCGCGCCAGGCGGTTTCGTCCAGCGTGGAATGAGGTGCATCGCAAGCGATGGTGGACATGATGGAGACCTCCAGAAGAAAGCCGGAGCCTCCCCCGCATGGGGAAGGAACCCCGGCGGGTGGATGAAGAACACCGCAGGTGCGGCGTCTGCGATCACGCAGGTTGCAGTTCGGCCTGGCGGCTCCACTCCTGCGTCTTGAAGTCCAGCGTGTAGCCCAGTTTGCCCAGGCGGGCGATCTGCGCGCGCAAGGTGCGGCGGTCGATGGTCGAATCCAGTTTCACGGACTCACCCAGCGGCCAGAGCAGCCCGAACAGTGCGGCGTCGCCATCTTCGGTGCTGCCGGGGGCAGCGGCCGCAGCGGGCGTCGGCGCATCCACGCCGAAAGGCGTGGTATCGACCATCGGGTCCGCGGACGCCTGCACGGATGCGGGCTTGGCGGGTCTGGATGCCTTGGCGGGCTTGGCCGGCGTTGCCGCAGGCTGCGCCCCCAGTTCTTCATCGAGCGGATCGATGTCCTGGGTGGAAAAGCTGCGAATATCGTCGCGGCTCAGTTTGTCAACGCCGAAGAGCGTCATTCCATCCAAGTTGCAACGAATCTCGAACTTGATACCGCCCCGCATGGGGATCGGATTCGGAAAGATGTAGCGGATCACGAACTCCCCGTCGTACTTGCCTTCGGGGTATTGCTCCAGCTCCGCGTCCTTCACCGCGAAGTTTCCGATAGGAGTGACGAGGTAGCCGACGCAGAACGGACCATTGCGGCCGTGGATTGTGCGAATCGAAAGCTGACCCGATACGACGATGGGCGGGACTGACCTTGCGGATGCCGATGTGACTGCCATGATGGTTCTCCTTGGGGAATAGGAAAAAGGCAAGGCCCCGTGAGGGGCCATGCCGGATCAGAACGAAGCAGCCAATGCTGGCTCCTGCTCCTCGACTTCACCTGCGGGCTCGCGCTCGGCGGGCTCGACAGGCTGGTCGGCAGCGGTGTCGGCGGCAACCTCGGCTTCGGGCGCGGGTGCGTCCTCGGCTTGCGGCGCCTCGGCTTGCGCCTGGCTCGTCGGATAGACCTGGGTGCCGTCGATCTTGATGAGACCGATGTGGACCAGCGTCGATTCCAGGCTCGCTCCCGGTTCCCCGGCGCGCTCGCCCTTGGTGCGGATGTACGGATCGATCTTCATGTCGTTCAGACGGAAGGCGATCAGCACCTTGCGGTCCCCTTCGATGGCCTGCACGCACCGGCGAACCAGGTGCTCGGCTTCGGGGGTGGCGACGATGGTGTCGAAGTACCGATATTCCGGTTCACCGACAGGCCCGGCCAGTGCCGCGACGCAGCACGACAGGAACGGATCGCCATCCTTGGGGGAGACGTCCTTCGGACGGCTGAGGTAGCCGATGCCGCGGGTGATCAGCTCGTGCTGCTTGATCGAAGCCAGTTCGGCCCGGTCAAGTGGCTCGGCCTTCAGCAGTCGCGCCTTCAGAGACGCGGCGGCCTGGCCCTTGTGCTCACCCTTGTCGCGGATGTACGCATCGCCCCAGAGGTCGCCGAGGCGGAAGCGCACCAGCGGCCGCTGCTTGGGATCGTCAACGCCGATGTAGCGCTCGACCAGTTTCTTGGCCTCGGCACCCGAGACCTTGACGTCGAAGTAGCGGTAGCTGGGGTCCTTGGCGGAACCGACCAGTGCGGCGATGGTGCATGCCAGAAAGGGCTGCGCGCGGCGGCCGCCCCGGACGGGAACCTCGCGGGCTCGCTGGATGTAGCCGATGCCCGAGGTGTGGAGGTCGAAATACGATTTCTCGTTGGACGTGGTGCTCATGGTGAATCTCCATTGGGATGAAGCGGAGACACACCGGCCCCACGCATGCGGGGAAAGGTGCGTAACCCCGCGGTGGGTTGATAAGGCGAAAGCATCCGCCACCAGAGACTGGTGGCCGCTCGCGGACGGATGCGGTGCGAGCTGGCTCGGTCACGCAGTGGGAACTGCGTCGCAACCTCGAAGACCGATGGTTGCCTGGCATGTCGCTGACAACGTCAGCAGGCATGGGGGCAGCATGTCCGGGCCTCGCGCGCGCGGCAGCAATCAATCTGCATCCGGGCGTTTCCCTTTGTCCGCACCGCCCGGTGCTTGCCACAAGCACTTAGGGCCGCGCAGGTGGTCGGGGGTGTCAGCGCGAGGACGGCTGGGGCGACTCCAGGCACCGCCGCCGCGCGTTCCGAGCAAATGCCAGCCGGCGGCGCGCAGGCTGGCACCACCTTCATCGAGCAAGGTGTAGGTGATCAGCCGCGTGTAGCCCAAGGCCTTGGCCGCCTTCCAGGCCGCGCCGTAGAGCTTGCTGCAGGCGTTCGGTGCGCCATCGGTGCAGAGCCGGGTGACTTCGAACGTCCAGCCGTCATCCAGGTGGCGGGCGACCGGGCGGCCGACGATGGCCACGCCGCAGATGCCATCGGTGGCGGACAGCGTGACCGCCAGGGCGAACTTCGCTCCCTGAACCGGACGGTGGTGGCGGTGGTGCTTCTGCACGAAGGCATTGGCACAGCGCAGGGATACCGGCAGCAGTCGCAGCGATGGCGAGGTCGATGGCCCGGCCATGGCCGTCAATCACCGCAGAAGCAGGCGATCGGTTCCTCGGCGTCGTCGAACAGGTCGCCCTGGTCGGCGGCGAAGCGTGCCAGGTCGGCGTAGCTCGGGCCATCGGCGCGAAACCGGGCGCCGCTGGGCTTGCTCGCCAGGTTCAGCGATTCCATGCGAATCCACCACACCGCGGCCTCGGGTCGAGCCTTGATGAGGGCCAGGCGCTGCCCGCGCGGCTTCAGGAAACACAGGTCGCAGTTGCCTTCGAGCGTGCGCCCGTTCACCGTCAGCAGGTCGAGGTCGAACGCTTGCGCCTGCCAGAACGCGCCCACGTCGCGCACGGTGACGCCTGCGTCCGCCAGGGGCATGCACATGGTCTCGTGGGTCGATTCGGTGGAATGGCCGCGCGCGCGAATCTTGGCGACGCGACGCTGCTCGTCGGCGCGGATGCCGATCATCTGGTCCCAGTCCGTCCAGCCCAGATGCCGCAGGTAGCGGTGCATCGGTCGAATCTTCAGGCTGGTCGTGCAGCCGCGCGCGACGGGATTGGGCAGGTACTGACGCTTGCGGATCAGCGCCTCGAACGGCTCGCCCTGACGGCTGGCCCGATCGAAGTCCACCAGCGTGAAGCCTGGCTCCCTGGGCAGGTATTCCAGCCAGCGTATCGGCACCTGCCAGTGCCCGGCGCAGTCGCGCACAAAGCGCAGGGTCGCTTCCACCTCCTTGCCGGTGTTGGCGAAGCAGACCACGGTGTCGGCAGGCAGGCCGCCATTGGCCTGCAATACGCGCCAGAGCATGTAGGCGCTGGTGCGCCCGCCCGAGAAGCTGATGCAGGTCGGTTGGGTGATCTTGAACGGGTCGTGCATGCGGTCGTCTCCGTGGGTAGGTCGGCGGGCGAGCCGACGCGGCGGGCCATGGCGGCCGGAGACGAGCACGCACGCGGCGAAGGCCGCAGTGCGGAAAAAAGGAAGCCCCCAAGAAGGGGGCCGTGAGGGGATGGTGGTAGTCGTTGCGCTACACCGATGGCA
The DNA here is from genome assembly GCF_042680925.1 of Ottowia beijingensis. NCBI lineage: Bacteria > Pseudomonadati > Pseudomonadota > Betaproteobacteria > Burkholderiales > Comamonadaceae > Ottowia > Ottowia beijingensis. The sequence continues at coordinate 29,822 of NZ_JBHUEP010000019.1, forward strand.
CCACCTCCAGCGACAGGTGCGTCGTGGTGGCAGACAGCATCAGATCGTCCGTGCCGTGCAGGATGCGTGCGAAGACGTCTTCCTTCGGGTCGAAGAACTCGCCGAAGTCGTCGCCACCCAGCTCGGCGCGCGCCAGTTCCCACCAGTCGTCAAACGGGTCGGTATCCGGGTTGCAGCCGACGGCATAGGCCAGCAGCTTCACGCGGCCATCGGGACGGCGCTCTCCCTGCTCGGCGAGGAAGTACACGCCCTGGTCCTTGGCGAGGACGACGCGGCATTGGTTGGCAACGGCCTCGGCCAGCACGGGGCGCAGGTCGGAGCCTTTGAATCGCAGTGACATGGTTGATCTCCTGAAGAAAAAGGCCCTCCACCCGAATAGATGGAAGGCCCATGGGGGCAAGTCGCCGGTAGGCTGCGATCAGCCGTAGCGCCGCTTGGTTGCCTTGGCGTCGATGACGCTCACGTCGATCAGACGCCAGCGTCCGTCGTCGATAAGCCGCTCCAACACTTCACCGAGCATGTCGAAATACACCTCGTCGTGCCGATCGACCAGTTCACCGTCGCGGCGCATCTCCACCACGTAGGTGTCGCCGCCGCGGTCGTAGAGGATCGTCACCTGGCCCTCGAACTTCGCGGTCGAAACCGTGAAGCTGATTGCCGGGGGCGTCTCGATGATCTTGGACGGCTTCGGATCGACCCAGGTGAAGTCGCGGGCGCCCGCATCGACCAGCATGTGGGTGATGCGCCGGAACCCGTCGGGAGCCGGCATTTCCTCCAACTGCTGGATGAGCTGCCCCAGTTCCATGCACTGCGGCTCGGGGATGGGCAGCTTGGCAGGCGCGGAGCCGAGGATGTGCCTGGTGATGGTGTAGGGAACACCGTCCGCGGTCTTCTCGGTGATCACTTCCGGGGTGTCCGCGCGCAGGCCGTCGAAGCGGCGGCGGGCATACGGTTGGACATGCACCTTGGCGCCTTCGCTGGGAACGGTAGTCACCAGGTTGGGATCGAGCACCGCGAACTCGCTGGGCTTGAGCTTGACGACGATGGCGTCGTCGTTGGCCGCGACCACCTTGCCGTCGAAGGGCTTGGGATCGATGGCAAAGCCCAGCGTCGAGGATTGCGGCTGATCATCGAAAAAGCGGTACTTGATCGACCGCACGTTGCGGGGCACATGGCCTGCGACAAGCGAAGGCATCATGGTTTTGATGAGGGAACGGTCCATGGGAATCTCCTTGAGGAAGAACAAGGGATTCCCCGCCCGCAAGGGAGAGGTCCCTTGTGGGTAGATGGACGCGGTGCGTCCGTAGGAAGAAACGACCAGCACGGCTTCCCGTGCTTGCAGCCTCGAAGGTCTCGGCTGCCTGGGCATGTGTCGGCAACACCGACGAACATGGGGTAAGGATGGCCCTAGAGTGCTCGGCCGGCCTGCATGAAACGGCACCACACCGCACCCGGTTTCTTCCTATGGTCTATGCCATTTGCTTCCTCAGGATTTCATGATGCTGTCTTCTGGAACAGGCAGAAAACGAACTGCTGCACTGTCCCGAAGGGCGTGTGATGCGCCTGGCGCTCCTGCCGCAGCATCGTGAAGGCATCGCCGAACTGCGCATGCAGCTCGTCCGGGCTGTAGCGCGTCACCGGCAAGCCGCTGCACTGCTGCGGCCCGTCGTCCGCGAAGGTGGCGATGATGGCGAAGCCGCCCGGCCGCAGGGCATGCAGCATCGTCCGCACATAGGCTTGGCGCTCCTGCGGCGCCGTCAGGAAGTGGAATACCGCCCGGTCGTGCCACAGGTCGTAGGCCAGCGCGGGCAACTCGACCTTTGTAATGTCCCCGACCATCCAGGCCACCGCCTGGGCGCGCTCGCCCAGCCGCGCCTGGGATGCCGCCAGCGCGGCACCCGACAGATCCAGCACGGTGAGGCTGGTATGGCCCTTGTCCAGCAGGTCGTCCACCAGCGTCGAGGCACCGCCGCCCACGTCGATGATCGGCACATCGAGCGGCACGCCGGTTTCCCGGATCAGCACCAGTGAGTGGCTGGCGTGCGGCTGGAACCAGCTCACGCCGGTCGGCTCCTTGGTCCGATAGACGTGATCCCAATGCTCTCTGGATGGCATTTCCTGTTCTCCCGCGCCGCAGGCGCTACGCGGCCGGTGGCGAAGTGTCGAAGTCCACCACCAGCGGCTCGCGCCCGCACGAGCGCATGAAGGCCACCAGTTCCTGCGGCGCCAGCCCGACGCTCTCGGTCTGCCGCAGCGGATGGAAGTTCAATTGCGCATCGCCCATCAGCGAGGCATCGATCACCACCGTCACCACGCCTTCCTCGTCCTGCATCAGGCCCAGCGGCGTCAGCGCGCCCGGCTGCACGCCCAGCAGCGCCTGCATGCGCTCGCCGGCCACGAAACTCAGGTGCCCCTTGCCGCCCACCAGCGCGGAAGCCGCCTTCAGATCCAGCGTCCGGTCCTCATGGATCGCCAGCAGGAAGTGCCGGCCCTTCTTGTCCTTGAGCAGCAGGTTCTTGGTGAATGTCCCGGCCATGGCGCCGCGCAGCGCCTTGCCTTCCTCGACGGTCGCGTGTTCGGGATATGGCACCACCTTCGCGCCGATGCCCAAAGATGCGAAGCGCTCGAACAGGCAGCGGTATGCGGTTTCATCGGTCGTTTCCCGGTTCATGCGCCCACCTTCGCGGCTTTAGACCGCTGACGCATCCCCAGCCACAGCAGCGACAGCGCCGCCAGCGCCAGCCACGGGATCAGCGCCAGGTTCATGGTCTGCCAGCCCAGGGCTTGCAGCAGCCCGCCCGCGCTGAAAGAGCAGGTCAGTCCCACGGCGAAGATCGTCATGTCGTTGATCGCCTGCGCACGCCCCTTCTCGGCGGTGGTATAGGTGTCGGTCAACAGCGTGGTGCCGCCGATGTACATGAAGTTCCAGCCCACACCCAGCAGCACGAGCGCGCTGGCGAAGGAGCCGAAGCCCGTGCCGGTGAGCGTCGTCAGGATGTGCGCGATGAACAGCACCACGCCCGTGAGCATGATGCGCAGCACGCCGAAGCGCGCGATCAGCGAGCCGGTGAAGAACGACGGCAGGAACATGCCCAGCACGTGCAACTGGATCACCGTGGCCGCCGCACCCAGTTCGTGGTGATGCAGCCGCATGGCGATGGGCGTCGCCGTCATCGCCAGGATCATGATGCCGTAGCCCGTGGCAGCGCCGAACAGCGCCACGAGATAGGCGGGCTGCGCGACGATCTGCTGCCAGGATCGGCCCTTGTCCACCGGGCCGGTAGACGCGGCAGGCGCAGGGATGTGCAGGTTCAGCAGCACGCCCGCCGCCACCATCGACACCACGGCCAGGATCAGGAAGGAACCCAGGTACTCGGGCGAGAGCAGCGGCCCGCCCAGCCTTGCCAGCAACGGCCCGGCCAGCGCTGCGACCACGCCGCCGGCCATCACCAGCGAGATCGCGCGTGGGCGGAAAGCCGCGTCCGCCACTTCGCTGGCCGCGAAACGGTAGAACTGCGCGAACGCCTGGTAGCAGCCCACCAGGAAGGTGCCGAAGGACAGCAGCGGCAGCGAAGCCTGATGGATGCCCCAGGCACCCACCAGGCCCCCCGCCACGCCCAGCGTCGTGCCGATCAGGAACCCGGCCCGGCGGCCGGCGCGGGCCATCCACATCGAGGCCGGAAACATCATCGTGGCCGTGCCGAGGAACATGGTGGCGATGGGCAGCGTGGCCCAGCGCGGCGATGCGGCGATCTGCCCGCCGGCCAGGCCGCCAACGGTCATCACCATCACCGACACGATCTGGAACAGGGCCTGCGCGCAGGCCAGGATCAGCACCTGGCGGTGCATGGGGTTCTTGAGCATGAGTTTCTTCGCGTTGTTGTTCTATTCATCGACTCGCGATGGCGCGCAAGCGCTCGGCCACGGCGTCGATCTCTGCTTGCGTGGTGCCGCGCCCCAGGCTGAAGCGCACTGCGCCCATGCCGACCTGCTCGGGCACGCCCATGGCGGCCAGCACGGGCGAGAGTTCCACGCGGCCCGCATGGCAGGCCGAGCCGGTGGAGGCGGCCACGCCGTCCAGATCGGCCAGTACCTCGGCGCCGATGCGGCCGGCGAAATTCACGTTCAGCGTGTTGGGCAGCCGGTGCTCGGCGTGGCCGTTGAGCACCACGCGCTCACCGAAGATCGCTTGCAGCGCTTGCCAGAAGTGATCGCGCAAGGCGCGCAAGCGCTCCGGCTCACCAACATCGAGATTCGTTCTCGCCAGTTCGCAGGCCGCGCCCAGCGCCGCAGCCATCAGCACGCTCTCGGTGCCGGCGCGGCGGCCCGCCTCGTGGCCGGCGCCGTGGATCAGCGGCTCCAGCGCCGTGCCGCGCCGCACGTACAGCGCGCCTATACCCTTAGGCGCGTAGAGCTTGTGCCCGGCGATGCTCAGCAGGTCCACGCCGAGGTCGTCCACCTTCGTCGGCAGCTTGCCGACGGACTGCGCCGCATCGGTGTGGAAGCGGATGCCGTGTTCGCGAGCGATGGTGCCGATGACCTTGATGGGTTGCAGCGTGCCCGTCTCGTTGTTCGCGTGCATGACGCTGACGAGCACAGTGCGCGGTGTGATGGCGCGGCGCACCGCCTCGGGATCGACCCGGCCCGTGCCATCCACCGGCAGCCGCGTGACGCTCGCCCCCAGTCGCTCCAGAAAGGCCAGTGGCTGCAACACCGCCGGATGCTCCGTGGCCTCGGTGATGATGTGCTCGCCGCACTCGCGCAGCGCGAAGAAGCTGCCCTTGAGCGCGAGGTTGTTGGCCTCGCTGCCGCCGCTGGTGAAGACGATCTCATCCGGCGACGCGCCCAGCAGCCCCGCCACCTGGGCGCGGGCATGTTCCAGGGCCGCCTTGGCTGGGGTACTGGCCCAATGGCCGCTGGATGGGTTCCCGTAGGCCGTCTCCAGCAGCGGCAGCATGGCCGCCTGCACTTCCGGCGCGATGGGCGTGCTGGCGTTGTAGTCGAGGTAGATGCCGGCCATCAGAACACCAGCACCTTGTCGGCGGCCACGGTGGCGGCGGCCAGTTCATCCATCGTGCTGCGGCGTGCGCCGGGCATCACTTCCTCGTCCTTGATGCCGCGCGCATCCAGGCAGGTGCCGCACAGGAGCACCTCGCCCTGGGCATTGTTCGTCACGCGGCGCAGCATGCGTTCAACGTTGTAGTAGCCGTCGGGGGTCTTCTGACCGGCCTTGCAGCCGGAGACGGCATCGGCCATCAGGAACACGCTGACGTGGTTGGCGGCGTCCTTGAGCAGCGCGGAAGCCAAGCGCAAGGCGTTGTACATGCGCTCGGTGCCGTAGGGCGGGTCGTTGATGATCAGGAGGGTTTTCATGGAGTCTCCAGCGGAGAAAATGGCTTTTGTCCCGGATGGCTTGATGCTGGGCAGCAATCATGCCATCATTCAATCAATGTGTTGATTGTGTAATTGTGAAATCCATGTTGTCAACCTCATCCGAAAGCCCCAAGCACGTGGTGTTCGAGAACCTGGCCGCCGTGGCGCAAGCGCTGGGCCATGCGCATCGGCTCGAACTGCTCGAAGGCATGGCGCAGGGGCCGCGCAGCGTCGAAGACCTGGCCGGACTGGTCGGCCTGTCGATGGCCAACGCCTCACGCCACCTGCAACTGCTGCGGCGCGCGCGGCTGGTGGAGGCCGAACGCCAGGGCAAGCGGGTCTTCTATCGCCTGGCGGGCGATGTGGAGGTGGTGGCGCTGCTCAAGGCGCTGGGCCGCGTGGGCGAGCGCAACATCGCAGAGGTACGCGGCGTGATGCGCGACTTCTTCCATGACCGTGACGCGCTGGAAGCCGTTTCGCGCGAAGAACTGGCCGAGCGCCTGAATGCCGGCCAGGTGACGGTGCTGGACGTGCGCCCGGAAGCGGAATACGCGCTGGGCCACGTGGCGGGTGCCATCAACATCCCGGCCGACGAGCTGGAGCGTCGCCTGGCGGACTTGCCCAAGGGCCACGAAATCATTGCCTACTGCCGTGGGCCGTACTGCGTGATGTCCTTCGAGGCCGTGGCGGCGCTGCGCGCCAAGGGCTTCAAGGTGCGACGGCTCGAAGACGGCTTCCCGGAGTGGAAGGCGGCCGGGCTGGCCGTGGAGGCTTGAGCCTCGCCGTTGTGCAATCAAGGATCGACATGCAAGCCATCCAAGATCATTACCCGGCCGAATTCGCGCACTGCTACGGCTGCGGGCCAGCCAACCCCCAGGGGCTCCATCTCAAGAGCTTCATCGAGGGCGAGCGCACCCATGCGCGCTTCTCGCCGGCGACGATGTACAGCGGCGGCTATCCGGGCAACGTCTATGGCGGCATGCTGGCCTCGCTGCTGGACTGCCACGGCACCGCCAGCGCGGCGGCCTTCGCATACCGGGTGCAAGGTCGCGTCATGGGGGATGGTGGCCCGCCGATCCGCTTTGTCACCGGCTCGCTGAAAGTGGACTACCGGCGGCCCACGCCGCTGGGCGTCGAATTGCTCATCGAGGGCACGTTACGTTCGCTGGAGGGGCGCAAGGCCATCATCGATTTGACACTCAGCGCCGGCGGCGAGGTGTGCGTCACAGGCGAGATGGTGGCCGTGCAGTTCGCGGCGAAAGCCTGAAAACAAGCAGCCCCTCGGATGAGGGGCTGGCAGGTCAGGCTTCGTACACGAAGTAGTGCTCGCGCTGACGAGGGAAGAAGACATGCTTCCATGTGTCGCCGCTGGTGTTGCCACCGTCGAAGACGACCATTTCGTAGTCATCAATGTCGGTGTCCATCAGGTCGGCGCTGACGATATGGCGCATGTGCAGCGCGCCGTGCGTGCGCTCGAATACCAGGATCTGGCCGATGGCGTCGTCCTGGCTCATGGCGTTGACGCAGGCTCCAAGCTGATGCTCGAAGTCGGCTGCGGGCGAGATGAGGTCGGGGAACATGAGGTTGCGCCTATGAAAATGGACCAGCCCGGCTCCTGGGGGAAACGGGCTGGCATGGGGGGACAATGAGGAAGGCCGGCGTGTCGCGCGGCTGCTAGGACTCGGCCAGCGGCAGGCCCAGCAGCGCGGGTGCGTCGGCGTCGAGGATCAGAATGCGCACATCGGCCTGGCCGGCCAGTTCAAGGATGTTTGCCAGGTCCTCCGGCATGCCCTTGTTCCGGTGCTCCTGCCGAAGCTGCTCGGCGGTGATGCCCTCGGCGTGCTCCAGGTTCTGGTCCGTCCAGGGCGTGGAGATCAGCTTGACGCCGATCGCCGGGCTGTACGGCACACGGAAGGCGATGAACAGCATGGCCTCCGGCGTGGCGATGTCCGCCAGGTCGGCGAGGTAGTGCCAGGTATCGACCGTGATGTGCTCGCGGCTGATCTCCCAGCACCGGCTGTAGTAGCCGGTCTCGAAAGTCAGGCGCTGCACCACTTCCCGCGCAGCCTCGGCCGAATAGGCATCGCCGACGTGGACTGGGCGACCGTCGAAGTCCTCGCCATGGATGGCATAGACCACGGCACCAATCACGCCTTCGCCGCTGACGCCTTCACCGGCGTCGCATTCGGCCAGCACGTCGTCGCTCAAGGGTTCAGGGCCGTTGCTGACCACGGCGAAATCGTTGGTGACGATGCAGGACGATGAAACCAGTTCTTCGTCGGAAAGGAATTGCTGGCTCGCGTGGATGTTGCGCCAGACATGCGGGCTTCCATCGTCGTAGCTGATGCACAGCGTGCGGACGATTTTCAGATTCCAGTAGCCGCGAAGGAAGGGATTAGGATTCTGGGACATGGGATCTCTCCAGATTGAATAATGGAGCCAATCCCCGCCACCGGGAATTGGACCCGGTGGGTTGAAAAATGGAAAAAGCGTCAGGCAGCGCCGACCATGGCGTTGTCAGCACTGCGCTGGACTACGGGAAACAAAATGAGGGGCACGGCCTCGTGGGCGCGTGCCCCTCGTGGGGAGTGAACGAAGACGTGGTGGTGTGCCGGAGACCGGCTCACCAGCCGTTGTAGTTCACGAGCAGGTCGGCGAGGACCTTACGGCGTTGCAGGTCGAGACCGTCGAAGTCCGACAGTCCGTTGAAGTGGCAGCGCTTGAGCATGGCACCGCCCTCGCGCGCGTTGTAGAAGCTGACCATGGCGGACAGGAACATGCGTTCGCCGCTGCTCAGGACGCCGAGGGCATCGTTGAGCCGCAGCATGTTGGGACGCAGATCCCACTTGCTCTTGGCCTGGTTCAGACCTTCACGGGTGCCGTCACCGAACCATTCGGGGCCAGCGATCTCGACACCGCGCTTCCAGGCCTCGAAGAAGGCTTGGGGCGCGGCCGCGAAATGCTGTTCTTCCCGCATGATCTGATCGACGACTTCCCGTGGCAGTAGCTGGTTCATGACGTGATTCCTCCAGTTGGATCAGGGAATGGCGAGCTGGGACCAGCCGCCTCTTTCGAGGGCACGTTGAGCCGCGGCATGGCTGCGGAAGTACTCGCGGGATTCCCGCGAAACGGGCCCTTCGGTATCGCGCGTGCCGATGTAGTGACCGGCGGCGCTTTGCAGGACTTCGAGCGGCAGGAACTTGCCGCAGTAGGTCGAGGCCAATTGGCCGAAAGAGGCTTGCTGGGACATGGACGGGCTCCTTGGAAAAGCGGGGCCTCGTCCCTCACGGGATGGCAGCTCCCGCACGCGGTTGAAAAAATGCATCAGCGTCATGGGGACGCGCGTCCGCAGACTTGATGCGATGCGGACTGGTGGGCAACGCGGGAGAGACCCGCGGCAGCTTGAAACCCTGGCTGCTGGCATGTGCTGACGAATCAGCGAACATGCGGGCAGCTTCGTGCGCGGGCCGCGTCGCGTCAGTTGGAAAACGGCATCCGGCCCACCCCCGATTGATGCGCGCAGAGAAAAAGAAACCCCGCATCGAGTGCGGGGCTGCCAGGAGAGTGCGTCGGTGCTGGGTCAGTCGGGCTTGTCGCCCAGGACATGCTGCTTCCACAGGTCGAATGCCTGCTCGGGCGCAAGCTCGGCGAGGATGACGATGGGCTGGGCCTGCCGAGCGCGCAGCGAAGCGAAGTACGCCTTGCGGTCAGCAATGGCCTTGAGCTTGATGCCCTTGATGAACAGCAATTTGCCGTCCTTGATGAACAGCACCTTGTTGCCGATGTCGCGGTTGAACGCGGCTCGCACCTTGCGTTCCGCGTGCATGGCGTCGGCAAGTTCATCGACCAGGAAGTCGAGCGTCATGTCGATGTAGTGAGGGTCTTCGCCCTCCTGGCCGAGGTTGAGCGGCGCAGGCGGCAGGCCCTTGGCGAAGGCTTCGGCCTGAGCCAGCAACGCCGCCTTGCCGCTGAGCGCGCGCAGGAACGTCGAGCCGCCGTGGCCGTCGTTGCGGGCCTCGGCGATGGGAGTGCCGTCGAACACGACGGTGGCGCTGAAGCACATCGTTTCTTCGCTGGCGAAATCTGCCACCTTGAGGCTCTTCAGCGTGATGCGGTTTTGCTTGGTGATGTTGTCCATGGGAAGTCCTGAAATCGACCGGGTGGCGACATGCCCCTGACGGGACGTGGCGGCCATCCCGTGGGTTGGAGAAAGAGGCATCGGTGCCCCGGTGGGCAGCGTTCGCCGGTGAGATGCCGAGGCGAACTGGCGGGTGGCGCGGGTGGAACCCGCGGCAGCCTTGACACCCTGGCTGCGGGCTGCTGCCAATACATCGGCAATGCAGGAGGGAGAATGGCGCGGCCCGCAGGCTGCGTCGCCGATCAATCCGAAGCGGTCGAGCCCGTCTTGTGCAGGTACTGCACCAGGCGCTGGCCCAGCCATGCCATGCACGGTACAGCCATGGAGTTGCCGATCGCCTTGTAGCGTGGAGCGTCGGCGGCGGGCTTGCCGCGGTAGGTGATCAGCGTGTAGTCGTCGGGCATGCCTTGCAGCCGCTCGCACTCCACGGGCATCAGCCGCCGCACCCGCCAGTGCGACCAGTCGCCGGGGCCAGGGCCGTTCCAGTCGTAGCGGAAATGCGCCTCGAAGTCGGGAGCCAGCACATGGGGCTTGTCCGCGCCGCCGCCGCTGGTGCGAAGTGCGCCCGCTACGGTGCCGCCCAACTCGGCGGCAAGGCCGTTCTCGCGGCCACGCAGAGATACGCAGGCTACCATCGGCACGCCGTAGCCCGGCTTGCCGTTGGACAGCACGGTGCAAGCCACCTGTCCATGGCCGGATTCGTAGCGCACTTCACCGCGGTTGTTCTGCGCGAAAGCGATGGCGGGCACGACACCGGCGTTCGCATGGCTGTTGCGATGGCCGCCAGCGCGCAGCGTCGGCGTCAGGTCGAACGTGGCATCGGCGCCGCTGCCCTGGGCAGTAAAGGCGATGATCGGAACACCCTTGCCGGTGCCATCCTCGCTGCTGCCCCTGCCGTTGTTGGCGGTGTCGAGGGTGTGGGCGATGCTGCCGACGACCGACTGCACCATGAACGTCTCGGTGCGAATGTCGTGCTTGGGGCCAGCGGCCATCAGGCACGCCGCCACATCGACGGGGCCAATGCCGCCGCTGAATCCGAACGTCGTCGTGACCTTGCCGTAGGGCTGCTTCAGCCCTGCGAATCCTGCAAGTCCTGCGCATGCGCCTGCTGCTTCAGCACCCGGTCCAGCATCGTGGGCAGCTTCTTGCCACGGCGCGCGGCCCGCACAAGAATCCCCGAGCAGGCCTGCGCGCTCAAAAAGTACTTCTGCGGGATCGAGGTCATCTCCACCACTTGCCACAAGAAACACGCGCTTGCGGCGTTGGGCGACACCGAAATATTGAGCGTCGAGCACGCGCCACGCGATGCGGCGGCGGGGTCCAGACACACAACCAGCGTGCGCCCACCGATCCCCTGGCGGCTGGAGCGCACGGCTTTCCCCGACCAGTGCCCCCAGGAAATGCCCGAAGGCATTGCTGCGGTCGTTGAGGACGCCGGGGACGTTTTCCCAGACGAGCGTGGCCGCCGGGCGGCGGTCTTGTTGGCGGGTTTGGTCGATGGCATTGGCAAGCTCCACATAGGCAAGGGAAAGGGCTCCGCGCGGGTCATCCAGCCCGCGCCGGCTACCTGCAACGCTGAACGACTGGCACGGCGTGCCGCCGACCAGGATGTCGGGCGCCGGCACGGTGCCGGCGCGCACCTGGCGGGCGATCGCGGTCATGTCGCCCAGGTTGGGCACGTGGGGGTAACGGTGGGCGAGCACGGCGCTCGGGAACGGCTCGATTTCGGCGAACCACACGGCTTCGAGGCCGAGGGGTTGCCAGGCGAGGCTCGCGGCCTCGATGCCGCTGCACACGCTGCCGTACAGCAGTGGCGCGGCCTGGGGCGCACCGCGTGAGGTGCGAGGTTGCGGGTTCATGTCGGGTCTCCTGTTCGTGTGGCCCTGGACCGTGTGGCCGGGCCGGGACGTTGATCGGCAGGAGAAAGGCGCCGAAGGCCGTGTGGCCTTCGGCTCGGGAGGACGGAACCACCCGTGGGCTGTTGCAGGCCCGGTCGTCGCTAGAACCGTCTGCTGTCAGCAATCGCACCCGGCGCATGTCGTGGTTGGCGCCGGCATCTTCTGGCGCACATCCGCGCACAAAAGGAGCCCAGTTTTTCGCCGTTGGGCACGGCATCGAATACCGCTGACCACGAAGGGTCTCCGGGTGGCTCGCAGGCCGGCAAGCCACCGGGGGACCCTTCGCAGAGGCGGAAAATGCTGATCAGCAGAACGCGCCGGGAAACCCCGGACATGGTTCGTGGAGAAGATACCTTCAGGTCCCGCGGCTGGGGGACGGCTGGGCGGGACGCGCACACGGACAAGAGAAGGCGTTGCGCGCTGGGCGTCCCGCAGGGCGTGCGGGACATGGGCCACGCCGCCGATGGCGGGCACGGCTCTCGGGGAGCGGGGTCGGTCAGGAGCCCTTGCGGCCGCTACTGCGCGGGCGCGAGGCACCGCGCTTGGACGTGCCGGGATCGACCGGCAGCGTGCCTTTGCAGTCGGGGTAGCGACTGCACGACCAGAAGGGGCCGGTCTTGCCGGTGCGCTGGCGCGTCGGTGCGCCGCACTGCGGACAAGCAGGCCCCTGGGGAACCTCGATGGACAGCGAGGTGCTGCCGTACTGCACGATCAGTTGCGAAATCCATGCGGCCTGCTTGCCGATGAACACATCCAGTGTGAGTTGTCCGGCCTCGATCATGTCGAGCGCCTGCTCCCACACGGCGGTGGTTCCGGGGTCGGCAATCGCCGCGGGTACGGCATCGATCAAGGTGAACGCCGCATCCGATGCGCGAATGGAGCGCCCCTTCTTCACGATGTAGCCGCGGGTGATCAGCCCGCTGATGATGTTGGCCCGTGTCGCCTCGGTGCCGATGCCGACCGTATCCTTGAGCTTCTGCTTCAGGCGCGGGTCCGTCACCAGCTTGGCGACCCCCTTCATGGACTTGACCAGTTCGCCCTGCGTGTACGGCTTGGGCGGCATCGTCTTGAGCGCCTTGATCTCGGCCTCGGCCACCTGGCACGCCATGCCCTCGCGCAGCGGGGGGAGTACCTGGCTGCGCGCCGTGGCTTCACCGTCCTCATCCGCTTGCGGTTCGGCCAGCACCAGGCGCCAACCCTGGGCGACCATCTGCTTTCCGGTGGCCGCCAACTTCTGTTGGCCGCAGGACAGCTCGGCGACAGTGCGGTCGAACTCGTGGTGAGGGAGGAACTGCGCCAGGTAGTGCGCCCGGATGAGCCGGTACACGGCCAGCTCCTTCTCGCTCATCGCAGAGAGGTTCGCGGGTTCGAGCGTCGGGATGATGCCGTGGTGGGCTGTCACTTTGCCGTCGTTCCAGGCGCGCGAGCGCTGGTAGCGGTCGAGTTGGCCCATGATCGGGCGCAGCGAGGGATCGGTCTTGAGCAGGCTGTCAAGGACAGTCGGCACTTCCGCGAACATGCTTTCGGGCAGGTAGCCGGAATCCGAACGCGGGTACGTTGTGGCCTTGTGTGTCTCGTACAAGGCCTGCGCGATTTCGAGGGTCTCTTGAACATCCAGCCCAAGCTGCTTGGAACAAACCTCCTGAAGCGTTCCCAGGTCGAACAGCAGCGGCGGACCTTCGCGCACGCGCTCGGTCTCGACTAATAGGACCTGGGCGCTGCCCGCAGCGCGGATCTGCTGCGCGGCCTGCTGGGCGATCGGCTGCTGCAGGCAGCGACCGGCGTCGTCGGTGCAGCCATCGGGCGGAACCCACTGCGCGCTGAAAGCCTGTCCACCTGCGGACAGGGACACGTCGATGGCCCAGAACGGCACCGACTTGAAGGCCGCGATCTCGCGGTCGCGGTCCACGACGAGCTTCAAGGTCGGCGTCTGGACGCGACCGACGGACAGCACGCCGTCGTAGCCGGCCTGACGCCCGAGCACCGTGAACAACCGGCTGAGGTTCATGCCCACGAGCCAGTCTGCGCGTGAGCGCGCAAGCGCCGAGTAGTACATCGGCAGCGTGTCGGATGAGGGCCGCAACTTGCCGAGCGCGGTGCGGATCGACGCATCGTTGAGCGCCGACAGCCATAGCCGCTCGATGGGGCCGCGGTAGCCGCACAGGTCGATGATCTCGCGGGCGATCAGCTCGCCCTCGCGGTCGGCATCGGTGGCGATGACCAGATGAGTCGCCTTCGCCAGAAGCGCTTTGACGACCTTGAATTGCGTGGCGGTCTTCGGTTTGACCTCGACCCGCCACTGCTGGGGAATGATGGGCAACTGCTCCAGCGACCAGCGCTTGAGCGCCGCGTCATAGACCTCGGGAGCTGCCGCTTCTACGAGATGGCCGATGCACCAGGTGACGGTGACGCCGGAGCCGCTGAGACAGCCTTCACCGCGCTGCGTCGCGCCGAGGATTCGACCAATGTCTTTGCCTTGCGATGGCTTCTCGCACAAGAACAGCCGCATGTCCGTCCATCCGAATTCCGTGGTTCATTGAGTTGCTGGAATCGAGGATGCCGAGCATCACCAGGGGCAGCAGCAAACAAGCCGCATGCGGTGGCGACCACTTTCATGGGATGGAATGGCCGGGACGGAAGTGGCGTGCGGCCGGGGGTGTGCGGGCCGGGAGCCACGATTTTTTGGAGCGCGCGGACGCCGGTGGACGTTGATGGAGCTATCCCCTGGGGATAGCTCGCGAGGGCGTGGGGCGACGGACGACTGCCGCCGCCCCATGCTGCATCACTTCCTGCGCTTCGGCTCCTTCGGCGCGGTCGGTTCCTGGGCGGCCTGGGAATTCGGCTGCGTGTCCTGCGCGGTCTCCTGCTGCCTGGGGCTGAGGGTCACCGACTCGATGCGGAACGGCAGGATGCCGACGCTGCGCGCGTTGATCTGCCAGGTCTCGCGCGGCTGATCCTCGTTGTCCGTCCAGGGTTCGCGCTCCATGCGGCCGACGACCAGCACGCGCATGCCTTTCTGGTACAGGTCCTTCCAGTGCGCGGCGTCGCGGTGCCAGATTTCCACCGGCGCCCAGAAGCCGCCGCGATCCTCGAAGTCGCCGCCCTTGGTGGGGACGGGGTTGTCGAAATACACGTTCAGCCGCAGCAAGCGCCGCGGTTCGTCGTTGCCGTTGGGAAACTCCCGGTACTCGGGGGGCGAACCGATGTTGCCTTCGCCAGAAAAATGCGTGCTCATGTTGCAATCTCCGTGGTGGTTGAAATACCCGCACCTGGTCGGCGGCGGGCGCGTGCTGGGGTGCCTGGCGCGATCACCGATCACGCATGGCGGATGGCATGGACTTGAGCCGGCGCAGGTAGGCGTCTTCCGCGTCGGCGGCCTTGCTGGCGCACTCCTGGGCCTGCCTGCCCAAGGTGTGCAACAGGCTGATCTGCATGTTCAGCGTGATGCGCTGAAGCTCGATCGCGTGCAGGTCGGCCAGGAGGTTGACCGGCGTGCTGGTGCTCGCCATCAGCTCCTGCCACAAGGCGACGCCCATGGCCGAGCGGTCGTGCTTGCGCCAGCGAAGAAACGCCGTGCCTGCGCCAGTGGTCTGCTGGGCCAGCTCGATTGAGAGCAGGTGGAAGGGATGCCCGACGGCCTGTGGCAGCACCTGTCGCTGCGCCAAGCCAATCAACTCGTCGCGCATGGCGAAGCACTGGCTGGCCCAGGCCTCCAAGTCCCCTTTACCTTTAAAGGGCTTTAAAAGGCCTTTTAGAGAGCCTGCGTGTTCCAGCCGCATGAAGGCGGTCTGTTGCAGCGGGCGGAAGTAGCGGGTGTCGCGGTTCGGGTCGCTCATGGCTGCGCGTCCTCGTCGGCGGCGGCCTCGGGTGCCTCGGTGGTGGCAACCTCGTCGGTGGGCGATGCGGCTGCGGCAGGACCGTCACCGCGCTGCTGCAGGCCACGGCGCACGATGGGCGGCGCAAACTTCGAGCGGCGCGTGCCTTCCAGCACGTCCTGCGGCAACTCGCCGAACTTCTCCAGCGCCGCCCGGGCTGCGGCGTTCTTCGCGGCGAAGTCGTCGCGGGTGCAGCCCGAGTAGCGGTACTGCTGGGCCAGCGAGAACAGGCTGCGCAGTGCATGGGCGCCTTCGTTGAGCCAGCGTTCGAGCGTCGAGCGATCGATCAGCGCGGTGTGGTGCGCGAGGATCAGCTTGCGGGCGATGTCGTCGTAGTCGGCCAGCAGATACACCGCGGCAAAGCCCAACTGCGCATTGACGAACAGCGGCAGCTTGACGGGCTGCACGTTGAGGTTCTCGCCCAGGGTGAGTGCCGGCGGCACGCTCGCCAGGGCCTGGTCCACCTGCTCGCGCAGCGATTGCAGCGTGGCCTTCGTCTGGTCGAGCTTGTCCTCGATGCGCAGCATCCAGAAGTCGCTGTACGGGTCGTCCTGCTCCGAGCCGCGCCGCATCTTGTTCATCTGGGCGATGTAGCCGTTCAGGCCGACGATGCCGGGTCGCCCCTCGCCGGCGGCGCGACCGTGCCAGATGCGCGAGGCGTGGTGAGTGTGCAGCGTCAGCGACATCGCGCTGCGCAAGGAGCCGAGATTCAGTTGCAGAGGTTCGTTGGTCGTTGCCATGGTGTCCGCTCGTTGTTGGAAAAGAGCGGCCAGCTTCGGCAGGAAGCGGAAGGCAGTCAGTCAACAAACCGAAACCCGCCCGTCCCCGGTTCAGGCCGCGGCGGGTGCATGAGACGCGAGCTATCCCCAGGGGATAGCTCCATGGAGCGCCAAGGAACGCTGCACGCCCGGATCAGCGCGGACAAGGACGATCTCGCGGCAAGCGATCGGGGCTTGGCGTGCAGCGGTTCGACGTCGTAGCCGTCAGTGGAACTATCCCCAGGGGATAGTTCCATGGAGAGCCAAGGAACGCTGCGCGCCCGGCTCAGCCCGGACAAGGCCGATCCCGCCGCAGGCGATCGGGGCCTGACGTGCAGCGGTTCGACGTGTAGCCGTCAGTAGAACTACCCCCTGGGGATAGCTCTGCTGGAAGCCACTGGCATCCACTTCACCGCCTTGCAGGCCCGCTCACTTGCTGGCGAGCAGGTTGCGCAGCCGCTCGATGTGCTGTTTGGCGACTTCTGGCGGCACCGGCTTGCCCTGCGGCTGGGATGGTGGCGGTGCTGGTGGTGGCCGCTCATTCGGCGGAGCGTATGCAGATGGCGCGTCTTTCTTGGCCCAGGCGTTGAACTCGCCATGGATGGCCCGTTGGATGATGCCGAACAGATACCCCGCAGGATTGCGGATGCCGTGGCTGCTGCATCGCGTGGCCCATTCGTCCAGCACGGCCTGCCTCAGCGAGGCATCGACCTGCTGCAACGCCACCCGCGCACCTGTCTGCTGCTCTGCCTTCAGTTCCGCGAAGCGTTTGGGCCATTGCAGGTCGCCCAGCACGCGCGCCTGCGCGGTAGTACGTACTTCATTAATACGACGACTACGTACTGTACGGGCCTGCTTCGGATTCCGAAGAGAGGCGTCTGGCGCGGGTTTCGGCCCTGCTTCGGAGTCCGAAGTGGGGTCATCAGGATTCCGAAGAGGGCTCGCAACCCCTTCTTCGGAATCGTGAGTGGCATCCTCTTGTGGATAACTTTCGGTCGCCGTGATGCCTTGGCTGGCGAGACGTTCGGCCAGGACCTGCAGCCGTGACGGCAGTGTGCGGCCGGACAGCAGCGGGTCTTCCGCGATTTCCTTGAGTGTGTTCAGGCCCACGATCTGCACGGCTTTGGCCGAATGGCCGAGCGCCTGGCTGACGAGTTGCAGGTAGTCTGGGTCGAGCTGCATCGCTTCAAAGGGGGTCAGCGGCTCGTCGTGCAGGACATAGAGGTTGCCGAGGATGCGGCCGGTCTTGGGCTCGCGGCGGCGCCGCACCAGGCTCAACCATCGGGTGAGGCGCAACAACGTCAGGGCACGCGCCACGGTTTCGTGCGAGGCTTGCCCGGCACAGGGCATCGACGCTAGCCAGGGCCGAAGCTGTTCATACGTCGGGAACGCCGTCACGCCATCGTCGTTGAGCATCAGCCGGAAGACCTGCCAGGCGTTGCGCTCCAACGGCGTCAGGCGACGGTCGAGGAAAAGGCGCCGCGGTACGGTCTCGTGCCGATTGCCGCTGAACAGGAAGGCATCGCCAGACGTCGGGGTCGTGGGCATCGCGACAGGCGTGGGTGTGGACGGGGGGGCGTCGGCGTTGGGCTTGGGCGCAAGGTCTTTCAGCGCAGCGTCGAACAGGTCTGCGAGTGCGATGGGGCCACGACGTGGTGCGGTGTCGTCCACGGCCATGGTCAACCCAACCCCTGATCGACCCAGCTCTTGATTGAGGCCCAGACCACCGACAGAGGCAGCAACATGCCTTCGGCCAAGTCCATGGCGGCATCGAGGATGGAGGTTTCGTCTTCGAGATCGACGTTCCTGCTGCTGGTCACTGCCTTCCACTGTCGCCACAGTTCCGTGTCCTGCTTCTCGTCTAGGACAGGGTGACGCCCCTTGCGCTTGGGCAGGCCCAGCACCTCACGGCGCAGGGCGACTTCCTGATGGGTCAGGCCATAGAAGCGGCTGACCATCTCCGTGCTGGCCCCCAGGCGCAACATGCGATCGACGGTCGCGATTTCCTTCTCCACGTCCTGCGCCTGCGAGAGCAGACGCCGGAGCACCTCGCGGTTCACGGACACGGAACACCACGAGACATTGGCGTTGGCCAGCACGCTCACCATGGCGGGATGCTTGAGCGCATCCAGCTCGGCCTCGCTGAAGCCCATCGCCTTGCAGCGGCGCAGTTGGCCGTTGCGCAGGTCGTAGAGCGCCTGGGCGATGACGGCCTGATTGAGCGGGTGCGGGGCGGCCATGCGGGTCTCCTTCCTTCATGCCCCAGGGCCTGCGGCACCGGACTCCAGGTCCAGCAGGCGCCGGGCCAGGCGCAGCAATCGGAACAGCTTGACCAGCGCGGTGTCGCTCAAGCGGCGGGTCGCATCGCCTTGGCCGTGCAGCAGCGCCGGCAGTTCGGCGGCAAGCTGCCCGCCGTCCAGATCGGCATCGGTGAAGCTCTGGCCTGCCAGGCTCGCCAGCAATGCCAGCACGACGCGGCCCTGCGGTGATGGGGGCTGTGCGTTGGGATGGCATGCGAAGCCCACACCGTCCGCGCGGTCCTCGATGCACTGATCGAGGCCTGCCTCGCCCGCGATCTCGCGTGCGAACTGCGCGATGTGGATGCGCAGGCGATCGGGCGTGTCCAGGCCCGCGTCGATGTGCCAGACGTCGGAAATCGGGTAGAGACCGCCCGCCTGGACGGGAATGGACTGCAAGACGTTGGCCGAAAAATCGGGCAGCGCATCCCCCAGCTCGTCGGCGACCATCCGCTGAATGGATTGCAGCCGCTCCGTCGTCGGTGCAGGCGAAACGATGTGCCCCTGCAGCAGATCACCAGGAGCCGCCACGGGGCTTCCTGCGGGCGAGCCGTCCGTCCCCGAGCCGCCCTCGCGCTCGCGCGACCCAGGTGTGGTCGCCGGCGTCGGGGCCGATGGGGCCGGCGCGGCGGGCGGGCGTGCCACGGTGCCGGGCTCAGGCAGCGCGGGCGGTGCCGATGGTGGGGTCGGGTCGCTGATCAGGGCGCGATGGCGGCTTTCGGATTCGGTGAGGTCGAGCGCCAGTACGTCGTAGTCGATGCCGAGCAGTTCGGACATCTGGCCGATCAACTCGTCCTGCACGCGCTGGGGGGCGAACTCGTCGGCCTGCGTGTCGAACTGCGACAGCACCTCCTGAAAGAAGTCGTCGAAGTCCTGCACCAGCGTGCGGCCCTTGGCGTAGCGCTCCCACGCGAGCATGCAGGCCTTGCGCGTGACCGACAGGCGTTCGACTTGGTGGCGGCCGAGCCCGCCATAGAGCACGGTCGGGATCGCCGGCAGGAGGTAGCGCACCGCGTCGTTCATGCGGCTGATGTGCGACTGCTGGACTGGGAAGCCGTCGGCAGCGAGCCGGCGCGCCAGCTCCGACTGGCTGAGGGCGGCGCCGCTTTCCTGCTCGTAGAACTCGCGGACTTTCTCGACGCCGAGGGCGCGCTCGATGAACGTCAGGCCCCCGCGCAATTCGTTCTCGGCCAGGTGGCCGGTCAGCATCACGACTTCGCCGCGGCTGGGCCACGGGCGGAACAGGCACGATATGCGGAAGAACCGCTCGTCCTTGGTCTCCGACCACAGTTCGCGCAGGATCGCCAGGCGCGTGTTGCCGCCGTTGCGGATGATGTAGTGGTCCTCGCCCGGGCGCCGGGTGATCGCCGGCGCTGCGTCCAGGCCGCGCTCACGGATGGACGCCTTGATGTCCTCGTAGGCTGGGTTGCGCTTCTTCCTGGGATCGTGGTCGTAGGGGCGCAACTGGTCCAGGGTCACGACCATGGGCGTGTCGGCGATCGGGTCGCTCAAGGCCGAGGTGGACGGGCCGCTGCGCTCGAACCCGGCCGCGAGCAGCTTGCCGGCCATCTGCTGGGAGGTCATTTCAGCCATGGCGGCCTCCCTGCGCTTCGGACCGGGCCTCGCGCTCGGCGCGGCGGATCTGCGCGCGGGCGTTGAGGGCGGCCCGGTGGTCGCTGGCCGTCGAACTGGTGTAGATCGCGGCGCAGCCTGCCTTCGTGAATTTGAGGTGGCCGCCTGGCGTGCGCTTGACGTGCCAGCCCTCGCCGACGGCGAACTCGATCAGGGCGCGCAGCCGCTTGTGGCCTCGGGCCAGTTCATGTGCGTTCGCCATGGGGCCTCCCGGTATCAAGAGGAAATGGCGGGCGGCCGGACACGCGAGCCAGTCGGTGCTGCCATTGCGGGAACAGTTCGCCGGCGAGGCCGCGCATGGTGTCGAGCGCGGCGGGGGCGACTCTGCCCGGTGGCTGGCGGTACTCGACGCGATGCACGGGCAGGCCGCGCGTCGCGGCGCGTGGATAGGCTTCGATGGCCGGCACGTCGGCGGCCAGCACGCGGATGCCGGTGTGGTCCTGGAACAGGTCACGCAGGGCTTGCTGGATCAGCCGGGCGTTCGCCGACACCGGGTGGACCCGGTTGATGAGCAGATGCAGCGGCGGCGGCTCGATGCCCAGGTGCCGGTACGGCGCGATGTCTTCCAGCAACTGCATGGTGCCGCGCCGCAGCTCGCGGGCGGCGAGGATTTCCGGGGTGACAGGCGACAGCGCCAAGTCGGAGGCCAGTACTGCCATCTCCAAGGTCACGCTGCGCGCGCCCTGGGTGTCGATCAGCACCAGGTCATAAAGGGGAGCCAGCATCGGCAGCAGGTGCCGCAACCGCAGGCGCCCATCCGGCGCGTGCAGCAGCAAGGTGTTCAGCTCGCCCCGATGGTCGTTGGACAGCACCAGGTCCAGGCCTGTGATGATCGTGCGGGACACGAGCTGGCCGAGGTCGCGCTCGTTGAAGGCCAGCAATTCATAGATGCCGCCGGGCGCGCGGTGGGCCAGCTCGTAGTAAGAGGACAAGGTGGGCTGCACGTCGAGATCGAGCAGCAGCACGCGCAGTCCCGCATCGGCGGCTAGCCCGCCCAGGTTGGCGGCCGTGGTCGTTTTACCGACGCCCCCTTTGGTCGAGACAATGGATACAACCTGCATGGCGTTCTCCGGGTGAGGATGGGAAGTCCGTGGGAGAACGGGTCAGGCCCGGTTGTTGACGCGCTCGGCGATCCACTGGTCGATTTCGATGGAATCCCAGCCGACGGCGCGCACGCCCAGGCGCAGCGCCTTGGGGAACTTGCCGGCGCGCATCAAGTTGTAGAGGTGGGCACGCTTGAAGCCGGACTTCGCTTCGACTTCTTCCAGGCGCAGGATGCGGCGCTCGTTGGGCGGCAGTGCAGGTGTTGGCGACATGGCGGTCACTCCTGAACGCTCAGTGGCGTTTGTTGGCGTGACCTCTATTCAATAGACGCGGCTGCGGAAAGACATTGCCAATGCAATCTCCGCGGCTGCCTAAACAAGCTGGAAAACCTTAGAGGATGGCGCTATGTAGCCGGCGCCTGGCTGTGGCGAACTTGCCGTTCAATGTCCGCTCCGCGATCCCCATGACGCCGTGGTGATGGGCGACCAATGCGCTGACCACGGCCTCCTGCGTCTTGAAGCTGGAGTACGGCGTGCCCGAGGGCGACTGGCCGAGTATCAACTCCAGCATGCCCCCGATGATGTTCAGGTAGGTGGTCTCGGCCCGATCGCTGATCGAGCATTGCGCGCATGCGGGGATCACCGAGGACTGCTTGAGCAGCGCGTCGTGCGTGTCCTGCAGCTCGCGAAGTTGGCGCTTGGACTGCTCCAAGGCGGATTTCAGGGCGAACTGCTCAACCAGCATGGCTTGCCCGGTTTCCAGTGAAATGGAAGGATGGGCGATGCGCTCGCTACGGGAAAAGAGAAAGCCTGGTCGGTGTTCGGGATAGTGCTGGCGCATCCAGCGCTTCAGATCGACATGGCGGACGGTGAGATCGGGAGAGTCGATCAGTTCGGTATCGTGCGTCGTGATGCCGTCCCGTCCGAAGGGAAGTTCCCCATTGAGGATGCCGTCATAGATGCGTTCGGTGTACAGCCGCAGTTCGCCCCAGCGCGGGCAGTCCATCGAATGTGGCAGGTTCCGCGCCGACGAGATCGACGCCAGGATCACCTGTTTGTATCGCAGTAGCCCGGCCCAGCGGATGGACGCTTCGATCGGGCGATAGAACACCTTTGATTTTGGTGCATTGTTGTTCATGCTCCCATCCCCTTCCAGGAGAGTTACATGGCCGACTCCTTTGGTGCCAACCGCATGGTCGGCCTGTTGTCTGTGCATGAAGCGGGGGTCAGGGACCCGCTTCGTCGTGGGGCTTGAGCCTTCTCACCAGCTCTTGCAGGTAGCCGTCGCGCGCTCGATGTGCAAAAATATGTGAGCTATCCAGATGACTGGGCCTTGGCAGGTATGGCTCAACAGTGGCCTCACACTGGCAGCGTCATGGGTTGCAGCGATCTACGCAAAACCGTTTGGGTATGGCCTGATAGCCCAGTGGTTTCAGAAGCCGCAAGCAGCGTCAACTGCTGCTTGGAACCTTGGATTTGCAGGGAGAATCCAGTGGGGCGATATCTGATTAGGATGCTGATATATCGAGATAGCATTACGCACGAGCAGTTTGTGGTGACAGCGAACCGCAGATTTGACGCTCACCAAGCCGTTGCTTCATGTTGCTGCTGGTGCGGTTGGAGGCCGCAACGTGGAGCGGGGATGCTGAGTAGCCACTTTGGCTCAGTAGCTTGCCCTTGTTGCGGTTGAGATCACATCAGAGGGCGAATAGCTCGCAGTTCTCTGCATACCGAAGGATGAGTTGTCTGTTCTCTAAGAGTGGACTTTGGCTAGCATGCCCGTGGTAAAATGAGAACGGCTGATACAGGAAGTGCGTTCGGAAGTCACCGGATTGGTTTCCAGCGTTTTAATTCAACACTTTGGTCTGTCCATGACTCGTACCGCTTCGACCAACATCGCTCTGTGGTGGCGCTTCCAATAGGAAGCGGCATGTCGTTGCGGTCTTGACCGCACCTTGCCGCCGTACCGGCAGGCAAGGTTTCAAAGAAGGCTACTCCGGCACGGCGGCTCCAAGATTTGAGGAGATTGCCCGATGCCCTTAGCACCCCAGCCCCATCTTCGAGCTCAGGCCCCGCGCGCCGCGTCGCCGCGGGCCGTAAGCTTGGCCGTTTTGTCTTGGCCCTCAAGCCAGCCACGCGAGCGGAGGCGCTTCCTCAGTACACCGTGTCGGCGCACCCTACGGCCTCTCTCAAAATTCATTGTGACCCAGTGCCGACCTCTACCTGCGCTTCGTCCATCGCAATCGACCGTCGATGTGTGTAATGATGTGTGTAATGGAGGTGGTGTGTAATGAAAAACATCAATAAAAACAAGGAGTTATGATGATGAAAGTCCTGATGATCGACAACTACGACAGCTTCACTTTCAACATCGTGCAGTACTTCGGCGAACTGGGCGCGCAGGTCACCGTGCTGCGCAACGACGAGGTGACGCTGGAGCAGCTCAATGCGATGTTCCAGCGCGGGGAATTCGACCGCCTGTGCATCAGCCCCGGTCCGTGCTCGCCCACCGAGGCGGGCGTGTCGGTAGTGGCCATCCAGCACTTCGCCGGCAAGCTGCCCATCCTCGGCGTGTGCCTGGGCCACCAGGCCATTGGTGCGGCCTTCGGCGGCGACATCGTGCGCGCCAAGGTGCAGATGCACGGCAAGACCAGCACCATCAGCACCACGCAGCAGGGCGTCTTCGCCGGGCTGCCGGCGCAGTTCACCGTCAACCGCTACCACTCGCTCGTCATCGACCGTGCCACCTGCCCGAAAGAGCTGGAAATCACCGCCACCAGCGACGACGACGGCGAAATCCAGGGTGTGCGCCACACCGGCTACGCCCACGACGTGCGCATCGAAGGCGTGCAGTTCCATCCGGAGAGCATCCTGACGGAGCATGGGCATGCGATGTTGGCGAATTTCCTGCGCTGAACGCCGCCGTGGAGAGCATGCCATGCTGAAATCGCTGTTCGAGTACAAGCGTTGGGCCAACGATGAACTGATGACATTGGGTGAGATGGCGCAGTCCACTTTGACTGCTACTGACCTTCAGCTTTTCATCCGTATCCTCAACCACACGTTCGTGGTGGACCGCATCTTTGCGGGTCATTTGGTCGGCGAGCCGCACGGTTATGCGGCCACCAACACCGACGAGACGCCCGACTTGCTTGCGCTGAAAACCAAGGCGCGTGTCAGTGACGATTGGTACGTGCACTACGTGGATGGTTTGGCGCCAGCGGCGTTGGCTGAAGTGCTCTCATTCCGTTTCACGGATGGCGAGGCCGGGCGCATTTCGCGCGGCGAGATGCTGCACCATCTGATCGCGCACGGTGCTTATCACCGTGGTGCCGCGGGTCGCATTCTGGCGACCCATGGCATCCAGCCGCCGCGCGATTCACTGACCGTCTTTTTGCACCGCACCCAGCCCCAGCGGCGGGGTTGAATCCCATGCCCGACGCTTCGCACCTGCTCGTCTTCATCGCCGCCGGCCTGCTGCTCAACCTGACTCCGGGTCCTGACGTGATGTTCATCGTCGCCAACGCCGTGCGCGCCGGGGCGCGGGCGGGCGTGGCGGCGGCGCTGGGTATTTCGGCGGGCTGCCTGGTGCACGTGGCCGCCGCGGCGCTCGGCGTGTCGGCGCTGCTGGCGGCCAGCAGCACGGCGTTCGGCGTGCTGAAGTGGCTGGGCGCGGTGTATCTGGTGTGGGTGGGCGTGCAGATGCTGCGCTCGGCGATGGGTCAGGATGCTCCTGTAAAAATAGCTGTTGGCGCTTATATGGCGGGCGCTGAAGGCCGATTTGATACTGAATCCGCGCTGGCCATCGTGTTCCGCCGTGGCTTTCTGACCAACGTGCTCAACCCCAAGGTGGCGCTGTTCTTCCTGGCTTTCGTGCCGCAGTTCATCGCGCCGGGCACGGCGCACACGGGCGGGGTGTTTCTGGCGCTGGGGCTGCTGTTCACCTTCAACAGTCTGCTGGTGTGCATCGGCTGGGCGCTGGCGGCGGCCTGGCTGGCGCGGCGCGCCGGGGCGTTGCAGCGGGCCACGCGCTGGCTGGACGGTCTGGCCGGCACGCTGTTCATCGGCTTCGGCATCAGGCTGGCGCTGACCGATGCGCCGACCGCGCGCTGACTTTCTTTCTCAACTTTCAAGATTCCAACCATGACCATCACCGCACAAGAAGCGCTGCAGCGCACCATCGAACATCGCGAAATCTTCCACGACGAAATGCTGCACCTGATGCGCATGATCATGCAGGGCGAAATCTCGCCGCTGATGGTGGCGGCCATCACCACCGGGCTGCGCGTGAAGAAGGAGACCATTGGCGAGATCACCGCCGCCGCGCAGGTGATGCGCGAGCTGTCGACCAAGGTGCAGGTGGCCGACACCAAGCACCTGGTGGACGTGGTGGGCACGGGCGGCGACGGCTCGCACACCTTCAACATCAGCACCTGCAGCATGTTCGTGGCCGCGGCGGCCGGCGCGCGCGTGGCCAAGCACGGCGGGCGCAGCGTGTCGTCCAAATCCGGCAGCGCGGACGTGATCGAGGCGCTGGGCATCGCGCTCGACCTGACGCCGGAGCAGATCGCGCGCAGCATCGCCGAGACGGGCGTGGGTTTCATGTTCGCGCCCAACCACCACCCGGCGATGAAGAACGTGGCGCCGGTGCGCAAGGAGATGGGTGTCAAGACCTTCTTCAACATCCTGGGCCCGCTGACCAACCCGGCCGGCGCGCCCAACATCGTGATGGGCGTGTTCCACCCCGACCTGGTGGGCATCCAGGTGCGTGCGCTGCAGCGGCTGGGCGCCGACCACGCGGTGGTCGTCTACGGCCGCGACGGCATGGACGAGTGCAGCATGGGTGCCGCCACCATGGTGGGCGAGCTGAAGAACGGCGAGATCAGCGAGTACGAGATCCACCCCGAGGACTTTGGCCTGCCGATGCAGAGCAACCGCGCCATCAAGGTGGAGACACCCGAGCAGTCGCTGACCATGCTGAAGGGCGTGCTGGCCAACCAGGACGGGCCGGCCAAGAACATCGTCATCCTGAACGCCGGCGTGACGCTGTACGCGGCGGGCGTGGCCAGCACCATCAAGGCCGGCATCGACCGCGCGCGCGAGGCCATCGAAACCGGCGCCGCGCAGGCCAAGCTGGATCAGGTGCTGGCGTTCACCCAATCGCTGGCCAAGGCGGCATGATGTGGCAGGACGAGGGTGTGTGGATCGCCCTGGGCGTGACGCTGATCACGCTGGTGGCGGCGGTTGTCATGCACCGGGTTTTCGTCAAAATTCTGAAGCAACCGGCGCCGGAGCAGCGCGAGGAGCTATCAAAAGATGAGTGATATCCTGGACAAGATCGTCGCCGTCAAGCGCGAGGAAGTGGCGGCGGGGCTGAAGAAGGTCTCGCTGGCCGCCATGCGCGAGGACGCCGAAAGCCGCGTGCTGACGCGCGATTTCATTGGCGCGTTGCGCCGCAAGATCGACGCGGGGCAGTCGGCGGTGATCGCCGAGATCAAGAAGGCCAGCCCCAGCAAGGGCGTGATCCGCCCCGACTTCGTGCCGGCCGACATCGCGCAGAGCTACGCGGTGGGCGACACGGACAGCGGCGGCAAGGTGAGCGCGGCCTGCCTGTCGGTGCTGACTGACAAGCAGTTCTTCCAGGGCAGCGTCGACTACCTCAAGCAGGCCCGCGCCAGCTGCGAGCTGCCGGTGCTGCGCAAGGATTTCATGATCGACCCGTACCAGGTGTACGAGGCGCGCGCCATCGGCGCCGACTGCATCCTGCTGATCGCTGCGTGCCTGGGTGACGGCCAGATGCAGGAGCTGGAAGCAGTCGCCCACAGCCTGGACATGGCCGTGCTAGTGGAGGTGCACGACGGCGCCGAGCTGGAACGCGCGCTGAAGCTGAAGACACCGCTGGTCGGCATCAACAACCGCAACCTGCGCAACTTCGAGGTCAGCCTGAACACCACGCTGGGCCTGCTGAAGGACGTGCCGGCCGACCGCCTGCTGGTCACCGAAAGTGGCATCCACACGCGCGACGACGTGCGCCGCATGCGCGATGCGGGCGTGAACGCCTTCCTGGTCGGCGAGGCCTTCATGCGCGCCGACGAGCCGGGCGAGGCGCTGGCGCAGTTGTTTGTCTGATTGCTATATTAAAGATAGCTGTTTGCGCTTGATGGACGGGCGCTGAAGCCTGATTTGATGCCTGATCCTGAGTCCACGCTGCAACGCTGGCCACCCGACCTTGATCAGGTGGCCGCAGGGTGGCGCCCCTTGGTGCACCAGTTTCTGCATAGCCAACAGGGGCGTCGGCTGGGCGCGGAGTTGAAGGCGCAGCTGGGCCAGGGCGCCAGCATCTTCCCGCCACAGCCCCTGCGTGCGCTGGGACTGACGCCGCCCGAGGCGGTGCGCGTGGTCATCCTGGGGCAAGACCCGTACCACGGCCCGGGCCAGGCCAACGGGCTGGCTTTCGCTGTGGCGCCCGGCGTGCGGCTGCCGCCCAGTCTGCGCAACATCTACAAGCAACTGCAGCGCGAATACGGCCGCGCCCCCCAGCCCGAGGGTCTGCTCGACCGCTGGGCGCGCCAGGGAGTGTTGTTGCTGAACGCCAGCCTGACCGTGCTCGCGGGCCAGGCCGGCAGCCACAGCCGGCTGGGCTGGCAGGCGCTGACCTCCAGCATCTTTCGTGCCCTGGTCGAAAGTGAGCGGCCGCTTGTTTTCATGCTGTGGGGCGCCCACGCGCAGGCCATGCGGCCTGCTGGCAACGAAGCCGAGCGCCATCTGTGGCTGTCGGCCAACCATCCTTCGCCGCTGTCCGCGTCGCGTCCGCCGGTGCCTTTCATCGGCTGCGGGCATTTCGGTCAGGCGGACGCCTTCCTGCTGCAACGGGGCGAGCCGCCGATCGACTGGCTCGGCGCAGCGTCGTGACCGGCCTACACCACTTGCCGGGGCCGGTCAATTGGTGGCATAATTCATGGTTCCCTGCCGGAGAGGTGGCCGAGTGGTTAATGGCAGCAGACTGTAAATCTGCCGGTTTACACCTACGCTGGTTCGAATCCAGCCCTCTCCACCAGCAGGCTAGGCTGTCACACGCGGCTGACACGATGAGCGTTAGGATGGGCGGTTGCTCGGCGAGGGCTGGGTGCATGGGCTCACGCAAGATGAACGCGCCTTGAGGCGTGTCTTTGCGGGAGTAGTTCAATGGTAGAACCTTAGCCTTCCAAGCTAATGACGCGGGTTCGATTCCCGTCTCCCGCTCCAGTCGGTCGGTTTGTGTGTCGGGCTTGAGTTCAGGTTTTCGCCCTTGTGGCTCAGTGGTAGAGCACTCCCTTGGTAAGGGAGAGGTCGTGGGTCCGATTCCCACCAAGGGCACCATTCCAGAGGCTGTGGCGCACGCGTCCTGGCTGTCGTTTGTTGATGTTGAGTTAATTTTTTCGGAGTCGAAGAAATGGCAAAAGAGAAATTCGAGCGAAGCAAGCCGCACGTGAACGTGGGCACGATTGGCCACGTTGACCATGGCAAGACCACGCTGACGGCGGCCATTGCCACCGTGCTGGGCAAGAAGTTCGGTGGTGAAGTCAAGAGCTACGACCAGATCGACAACGCCCCCGAAGAAAAAGCGCGCGGCATC
>NZ_JBHUEP010000020.1:0-25274 GCF_042680925.1 Ottowia beijingensis
CAAATCCGCGCCGCGATGCCCCGCTGCGCACGCCGTTGGCTACATGCGTGAAATATCCGGGCTAGCGCCCGCCTGATCAGCGCTGACAGCTATATTTATTGAAGCAAACCATCATCCTGCTGCACCCGCCTGCATGACAAAAAAAGGCCCGCCGGCGCATGACTGCGCGGCGGGCCAACTCCATCCATGCCGTCCGGGGCAGGGGTCTCAGAAGAAGCCGAGCTTGTTCTCGCTGTAGCTGACCAGCAGGTTCTTGGTCTGCTGGTAGTTGTTCAGCGCCATCTGGTGGTTTTCACGGCCGATGCCGGACTTCTTGTAACCACCGAAGGCCGCGTGCGCGGGGTACAGGTGGTAGCAGTTGGTCCACACGCGGCCGGCCTGCACCGCGCGGCCCACTTTGTAGGCCGTGTTGCCGTTGCGCGACCACACGCCTGCGCCCAGGCCGAAGGTGGTGTCGTTGGCGATGTGGATGGCTTCGTCCATGTCCTTGAAGGTGGTGACCGACGCCACCGGGCCGAAGATCTCTTCCTGGAACACGCGCATGTCGTTCTTGCCGAACAGCAGCGTGGGCTTGACGTAGAAGCCGTCGTTGATGTCGCCGCCCTGGCGGTTGCGCTCGCCACCCGTCAGAGTCTGCACGCCTTCATTGCGGCCGATGTCGATGTAGCCCAGGATGCGCTCCATCTGCTGCTGCGACACCTGCGCGCCCACCATGGTGCTGGTGTCCAGCGGGTGGCCTTGCTTGATGGCGGACACGCGCTTGAGGGCGCGCTCGATGAAGCGGTCGTAGATCGATTCTTGAATCAGGATGCGCGACGGGCAGGTGCAAATCTCGCCCTGGTTCAGCGCGAACATCGACAGGCCTTCCAGCGCCTTGTCGAGGAAGGCGTCGTCGTGGTCCATCACGTCGGCAAAGAATATGTTGGGGCTCTTGCCACCCAGCTCGACGGTGGAGGGGATCAGGTTGTCGGCCGCCGCGCGCAGGATGCGCTGGCCCACGGGGGTGGAGCCGGTGAAGGCTATTTTTGCAATGCGCGTGCTGGTGGCCAGCGCCTCGCCCGCTTCCTTGCCGAAGCCGTTGACGATGTTGACCACGCCGGGCGGCAGCAGGTCGCCAATCAGCTCCATCAGCACCATGATGGAGGCAGGCGTTTGCTCGGCGGGCTTCATCACCACGCAGCAACCGGCGGCCAGCGCGGGCGGCAACTTCCACGAAGCCATCAGCAGCGGGAAGTTCCAGGGAATGATCTGGCCGACCACGCCGATAGGCTCATGGAAGTGGTATGCAACCGTGGTTTCGTCGATCTCGGAGATGCCGCCTTCCTGCGCGCGGATGGCGCCCGCGAAGTAGCGGAAATGGTCGATGGCCAGCGGAATGTCGGCCGCCATGGTTTCGCGCAGCGGCTTGCCGTTGTCGATGGTTTCGGCGATGGCCAGCGTCTGCAGATGCTGCTCCATGCGGTCGGCGATCTTCAGCAGGATGTTGGAGCGCTCGGTGACCGAGGTCTTGGCCCAGGCGGCCTGTGCGGCGTGGGCGGCGTCCAGGGCGCGGTTCACATCCTCGGCGTCGGACTGGGCGACCTTGGTGAAGGGCTTGCCGGTGATGGGGGAGACGTTTTCGAAGTAGCGGCCAGCCGACGGGGGCACCCATTTGCCGCCGATGTAGTTGTCGTACTGCTGTTTGTAGGGGTAGGCGGCTTCGAGGCCGAAACGCTTGAGCTCAAACATGTCCATGGTCTTGTCTCCTGAGAGGTAGGTATGCGGCCGCCCAAGGCGGGTCGGCTGCAGGCACAGATACACAGGCCGTGCCAGCTTGGCACACCTGGGCCAAAGGCGCGGGTTTACCCTGTAATTGGCAGCCCTGTGGCTTGGCTTGGCCCCGGGGCAATGTCACTTTATGGAACAGCGGGCGTGACAGGCCCGGACAATTTGGAACGTCACATCCGAGCAGGGGCATTTCATACGCCGCGCCGCTCCGATAGACTGGCACAGCCCACCGACCGCGCGCTTGAACGCCGGTGCGCACGGGCACCCGACACCCGCCATGCCGCCCCTCGGCAGGCCGATCAGGAGACAGACAGCCATGGGTATTGCGACCGACAGCCTGCAGCTGGCACGCCGGCACCTGCTGGACCACGGTGCCTGCCTGCCCAGCGCGTTGAACGACCGCCTGGCGCGCTCCTGGCAGCGCAGCCTGCACGCAGGCTTGCCGCCTTTCGGCGGCCGCGAGCTGGCCGAGCCCGCGGGCGGGCTGAGCCTGTCGCAATCGCTGGAGCAAAACGCGCAGATGCTGTCTTTCGCCCGCCCGGTGATGGACTTCATGTACGGCCAGATTCGCGGCGGCGACTGCATGGTGGTGCTGGCCGACGTAGACAGCATGCTGCTGCACACGGTGGGCGACCACGGCTTTTTGACCAAGGCGCAGCGGGTGGAGCTGCGCACCGGCGCGTCCTGGCGCGAATCGGTGCGGGGCACCAACGCCATCGGCACCGCCATCGAAGACGCCAGCGCGCTGCAGGTGCGGGCCGGCGAGCACTATCTGGAACGCAATGGCTTCCTGCATTGCTCGGCCGCGCCCATCTTCACCGCGCAGGGGGCCGTGGCTGGCGCCATCGACATTTCGGGCGACGAGCGCGCATCGCACATGCACGCGCTGGGGCTGGCCAGCAGCGCGGCGCGGCTGATCGAAAACAACTGGCTCAAGGCACGTTACCGCGATGCGGTGCGCGTGCACCTGCACAGCGCCGCCGAAGGGCTGGACACGCCAGCCGAGGGCATCGTGGTGCTGTCAGAAAGCGGCACGCTGCTGGGCGCCAACCAGGAAGCGATTCGCGCCCTGCGCCTGGCGCCGCACGACTTCTTTGCGCTTCAGCTGGAAACGCGCCTGCAAGAACGCCTGGCGCACCTGCTGGCCCGCACGGGGCGCGAACCGCACACCGTGCGCCTGCCGGACGGTCGGCGCATGTTCTTGCGGGTTGAGCAACCCGCGCAGCGCACGCCCGCGCGCACTGTCGTTCCCGAGGCTCGCGTGGACGCGCTGGCAGCCAGCGACACGGGCGACGCGCAATGGCGCCGCGCCGCGCAACAGGTGCGCCGCATTCTGGACAAGCCCATCGCACTGCTCATCCAGGGCGAATCGGGCGTCGGCAAGGAAGTCTTCGCCAGGGCCTGCCACGACAGCGGGCCGCGGCGCGGCCGGCCCTTCGTGGCCGTCAACTGCGCGGCCATCCCGGAATCGCTGATCGAGGCAGAGCTGTTCGGCTACGCCCCCGGCGCCTACACCGGCGCGCAAAAGGGCGGCAGCCTGGGCCGCATCCGCGAGGCCGAGGGCGGCACGCTCTTCCTGGACGAGATCGGCGACATGCCGCTGCTGCTGCAAACCCGGCTGCTGCGCGTGCTGCAGGAAAAAAAGGTCACGCCGCTGGGCGGCACGCCGGTGCCTGTGGACTTTGCCTTGGTCAGCGCCACGCACTGCGTGCTGGCCGACGCGGTGGCGGAAGGGCGCTTTCGCAGCGACCTGTACTACCGCCTCAACGGCTTCAGCGTGAAGCTGCCCGCCTTGCGCGAGCGCGAGGACTTCGATGCGCTGGCCACGCGCATGCTGGCGCAGTGGGACGACAGCGGCGTGCGCATCGCGCCCGATCTGCTGGCCGCGCTGCGCGGCTACACATGGCCGGGCAACCTGCGGCAGTTGGCCAGCGTGCTGCAAACCGCCTGCGCGCTGCGCGACCCGGCGCACGAGCCGGCCATCGACTGGCCGCACCTGGCCAGCGACCTGCGCGATGCGCTGGCCAGCCCGGCAGCGCGGGTGCAGCCCGCCGGTAAAGCGGCGGAAACGCGCGCCATTTCGGTGGGCCAAGCTGACGGAGCACCGGAAGCCGCGCCGCCGGCGGCCTTGCGAAAAATCGCCCGCCAGGCCATCGCGCAGGCGCTGGCCGATGGCGGCGGCAACGTCAGCGAGGCCGCCCGGCGCCTGGGCATCAGCCGCCAGACCATTTACCGCCATTTGAAGAAGGCCGACGCCGAGGCCTGATCTCGCGCGCGCCTGCCGCCGGGCGACGCCTGCATTGCGCTTTTCCTGATTGCCCAGAAAAAAGGCCCGCTCGAAGCGGGCCTTGGGCCTTGCGACTTTGGGTCAAACCATCAGGTGGCCGGCTTATCGGAAGGGGCCTTGATGTTGTCCTGCAGCTCCTTGCTCATCGGCAGGCCGATGCTCTGGTTGCGCGGCGGGATCGGCTGCATGAACCACTTGTTGTAGAGCTTTTCAAACTCGCCCGACTTCATCATGCCGGTGATCACGCCGTCGACCAGCGCCTTGAATTTCGGGTCGTTCTTGCGAATCATGCAGGCGTAGGGCTCGACCTGCAGCGAATCGCCCACCACTTCCAGCGAAGCCGGGTCCTTGGCGTTGGCCTTCAGGCCAAACAGCAGGATGTCGTCCATCGCGAAAGCGGCGGCGCGGTCGGCCTCAACCAGCAGGGCGGCATCGGCGTGGTCCTTGGTGGGCACGATGTTGATGCCCAGCCCTTTTTCCTCGTTGTAGCGGCGCACCACCTGCATATTGGTGGTGCCGGTGGTAATGGCCACCGTCGTACCCTTCAGGTCGGCGTAGTTCTTGATGCCCGACGACTTCTTCACCAGCAGGCGCGTGCCGGTGTAGAAATGGTTGATGGCAAAGTCCACATCCTTGCCGCGGGCGCTGTTGTTGGTGGTGGAGCCGCATTCCAGGTCGATCGTGCCGTTTTGCAGCAGCGGAATGCGGTTGGCCGAGGTCACGGCCTGCCAGCCCACGGTGAGGTTGCTTTTGCCGGTCTGCTTGCGCACCGCGTCGGCGATGGCGTTGCTGATGTCCACCGCAAAGCCGATGGGCTTCTCCGGGCCTTCCAGGTAGCTGAACGGCACCGACGATTCGCGGTAGGCAAACGTCATCTTGCCGCTGCTGCTGATCTTGGACAGCGTGTCGGCGCTTTGGGCATGGGCCGGCAGCGCGGCACCCAGCATGGCTACGGTGGCGGCGCACAGGGCGCCCGTCAAAACACGTTTGATCGAATTCAAGCTCCAGAAGAGGTGGGTGACTACAGCTTACAGCCACTTGTGCGCTGCGGCGACGGGGCATGCCCTAGCCACCGGTGCCGGTCAGCGGCCCGTCAGCGCAGGCGGGCGCTGTCGCGAATGGCGTCGCACACCGCGTCGTATTCGGCGGCCAGATCGGCCGGTAGCTGCAGCGCAGAGAGTAGGTCTTGCCACCGATCACCGTGGCAACCAGGCGCAGCTGCAGCGGCCGCCGTGAAGCCACATTAAGAATGTGCCGGTACACCACGTCGGCGGCGGGCCGCCCCAGCAGCTGCGTGCTGCCCATGCGCTGAAACTGCGCGCGCCGCAAGGACGCGTCCAGTTGCGCGCGCAGCGCGGCGCCCAGCTGCTCGGCGTCGGCGGCGCTGTCTACCTTTGGCACGAGCGCTGGGTCGGTCAGGAAGCGAAAGCTGATGTCGCCTTTTTCCATCGACGAATCGGACACGCCGATCATGACGGGCGAGCCATGGAACTCCGGGTCCAGCTTGAAGCTGGCCGGGTAGTCGTAGGTGACGCCGCTGGCCTTGTCGACGAACGTGGCCGTGTCGGGCACCGAAGGCGCAGCAGCGAACGCCGCAGTCGCCAGGCAGGCCGACAGCCACAGCGCGGCGACGCGCGGGCGACGACCGAGCGGGCCATCCGGCCGCGTGGGGCGCGTGTGAGAGAGGTCATGGCAAGACGACTGGGCCTGGCGGGCGGTGGCGGAAAGCCGGTTATCTTACGCAAGCAATGTCCGCCCATCGCCCCCATCGCTGACCTACACCGCCCTCGCGCCGCGCCGCCCTTGACCTCCTCCGCCCGCCCTTCCTCCTCGTCCGCTGCGGCGGCCAATGGCCTCGCCCTGGGCGCGGTGGGCCTGTGGGCTTCGCTGGCCGCGCTGGGCACTTCGCTGGCGCACGTGCCGCCGTTTTTGCTGACCGGGCTGGCGCTGCTGCTGGGCAGCGTGCTGGCGCTGCCCATGGTGCGGTTTGACGTACGGCGGCTGGCCGTACCTTGGCCCACGCTGGCGCTGGGCGTGTACGGCCTGTTTGGCTACCACTTCCTGCTGTTCACCGCGCTGCAGTTGGCGCCGCCGGTGGAGGCGAACCTGGTCAACTACCTGTGGCCGCTGGGCATCGTGTTCCTGGCGCCGCTGCTGCTGCCGGGCGTGCGGCTGACGCACCTGCACATGGTGGCGGCGGTGCTGGGTTTTGCCGGGGCGGCGATCGCCATCGTGGGGCGCGGCGGCGCGGGCGCCAGCGCCGGGCCGTGGGCCGCCGCGGGCTATGGCTGCGCGGCGGCGGCGGCGGTGGTGTGGTCCACCTATTCGCTGCTGACCAAGCGCCTGTCGATGACGGGCCGCGCCTTTCCCACGGCCGCCATCGGCCTGTTCGGCGTGGTGTCGGGCGTGCTGGCGCTGGTGTGCCACGCGCTGCTGGAGCCCAGCGTGGCGCTGTCGGCGCGCGACCTGGCGCTGATCGCCCTGCTGGGGCTGGGCCCGCTGGGCGGCGCCTTCTTCTTGTGGGACGCGGCCCTCAAGCGCGGCGACGCCCGGCAGATCGGCGTGCTGAGCTACCTCACGCCACTCCTGTCAACGCTGATCCTGATGGTCACCACGGGCCGGCCCTTAAGCTGGAACATCGCGCTGGCCACGGCGCTGATTCTGGGCGCGGCGGTGGTCGGCACGCGCGCCAGGTGATACTCCAATTTTTATAGCTGCTCGCGCTTGATGGACAGGCGCCAGCGGCATACTGGCTTGAAGTTTCAGGCGGGCGAAGGCGCCGCTATCCCACCAGCAGCTCGGCCGGCTCGTCGCTGTCCAGCACGGCCTGCGCCCAGGCTTGCAGCTTGCCCGCGTCGGCGCGCAGGATTTCCTGCTTGACGGCCAGTACCTGCGACGGGTGCATCGAAAAGCTGCGCAGCCCCAGCCCCAGCAGCAGCCGCGTGACGCTGGTGTCGCCCGCCATTTCGCCGCACACGCTGACGGCCTTGCCCGCGCGCGCGCCAGCGGCAATGGTGTCGGCCACCAGGCGCAGCACGGCCGGGTGCAGCTGGTCGTACAAATGCGCCACCGATTCGTCGGCGCGGTCGATGGCCAGCGTGTACTGGATCAGGTCGTTGGTGCCGATCGACAAGAAGTCGAAGTGGCGCAGAAACAGCCGCATCGACAGCGCCGCCGCCGGAATCTCGATCATCGCGCCCAGGCTGACGCTGCCGTACACGCGGCCGCGCTCGTCGAGCTGCGCGCGCGCCTTGTCGATCAGCTCCAGCGTCTGGCGAATCTCGCCGGCGTGCGCCAGCATGGGGATGAGCAGGTGCACCTGCCCGTGCGCCGCCGCGCGCAGGATGGCGCGCAGCTGGGTGAGGAACATGGCCGGCTCGGCCAGGCTCCAGCGGATGGCGCGCAGGCCCAGCGCGGGGTTCAGGTGGGTGTCGGGGCGGCGGTCGTCCAGCGGTTTGTCGGCGCCGACATCGACGGTGCGAATGGTCACCGGCAGGCCGTGCATGCCTTCCACCGCCGCGCGGTAGGCGGCGTACTGCTCGTCCTCGTCCGGCAGGTCGCCTTCGCGCCCCATGAACAGGAATTCGGTGCGGAACAAGCCGACGCCGACGGCGCCGACGCCGAGCGCCGCCGCCGTGTCCGATGGCTGCTCGATGTTGGCCAGCAGCTCGATCCGCTGACCGTCCAGCGTGACGGCGGGCGTGTTCTTCAGCCGTGCCAGGCGGCCGCGCTCCAGCTCGCCCTGGCGCTGCTTGAAGCCGTATTCGGCCAGGATGATGGGCGAGGGGTCGACGATCATCACGCCGGCATCGCCGTCGATGATGACCCAGTCGTCCTGCCGCACCAGCTGGCTGGCCGAGCGCGCGCCCACCACGGCGGGGATGTCCATGCTGCGCGCCACGATGGCGGTGTGGCTGGTCTTGCCGCCGACGTCGGTCACGAAGCCGGCGAACACGCTCTTCTTGAACTGCAGCATGTCGGCCGGCGACAGGTCGTGCGCCACCAGCACCAGCGGCACGTCCAGCGTGTCGTCCAGCCCCAGGTCCTGCTGGCGCGGCGGGCGCGGCGGCGGCGCGGCGATGGGCGTGGCGGCGCCCTTCAGGTGCCGCAGCACGCGGTCGACCACCTGCTCCAGGTCGGCCTTGCGCTCGCGCAGGTAGGGGTCGTCCATCTCGTCGAACTGGCGCACCACCACCTCGAGCTGGCTGATCAGCGCCCACTCGGCGTTGTACAGCCGCTCCTTGATCCAGCGGCGGATTTCGTAGGCCAGGGTCTCGTCCTGCAGCAGCATCAGATGCACGTCGAGCATGGCGCCCAGCTCGGGCGGCATGTCCTTGGGCATCTCGGCCTGCATGCGCTGCAGCTCGTCGACCACGGCATCGCGCGCCACGCGCAGGCGTTCGATCTCGGCCTTGATCTCGTCCGGCTGGATGAAGTAGTGCGTCACCTCCACCCGGCTCGGCGCCACCAGCACCGCGCGCCCGATGGCGATGCCGCGGGCGACGGGAAGGCCGTGGATGGAGAAGGTCATGCGCTCAATCCGATGACGGAATGACCTTGCTGCGCTTCGATGACGGCGCTGGCGTGCCATGACCAGGCGACGCCCGTCGTCATTCCGTCATCAAGGCCGCGCAGCGGCGAGGTCATTTCGTCATTCCCCTTCGCCAAACTTGTCGTTGATCAGCGCCAGCAGGGCTTCCATCGCCTCCTGCTCCTGCTCGCCGTCGGTCTCGAGGGTGACCTGGCTGCCGATGCCGGCGGCCAGCATCATCACGCCCATGATGCTCTTGGCGTTCACGCGGCGCTCGCCGCGGCTCATCCACACCTCGCACGGGTAGCTGCCGGCCAGCTTGGTGAGCTTGGCCGAGGCGCGGGCGTGCAGGCCCAGCTTATTGCTGATGGTCGTGTCGTTCTTGATCATTCGGTGCTCTTCGGGGCTGGTTCTGTGGCGCGCCGCCGCCCAGCGGCATGGCGCCCTGCACGCCGCCGGCCAGCGCGCGCTGGGCCATGTCGTCCAGCGGCTGGCCGCGGTAGGTGACGGCGCGCAGCAGCATGGGCAGGCTGGCGCCGGCAATCAGCCGCAGGTCGGGCGCGCCCGCCACCAGGCGCTGCGCCACGTTGCAGGGCGTGGCGCCAAAGCAGTCGGCCAGCACCAGCAGGGGGCGCCCGCCCAGCTGCGCCTGGGCGGCGTGCGCCTGCGCCAGCGTGTCCTCGGGCGCGGCGCTGGCCTGCACGTCGAGCGCGGCGATGTCGGCCGCGGCGTCTTGAAACACGTGCAGCGCTGCCTCGCGCAGGGCGCTGGCCAGCGGGGCGTGGGCGATCAGCAGGACGGCGTTGTTCACGCCGCCATTATCGGCGTCCGGCCCACACGAAGCGCGCCCAGCACGCCGCGCTGATGCCGCCGAACACGCCCATGGCGCCGCGCAGCGCGTCGCCGGCCGACCAGCCGAGCGACTCGAACGCATCCGCCCCCAGGCCGATGCCCCACTGCACGAAGAAGATGCCGAGGAAGATCACCAGGTTGTAGGCCGACAGCGCGCGCCCCGCCAGCTGCTGCGGAAAGGCCATGGCCACCACCGGCTGCACCTGCGCCGAGGGCGTGGTGAGCATGCAGTACAGCGCCAGCAGGATGAAGCTCCAGCCGCCCAGCGCCGGCCCGGCCGCCACCAGCGCCGCCAGCACCACGAAGCTGAACGGCTGGATGCGCGCCACCAGGCTATCGACCGAGATGCCGCGCGCCATCATGCGCGGCAGCAGCAGGCCCCAGCCCCAGAAGGTGAGCAGCATGCCCAGGTTGAGCCAGAACAGCCCGGTGGCCGCCTGCAGCGGCGTGGCGCCGCCCACCCGCGTCATCCACGGCCCGGCCCACAGCGACTGGATGGCCACCATGCCGCCGAACGACACCGCGCCCAGCGGCGAGGCGCGGCGGAAATACGCATTGCGGGCGATGTCTGAATAGGAGCCTTTTTGGCCCTCAGCGCCCGCCCCATCTGCGCCAGCAGCTATTTTTTGAGGAGCAAGCGAAGACCAGCGCGGCACGATCCAGGCGATCACCGCCATGGCCACCCCCACCAGCGCCGCCAGCCCCCAGAACAGCGCGCGCCAGCCCACCACTGGCAGCAGCCACTGCACCGGCAGGGTGGAGGCCAGCATGCCCAGCGAGCCGGTCATCAGCATCCACGAGTTGGCGCGCAGCTGCGTGCCGCTGTCGAACCAGCGGCGGTAGCCGGTCAGCGGCGCCATCAGGCAGGCGGCCACGCCCACGCCCATCAGCACGCGCGCCGCCATCAGGCCGCTGAAGCCGCCCGCCAGCGCGAACACCGCGCAGCCCGCCACCGCCACCGTCAGCAGCCCCAGGATCACCTGCTTCGGCCCGTGCCTGTCGAGCCAGCTGCCCAGCGGCAGCTGCATGGCGGCAAAGCCCAGAAAGTAGCCGCCCGCCAGCAGCCCGAGGTCGCGCGCGTGCAGGCTGAACTCGTCGGTGAGCACCGGCGACAGCGTGGCCGTGACCGCGCGCAGCAGCGCCGAGATGAAGTAGGCCAGCGCGAAGGCCAGGAACACCGCGATGGCGGCGCGGCGCGGCAGGGTGTCGCTCTGGGATGTCATGGCCACTTGATGCCTTCGAAGAACGCGTCGGCCACGGCCGGCTGCGGGCGCTCGGCGTACATCACGGCGTGCAGCAGCTCGGTGCCGCCGTCGCCCGCCGTGCGCGCCGTCCACACGGCCTGCGCCGTCACGCTGCGGCCGTCGGCCTGCTGCCCCTGGGCCACCACGCGCTGGGCGTGGGCCAGCGGCAGGCCCTTGGGCGGATGGAAAGGCTGCCTGGCCGGCGTGCCGCTGACGCGCATGTTGGCCAGCGTGGCCTGCTGCCAGCCGGCCAGCAGCTCGTCGGGCGCGCGGCCGGCGGGCACCTTGGCGGCCATCAGCGCAAAGGTGGCGCCGCCGGCTTCGCAGCCGCTAACGGCCAGCGTGGTCGGCTCGCCACCCAGCGGCACGCTGCGCTCGGCGCGGTCGGGCTTGCAGGGCAGCAGGGCCACGGCGGTGGTGGGCGCCAGCCGCACTTCGCGCCAGTTGAGTGAGGGCGTGCAGGCCGCAGCGGCCAGCGCCACCGCGGCGCACAGGGCCGGCCGATACGGAAACATGCGGCGCATTATTGATGGGAAAGCTGTCGACTTGAAAAGGCGCTGAGTTTTCTGAACGCAGAGAGCGCCAAGACTTCGCAAAAGGCGCAGAACGCGATAGTGAAAACCGTGCGCGGCTTCAGATTTCGCAAGCGATGGTGGCTATCTCCCTTGCTTGATGATCAAGAAGTCTCAGATGCCGCTCGGACCTCATCCGCTGTGTGGGAGCGGACTTGCCCGCGATCTAGCGTTGGTGGCGGCGAGACGTCTCATCGCGGGCCCGCCCGCTCCCACACCCAATCATCGCCCGCGCCTTTGCGAGAATGCAGCCATGAACGCACTTGACGGCATCCGCATCCTTGACCTGTCTCGCGTGCTGGCCGGCCCCTGGTGTACCCAGACCCTGGCCGACCTGGGGGCCGACGTGATCAAGATCGAGCGCCCCGGCACCGGCGACGACACGCGCACCTGGGGCCCACCCTTTCTGACGGCCGACGACGGCAGCGAGACGCACGAGGCCGCCTACTACCTGGGCGCCAACCGCAACAAGCGCAGCGTGACCTGCGACATCGCCAGGCCCGAGGGCCAGGCGCTGATCCGCGCGCTGGCCGAGCACTGCCAGGTGTTCATCGAGAACTTCAAGGTGGGCGACATGGCGCGCTACGGGCTGGATTACGACAGCCTGAAGGCCATCAACCCGCGCCTCGTCTACTGCAGCCTCACCGGCTTTGGCCAGACCGGGCCGTATGCGCCGCGCGCCGGCTACGACTACGCCATCCAGGGCATGGGCGGGTTGATGAGCATCACCGGCGAGCGCGACGACCTGGGCGGCGGCCCGCAGAAGGTGGGCGTGGCCGTGGCTGACCTGTTCACCGGCATGTACGCCACGGTGGGCATTCTGGCCGCGCTGCGCCATGCCGAGCGCACGGGCGAGGGCCAGTTCGTCGACATGGCCCTGCTCGACACGCAAGCCGCCATGCTGGCCAACCTGGGCGCCAACTACCTGGTCAGCGGCAAGGTGCCCGGCCGCGCCGGCAACGCGCACCAGAACATCGTGCCGTATCAGGTGTTCGAAGTGGCGCCCAAGCCCGACGGCAGCGCCGACCACATCATCCTGGCCGTGGGCAACGACGGCCAGTACGCCAAGTTCTGCCAGGTGGCCGGCCGGCCCGACCTGGCCGCAGACCCGCGCTACGTGAAGAACCAGGACCGCGTGCGCAACCGCGCCACGCTGGTGCCGCTGCTGGCCGAGATCATGAAGACCCGCACCAAGCCCGACTGGTTGGCCGCGCTGGAGGCCGCCAAGGTGCCCTGCGGCGCCATCAACAACCTGGCCGAGGTGTTTGCCGACCCGCACGTGCAGGCACGCGGCATGGTCACGCACTGGCAGCACCCGCTGAAGCACGACCTGAAGCTGGTGGCCAGCCCGCTGAAGCTGGAAAAAACCCCCGTGCGCACCGACCTGCCGCCGCCCCTGCTGGGCCAGCACACCGACGAGGTGCTGGGCGAGCTGCTGGGCTTCGACGCCGCGCGCATCGCCGCGCTGCGCGATGCGGGGGCGGTTTGACTCCATTTCCAATTCAATGCGTCGATCACCGTCATCCGGGGCGAAGGCCGGGTTCCATGTTTCTCCGCACACGCCGGAATGACGAATGACTTCGCTGCGCTTCGATGACAAATGGCGCATTTTTCATCGGTCATGCGGCGCCAGCCGCGGTCATTGGTCATTTGTCATTGTTTTGAACGCCAAACCGCATCAGGGCGGGGCCGCAACAAGAAAGTGAAGAGGGGGGGGGACTTGTGAAATTTATTGATTCATGAAACAAGGCTCCAGCGCCCTTGAATCGGGCGCAAGCAGCTCTCTTTTCAATACCTTAAATCCCCGCCAAATCGTTATCGCTGGTTTTGAACCTGGAAACGGCAGCTGATACAGGCGTTTGCCGCCCACCCGCACGAAAGGAAGATCCGCCATGGCCCACTACCTGCTCGTTCACGGCGCCTGGGGCGGCGCCTGGTACTGGCGCGACACGCTGCACACGCTGATCCGCGCCGGCCACCGCGCGCACGCCGTCACGCTGACAGGCGTGGGCGAGCGCGCCCACCTGCTCTCGCCCGCCATCGACCTGGAAACCCACATCGCCGACGTGCTGGGCGCGCTGGACACCGAGGAACTCGACGACTGCATCCTCGTCGTGCACAGCTACGGCGGCATGCTCGGCACCGCCGTGGCCGACCGCCGGCCCGGCAAGCTGCGGCACCTGGTCTATGTCGATGCCGTGCTGCCCGCCCCCGGCGAAAGCTGGAGCAGCGGCCACGCGCCCGACACGCGGGCGGCGCGCATCGCCGGGGCCGAAGCGAACGCGCAATACGCCTTTCCCGCGCCCGACCCGGCCGCCTTCGGCCTCACCGGCCCCGCCGCCGACTGGGTGCGCCGCCGCCAGACGCCGCACCCCGGCCACACCTACACGCAGCCACTGCCCTTCGACCCGACCCGCGTCGCCGCCGTGCCGCGCACCTTCATCAACTGCACGCAACCGGCGCTGCCCACCATCGACACCTCGCGCGCCCGCCTGGCCGATCCGACCTTCTGGGGCGGTGCGTGGCAAGGTGGCGGCGGCGTGCGCGTGGTCGACATGGCGACGGGGCACGACCCGATGCTGAGCGAGCCCGAGGCCTTCCACCGCCTTCTGCTGGCGCTGGCGTGACCGGCCCGCCGCTCACGCCGGCCAGCCCAGGGCGGCGAACTGCACCACCCACTCGCGCGCCGGGTCGGCGCCGATGAGGGCGGCGGCCGCGTCGTCGTAGAACGCGCCTACGGCGCACACCCCCACGCCCAGCGCCTGGCCAGCCAGGTACAGGCGCTCGCCCCACAGGCCGGATTCGAGGAAGGCATGGCGCCAGCCGCGCGCGGCGCCGGCCGGGTCGGCGGCGAAGGCGCCGCGGTCGAGCGTGAGGACGACCACCGCAGCGGCGTCGCCGATGGCGTCCTGGTCGAGCCCGGCGGCGCGGCTGCGGCGCCGCCCGGGCGCGCCGGCAGCGGGCCGCGCGTGCAGCGCATCCGCCACCGGCACCCAGGCCCACGCGCCGGCCGGCAGGCCATCGACCGCGTGCGCCACCACACTGGCGCGCACGGCGGCAGACCATTGCGGCGCGGGCGTGGTCATGGCGCGCAACAGCTGCCCCAGCACCGGCAGCGGCAGCGCCTGCGGCCGGTAGCGGCGCACCGAGCGGCGCGCGGCAATGAGCGGCAGCGGATCGGCCAGCGCCGGCACCGGGCCGCTGGCGGCCGGCAGCGCCACCGCCGCCGCGCGCCCCATGGCGGGCGAGCCGGCGGCGGGCGGCGGCCAATCCGCACCGGCCGGTGGCGGCCGGTCGGTGGGCGAGGCGCGCACGCTGCCCGCTCCGCTGGCCGCCGCGCGCAACGAGGTGGCGCGGTGCACGGCGTCGGTCATGCCCAGCGGCGCGCTGCCCTGGCGCAGGGGGATCGCCCAGTCGGCCGGCGGCGCCACGGGCCGGGGCGTGGCGGCGGCATCGGTCAACCAGAGCTGCGCCAGCACGCCTTCCTCGCGCTCGTCCAGCTGCAGCGCATCGGCCCACACCGATTCGTCGAAGGCGCGGGCGAAGTGCACGCCCACATGCAGCGCCTGCCCCGCCACGCGGACGTTCTCCAGCGCATGGCCCAGGTCGCCCAGCAGGTAGCGGTAGGTGCGCTCGCCGTACTTGTGGCCGCTGCGGCGGAACACCGCGGTGGCCAGCAGCGCGACGGGCACGCCAGGCGGCAGGGTGGCGGCCAGCGCCGGCGGCAGCGCCTCGGCCAGGCGCCGCAGGCCGCGGCCGGGCACGTCGACATGCCACAGGCCGGACGGCACGCCGGGCAACTGGCGCACGGCCAGGTACAGC
The DNA here is from genome assembly GCF_042680925.1 of Ottowia beijingensis. Taxonomy (NCBI): domain Bacteria; kingdom Pseudomonadati; phylum Pseudomonadota; class Betaproteobacteria; order Burkholderiales; family Comamonadaceae; genus Ottowia; species Ottowia beijingensis. The sequence continues at coordinate 15,076 of NZ_JBHUEP010000020.1, forward strand.
TCGGTGGCGAACAGCGCGCCGGACGAGGGCGCGGCGCGCAGGCGCAGGCCGCCGCGCTCGGCGGTGATGCCGGCGGCCGCCCACAGCAGGGTGGCCAGGGCCTGGGCGTTCAGCCCCGGTGGATCGGCCGGCGCCGTGCGCCAGGGCGCGGGCAGCGGCTGCGCCGGCGCCTGGGCATGGGTCTTGAACGGCGGTGGCGCGCCGCCCCAATCGGCACTGGCGGCGCGGCGCAGCACGCCGGCGCGCGAATGGGCCGAATGGGCATGAAAGGCCTCGACCACGGCGAGTGCCGAGGCCGCCTGATTCGCGTCGCCGAGGCCGGCCGGGTCGCCACCAATGTGCAGCTCGGTGCGCCCATGGCGCAGCCCCAGCCAGTAGGCACCGCCCGTCGACGCGGCCAGCCCGCCCAGGGCCAGCGCCCCGCTCAGCCTGCGGCGGCGCGGCGCGGCGGCGGCGGGCGCACTGGCCGCCTGGCGGCGCGGGCGCAGCGCGGCGAGCAGCGCGCGCAGGTTGAACGCCAGGTGCAGCACCACCAGCAGCACGGTGGCGTAGCCGAACAGGTAATGCCAGTCGAACACCGGCAGGTGCTGGTTGGCCACCCAGAAGATGCCCAGCCCCGCCGTGGCCAGCAGGTAGACCAGCAGCAGCAGGCTGCTGATGGCGTTGAGCCTGGCGCGCGTGGGCAGCCGGCCGCGCAGCGCCAGCGCGCCGGCCAGCAGCGCGGCAGCCAGCAGAGGCAGAAAAACCCAGACCAGCTTGTTCATGCCGGGCACCGCGCGGCGCCGGCGCCTGATCGGTCACGCACGGGCATCGGCCCATTCTGCCCGGCCGGGCGCGGGGGTTGAACTTTGGCGGGCTTTGGCGGCTCTGTCGTTGAAGGCCTGGCGCGCCCGTGCCGGCCGCCCGGTCTTTGGCCGTTTTCTACAATCATGCCCATGCCCACCACCCTCACGCGTCGCCTCGCCCTGGCCGCGCTGGCGATTGCCACGCTGGCGCTGGCCGCCTGCGGCAAGAGCGAAGCACCCGCCTCCACCTTCGTCCTGCTCGACGGCAGCAGCCAGACCACCGCCGACATGAAGGGCAAGGTCACGCTGGTCAACTTCTGGGCCACCAGCTGCACCACCTGCGTGGCCGAGATGCCGCAGATCGTCGCCACTTACGACAAATACAAGGACAAGGGCTACGACACCATTGCCGTGGCGATGCAGTACGACCCGCCGAGTTACGTGGTGAACTTTGCGCAGACGCGCAAGCTGCCGTTCAAGGTCGCCATCGACAACACCGGCAAGGTGGCCGAGGCCTGGGGCGACGTGAAGCTGACGCCGACCACCTACATCGTCGACAAGCAGGGCCAGATCGTGAAGAAGTACGTGGGCGCGCCCAACTTCGACGAGCTGCACAAGCTGATCGAGAAGCTGCTGGCCGCGGCCTGATGTCATTTCCAGATCAACACCACAACAAGTTCGTCATTCCGGCGAAAGCCGGAATCCAGACGGCGAGTGAAAGCAGACAGGGATCGCGGCTTTCGCCGGGATGACGATGGTTGAAGTTTCGAAGTGAGAATGGAATGAGCCACGGCGCACGCAAGAAAGCCGCACCAGGGTGCGGCTTTTTTCATGCCTTTTCGGCCTTCAGCGCTTGTGTGGCAAGCGCTGGCAGCTCCTGTTTCAGGAGCTGCCCGTGCCGGCTGCTCAGCGGGCGCGGTAGTTGTCGTGGCAGGCCTTGCAGGTCTGCGAGGCGGGGCCGAAGGCGGCTTTCAGCTGGTCCAGGTTGCCGCTCTTGGCAGCCACCGACACCTTGCCGACTTCGGTGATCATCTTCTGCTCCATCTCCTTGACCTTGGGCAGCTCCTTCCAGGCCTGGGGGCGCACCTTGGTGCCGTGGCCTTTTTCGGTGCCGGGCACGAAACCGGTGAACGGCAGGGCCGAAACGGCGGCGATGACGTCGCCATCGGCGGCGGCCACGGCGGCGTCGTAGGGCATCTTGCCGTTGGCCATGGCGCCCAGGCGGCCGAAGTGGTGGCCGAGCACGGCGAAGGCGCTCTGGCGGTAATTGATGGCGTCTTCGGCCTTGGCGAACTGGGCGGCGGCGGGCAGCGACACGGCAGCGGCGGCGGCCAGCAGGGCGGCGGCGCGAATCATTTTCTTCATCGTGAAAACTCCTTGGGTTGAATGAGCAACGGGCTGCATGAGCGGCCCGCGGCGCAGCCTGCAACGCGTGATCAAACATCACTAAACTCGGCAGGCTACGGGCGGCAGCATAGCGCCCTTGCGTTAACCAACTGTAATTGTCGACATGAACCCAACCCGCATCTGGGACCTGCCCACGCGCCTGTTTCACTGGGCGCTGGCGGCCTGCGTGATCGCCCTCGTCATCACCGCCAAGGTGGGCGGCGACGCCATGAACTGGCACTTTCGCCTGGGCTACGCGGTGTTCGCGCTGCTGATCTTCCGCCTGCTGTGGGGCTTCGTGGGCGGGCACTGGTCGCGCTTTGCCAGCTTCTTCCCCACGCCGGGGCGGCTGTCGCGCTATTTGGGCGGCCGCGCCACGGCGGCCGATACCGCGGGGCACAACCCGCTGGGGGCGCTGTCGGTGCTGGCGCTGCTGACGGTGCTGTCGGTGCAGGTGGGCACGGGCCTGTTCACCGACGACGAGATCGCCTTTGCCGGGCCGCTGACGCCGCTGGTCTCGGGCGACACGGTGTGGACGCTGACCAGCTGGCACAAGACCTGGGGCCAGTGGCTGGTGATCGGCCTGGTGGCGCTGCACGTGCTGGCCATCGTGGTGTACCTGATCCGGCGCAAGAACCTCATCACGCCCATGCTGCTGGGCGACAAGCGGATGGCCGAGCCGGTGACCCCGGCCCGCGACACGGCCGCCACGCGCCTGCTGGCGCTGGTGCTGCTGGGCGCCGCGGCGGGCGTGGTCTGGTGGGTGGTGCAGCTCGGCCAGCGCGGCATGCTGGGGTAGACTGGCCGCGGCGCAGGCCCGCTGCGCCCGCCTTTTTGACGCCCGTGGACACACGACCGCCGATCGACATCGCCCTGGCCACCAGCCCCGAGCAGCTGGATGCTGCGCGTGCGCTGTTTCTCGAATACGCCGAGCAGCTGGGCGTGGATCTGGATTTTCAGGGCTTCGAGGAAGAGCTGGCCGGCCTGCCCGGCGACTACGCCGAGCCGCGCGGCAGCTTGCTGCTGGCCTGGGTGGACGGCGAACTGGCGGGCTGCTGCGCCCTGCGGCCGGCCGAGGACGTGGATTACGTCAACGCCGCCGAGATGAAGCGCCTGTTCGTGCGCAAGGCCTTCCGCGGCTTCGGGCTGGGCCGCATGCTGGCCGAGTCGATCCTTGACGCCGCCGTGCGCCTGGGCTACGACTGCGTGCTGCTGGACACGCTGGACGACATGGAATCGGCCCGCGCGCTGTACGAGGACCTGGGTTTCGAGGAAATCCCGCCCTACTACCACAACCCCTTGCCGGGGGCGCATTACCTGAAGGTCGATCTGCGCTGAATCGCCTGATCAGGCGATAACGGATTGACGCGGTATTGAAGTATTGAATTGATAGCTGCTCGCGCCCGATAATTGGGCGCTAGATGCAGATTCGATACATCAAAAAATTTCCGAGGCCCCCCCATCGGAACCGGCTGCGCAGCAAGCCGACAGAGTCGCGGAGCAGGCCACCCCAGAACGCCGGGGCCTCACCTTGAGCCGGCCGCTGGCGTCGTCCCCCTCGGGGAAGGCAGCCGCCAGCGGACTCATTCCATTTCCAATTCAATGCGTCAATCACCGTCATCCCGGCGAAGGCCGGGATCCATGTTTCTCCGCACACGCCGTCTGGATTCCGGCTTGCGCCGGAATGACGAGCTATGGCAGCTTTGATCTGGAATTGGAATCAGGGGGGTTATTTGACTTGCCCCAGCATGGTGGCGCCGTCGCTCACCTCGAACTTGCCCGGTCCCTCGACGTTCAGCGTCACCACCTTGCCGTCCTTCACCAGCATCGAGTAGCGGTTGCTGCGCAGGCCCAGGCCCTTGCCCGTCAGGTCCAGCGTCAGGCCCGTGGCCTTGGCGAAGGCGGCGTCGCCGTCGGCGATCATGCGCACCTTGCCATCGGTCTTCTGGTCGCGTGCCCAGGCGCCCATGACGAAGGGGTCGTTCACGCTCAGGCACCAGATTTCATCCACGCCGGCGGCCTTCAGTGCGTCATGGTTGTCCAGGTAGCTGGGCACGTGCTTGGCCGAGCAGGTCGGCGTGAAGGCGCCCGGCAGGCCGAAGATGGCGATGGTCTTGCCGGCGGTGGCCTGGGCCACGTCCACCGGGTTGGGGCCGAGGCTGCAGCCGTTGCCCTCGACCTCCGAGTACTCGGATAGGGTGACGGCGGGCAGGGAATCTCCGACTTTGATCATGGAATGCGCTCCTGGGTTGGGTGACAAAAAAGGCTGCCAGAACGCAGCCCCGCAAAACAAAACAGCCCACGCATTGTGGGCTGTTCGTTGGCATCGTGCTGGCGGCGCCGGCTTGGGCACCGCCGCAGCGTGGTCTTCAGACCTGGGCTGCCTTCTGCACCAGGCGGGTGGCCACCCAGTTCTTGGTCTTCGACAGCGGACGGCTCTCGGTGATCTCGACCGTGTCGCCCAGCTTGTACTCGCCGTTCTCGTCGTGGGCGTGGTACTTGCTGGAGCGGATCACGATCTTGTCGTAGATCGGGTGCTTGACGCGGCGCTCGATCAGCACCGTCACGGTCTTGGCGCGCTTGTCGCTGACGACCTTGCCGATCAGGGTGCGCTTGAGGGATTTCTTTTCTTCCGTCATGGTCACTCCTTACTTGGCGGCGGCTTGCTTTTCAGCAATCAGCGTCTTGGCGCGGGCGATGGCGCGGCGCGTGGTCTTCAGCTGGCCGGTGTTGGACAGCTGCTGGGTGGCCTTCTGCATGCGCAGGTTGAAGTGGGCCTTCTGCAGGTCCTTCACCTCGGCTTGCAGGCCGGCGACGTCTTTCTTGCGCAGTTCAGCGGTTTTCATCTGGTGTTCTCCTGATTACTGGCCGATCATGCGGGCGACGAAGGTGGTGCGCAGCGGCAGCTTGGCAGCGGCCAGGGCAAATGCCTCGCGCGCCAGCTCCTCGGGCACACCGACGATCTCGTACAGCACCTTGCCGGGCTGGATCTCGGCCACGTAGTACTCCGGGTTGCCCTTGCCGTTACCCATGCGCACTTCCGCGGGCTTGGTGGAGATGGGCTTGTCGGGGAACACACGGATCCAGATGCGGCCACCGCGCTTGACGTGGCGCGAAATGGCGCGACGCGCGGATTCGATCTGGCGCGCCGTCAGGCGGCCGCGATCGGTGGACTTCAGGCCGAAGTCGCCGAAGGCCACGGTATTGCCACGGGTGGCAATGCCGGTGTTGCGGCCCTTGTGCTCCTTGCGGTACTTTCTGCGGGCAGGTTGCAGCATGGTTTACTCTCCTTTGGCGCCGTCCGCTGCTGCAGCGGGCGCGGCGACGGTGCGGACGCGCTTAACGGCGGGTTGGCCGTCGGCACCCTGGCCTTCGGCGGGTTTGTCGCTGCCGTCGGCAGGGGCGGCGTTGCCACCACCACGGGCATCGCGGCGCGGGCCGCCACGGCGGTCGCCACCGGGGCCACCACGGCCGTCACGGCGCGGGCCACGCGGGCCGCGGCGCTCTTCGCCCTCGGGGCGCGGCGTGCTGTCCAGCGAGGGCGCATCGTTGCGGCCCAGCGTGTCGCCCTTGTAGACCCAGACCTTGACACCGATGATGCCATAGGTGGTGCGGGCTTCGCTGAAACCGTAGTCGATGTCGGCGCGCAGCGTGTGCAGCGGCACGCGGCCTTCGCGGTACCACTCGGTGCGGGCGATCTCGATGCCGTTCAGGCGGCCGGCGGACATGATCTTGATGCCCTGGGCACCCAGGCGCATGGCGTTCTGCATGGCGCGCTTCATGGCGCGGCGGAACATGATGCGCTTTTCGAGCTGCTGCGTGATGCTGTCGGCGATCAGCTGGGCATCGACTTCGGGCTTGCGCACTTCCTCGATGTTGACGGCGACGGGCACGCCCAGCTTCTCGGCCAGTTCCTTCTTCAGCTTCTCGATGTCCTCGCCCTTCTTGCCGATCACCACGCCCGGACGGGCCGAGTAGATGGTGATGCGGGCGTTCTTGGCGGGGCGCTCGATCAGCACGCGCGAGACGGCGGCGTTCTTGAGCTTGGCCTTCAGGTACTCGCGCACCTTGATGTCTTCGGCCAGCATGCCGGCGAAGTCGCGGTTGCTGGCATACCAGCGGCTGGCCCAGTTGCGGCTCACGGCGAGGCGGAAGCCGGTCGGATGGATTTTCTGTCCCATAGTCTTTCCAGGCCTTCCTTAGTTGCCGACCGTCACGTACACGTGGCACGTGGGCTTCGACAGGCGCGCGCCGCGGCCCTTGGCGCGGGCAGCCGAGCGCTTGAGCGTGGTGCCCTGCTCGACGTAGATGGTCTTGACGCGGAGCTCGTCGATGTCGGCACCGTCGTTGTGCTCGGCGTTGGCGATGGCGGATTCCAGCACCTTCTTGATGATGCCGGCGGCCTTCTTCTGCGTGAAGGTGAGCGTGTTCAGCGCCTGATCCACTTTCTTGCCGCGGATCAGGTCGGCCACCAGACGGCCCTTGTCGACCGACAGGCGCACGCCACGGAGGACTGCACGTGTTTCCATGGTCTGTTTCCTTTACTTCTTGGCTTTCTTGTCTGCCGCGTGACCCTTGAAGGTGCGCGTCAGGGCAAATTCGCCAAGCTTGTGGCCAACCATCTGGTCGGTGACATAGACCGGCACGTGCTGCTTGCCGTTGTGCACGGCAATGGTCAGGCCGATGAACTCGGGCAGAACCATGGAGCGGCGCGACCAGGTCTTGATGGGCTTCTTGTCCTTGCTTTCCACGGCCTTGTCGACCTTGGCGAGCAGGTGGTGGTCCACGAACGGACCCTTTTTCAGAGAACGAGTCATGTGTTGTGGTCCTTACTTCTTGCGACGCGAAACGATCATGTTCTGCGTGCGCTTGTTGGCGCGGGTGCGGTAGCCCTTGCTCAGGTTGCCCCACGGGTCGACCGGCTGGCGGCCCGACTTGGAGCGGCCCTCGCCACCACCCATCGGGTGATCGACCGGGTTCATCACGATGCCGCGCACCGTCGGGCGGATGCCCATCCAGCGCTTGACGCCGGCCTTGCCGAGCTGGCGCAGGCTGTGCTCTTCGTTGGCCACTTCACCGATGGTGGCGCGGCACTCGATGTGCACCTTGCGCACCTCGCCCGAGCGCATGCGCACCTGGGCGTAGGTGCCTTCGCGCGCCAGCAGCGTGGCGGACGTACCGGCCGAGCGGGCCATCTGCGCACCGGCACCGGGCTTGAGCTCGATGCAGTGGATGGTCGAACCCACCGGGATGTTGCGGATCGGCAGCGTGTTGCCGGCGCGGATCGGCGCCTCGGAGCCGCTCATCAGCTGGCTGCCGACTTCAACACCGCGCGGGGCGATGATGTAGCGGCGCTCGCCGTCGGCGTAGCACACCAGGGCGATGTGGGCCGAGCGGTTCGGGTCGTACTCGATGCGCTCGACCTTGGCGGGAATGCCGTCCTTGTTGCGACGGAAGTCGATCACGCGGTAGTGGTGGCGATGACCGCCGCCACGGTGGCGCGTGGTGATGCGACCGTTGTTGTTGCGACCGGCCTTCTGGAACTGCGGCTCGAGCAGGGGCGCGAAGCCCTCGCCCTTGTGCAGGTGGTCGCGCGAGACCTTGACCATGCCACGGCGGGCCGGCGAGGTCGGTTTGATCTTGATGACAGCCATGGTTTACGCAGCCTCCCCGGACAGGTTCAGCTCTTGACCTTCCTTGAGCAGGACGTAGGCCTTGCGCACGTGGTCACGGCGACCGACGGTGCGACCGAAGCGCTTGGTCTTGCCCTTGATGTTGGCGACGGACACGCCCTTGACCTGCACGTTGAACAGCAGTTCGACGGCGGCCTTGATCTCGGGCTTGGTGGCATCGCGCAGCACCTTGAAGGTGACGGCATTGGACTTCTCGGCCACCATGGTGGCCTTCTCGGAAATCACCGGAGCGACGAGCACCTGCATCAGGCGGCCCTCGTCGAATTGGCGCTCTTTGGGCGACGGGTTGATGCGGCTCATGCGAACATCTCCTTGAGCTTGTCGATGGCACCCTTGGTGACCAGCACCTTCTTGTAGTGCACCAGCGACACCGGGTCGGCGTAGCGCGGCTCGATGACCAGCACCTTGCCGAGGTTGCGCGACGCCAGGTACAGGTTCTCGTCGACCTCGTCGGCGATCACCAGCACGGAGTCGAGCTTCATGTCCTTGAGCTTCTGGGCCAGCTGCTTGGTCTTGGGCGAATCGACCTTCATCGACTCGATCACGGCCAGGCGGCCTTCACGCGCCAGCTGCGAGAAGATGGACGCCATGCCGGCGCGGTACATCTTCTTGTTGATCTTCTGGCTGAAGTTCTCGTTCGGGCTGCTGGGGAAGATCTGGCCGCCGCCACGCCACAGGGGCGAGGAGGTCATGCCGGCGCGGGCGTTGCCCGTGCCCTTCTGGCGGAACGGCTTGCGGGTCGAGTGCTTGACCTGCGCGCGGTCCTTCTGGGCGCGCGTGCCCTGGCGGGCATTGGCCTGGTAGGCCACCACCAGCTGGTGCACCAGCGCTTCGTTGTAGTCACGACCGAACACGGTCTCGGGCGCATCCACCTTGGACGCGGCCTGGCCCTGGTCGTTCAGGAGTTCGAGTTGCATTACTTGGCCTCCTCTTTGGCGGCCTTGGCCTTGACGGCCGGGCGCACGGTGACGAAGCCGCCGCGCGAGCCGGGCACGGCACCCTTGATCAGCAGCAGCTGACGGGCCTCGTCGATGCGGATGACGTCCAGGTTCTGGGTGGTGACGGTCTCGTCGCCCATGTGGCCGGTCATCTTCTTGCCCGGGAACACGCGACCCGGATCCTGCGCCATGGAGATCGAGCCCGGCACGTTGTGCGAACGGCTGTTGCCGTGCGAGGCGCGCTGCGAGCGGAAGTTGTGGCGCTTGATGGTGCCGGCGTAGCCCTTGCCGATGGAAGTGCCCTGCACATCCACCTTCTGACCGACCGCGAACACCTCGGCCACCGGCACGGCGGCGCCAGCGGCGTACTTGCCCGCCACATCGTCGTCGACACGGAATTCCTGGGTGATTTCACCGGCTTCGACACCCGCCTTGGCGAGGTGGCCGGCTTCGGGCTTGGTCACGCGCGAAGCCTTGCGCGAACCGAACGTGACCTGCAGGGCCACGTAGCCATCGTTGTCCTGGGTCTTGACCTGGGTGACGCGGTTGTTCGACACATCGACCACCGTGACAGGCACTGCTTCGCCGTCATCGGTGAACAGACGCATCATGCCCACCTTGCGCCCCAGCAACCCCAATCGATTGCTTTGACTCATTTATTGCTCCTGAACTCTCGCCGCGCCCGCTGCAATTGGCCTGCGCGTTTGGTGTACGAAAGAGGGTTGAAAAGTCCTGGCCACAAAAGGCCAAGCCCTAAATTATAACGCGGGCCTGCCTTGTCGGCAAGCCCGCGCTGTGAGCGGCAGAACGGCGCGGCGCGGTGCCGGCCGCAAAGCCTTACTGCAGCTTGATCTCGACGTCCACGCCGGCCGGCAGATCGAGCTTCATCAGCGCGTCCACGGTCTTGTCGGTCGGGTCGACGATGTCCATCAAGCGCTGGTGCGTGCGGATCTCGAGCTGGTCGCGGCTGGCCTTGTTGACGTGCGGCGAACGCAGGATGTCGAAGCGCTTCATGCGCGTGGGCAGCGGCACGGGGCCCTTGACCACGGCGCCGGTGCGCTTGGCGGTGTCGACGATCTCGGCAGCGGACTGGTCGATCAGCTTGTAATCGAACGCTTTCAGGCGGATGCGGATTTTTTGCTTGGCCATGATCTGCTCCTTACTCGATGATCTTGGCCACCACGCCCGCGCCCACGGTGCGGCCGCCTTCACGAATGGCAAAGCGCAGGCCTTCTTCCATGGCGATCGGAGCGATCAGCTTGACGGTGATGCTCACGTTGTCGCCGGGCATGACCATTTCCTTGCCTTCGGGCAGTTCGATGCTGCCGGTGACGTCGGTGGTGCGGAAGTAGAACTGCGGACGGTAGTTGTTGAAGAACGGGGTGTGGCGGCCACCT
>NZ_JBHUEP010000021.1:0-548 GCF_042680925.1 Ottowia beijingensis
GTTGGTAGATCGTTGATTTCATTGACTTTCCTGTTCACTTTCAAATCTGCGATTCGTGGCGTCAAACCGTGGTCGGTTTCATCCATTGGTGCCAGTTATCGATGCATTTGGCCGCGAAGGCAGGATTTGGTCAGCATAGCGGTCAACCGGGAAGCGAAACACACCCCGCAAGTTGATGCTCTCCAGCCTGGTGGGCGCAATCTTCCCGATCAGTTCCGGTGGAATGACCTGGCGGCGGTTCGACCAGCGATCCAGGACCGCCTGCATCTGTGAGGTATTCCACGCCATCACGATGTTGGCCATCAGGCTCAACGCATCGGCCACAGCCTGCATTTCATCGACACGTTTGGCCTGCGCCGGGCTGATCCGGCCGGTATAAATGGCGCGCTTGAGGGCGTTAACAGCCTCGCCCCGATTGAGCACCCGGCGCAACTCGTTCCTGAAAGCGTCCTTGACAAAGTAGTCAGCCAAAAACGCCGTACGCAGCAACCGCCCCAATTGCACGCCAGCCTCATAGATTGGATCGCCCTGGGCGGCAGAACCGAACC
>NZ_JBHUEP010000022.1:0-1505 GCF_042680925.1 Ottowia beijingensis
AATCCAGGTGTCGAATCTTGATCAACGAGCGGGCAATGCCGAAGCCAAACTGTACCGAAGAAATTGACGTTGGGAGCATGGACTTTGGCCGGTTGGGCCGGCGCGTGGTGCAGGGGTGTTTTGACGGCGGCAGCATGACCAGCGATGGTGGCGTGATGCTGCTTGGCCAGGTCGATCGCAAGCTGGGCTTGATGGATGCGGCGGCGCGCTGCATCGCCGATCCGCGCAATCCGCTACTGATCACGCACGACGTGCGCGACATGTTGCGCCAGCGGGTGTACGGCCTGGCGCTGGGCTGGGAAGACCTCAACGACCACGGTGCTCTGCGCTGTGACGTGGCTGTGCAGACGGCTGTTGGCGTGGACCACGAGATTGCCAGCGCGCCCACGCTTTGCCGACTGGAGAAATGGGCCGACCGTGCCACGGCGTGGCGGCTGCACGAGGTGTTGGTCAATCAGTTCATCGCCAGCTTCGAGAGCGCGCCCGAAGAGTTGGTGCTGGACTTTGATGCCACCGACAACCCGTTGCACGGCCAGCAGGAGGCACGCTTCTTCCATGGTTACTACGACAGCTACTGCTACCTGCCCCTGTACGTGTTCTGCGGCCAGCAACTGCTGTGCGCCTACTTGAGGCCCAGCAACATCGATGCGGCGCAGCACGCTGGGGCCATCCTCAAGCTGCTGGTGCGCAGACTGCGCCAGAGTTGGCCGCAGGTGCGCATCGTGTTTCGGGCCGACTCCGGGTTCTGCCGCCAACGCATCCTGAACTGGTGCGAGCGCGCCGGCGTGCACTACATCGTGGGTCTGGCGCGCAATGCACGGCTGCAGGCGCGCGTGGCGTTTGCCGAACTCTCAATGAAAGACGAATACGAGCGCAGCGGGGCCAAACAGCGCATGGTCGATGAATTCGACTACGCCGCACAGAGCTGGCCGCACGAGCGGCGCGTGATCACGCGGCTTGAATGGGGCGCGCAAGGCTGCAACCCGCGCTTCATCGTGACAAACCTTGCCGGTGATCCCCAGGCGCTGTACGACGGCGTGTACTGCCAGCGCGGCGAGGCGGAGAACCGGATCAAGGAAGCGCAGGTAGGGCTGTTCGCCACGCGCACGAGCTGCCATGTGCTGCGCTCCAACCAACTGCGCATGCTGCTGGCCGCGCTGGGCTACGTGCTGGTAGAGAGGCTGCGCGCGTTGGCGTTGCAGGGCACAGAGCTGGCCACGGCGCAGATCGACACGCTGCGCATCAAGCTGCTCAAGGTGGCGGCAGTGGTGACGCGCAACACGCGGCGCATCCGCCTGTACCTGGCCTCCAACTGGCCCAGTGCGCAGACCTTCGCGCACGCCATGAGCCAGCTGCGCTCACCCTGAACACACCAGCAGCGCCTGGCCGGCGCGATGACACAAAAACGGCCCGCAACCCAAGCCGGGGTGGGGGTCAGTGCGACGGCATTGCGCATGCCGACCATCACACCCATGGCTGCGGCCAACATCGTGGCCTTGCTCGCT
>NZ_JBHUEP010000023.1:0-1322 GCF_042680925.1 Ottowia beijingensis
CGGACAGTGTTCCACGCTGAAGGCGGACAGCATTCCAAACTGATGGCGGACACCTGCGGGGTGTTCTGAGTGACCCGAACGCGGCATACGCTGCCCGGTTTTTTGACCGGAACCAGCGATGCCCACACCCAGGGTCACCATGAGCAAACTACGACACACACTGCAACTGCTGCACCGCGGGGCCTTGAGCACCCGTCAAATCGGTGCCGCCCTCGGCATCTCCAAATCCACTGTCAGCGAGATAGCCAGCTACGCGCGCGTGGCCGGCGTGGACTGGGCACTGGCCCAGAGCCTGAACGACGACGAACTCCAGGCCCGGCTCTACAAGCCACCCGTGGCGCGCGAGTCCCGGCACCTTGAACCCGACCACGCCCACATCCACCGCGAACTGCGCCGACCTGGCGTGACGCTGCAGTTGCTTTGGGAGGAATACCAGCAACAGCACAGCGGGCAGGCGTACAAGTACAGCGCCTTCTGCGAGAAGTACAAGGCCTGGGCCCGGCGCCTGCAGCGCTCCATGCGCCAGACCCACACGGGCGGTGACAAGCTCTTTGTGGACTACGCCGGCCAGACCGTTCCCGTGGTGGATGCCGACACTGGCGAGATACGCCAGGCCCAGGTCTTCGTGGCCGTGCTGGGCGCATCGAACTACACCTACGCCTGCGCCACCGCCAGCCAGAAGGCCACCGACTGGGTGGCCAGCATCATTAGCGCGCTGGAGTTCATCGGCGGCGTGCCCCGCCTGCTGGTGCCTGACCAGCCGCGCGCCCTCATGGCCCGACCCGACCGTTACGAGCCCACCGCGCACCGCCTGCTCGAAGAGCTCTGTGCGCACTACAGCCTGGCCGTGATGCCCGCGCGCCCGGCCAAGCCACGCGACAAACCCAAGGTGGAGGTCGCTGTGCAGGTGGTCGAGCGCTGGATTCTGGCCAGGCTGCGCCACCAGACCTTCTTCAGCCTGGCCGAGCTCAACCGGGCGATTGCCGCCTTGCTGGTGGACTTGAACCAGCGCGCGTTCAAGAAGCTGCCGGGCAACCGCACCAGCGCCTTCGCCGAACTCGACCGGCCAGCCCTGCGCCCCCTGCCGCCGGTGCGCATGCCCATCGCGCGCTTCAAACCCGCCCGCGTCAACATCGATTACCACGTTGAGCTCGATGGCCACTACTACTCGGTGCCCCACGCCCTGGTGGGTGAGCCGGTGGAGTTGCGCATCACGGCCGGCACGCTCGAAGTCCTGCACGGCAGCAAACGCGTGGCCGCCCACGCCCTCAATCCCCGACGGGGTGCACACACCACCACGCCCGAGCACATGCCGGCCTCGC
>NZ_JBHUEP010000024.1:0-1031 GCF_042680925.1 Ottowia beijingensis
AGTAGCGGTGCCGGTGGGTGCGTGGCGGTGGCACCAGCGCGGCAATGCGGTCGATGAGCTCCAGCGGTGTGAGGTGCAGCTCATCTGCCTTGGCACCACGCTTGTCACTGGTGGGCTCGCTGCGCTGTTTGGCACAGCGGTACACCAGTTTGCTTCCCTCTTTGCGTAGGCGCTCCATGGAAAACGGTGGACGCGCGCAATAGCGCAGCAGCCGCTCCAGCGCAGCGCGGTCGTGGGCTTCGATGCAGACACCGGCGTCCACCGAGAAGCCGCTGTGTTTGTAGCCCAGCATGTCTTTGGCGTCACAGTTCTCCAGCAGGCCCCGAGCAACGAAGGCGCGCAGGATGCGTTTTTGCAGTGTGGTCTGCACTGGGGCCACGGTAGCCGCATCGATGCCGGTGGCCGCGTGAAAGATGACACCCGGCGATGAGATTCGAGGGGTCGCATCAGCATCGCCCTCGCCCTCCACTTCCTCAAACACCCCGTCCACCACACAAACGTGGAAGTGGACGTGTTCATTGAGGCTGGAGCCGAATCGGTGAATGAAGGCGATGGCACCGATGTGCAGGCCTGCCTTGTCCATATGGGCCGCACCGGGGCTGTGGGTCTGCAGAGTTTGTGCGATCACCCGCAGAAAGATGCGCAGCACCATGCTCAGCACCGCTCCGTCGCGCTGCATGAAGTACCGAAGCCGCTTGGGAACCGACAGCACCCACTGGCGCACCGGCAGGCGGGGGGAGACGTGGTCGTTCAGGTGCGCTGCTGTCTCCACCATGCGCCGGGTGGTGCACGAGGGGCAGACTCCCCGGCCTTTGCAGGAGAAGGCTACAAAGTAGTCGTGCCCACAGTCGCCGCAGCGAGCGCGGGCAAAGCCATGGGCAAAGATGCCGCACTCAAGATACTTGGCAAACGCTTTGCGCACGAAGGGCTTGGGGGTGTGGTGGTCGCCCTGGCCGTCGAACTGACCCGCGCTGGCCAACTCTAGCCAGGTCTCGTAGTGCTCGGCTACCGTTTGGTAGAGCAGCGTGCGT
>NZ_JBHUEP010000025.1:0-2036 GCF_042680925.1 Ottowia beijingensis
CGCGCAAGAGCTGCCACCGCACTGGCATGTCCGCTCATGACCGAGGCTGCCAGGTGCACCAGACTATCCCAATGCTTTTCGATCAAAGCGACGTCGACATTGGCTTCGCACACCGCAGCGATTTCTGCGGGCACTTTGGTGCCGCGTGGCACAAAGAGGTGGCGCTGTTTGAGTTCCTTCAACCGCGGGCAAAGATCAAAACCAAGCAAACGGGCATGTGACATGGCAAAGTCGGTGTAGCCATGGGTATCCACAGCAAGCTGGCTGGTCTCCAGCTTTTCTTGGCGGATGACACCTTCAATGGCCACGCCCGCCTGGCGCTCATTGAGCACAAAGGGCTGCGCATGGAAGATGCCCCACCGGTCTTTTACATGGGAGTAGATTCCAATGGAAGGTGTGTTGCGCCGAGGATCAAGCCGGGCTTGCCACACCCGTTTGGTGGTCTCCATGCTCATCATGTCAGAAGATGCCAAATCGGACCGCCCCCAGGTGGCGGCAATCGGGTGTCGCTGCATGAATTCCAGCACAGCCTGGCAGGCCTGGCTCAGACGCCGTTCGTCCCGCGCCCAGCGCATGGCCTGGCGAATGCTGGTGGCAGACAATTGCGGAATCATGCGCGCGCATTCGACCGCAGTCAGACTGGTGCCGTGGGCCATGATGCCGGCATAGACCATCAGCAGCTCGTCGGTAGAGCGCGGCTCACGTCCGAGCATGATCCAGCTAAAGCGCACCTGGGCGTCAACGGCCAGAATCACTTCCGGCAATTGAACCTCACCGATGCGGTGATCCAAAGCCGCGCGCAGCTTGGTCACTTCTGGGTCTTCGTCCTCTGCGGGCAATGGCGACAAATGGAGTTCATCATCCACGCGCAGTACGCCACTGCGGGCTGCAGCGGCCACCGCATCGACACCGGCAGTTACTCTGGCCAGCAAAGGCTTCAAGAAAGTGGCAGCCTTGCTGGGTAACGATAGACGGGCATAGTGTTTCTTGGACTCTGCCTGCCAACGCTCGTCCGTGAAGAACAAGCGCGCACGACCCCGAAAGCTCAGGCTGTGCTCAATCCAGACCGAGCCATTGCGCACCGCGCGGCGCAGGGCAAACAGGGTGGCCACCTCCAACGCCTGAAACGCCCGTTCCCGGTCTGGGCTGGAGATCGAAACCTGCCAGATCATTCCCAGACTTGGTGCCACCACTTCAACTGGCAGCTTTCTGGATCCTTTGAGATATAAAGCTTGCAGCTTGGCAAGGTACTCGATGGCAGGATGCTCGCCGGTGGCCTGCCAGGGCAGCTTTGCAATGGCGACGAGCAACGACCGCACGGGGCGAATTCCATCAATCAATCCCTCGCGGACCAGGGAGGCCCTGCTCGGTGGTTTGCGTTTCTGGGTTTCGGTGATCAAGGCTTCAAGACGGGCACGCAACTCAGCATCTGGCACCGCACCTTGCGCGCTCAAGGCAACAAGTTCGCCGAGCAGCGTTTTGTACATTGCGGCCCAATTGACGGTAGCGGGGACATCGGCGGCAGCCTGACGCCACAGATCGGCGATCCGGCGCTGCACCATAAGGATCAACTGGTCTGTGGTGGTGAACAGGCAATACCGAAGAAAGCATGCGACCTCCACGGTGCGCGCTGGCTCTTTGATCTTGGCTCCGGCTGAGGGCGGCCTGGAGACAAGTCGGCGCGCGTAGCGGCGCAAGATGAGATCGGGGATGTCTGCCAGGTGCTTATGAACGTCCAGCGTGTAAAGCAGGTCGATGCGCTCCAGTACCTCGCTGATTTGGCGGGTTGAGTGTTTCGCCGGTGCAGCCCATAGCCAACTCTGCTGGGTTTGTCCATCTGGGCGCAGCTCTGAAACTGAGGCTCGCCAGCGATCAAGTGTTGCTGGATCAACGCTGGCGGCGATGGCGGTGCCTGTTTCAACTTCAAGCTGGGCAAGTGCCGCCGCAATCAGTGTCCGAATTGCCCGCTCGTGCACGATCACCAGCTTGTTCTTGTACAGCCATTGACGCGCCCGCACGAGTAGCTGATCGCGGTC
>NZ_JBHUEP010000026.1:0-1072 GCF_042680925.1 Ottowia beijingensis
CTGGGCCTCATGCGCCTGGGCCGTGAGTACGGGGCTGACCGGCTGGAGGCCGCCTGTGCGCGGGCGCAGTCGATTCGCTCACCGTCCTACAAGAGCATCGCCTCCATCCTGGGCTGCGGCCTGGACCAGCGGCCGCTGGATGCGCCGATGGCCGCACAGGCGAGCCTGCCGCTGCACGAGAACGTGCGCGGGCCGGGCTACTACCACTGAACTCCAACGTGCAAGCAAACCTAACAAGGAAGAACCATGCTCAACGAACAGACCTTGAACCAACTGCGCGCCCTGCGCCTGGACGGCATGGTGGCCGCCCTCAGCGACGCGGCCACCCACATCACGGCCAGCGAGCTGCCCTTTGAACAACGCCTGGCGCTGCTGGTGCAGCGCGAGGTGGACTGGCGTGACAGCAAGCGCCTGGAGCGCCTGTTGAAGGCGGCCCGCCTGAAGGTCTCCAGTGCCTGCCTGGAGGACATCGACTGGCGCGCCAGCCGGGGCCTGAGCCGAGAGGTCATCACCAGCCTGGCCGGCGGGGACTGGCTGCGCCATGGCCACAACGTGCTGCTCACCGGCGCCACCGGGTGCGGCAAGACGTGGCTCGCCTGCGCACTGGGGCAGCAGGCCGCGCGCCTGGGCTTCTCGGTGCTCTACACCCGCGCGCCACGGCTGCTGCAGGAGCTGCACGTGGCCCACGGCGATGGCAGCCTGGGCAAACGGCTGGCGCAACTGGCGCGGCTGGACCTGCTCATCCTGGACGACTTCGGCATCGCGCCGATTGCCGCGCACGAGCGAAACGACCTGCTGGAATTGCTGGACGACCGGGTGGGCACGCGCTCGACGCTCATCACCAGCCAGTTGCCGGTGACGGCCTGGCACGCCTGGCTGGACGAGCCCACGCTGGCCGACGCCATCCTGGACCGCATCGTGCACGGCTCGCACAAGATAGCCCTCAAGGGCGAGTCGATGCGCAAGCTCACCAAGGCCGTCTGAGCCGGCCGCGCCGACCGCCATTCCACGCTGATGGCGGACACTTCGGCTACGATTTGAGCGTCACTCAGGACACCCGCGCAACGTGTCC